>CAYUZE010000004.1:0-13741 GCA_964449585.1 uncultured Gammaproteobacteria bacterium | reverse complement strand
CGTTTAAAAAGTTTCATTGTGCTTCATACACCACGGTAATTTCTTTTTCCGAATAGTTGCCCGCTGCATCGTTTGCGACGACAAGGATATAATTTTCTCCTTCGTCCAGGGTAATCGTGGCGCTGAAATTACCATTACCGTCCGCTTTTGTCTCCGCATCATTGATGAATACTTCAGCCCCGGCGACCGTTTTACCGCGAACCACGAGGTTCGATGACGTCACCGTCGTGTTGTCAGCCGGTGCACTCACCGTAAGCGTTATCGAAGTCGGCCTGCTTACCGTCCCCGATGTTTCGACCGGAGGTGTTTCGGGGCTTCCTTCACCGGTGGGGGCAAGCGTGGTGGTGAGGGGCGCTATGGGGGTTTCATTCGTACTGTTTCGTAACCGTTTCAAACCGGCAAGAGCACTGACTACGAGAAGTACCACGAGTAGTACGGGAATATACTTACGCATATGCCTCCTTTTTGATTAGTATGTATTGTTACGGCTTTTTCTCAATTTTGCAAGTTCCGTAAGACGTCGTTTGGTGATATGACGTTGCCGTTTGGTAACACTCCAGTAGATACCAAGCAAGAGTAAAAAGCAGACACCTATGCCGAGGGTAGTTCGCGGAAGCTCAGCCGCAAAAATAAACGCCGCATCCTGCCAATATTCCAGAAAAATCTCACGATCTTCATAAAAAATTTCCAAAAGGGCTATAGCCTGCCGATCGACAAGGATTTCATAGGTGCGGACAAATGCGATGACACTGCTTACAACGATCGCGCCTACGGTGATTCCAAAAACGATGATCCACGAAACTGATCGCTGTTTTTCAAACGAAGTAATCTCCCGCATGACTGCTGATGTGACGTTTTGTTTTTTCATGAAAGAAACAGTGATTTCAATGCTGCTTTGGCTCTGCGCAAATGAGTCCGTATGGTATTTACCGGGAGGTGTAACACTTTGCTTATTTCTTCATACGACAAATTATCATAATAGTAAAGGGTAAGCACTTTCCGGTATTTCTTATCGATTTGGGCAAGAGCGGATTCAACACGATCTTGTTCGTCACGCTGCTGTGCATATAATTCAGGAGAATCTTCCCCCGCAATATCCTCCGCCTGACTGATATCGACGTGTGTTTTTCTTTTTCGCAGAAAACTGATTGCCTGATTACGGGCGATAGCATAAAGATAGGAGGAAAATTTCTGATCGGTATGTACCCTCTCTATTGTTTTATACAAATGGATAAAGGTCTCCTGCACAATATCCTGAGCCGCATGGTGATCACGAACCACGGAAACAACAAACGAGATGAGCTTATGCTGATATTTGTTCACCAGAGCTTCAAATGCCGGGATGTTGCCCTGCTGAACCTCTTGCACCAATTGTTCGTCAGAGGATGATTTCATACTACGGGCTTCATTTTATAGTATAATATGCAGGAAATGAAATCCGGAGTCGTTGCCCTTGTGGGGCGTCCCAATGTCGGAAAGTCAACGCTTCTAAACACCTTGCTCGGGCAGAAGGTGTCTATTACCTCGCCCAAACCGCAAACAACGCGCTTTCCCATACAAGCCGTTTTTGAAGAAGAGCGCGGGCAAATTATTTTTGTCGATACTCCCGGTATTTTTACTAAGGTGAAAGATCAGGTAGCGGCGCGAATTAATCTCCGTACCGAAGAAATGATTGAAAAAGGTATCGACGTTATCGTCTATATGGTGGATCATACCAGAGAACGTGCCGAGGAGGAAAACAGAGCACTCGGCATGGTGAGAAAACTCAATATCCCTAAGATATTGGTGGTGAATAAAGTTGACGTCAAGGAACCGACGCACATCGTCCAGTATCGCTTCATGGAAGACGAATTCGATAAAGTGATTGAAATTTCCGCTCTCGAAAACAAACACATTCCCTTATTACTCGATGAAATTTTTGAACGGCTTCCTGAGGGGGAGCCGCTGATCGACACGACAACCCTTGTGCAACCGGGACTAAATCTGGACAGCAAAACGTTTATAGCGGAAATTATCCGCGAAAAGGCATTTCTCAACCTGCGTCGTGAAGTACCCTACGCCATTGCTGCCGTCGTCGATGAAATTGAAGAGCGGGACAACGGGGTAACGTATATCAAGGCCAGACTGCTTACTTCCGCCGATCGATATAAAGGCATGATTATCGGACAGAACGGTGCCATGATAAAAGAGATCAGTATGGCGGCGAGAAAAGAATTAGAAGTGGCCGCAAACAAAAAAGTATTCCTCGATCTCACCGTGGAAACCGATCCTCATTGGATTGACTACGTCTAACGTAGTTCGGACCGCTAACCACTTTGGGACAAAACCTACGGAACTACTATTTGAGAGAAAACCGTGATTTTCTCTCAACGCGCCGTCCGGCAAAGCCGGACAAAGATAGGCGCTACTCTCTTTCATTGCAAGAAATATACCGGCATAAAACATGCGGATCGACCATTTGGGGATAAACAGATAGGAGCTTATTTCAGTCTGGCCAATGTTTCCTCTTTCCCCAGTACTTCGAGCGATTCCAAAAGTGGCGGCCCGACGGTTTTTCCGGTTACGGCTAAGCGCAACTCCATAAAAACATCACGGGCTTTCTTCCCGGCTTTTTCCGACGCCGATCGTACCGCCTGCTCCATAGCGTCGTGATGCCAATCACAAGCACCCAAGGCATCGTGCGAAAGCTGAACCAGCTCGGGAGTCACGGGTCGTTCAAATTCTTGCGGTGCGCCGTAAAAGAACGCGGCAAGTGACCAGAATTCAGCAAGCGTTTTCATCCGCTCCTTCACAAGCGGCAATATTTTTTCCATCGTATCGTCATCGTGCGGAAAACGACTATCAAACGCGTATAACAGATTCATAAGCGTATGATTATCCATCATGCGAATGTACTCGCCGTTCATCCATCGGAGCTTCTCCACGTCAAATATAGGCGCAGACGTTTTAAGCTGGCCGATATCAAAAACAGCAATCATTTCCGCAAGCGAAAATAGATCCCTGCCATCCGGATACGACCACGCAAGACTTGCAAGATAATTTCGTATGGCGGCCGGCAAATAGCCCTTCGCCTTATAATCTGACACCCATACGGGATTCTTCCGCTTGCTTAATTTACTTCGATCGGGATTTCGGAGCACCGAAACATGTGCGATGGCGGGTGCTTCCCAACCGAAAAACTTGTACAACAATATATGTTTCGGGGTCGAAGGAATCCATTCTTCTCCGCGGATAATATGCGATATTTTCATTTCATGATCGTCAATGACCACTCCCAGGTGATAGGTGGGAAACCCGTCAGACTTCAAGAGCACCTGATCATCAATAAGGGCATTTTCAAAAGACACTTCACCCCGTATAAGATCGGTAAAGACGGTTGTTCCGCTTTCGGGAACATTCATACGGATGACATGCTTCTCCCCGGCTGCAATCCGCTTTCGTGCATCGACAAGATTGATATTTTTACATAATCCGTCGTACATGGGCGGCTTATGGTTTGCTTCTTGTGAGTTCCGCATTGTTTCGAGTCGCTCGGCGGTGCAGAAGCAATAATAGGCATGACCTGCTTCAACAAGCGCTTCCGCGTGTTTTTTGTAAAGGGGAAGCCGCTCTGACTGCCGATAAGGAGCGTACGGACCACCCACATCAGGTCCTTCCGCGTGGGGAATTTCCAGCCAATCCAATGAACTCAAGATGCGCCCCTCCGAACCTTCCACCAATCTGGTTCGATCAGTATCCTCGATACGGATTATAAATTGTCCGCCTACCTTGGCAGCCACCACGTAATTGATAAGCGCCGTATAGGCGTTCCCTATGTGCAAATCCTGACCGGTCGGAGACGGTGCAATACGGGTTCGTGTCGTCATACGATTGATTCTATCAAGTCATATCCATATACTCAATGTAGTGGGGCTACGGCCTTCGTGGTACCATACTGCCTATGAGTTCGCTTACCGAAACCGCTTTTTACACGAGAAGAACCATAAACTGGAGTATTATCGCCGTCATAGGCTATATTTTGCTTCGTATTTTCTGGGGAGTGGTGGTTAATGTTTATCTTACTATCTTCCCCCCCAAAGCACCGCCTCCGAATCATGCATTCGGCACTTTGCCGGCGGTGACGTTTCCGCTCACGGAAGCATCTCCCACGGGGCAACTTATTTTTCAGCTCCAGACAATCGAGGGGTCCGTCCCCGCCGCATCGGCTTCGGCAAACGTGTATTTCATGCCCAAAAAAGGATCGAACCTTCTGGCGCTTTCTACCGCCCAGGCGTTTGCCAAACGACTAGGGTTTGCAACCACTCCGATTCCTGATGCCGCAAACAAAAATATCTATCGCTTTGACGATACAACGACGCAGCTCCGGCATCTATGGTATGACATCGTGACTACCAATTTTGTTATCCAATATGATTTTCAACGGGACACGGGATTATTCTTGAACAGCAAAGTTCCTTCAATCCAAGAAGCAAAAGCGGAAGCCAGGAATTTACTGCAAACCTATAATCTCTATCCGGAAGATCTCACGGGCGGAGAGATACGGGTTACCTACTACCGGGTATCGGAAAGTAGCCTCATCCCCGTTTCCAGTCAGTCCCAGGCAGATGCGGTCAAAGTGGACTTCTTTCGACCGAAGATCGCCGCGACACCGATCGTCACGGGTACGTCAGACGGACCGATATCAATCGTACTCTCAGGATCGGGGAACGCCAAAAAGCGTATTATCAGCTTTACCTACGCCTACTGGCCTATCGATTATCAGACGGTAGCCACCTACGCATTAAAATCCAGCACACAGGCATGGCAGGAGCTGCAGCAGGGTGGCGGTTATGTTTTACAGTATCCGAAAACCCCGCTTATCACCGTGCGAAATATTTATCTTGCGTACTATGATCCGACAATTCCCCAGACGTATCTCCAACCCGTGTTTGTTTTTGAGGGTGACGACGGATTTATCGCCTATGTCCCCGCGGTAAGTCCCGAGTTCATCGAACAGTAAAGAAGTTATTACTCCGTAGGGGGTTGATATACCCGCCATTCGTAGTTGGCAAATACCCAATTGATAAGTTGTTCGGTATCTCCGAAGCGGTTAAGGCTTTTTAAAACAACCAGGATAATGCGCCGATTGTCACGGGTTACAAGCGTAACAAGATTTTCCCCCGCTTCTTCCGTCCATCCGGTTTTTATACCGGCGACTCCCGGAATTTTCCCCAGGAGCGCATTGACGTTCGTCAGCGGATGAAAGCGGGTATGGGTAACATCGGAGATAGTAATCTGCGGAATAGCCACAATTTTTGCTATCGTTTTGTTGGTTAACGCATACGCCGAAAGTCTTGCCAGGTCACTTGCAGACATTTTATGATTCGGATCGTCGTACCCTACGGGGTTGGTAAAGCGAGTATGCGTAAGATGCAATGCAACGGCTTTCTCGTTCATTTTTTCCATAAATTTTTCGACGCCACCATCGAAATGTTCGGCAAGCGCCCATGCGGCATCATTGCCCGACTGAATAAGCGCTCCGTAGAGGAGATTTTCCACGGTGATTTGTTCCCCCGGAATTAGTCCCATAACCGCTCCCGAGTTGGCAACGGTTCGAACCGTTACCACCTCATCCAGCTCATAATGTTCAAGAGCGATAAGCGCGGTCATAATTTTTGTGGTGGAAGCGGGCGAAAGAAGCACCTCGGTATCTCTCCCGTAGAGAGTCACCCCGCTATCGAGATCATAGACAATTACCCCTTGTGCGGAAATTTCATATCCAGGATATATACCCGTTGTATTGATCGGATACGGCGCGGGCGTCGGAGTAGGAAACGGCAAAATATTTTTGAGGGGCCCTTCCTGTGAAACCAGTTTCCCGTACATCATGGGAGTCGGAACAAAAACAAAAAATACGATACATACGCTCAAAAACAGCAGTTTATCCCAATGTCGGATAAACCATAGATTTCGTATTTTCGGCAGGGATAGGTGTTTCATGACGCGTCCTTGGAAAACTCACCGACCGTGGGACCGGCAAATTTTTCGTAATCAGTTTCCTTCATACGAACGGATTTGGTATGAAGTCCCGCGTTAAATGACACATGAGCGTTCGTTCGAACCGCTGCATCCATATACAGTGCAATATCGAAGAGATGTCCGAACGGCGGCACGGCACCGATCGTTACTCCCGTTATTTCCTCCACTTCCGCGGGCGTTCCCATGCGGAGATCACGAACATGATACAGTGCCTTAAACGCTTTCATATCAAGCTTTCGGTCTCCCGAAACAACAACCATGATGGGTTTGTCATCGGCGTAAAGCAGCAAGGCCTTGGCTCCCTCGCGAAGCGGCGTATTGCGCACCTTGGCCGCCTCCTCTGAGGTTTTGACCGCCGCATGTTCGTACGGTTCAAACTCAAATTTTTTTTGCGTTAGTCCTTCGATAATCTTCGCATATACCGCATCGCCATCCGAGGGTCTCTTAAACGCGCTTACGGCGACACTGATCCCCAGCTCACTTAACTGATCAGGGGTTGCGGGGCTCGGCGCATCCATAACGCTGGTCGTGCCGGAAGCCGATGTGGGAAATGCCATCACTTCCCGCACGCTCGGTTCTCCCAATAGCGTCATTAAAAACCGGTCGATGCCGGGAGCGATTCCCCCGTGGGGTGGTACCCCGTACGTAAATGCCGTGAGCATATGCGAAAACTCCTGTTTTTGCGCTTCGGTAAAGCCTATGAGGTCAAATACTTTTGCCTGCACTTCGGCCTGATGAATACGGATGCTGCCGCCGCCGACTTCAAAGCCGTTTAAGACTAAATCATGCTGTAATCCGCGTACTTTCATGGGATCGGTGTCCAAGAGCGGAATATCCTCAGGATGTGGTGCGGTGAACATATGGTGACTGGGTGCAAATTTCGCTTTTCCCGATCCGTAGAAAAAATCATCATCCTTCTGTTCATTAAACAGCGGGAAATCAATTGTCCATGAAAACGCCAACTCGTTCGGATCATTCTTATCTTTGCGTAAATCCGGTTTATCCGTCCCATACGTATCCATGACTTCCTTATGGGAAAGCCGCGGCCACGGGGTTTGGCTTATGTGCTTTTCGGGAAACAGGGTGGTGACCAGTTTGGTGAACATTTCCTCGATAAGCTCCAGAATGTCATTCTGGGTTACAAAGGAAAGCTCCATATCAAGTTGCGTGAACTCCCCGTATGCACGATCCCGTCGCGGATCTTCATCGCGGAAGCAGCGGGCAATCTGAAAATACCGCTCCATGCCCGCCACCATCAGCATCTGTTTATATTGCTGGGGTGATTGCGGTAGTGCATAGAATTTTCCCTGCTGGAGTCTCGATGGCACCAGAAAATCGCGTGCTCCTTCGGGGGTGGTTTTGGTGAGGATCGGGGTTTCGATTTCCACAAAATCATGTTCATACAGGAAGTTGCGGATAAATCCCACGACTTTACTCCGTATCCTGATGTTTCGTGCCATACGGGGACGGCGCAAATCCAGATACCGGTATTTGGTGCGTATCTCCTCATTTACCTCATACCCATCCGTATCGATGGGAAACGGCATTTCATGGGCGTGGGTAAGCACGGTAAGGGTTTGAATTTCAACTTCAACGGTTCCCGTTGGAATTTTTGTATTGACCATGGAATCGGGGCGTTGTTTCACCAATCCCGTAACTTCGATCACATCTTCCGCCCTGGCGTCACCAAGATTTTTGGTGCCTACCATCTGCACCACACCCGACCGGTCGCGAAGATCCAAAAACATGATCTTGCCGTGATCACGACGGGCAAGCACCCACCCCTGAAGAGTAACTGTTTCACCGACTTTTGCCGTCGTTTCATTAGCGAGTGTCCGCATATATCCTCCATTATGCCACAAATAAACCCGTTCTCCTTACTAGTATAAGGGCGAACGGGTAATTCGCGGTACCACCTTATTTTTTTCTCTTTATTGCTGTAACGGGCGCACCCGTCTCGGTTATTACCCCGAAAAGCTCCGGTGTGTCAGACCATCTGCGCCTGCTTTTTGTATTATATGCCGCGAAAGTACGGTTGACAAGATAACGATCCTCTTTATATAATGGAGTTCTTATGCAGCAATCTGCGCATCTTTTTATGACCCTTATTACCCTCCGAATCGTCGGAGAGGGTCGTGTGATGCGCGCATAAACACAATAAAAAAATTCGCATGACACGGACCCTCCCCAAAAAAGGAGGGTTTTTTAATGCCAAAAACTATGGAAAAAGCAAATGAAAGAGCAATGCAACCCGATGAGCCGGAACGACGGTCGTCTGTCTGGAAAATTGCGGTGGTAACCGATAAGGAAACGACGGTAACGGTCGTATTTCCCATGGCGGAAGAACTTGGTACGGCACGAGACGAAAAAGAAGCAACGCAGTAGTGTTGTGAGGCACCTTAACATCTTTTGAGCGATGGCAAAGACGGAAATACTGTCCGTTCCGTCTTTTCCGTTGTTCAAAAATCGGGGGTAATTTAACCACAAAATCCCAACAAGCAGAGGAGTACGAAAAAGAAAAAAGTAACAAACTGTAATACTCAACCACCGCCAAAATTTATGAATAAAGAGGACACTATGAGACAAAAAACTCACCCAACCCCGGCACAAACACCGGACCCGCAGGCTACCAAAGAAAAACCAGTTCCAAATCAGCAAACCTGTCGTTGTAAAAACAGCAAGTTCCACAAAAGACGGGGGTTCTTCAGAGCAGGAAAATGTGGTGCGCCGACACTCGGTGCAAAGGACGGACTGTGTTCATGGTGCCGCAAAGGACACCCTGACCACTCCCATCATGCCGGGTGACTACAACCCAACCTACAACCGAATACTGGTAAGAAGACCTCAACCTCAGGTCGAGGTCTTCTTATCCCTCGGGGGGTTTTGTTGAAAATAATCTGAGCAAATTCGCTTGCTTATCTTTTATTTTCACTACCCCACCCTCGACATATTTGTCCCATAAACGCTTTTTCTGAAGAAGTGACATTTTTTATAATCACTTTTTCAATCAAAGCGTTTATGGGAAACGAACAACAACATAAATCCCCGTGTTCATCGGTAATAGCGCCGACTCGAACGCGGGGATTTTTTATGGGGAAATGATGATGTCTTTTATCTTCAGCTGGAGTGTTCTTTTGCCGTTCCACTCATTCATATCGATCGAGTAGGCAATATCGGCAACCGTTCCTTTCGGGATACCCCCAAACTCATCGGCCATATTAAATCCCACTGCTTCAAATACGTTTCTTGTCTTTTTTTCCGTGAGGGAAAGCTTTATATGTTTTTTGGTTGCACCGATGATGCGGCTATCCGTGATTACCACACTCCTCGATGCAAACACCGGTTCATAGTTGCCGAAGCCGAACGGAGCTAACACCTGAACTGCTTTCCATAGCGACTCGGTCACCCACCCCAGCGGAATGACGGCATCGACGGTAAGCGTTCGGAGCAGAGTCTCCGGCAATAATTGTGCCGTAGCCAACGCCGTTAACCGGTCGCGCAACGCTTCGATATTTTTCGTTTCCACGGTAAATCCCGCCGCCATCGGATGCCCGCCGACATCGACCAGCAAATCAGCACAACTTCTGATCGCTTCGACAATGTTAAACCCTTTAATCGAGCGAGCAGATGCTTTGGCAAACCCGTCACCGATGGCGAGAATAATGGCGGGTCGGTAGTAAGACTCGACGAGTCGCCCGGCAACCAGCCCGATGACGCCGGGGTTATAGGATTCGTGCGCAAGAAAGATAAGTCTGCTTGCGGAAGGATCGGCGGTGACGGTAGTCAACAATAACTCCCGTGCATGACTGACGGTATCTTCCGTCAATTTTTGCCGTTCTTTATTGGTAAATCCCAATTTTTGGGCAAGAATTGCCGCCTTTTCCGTATCTTTGGTGCACAGTAAACGAAGTGCATCCAGCGCATGCTCAAGCCTGCCCATCGCATTTAACCGGGGGGCAATCATATGCGATACCGAGTACGTGGTGAGCGTTGATTTCTCGATCCCGGCTTCGGTAATTAATGCATCAAGCCCGATACGTTTGGTTTTCCGCAGTACGGCAAGGCCCGCTTTGACGATCGCGCGGTTAGCTCCGACAAGGGGCAGCAAATCGGCAATTGTGCCGATTGCGGGAAGCGCGATAAGTTCGGGATCATCTTTGTGGTACCGCTTGAGGAGCTCTTTTGCCACAAACCACGAAACCCCGGAGCCTGACAGTTTGGTTGTGTGCACGATGGTGCACATGGGCAGAGCGTCCGGCTTTACATGGTGATCGGTCACGATAACTTCTATGCCGAGTTTTTTTGCATACTCAACCTGTTCTTTTGCGGTTATCCCGTGATCAACGGTGATGATGAGTGCGGGATCATATTCCTTGGCAACCGCGTCTATCCCTTTTATCGAAAGGCCGTATCCTTCCTCCACCCGATGCGGAATGTAGGGCATCACGCGCGCTCCCAACTTCCATAATGTTTCCCAGAGCGTTGCTCCCGCAGTGATCCCATCGGCATCGTAATCGGCGTACACAACAACGGATTCTTTGTCCCGTATGGCTTTTTCGATACGCGTAAGTACTGTGGCAAGCGCCGTCGCATCGATGCCCACTTCTTCGGCGGTAAGATCGTCAGGATTTTGCGGATGCAGAAACGCTTGCCGTTCTTCAGGGGTAGTAATCCCCCGGTCATGTAACAGTTCGGCGATCATCGAAACCGGTTCGTTATCGTGGTCTTTTTCGTCAAATTCACGGATAATCTGCCACTTCCTGCTCATTCTAGGTATAATACCAGTATGATTAGCCTACCTCAATCCGCACAAGCGATTATCGACGTCTTCAAAAAGGCGGGTTTTGAGTGCTACGCGGTCGGCGGATCGGTACGTGATCTTTTGATGGGTATGGAAACCCGCGGCTGGGATTTTACGACAAATGCCGTGCCCGAAGAAATACTTTCGCTTTTCCCCGATAGTTTCTACGACAATCAGTTCGGCACCGTCGGCATTAAACTCCGCAAAGACGCCGATAATCCCGACTCGGAAGTAACGGATATTTATGAAGTGACGACCTACCGCAGTGAAGAAGGCTACGGTGATCACCGGCACCCCGATAAAATCACCTGGGGCAAAACACTTCTTGAAGATTTATCACGACGCGATTTTACGATGAACGCCATCGCTTTTGACGGAACCATGCTTGTTGATCCGTATGACGGACAAAAGGATATTGCCGAAAAAGTAATCCGTACCGTCGGAACCCCTTCCGACAGATTCCGCGAGGACGCGTTACGGATGCTCCGCGCCGTGCGGTTTGCCGCACGATTCGGCTTTGCCATCGACGAGCAATCCGCTATCGCCATACGGGAACATGCCTCACTCATCAAAAAAATATCCGCCGAGCGAATCCGGGATGAATTTTTGAAGATCATTGCCTCTCCGCATGCCGCGGATGCGATATTGGTGTTAAAAAATATCGGACTTCTTCATTACATCCTTCCCGAACTTGAAGAGGCGTTTGCCACTCCGCAAAAAAGCCCGAAGCGTCACCACATCTATGATGTGGGGACACATTCGGTCATGGCGATGAAATTCTGTCCGTCAACGGACCCGATCGTTCGCCTGGCAACCCTTATCCATGATTTGGGAAAGCCGCCGACATTTCGCAAAGATGAAACGGGAGTTATCACCTTTTATAACCATGAAGTGGTCGGTTCCCGTATCGCAAAACAGGTGGGATCACGACTTCGCCTTTCGCGCAAACAGGCGGAACTCCTGTATATTTTAGTACGGTGGCACCAATTCAGTGTCGATGAGCGCCAGACGGACAGTGCGCTCCGCAGATTTATTCGCCGTGTCGGCAAGGATAATCTCGAGCATATGTTGGCGCTCCGGATTGGTGACCGTTTGGGCGGCGGAGCCACCGAGACCTCGTGGCGTCTGGAGCTCTATAAAAAACGGCTGGAAGAAGTGCAACGACAGCCTTTTACCGTCGCTGATTTACAGGTGAACGGTCATGACGTCATGAAGATTTTTGGAATAGCTCCGGGGCCTTTGATCGGGAAAGTACTGGATGCACTGTTTGCCGAAGTGGAAAACGGCACGCTTGCTAATGAACGGGAAGCATTACTTGCCAAAATGGAAATCCTCAAAACGACACTCGCAAGCTGAACCCTGCGCGTCAGTTCCTCTTTTGCTTTTCCCATTTGTGCCAAAGTAACAGCACCGGGGTGGCGACAAACGGTGACGAGTAGGTACCCGAGATCGTGCCGATGAGAAGCGCTACGACAAACCACTTCGTGGTCTCCCCTCCCATAAGGATAAGGGCAACCAACATGAAGATGATGGTGAACGAATTGGTAAGCGACCGGTTCATGGTTTCGGTTAATGCCATATCGGCGATTTCTTCAAACGGTCGTGAGCGGTCACGCTTCACGTACTCCCGAATCCGATCAAACACCACAATGGTGTCATGGACGGAAAAGCTCATGGTGGTTAAAAATGCGGTCACAAACAAGGTATCGACCTCGACACCGAGGAAATGCCCGAATAGCGAAAACATGCCGAGTACCACCAACAGATCATGCAGGAGGGCAACGATTGCCGCGATACCGAATCGAATGTTTTTGAATGCCCAGGCGACATAGAGAAGAATAGCGGAGATTGCCAAAAGCGCCGCAAAAAGCGCCTTTTGCAACAATTCCGCTCCCAGTGTCGGTCCGACAGTTTCATTTCGGAGGATCACGGCGCTTACGGATGCACGCGCTTCAATGCGATCAGTGAGAGTTGTTATCCGCTCTTTCGGCTCCTGCTTCATGCGCACAAGAAACGACGAGTCACGGGATTGTTGCACGCTCACCAGGTCAATCGAGGCATCTTCTGCCGCACGGGTTATCGTCTCAACATCTATGGGATTACTTGTCCGGTACTCGACCAGCGTGCCCCCCGCAAAATCAATCGACTGGCGGAATCCGTACCGTACCAGCGAATACATGCCCGGAACAAGCACCAGTAATGAAATGACGGCATACAACCAAAGATATTTGCTGAATCGTATCATAAGGTTTTTTTCTCCTTAAAGAATACACGGATAAACGTACGGGTCGCCACAATGCCGGTAAATAAGCTCGCAAGAACCCCGATAAGCAATGTCGCGGCAAATCCCCGAACAAGCCCGCTTGCGGGCAACAGGCTTGAGTTGCCAGGGTTGTACAGGATAAGCGAGGTGATAATGGTCGTAAAATTCGCATCCCGAATACTGTCCCACGCTTTCCCGAACGCCTGTTCCATGGCTATTGCCCACGGCTTGCCTGACTGAAGTTCTTCCTTATACCGCTCAAAAATAAGAATATTGCTGTCAACCGCCATACCGATCGACAAAAGGAATCCTGCAATTCCCGGGAGGGTTAACGTGATACTGAAAAGTCGGAAGATACCGAACGATAAGAGGCCGTATAAAATAAGCGCGGCATCGGCGATAAGTCCTAACCTGCCGTACTGGAGCACCATAAATAGCGCAACAAATCCCAATCCGATAACTCCCGCCGTGATACTTTTTGCCACCGACTCCGCACCTAACGTTGCTTCTACCGTCCGTTGTTCAACAGGTCGTACCGGTACGGGGAGCGCCCCCGCATTAAGCTGTAGGGCGAGCGTTTTGGCGGTATCCCGATCAAAACTTCCCGTAATCACCGCTCTCCCATCGGTAATCGCCGTCTGCACGGTAGGTGATGTAAG
>CAYUZE010000003.1:131042-148254 GCA_964449585.1 uncultured Gammaproteobacteria bacterium | reverse complement strand
CCGTAATCACCGCTCTCCCATCGGTAATCGCCGTCTGCACGGTAGGTGATGTAAGCGGGATCTCATCCAAAAATATGGCAATCGGCTTCCCCACTAACCGCGTGGTCGCATCGGCAAACTTCTTGGCTCCCGCGGCATTAAATTCCAACTGGACTTCGGGTTGACCGGTCTGCGTGCTGTACTGCATACTTGCCCTCGACAGATCCTTCCCCGTCAGACCTACCGATTTGGTGTTTTCGAGTGTCGGGATAACAAATGCTCCCGCGGTAGCTTCGTTGCTGTCGGTAAATTCACGAAAATCCAATAATGCGGTCTGCCCGATAAGGCTTACGGCTTCCTCTACATTATTGACTCCCGGGAGTTCAACGATAATACGATAGGCGTTTTCCGATATGGCGGTTTGCACGACGGGCTCGGAAACGCCGAAAAAGTTCACCCGCCGATCTATGACTTCTTTCGCGGATTCGATAGCTTGGGCTCGATCACTCACCGCGATATCCTTCATATCCGCCTCAAGTACTACATGACTACCGCCGGCAAGATCAAGCCCCAGGGAGGTACGGATAGGTTTTACCCAACCGAAAAGCCGAATCGTGGGAGGATTAATGATACGATCAACCGTTTTGCCGAAAAGGGTAAATTTTACCCGATAGTTTTCGGGAAGATCGACCACCACAAGCAGCATTGTCAAAACAAAAAGGAGAAAAAAAACTTTTCGTGGATTGCGAAACATAATAATTACCCGTTATTTGTCGACGATGTAGTTCATTATAATACCTATGAAAATTTACGGAAAGATGACGAAAAAGACGGTTACCCGACGAGCTCTTCCTCATCCCCGATGAGAAGCACTCGTGATCCGCCGAGAATCTCGAGGACAAACGGATCACGTCGTCGTTTACGAAACGTGAATTCTTCCTCGGACATAACGGTATAGTTGAGTTCACGTTCTTTTTTTACTTCCTCCGCTTTTACATAGGTCGCCAGCTCGGGAAGCACAACGGAACCGACAATCAGCAAATCCACGTCACTGCTGCTTTTATGAGGAAGTCCGCGGAGAAATCTTCCCGAAAGCATGGCAAACTTGATTTTGCCGAGCTTTGTCCTGTTTTTGACGATATCCCATCCCAGTCCCGTTGTCTTACCGATAAGTTCCATGAGTTCAAAGTACAGCGGATAGTCTTTTCTGAAGTGGTAAAACAATCGATTCGCGCGCTGTTCTTTGGCGAGCATGCCCGCTTTCTCAAGATGCGCAAGCTCTCTTCGCACGGCATTTATTTCCTCGCCTACCTGCCGCACCACTTCACGAACATGATAAATGGTCGCCGGGTTATTTAAAAACAACGACAACATCTTCACTCGAACACGAGAAATAATCAGGTCTTCAAGAAGCATACATCCTCCTTCCCCGCCTCGGCGGGTTTGGGCAGAGGTTTAGTACGTTACCGGCGTTCCTGTGGGCAACATTTCGATCCATAGTTGTCCGCGTGTGAACTCGATTTCCTTGTTGGTTGACGCATCGTAGAATTTCGTCCGCGCCGTTCGCGTCTCTTTTTTCCAGACCGCTTTTACGGCCTTGCCGTCCTGGAATACGATACCTTCACCGCTGCCCAAATTGGCGTAGAGAAGATGTCCATGGGTATCCACGGGACCCGTTTCCTTGGCAAAGAGGATCGCAACGACCTTCGCCGTCAACTGTTGTTTCGTTTCAAGGTCGATGTGGGGAGCGCCCCCGTTGGTCCGTTTATACACATTCGCCACTTTGTCGTAATCCCATTTGACGCCATAGTCGCGCTCATACCCCTTCCAGGCTGAGAATGAGATACTCGTTGCCGAACCGCGCTCATTCTCCTTGGCATCATTTTTAAACTTCCACGGCTGAAAACCCTTGTCCCAGGGAACGCCCGCCGCATCAACGTTTGTCCACCCTTTTTGTTTGGCGAGTGAAAGCAACTTATCCGTCACACATACCATCGTGTGCTCGGTGGCAACCTCATGATCCAACCGATCATAGTTTCTATAACAGGTTGGGAATGAAATACCGAACTGATCCATGTCTTTTATTTTGTACTTCTGGATATTACACAGTGCCTTTGCCCGTTCATCTACGGTCGGGTCGTTACAAAGACCCGCACCCCCGACATGGTTGTACAATGCGTCATATTCCTGTACCCACCCCAAGAAATGTTCGCGAGCGCTCCTGACCGGCGCAAGGTTGACCGATTTTGCCGCGACACCGCAATAGAAAATACCCATAAATCGGGTAATCCCTCCTTCGACCACCGACTCGTACACCACATCGGCGCTGGAAAGCCCTGACTGCGGCCGGCTATCCGCATGGTTTTCGATCATCACCGCAAGAGGTCGTCTTGTCTCCCATATAGCCTTCTCCTGCTCGGTGTAGAGCATGCCGTTTATCGGACACACCGCGGTTTTCGGAGCTGAGGGATCAACGACAAAATGCTCCTGCGAACCGTTTCCTCCATTTTTCGGTGTCGTTGCGGTTCCCGTTGATTTATTAAGCATGGAAAAGCCGGCAAACGACAATCCCGTGGCAATAAGGTATAAAACCAATCCGATAATCATCGTGACCGCAAATTTCTGTTTATTCATACGGCTTATTCTCCTATCTGTTTTGCTTTTTCAATCACCGCTTCTTCCTCTTTTGATAATGCAAGCTCCGTGCCTTTCCCCCGCACTACCTCTTTGACGTACCATCTGTTTCCGGCGCGCGCGTACAGGGACGTCATAACAATACCGCTCCCCTGTGCATCCAAAAGCGCTATGGAAAAACTCTGTGCACCTCCCGTATCGGCAAACGGATTGAAACGGACTATACCGATCCGCTGCACATGCAGCTCACCATCCACCGCAATCGCGTTTGTTCGCTTTTCCAGTGTTCCCACTCTTCCCTGCAAATCGTGCACCGACCGGAATATGCCCTCGAGCGCATCGACCAGTCCCGTTTTTGTCCCGCCGGCCGTCAACGTATTATAATGTGAAATCATCCGAATTAGCAAAACGGAAATGATCCCCAACCATACGGCAAAACCGATGCCGATTCCCCCGATAAGTAGCGCGCTATTGAACACCATTCGTATTCATCATAATACGATTCCCGTTTCATCATTGTCAATCCGTCGAAGCATATGTTTTATTTTTTTCGTGCGTCGGATGAGGCTAAAAAAGTTGACAACCGAATCTGGCCTATGCTACGCTCATGCCCACGAGCCTAATTCTGTATGCCAAAAAAAACCAAAAAAGAGAAACTGCTCGCGAATGCGCGACGAGCGCATTTGGCTCCCGTAGCAAGGTCTGCCCCTACGGCTCCTCTGCCACTTACTCCGGCAACTTCTTCGTTTTCCTTTTCGCTCGCTCAGAAAAAAATGCCTTCACAGACTTCCGCCGTTACCTCTTCCGACTACCGAACCCAAAAACGGGATCTTATGAAAACTGTGATTATCACCGTCGCTATTCTTATCGGCGAATTCCTGCTCGCCAATCAGCTGCCTAGATAACTATCTTTTTGTGAAAGGAGGTGAACGAAACTATGGCACAAATGTATTGCGTAAAATGTCGCGCCAAGCGCGAAGATCCGAAAGCCGTTAAAGTTACCATGAAAAATGGTAAGCCGGCAATGAAAGGAAAATGCCCCGTGTGTGGAACCGGAATGTACAAGATCGGCGGCTAATATCCCTTTCTGTTGAAGACCGACCCACGGTGTTCGGTCTTCCGGATAATGAACGTTCATATTGCTCCCAAGCCGCAAAAACGTTTGTTTTTGCGTTTCGGAGCCAGCCGTAAGACGTTTTATCAACTTCCCCCCGCGTATCGCGGGGGGTTTTGATGATACCCGTGGTAGTATGGGTAGGTATGCGAATAAAACATGGATTAGTGACGTTTTCCTTATTCTGCCTTGCGCTGACGTTCTATTTCACCCCCATCTATAAAAATACGGTTTCATTTTTCACCGATGAGATGTATTGGATAAGCACGGCAAACACGGTATACAGGCTACTTGAAGGTGATACCAAAAACCCGCTTTGGCGCGAAAACTACGGTTTTACCAATTTTAATGGTGCCAAATACATCTACGGCGTGGGATTACTGCTGTTTGGGCATCGAAATGTTCAAATCGTAGGAACTGCACCGCAAACCTATTTCCAATGGATAGCCTATGAACCGAATCCGTTCCCGAAAGATCATACGGCATTCCCCTTGGTGTTCCACGCGCGAATTATTTCAGCCATAACCACCGCGCTAGCCGTTTCGTTGCTCTATCCCTTAGGGATTACTATCGGCCTTCCCATATTTTCGGCAATACTCGCGACGATACTTTTCCTATTGCATCCCATTCCTCACCATGTCGCCACCCACGCATTTTCCGACGGCATCCTGTTATTCTGGCAAATGGTTCTTTTAATTTCGCTTTTTTGGCGGCGAAAGTCATGGCACACTTATGTAATTATCGGGATTGTACTGGGAGCGCTTGTCAGCGTTAAAATAAACGGTTTGCTTTTTGTACCCGTTATTTTCTTTGTCGTAGCCTATTCACTCAAAAAAAATACCGTCTTTCCGTATCGGCGCTTTCTCACTTCGCTTGCCGCAACGGGACTTTCGGGGGTGCTTGTTTTTTTGTTAGTACATCCGAATTTATTTTTTTACCCCGAGTATAATTTCGTGTCCCAAATCCGGGACAGAATGCTTATCACCGCAGAACATATCGCGTATTTTTCTCGGGTCAATCCTCCCCATGTGATCCTTGCCCCACAGGCACGGATCGCATCGATGGTCGCTCATATTTTCCCCGTTTGGCTTACGGGTATGGCGATCGTAAGTTTCAGTTGTTTCCTTATATGCCGTGCGTATCGCAGGGTTCCCCAACAGGCGACGGTATTTTTTGTTTCGGGAGCCGTGGTGACACTGAGCGTGTTATCGTACTGCGTATTCGATGAGTCACGGTATTACCTGCCCATTATTCCGTTTGTCCTGCTTTTCATCGGCTACGGCCTACAGAAAACCTGATCCGTTTTATACCGGTTCGTCTTTCGCTCGATATTGCAAAGCCTCAGCGATATGCGGCAACGCTATGTTTCTTTCTCCCGCAAGATCGGCAATCGTCCGCGCCACCTTTATAACCCGATAATAACTTCTCGCGGAAAGCGAAAAACGGGACACCGCATGCCGCATAAACTCGTGTACATCAGGGGATAACGGACAATATTCCTTTACCTGTTTTGTGGTCATTTCCGCGTTCGCGTTGATCCCCCGCTTTTTCAATCGTTCCCATTGACGCAGCCTGGCCCGTTGCACTCTTTTGCGTACCGATAAAGACGGCTCGGCTTGGGCGCTCCCGATGAGCTTTTCGGTGGCTACGGTCGGCACATGGATATGCATGTCTATTCTATCCATAAGCGGTCCTGAAATACGCTTTTGATACCGCAGCACCACGGCGGGAGGACAGGTACATTCATGGGTGACCGAGCGATAATGACCGCAGGGACACGGGTTTGCCGCCGCGACAAACATAAACTTTGCCGGATACTGTACCGAACCGGCCGCACGGGAAATGGTCACAACCCCATCCTCAATCGGTTGACGTAACGCCTCGAGCACATGCCGCGGACATTCCGGCAATTCATCCATAAAGAGTACCCCGCGATGGGCAAGCGATATCTCGCCGGGAATAAGTTTTGCACCCCCACCGATTAATCCGACTCTTGAAGTAGTATGGTGCGGTGAACGAAACGGCCGAAAAGTAACCAGCGATTCTCCCGACGGTAAATTACCCGTGATGGAATAGATTTTCGTCACCTCCAGCGCTTCTTCTTCCGTCATCGTCGGAAGAATCGAAGGCAAACAACGGGCAAGCATCGTCTTTCCCGCTCCCGGAGGTCCTTGCATGAATAGGTTATGGGCACCCGCTGCGGCAATTTCAAGCGCCCGTTTAACGTGCTCCTGCCCTGCCACATCGGAAAAATCAAACGCAAATGCCGCAGGAATTGTCGACAGGGAAATGTCCGTATGCTCCTGCGGGAGAATTTTTTCCGCTCCGGTGAGATGACGAAATAGGCTGATAAGCGACGGCACGGGATACACCACGATGCCACCGGTAACGGCAGCTTCTTTTGCATCGATACTCGGCACATAACAGCTTTTCGTTATTGTATTTCCCTTCAGCATCATGGTAATGGGAAGTACCGCGTTCGTATGTCGGAGCGTACCGTCGAGCGACAATTCGCCCAGGAAAAGCGCTTCTTTGGTAAGCGGCGGCAACTGACCCGACGCGATAAGGATACCGACGGCAATCGGAAGATCGTAGGCAGGGCCAACTTTGGGAAGGTCAGCCGGTGCAAGGTTCACGGTAACCCGATGATCGGGAAATGACGCACCGCTGTTTCGTATGGCGGCGCGCACCCGTTCTTTGCTTTCCTCAACCGCTTTATCGGGAAGACCGACGATCGTAAAGGAAGGAAGACTGCGGGTGGAGATATCAATCTCAACGGTAATGGGAACCGGTGATAATCCGACGACTGCTCCTGACAGGATTTTGGCAAGCATTAGTTTTCACCATACCCCGATTTGCCGCTTGTTTCAGTGGAATACATTACATATATGGTATATACTATAAGCTGCACCTTGGGAACCCGGATACTCGCCCCGCCTTGGCGGGGAGGAAAGTCCAGACAGCAGAATGCAGGGGACTCCGTGTAAGCGGAGCGTCGTAAGATCGGGTGTTCTTGTTTCGAAAGAAATAAGGAACGAAATCTGAATCGACAGGTTGAGAGAGCCACAGAGACGATCATCAGCCGTCAGCCGAAATTCGGCTCGGAAGATGGGTGAAACGTTGGCAATCCCACCCGCTGCAACCGGCGACCGGTCCGTTATTACCACGCATTCGGGAGGACCAAAGATACGGGCACAGAGAAATGAGTGTCTCAAAACAGAATCTGGCTTACGAGGATCCTGAGGTGCAAACAAAAACTCATGATAAAACATGAGTTTTTGTTTATACCGAGGGAGAACACGGGCGAAGCCCCAAGGATCCCAAGGTGCACCAAGAAAACCCATAGAAATATGGGTTTTTTTGTGAACTGCAGGGAGTTCGCACGTAGTACGAGGATCCTGAGGTGCAAACAAAAACTCATGATTAAACATGAGTTTTTGTTTATACCGAGGGAGAACGCGGGCGAAGCCCCAAGGATCCCAAGATGCAATAAAAATCCCACGATCAGTGGGATTTTTGTGTACGCAACGTGGATTTATTATTCTTTTTTGGTCTTTGCGTTGTTCACCGGGAAAGAATTCACAATCTCCTGGATTGCCAAAAGTACCGGCACGGCGAGAATCGCACCCGTTACCCCGCCAAACCGTCCGCCGATCATAAGTGCGAGAATAGTCAAAACGGGAGATAATCCGACGCTCGTCCGCATAACAAGAGGCACCAGTAAGTTATTTTCAATTTGCTGCACGATGATGTAGAGGGCAACCACGGAAATAGCCAAAATCGGCGAACTGCCGAATGCGACAAGGATCGCAGGAATGGCCGATACCGTGGGTCCGATCGTCGGCACAATTTCCAGGATTCCCGCCAGTATGGCAAGCGGAAGCGCGAACTCTACGCGAAGGAAAAACAATCCCGCATATACTAAGATTCCCACTATACCCATAAGGCATAATTCGCCGAGTACCCAGGCACCAAGACGTTTTTCAATTTGGATAAGTACGGCAAATACCCGTTCCCCGGTAGCATCGCCTAAGAGGGTCACCAACATATCCCGAAGATGCCTTCGCTCCAGCAGAAAATAAAAGGTGAAGGTCATCACCGTGAACATTGAAACCAAATTCGAAAACACGCCGACGGTTACCCGAAGCAGATTTTCCCCGACGGGAGCCACCTGTTGCATGAGGGATTGAATATCGTTTGAAACATACGGAAATGCCCGGGAAAGAAACTCCGGCAGCTGGGCAAACAGTTTGCCTGATTGAATGACCAGAGAAGGAATCATGCTTGCTACCCAGGCACCCATTCCGCCGAAAATGACACCGTACAGGAGCAAAATGGAAACCACTCGGGGAACTTTCAACCGCTCAAGTCCATCCACAAGCGGTCGCAGCGCCGACATAAGAATAAACGAAATGAACAGCAAAAAAAGAATATCCCGTATCTGAAGAATAAACCAGAGGCTTCCCAACAGAATCAAGGTGAAAATGATGGTTCGGTGAGATATTTCAACCTTCGTCGGCATATGTTACCTAGTATACCATCCGCTTATTTGCTGCACCACTAGCTGCTGTATGTCCGTATTTGCCGCATCGTACCAGTGTATATATTCCCGTTTTTTAAACCATCGGAACTGTCGCACTGCGTACGCCTGTTCGTTTCGAATCCATCTGGCCATTGCCTCCTTCTCCGATACCACACCTGAAAGATAGGCGGAAATTTCCTTAACCCCCAGCGCCGTTTGTACGGCGGGAGAGGGAGCAGCACCCAACCTTTTCACTTCATCAATCGCCCCTTGCCACCGCTTTTCAACTCTTGCTGCAATGCGATCGGCTAATTCTTCCGAATCCCTCGTCAATCCTATCCATAATCCTTCGATCGGTATATCCGCGGCATCGTTGCTCTGCGGATACTGTTGCTTCCATAAGGCAACCTCAATAGCCCGCACTAAACGCCGGGGGTTATGCTTATCGGAGTCATTCATACGGGAAAATTTCACCGCATCTACTCTTTGCAGTTCTTTCTGTAACAGGACAATGGGAACAAGCGTGAGTCTCTGGCGGAGGGGGGCGTTGACGGGAATATCTATTGTCTCGGGAGGAGAAAGTATCGCGTCAACATATAATCCTGCACCGCCGACGATAATGGGAAGTTTTCCCCGGTTCGTTATATCAAGGAGTGCGCGAACGGCAAGCGTCCGAAATAATGCGATGCTACATGCCAATGTCGGTTCCACCGCGTCATAAAGCCAAACGGGAATACCGTCAAAGGAATACGTAATAAGCGGGTAAGCATGTCCCTTATAGGGAACCGTCATGCGGGTTTCACCCATAACGTCTACCGGAATATCCTGACCGGAGAGGATGCGTATGCCGCTATAGATCTGTCGCGAATCGGCGCTGATCAACTCACCGTCAAATTGTTCGGCAAGCTTGAGTGCCAACGCGGTTTTTCCCGTTGCAGTCGGTCCCACGATAACAAGTGCTTTCATTGGTAGGTTCCGGCACGTAAGTTCGTCAGATTGATAAGCTCCTCAAGCTTACGCCACCGACGCTTTTTTTCCTTGTAGGGAACATCATCGGCAAGCACCTTATGGGCGGCGGTCATCGGACGGTCGGAATAGATTGCCACATACGCTTTACTAAATCCGACGTTTCGTGCCAAATCAACGGTATTGTTAAACTGCTCTGCGGTTTCCCCCGGGAAACCGACGATAATATCGGTACTGATCGTGACGCCCGGTATTTTTTCCTTGAGTTTTTGTACCAGCGTCAAATACTCCTCACGCGTGTACCAGCGATTCATCCGACGGAGCACCTCGTTGTCCCCTGCCTGTACGGGAAGATGCAGTCGTCGTGATATTTTTGCTGTGTTTGCTATGACGTCAATGAGATCATCCGAAAAATCCCAAGGATTACTCGAAATAAAATCAATAAGTTCTATTCCGTCGATGGTACTTATCTCCCGGAGTAATTGAGGGAACAATGTGGGAATCCGAAGTCGCCCAAGATGCTTCACGTAGGTTGGTTTTATTTTTTTACCGTCCAGCGTGTAGGTTTTATTCTTCTGCTCCGCTTGCGTTTCGTCACGAAAATATTTTTTATCGGGAATATCCCGCATTGTCTGGATGTTGTCTGCTCCCATAAGCAAGTCCGCACCGTAGGAGTTGACGTTTTGTCCGACCAGCGTAACATGCGCGATCCCTTGCTTTGCCAATGCGTTAATTTCGCTGATTATATCCCGCATCGGACGGCTGATTTCCCTTCCCCGGGTAAAGGGAACGACGCAGAACGTACAAAAATTATTACAACCGTTGGTGATGGGAACAAGTGCATGATGCGGATTGTTGCGAAGCGGGGCAAAATCAAACCCCACTTCTTCGATCGGCAGGAATTCATCGACCCCCGGCATTTTTTTCGCAAGAACGGAAAGCATGCGTCCCGTTTTTTCCCGCGCTGCCATACCGACCATACAACCCGTAACGACAATTTTTACTTTTCTCCCCTTTTTCTTTTCCTGGGTCAGGTTATAGACTACCCCGTACACACGATGCTCCGCAGACGCCCTGATCATACAGGTATTAATTACGACATCGTCGGCGGTTTTCATGGAACGGGCACGGGAATAACCGCGTGCTTCATAAAAGGCGGCAACACGCTCCGAATCCGCTTCGTTGGCGGCACAGCCGAAGGTTTTGATGAAGTATTTCATTCGTGGCTTATTTTACCATCAAATCGCCCGTGAGAGGAGTGGAAGGGTCAGCGAAGAATAAACTTGTCGATAACGGTTGCTACTCCATCCTCATCGACCGAGGGCGCAATAAAGTCTGCAATAGCCTTAAGCTCCGGAACCGCATTCCCCATGGCAATTTTTAGTCCGCATGCGGAAAGTAACGGATAATCGTTATAGCCGTCACCGACACCGATCACTTCAGAGGGATCTATACCCAAGAGTTCAGTAATAACCATAACCCCGTGTAATTTTGTCGCCTCCGCATGCGTAATGGTGACCCATACCTTATCCGGCTTAAACGACTTTACTTTCATTACCGAAATATTGGGGACATGGGTAAGACTCTGCACCAAATCATCCGCCTGCTCGTTGGACAATTCGGGAACCGCCAGACTATGCGTAGGATTCGGCAAGGCATTTCCACTATATTCATCTTCTTTTTGTTCCTCGCCTACCATAAATCGCATTTTTCTATTGATCAGATGTTGTTTTACCGCTTCCGCCGCCTCGGGAATCAACGGAAAAGACCGAACAACTTTATCGGTTTTGGGATGGTAAATCACCGTGGCATCGCTGGTTGCGCAATAATCGGTAATCCCAAGTTCACGAATAACCCGCTTGGCGATCGATAACGGTCGACCCGTTGCCGCGCACACCGAAATTTTTTTTCTGGCTTGAGCTATCGCACTGCGCACGGCCTCTGAAGGAACCGCGTCAAGCCTGTTCGGGATACAGGTCCCGTCGAGATCCATAATAATAGCTTTGTACTTCATTGGGGGCGAATGACAAGAGGGGGCGTTATTCCTCTTTCCCGACGACTACCTGCACATCATAGTCGGCACTTTCCTCAACGGTTGCAGAGGAGGACCCGATGACATAATCAGCTTTCAGATCGTCGGTAAGAAGGGCTACATATTGGTCATTCCCCGCTTTTGCTTGAATCTCGGTCTGCGTGTAAGTATATTCTTTCGCATTACCGACACTGACGACCGTATACCCTTTTTCTTCAAGAAATGTTTTCATTTTGCTTCCTGCACCCGGAGTCCCTCCGCCGTTAAGTACGGCGACCTTGATGTCCGCCTTATCAACGGTCACGGGACTGGGTGTCGGAGCAACGGTAGGAGAAGGCGTCGGCGTCGGCTTGGGAGTCATAAACGAGAGCGTAGGCGGCCCTTTCACCAAAACCACCAGCGAAACACCGATGGCCAGTGCAACACCGAGCATGGCACCCACCCATACGCCGAGGGGAGTACCGCGCTTCCCAACCACGGTAATTTCAGGACTGATTCCCGGCTCGGATTTCACAAATAACGATTCTACTCCCCCTTTGGGTGCACCGACGGGCTCCTCATGGGCGACGGCATTGGGGGTTGCATCCGCCGTAGTTTCATATGATGCGGTTTCCTTTAGTTCATCCGAGACTTCCTCTTCGATATCCGAGACAGCTTCGGCAATTTCTTCCGCATCTTTTTTGATGGTTTCAATCGCCTCGGGGATGGATCCTTCTTCCACCACTTCAACGACTTGACGAACCGACGGTTCCTTTTGTTCCGCGGCGTTCGGCTCGGAAAAATCTTCCGTTTTGATCTGTCCGCTTTCTGTATCAAGCTTCAGTGATGCTCGTTTTCGTTTTCCTTTTGGGGGCATATAACTTTAGTATAGTAACTCATGCGATTCTCTGCAAGTATGCTACAAAAAAAGAGACTCGCCTGTAAAAACAAAGCGAGCCTCTTTAAAAAAGTAAAACGATTAACGAACGACTTTTTTAAGCGCTTTCCCGGCGGTGAAACCAGGAGTTTTTCGTGCAGCAATGTTGATCGCTACCCCGGTCTGCGGATTGCGGCCGGTGCGTGCCTTGCGGGATCGTACCATAAAGGTGCCGAAACCGGTGACGACAACCTTGTCGCCTTTTTTCAATGCATCAGTAACGGCTCCGAATACGGCGCCGACTGCTTCACGCGCTGCTTTTGCGGTCAGGTTTGCTTTCTTTGCAACGACATCTACGAGATCTGCTTTGGTCATGGAGAAATTCACCTCCTTTTGGGCAGAGGGTTAGGACAAGAAATTTTTATTAAGGGATTGTTGCAACAATCTCTACGAGGCAATGTAAAAGATATAGCGCGTCCTGTCAACCTATCATTTAGTACATCGCAGTATAACAATCTAAATCGCAACACATAAACATTTTGGATTGTCCCGACAATCCAACAACAAATGAGGTTGTTTATTTATTTTTATAGGAAAGAGAGCAGTGACGGTTTTCATCCCGCACGCGGGATTGCACGTCGAGAGGAAACCTAGGTTTCCTCTCGAGAAAATCTTTATTTCACCGTCTCAATCGCACGAAGTTCACGGATAACGGTGACCTTGACGCTTCCCGGCACGATGACCTTCTTTGCGATCTCATCACGAATCTCTTTTGCCATCGCTACCGTCGTAGCATCACTGACGGTTCCCGGGTCAACAATGACCCTGATTTCGCGACCCGCCTGGAATGCGAAGCTTGCGGTTACCCCTTTGTGGGATTTGGCAATTTCCTCAAGATCCTTCAGGCGCTTGACGTATTCGTCATAGTTTTCATACCGTGCTCCCGGTCTGCTTCCCGATATAGCGTCGGCAATATAAACCAGCATGGATTCTACGCTGGTAAACGGCGTATCCTCATGGTGTTGCGCCACACAGTCAATCACCTTCTGCGGTAATCCATACTTCTTGCATAACTCAACGCCCAATTCGATATGGTTGCCTTCTTTGTCGGCGACAATTTTCCCGATATCGTGGAGAAGACATCCGAGACGTACCACATTGACATCCGCGCCGATTTCCTGGGCAATCGCGATACCGATTTTGGTTTCTTCCATAGTGTGAGCGATCATGCTTTGTCCGAAAGAATAGCGATATTTAAACCGGCCGAGCATCGCGATAAGTGGCGGCGGGAGGTTATACACTCCTACGGAGTGACAGAGTTTCTGCCCTTCCTCAAACATTATCCGCTCCGTTTCCTTTTTCACCTGCTCGATAAGCTCTTCAATCCGACCCGGCTGTACTCTTCCGTCACGAAGAAGGCGCTCGAGGGTTACCCGGGCGATTTCCCGTCGTACCGGATCAAAACTTGAAAGCCGAATCACCCCTTCTTCATCAAGATCCACATCCACCCCCGTCGCTGTTTCAAACGCACGGATGTTTCTTCCCTCTTTACCGATGATTCTACCTTTTACCTCTTCATCGGCGACTTTAATGACCGATACCGTATATTCGGCAACATAGTCAGTCGCTCCGTGTTTCATTGCATCAACCAATATTTCCCGCGCTTTGACTTCGGCTTCCTCTTTTGCTTTTGCCTCCGCTTCTTTGATCTCGCGTGCGATATCCTGATCAAGTTCACCGCGAAGCTCGGTTAAAATAAGTTCCTTTGCTTCATCACGGGTAAGATGCGCGGTTTTTTCAAGTTTCGTGATCGTTTCCTGACGGGCTTTTTCGATATCCGCCTTCATCTTGATTGCCGCGGCTTCCGCATCAAGAATGCGTTTCTCCCGGTCAATAAGGCTCGCATCTTTTCGATCCGCGGCAATTTCACGATCCCGAACGCTTCCTTCGAGCCGTCGGATTTCCGCTTCCGCTTCACGGCGAATACGAAGTGACTCATCTTTCGCTTCGAGAATGATCTCCCGAGCTTGTGCTTCGGCCATTTTCTTGATGGCCTCAACATCCACCGAGGGTACTACCGGTTGGGCACCCTTTTTTGCCTTTTTGGCGGGAGCGACCGGTTCCGGCTGTGCTATTTGCACCGGAACGGCTACCGGAGCCTTGAATGAACTACCACTGCTTTTGGGCTTAACTAACCCGGACAACGTTTTAAGTACGTCAAACATACGATTCCTTTCTTAAAGCGAAGATAAAAAAACCAACAAAAAAATCCGCGGCTTATGAAGTGCGGTATGTAGGAGAACACGTGGTGTGATGTAATCTCATAATCCTACAAGTCTATCTGTTGTTTTTTATATCTTTGCTCATGCCGGGACAATAACCGGCCTACTGTCATGTATTTTACACGGTTCCCGCTATATCGTCAACGACACCCCAAACGATCTCCGGGCTAAATCCGCGGCGCAAAAGGAAGTCACCGAGCTTCTTTTTTCTCGCAAGAAGGGGTAAATGCCCCCAAACCGTCAGTTTTTTTTGTACGGATTTACGCGCCAGATCACGTTCACTCTCCGCTGATTGACCGACGACTTTTTCGATAAGCGCAACGGCTATTCCCTTTTCCCGTAATTCGGAACGAATCACCCGTATCCCCTTCGGGGTGTTCCCCCGTCGCTGGCTCACCCACCAGGCACTGAATTTTTCATCATCGACATACCCCAACTCACCGAGCCGTTGCAGTAACCGATGCTCCACCTCGGGTGCACTCGTATGGCTTTTACTGAGTTTTTGCCGGATAAATTCCCGGAGTTCCTTTTCACTGCGCATGCGAAACGAGATGAATCGGAGAGATGCATTCATCAGTCGTTCATAAATGGTGCTTTGTGACAAATCCATAAGGTTGCTTGCCCGTAAGGCAGGTCGCGTATATACTACACCTAACGGAGGTATTTATGGAATTACTTTTTGCGGGTTTGACGCCGGTACTTATTGCAATCGCCGTCATTATTCTTTCCTCACTTAAGCAAATTAATGAATACGAACGCGGCATCCAATTTACCTTCGGACGGTTTTCGGGAGTCCTTGAGCCCGGCTGGCGCATTGTGCTTCCGATTTTTCAAACCTGGCAAAAAGTAGACGTACGTACCAAAGTGGTCGAAGAACCGGATCAGGAGGTAATTACCAAAGACAACGTCAGCACCAAAATTACCGCGGTTATTTACTATAAAATAGTCGATGCAAAAAAAGCCATCCTTGAAGTCGAAAATTTTTATTGGGCGGTGTCGCAGCTTGCGCAAACAACCATGCGTAATGTTATCGGTGAGGTAACGCTGGATCAGCTCCTTACTCAGCGCCATGACCTCGCCGTCAAGATCCGCGATATCGTGGAAAAATCCGCCGGACTCTGGGGACTGGATGTGTCGAGCGTGGAGCTCAAAGACATCAAACTTCCCGAGTCGATGGTTCGCACCATGGCCAAACAGGCGGAAGCGGAACGCGAAAAGCGAGCCACCATCATTAATTCGGAGGGAGAGGTTATCGCCTCCAAAAATCTCGCCATTGCCGCCAAAACCATGGGAGAAACACCGGGAGCACTCCATCTTCGGACGTTGAATTCGATAAACGATATATCTTCCGACCAATCAAATACGGTAGTCTTTACCGTGCCACTTGAGATCCTCCATGCATTGGAAGGATTTAGGAAGAAATGAGGACCGGCGGCCTTGTGAGACGGGACCGTTGTTTCGGAAACCTATCGCGGTAGCTTCCCGGCACGCTCGGTTATTCCTCGTCCTCGGTGACGGCAACTTTAGCCTGTACGTGACCCGCTTTTACCGCTTTCCAGATGGCTTCGGAAATCTCCTTAAAGACTTTGGGATTTTCCTTAAGGAATAGTTTTGCCGCTTCCTTCCCTTGCCCGAGCATCTGTCCGCTATACTTTAAGAATGCGCCTGATTTATTGATGACGCCGTGTTCAACGCCGACATCCAAGACAGCGCCTTCACGGGAAATACCGTCATGCATCACATCATATTCGGCAAGACGAAACGGCGGCGAGACCTTGTTTTTTACGATACGTACACGATGTCTACTGCCGATTACCTTGTCGCCGTCTTTGATCGTTTCAATCTTTCTGCTGTCCATGCGGATACTGGCGTAAAACTTGAGCGCCATACCGCCGGTCGTTGTTTCGGGGTTACCGAACATGACGCCGATTTTCTGACGGAGCTGGTTGGTGAATATAACGATCGTCTTTGATTTTGCGATGACCGCCGTAAGTTTTCGCAAGGCTTGCGACATAAGGCGGGCATGCACGCCCATCATACTGTCACCCATTTCGCCTTCTATTTCAGCACGCGGTACCAACGCCGCCACGGAATCTATAACGATCACATCCACACCTCCGCTACGAATCAAGGTTTCCGCAATTTCCAGTGCCTGTTCCCCCGTATCAGGCTGCGAGATAAGGAGGTTATCAAGTTTTACCCCCAGAACTTCCGCCCACTGCGGATCAAGGGCGTGTTCCGCATCGATAAATGCCGCAACCCCTCCCGCCTTTTGCGCTTCGGCAATGATGGAAAGACACACGGTCGTTTTGCCCGAAGCTTCCGGTCCGTAAATTTCAACGATTCTTCCCTTCGGAACTCCTCCCACACCCAAGGCGAGATCCAGCGGCAAAATGCCCGTGGAAACGACATCAATGACATCCCTCACATTGTTCTTGTCACCGAGTTTCATGATGGAACCTTTGCCGTACTGTTTTTCGATGGTTTCCATCGCAAGACGAATTGCCTGAAGTTTTTGGTCCTGTGCCATACGTACCTCCTGTGGGAAATAATATTGGGGCAGACCTGCGTAATTGCAGGATCTTTCCCATTTTCACACAATAAATGGTAGAATACAAGGATCGTAATAGAGGGATATTGTTCCTTTCTCGGATCGACTATTCCAAAATCCTTCCGCTTAAGGGAAGATCGTTAGGAAGAAACCGTAGGTTTCGTCCCAAAGTGGATGAGATGGACTATTCCAAAATCCTTCCGCTTAAAGGAAGATCGTTGGGAAGAAACCGTAGGTTTCGTCCCAAAGTGGATGAGATGGACTATTCCAAAATCC
>CAYUZE010000003.1:76384-130942 GCA_964449585.1 uncultured Gammaproteobacteria bacterium | reverse complement strand
TTCCGCTTAAAGGAAGATCGTTGGGAAGAAACCGTAGGTTTCGTCCCAAAGTGAAAAAAGGTCCGAATTACGAAGACGGGGCGTAGCTCAGTTGGTAGAGCACACGGCTGGGGGTCGTGTGGTCGCACGTTCAAATCGTGTCGCCCCGACAAACTATTTAACGGTGATGCGTGGTTGTACGGTCGTCCCGCTTAGCGGGATCGCCCCGGCGAATACATCGGCAACCTGCGGTCGTCCTCAATTTTATCCCCCACCGCACGATATTCGTCGTAAGATGTGGGCACACACAGGAGACTCCGTATACCGTATACTTATATACATGCAACAACGCAGAATTGAGCGAATAACAAACGTCATCAATAATCGCCAGTCAGGAGTGATTGTCGTGCTTGAAGACATCCATGACCCGCATAATGCCGCGGCAATTCTGCGCACCTGTGACGCAATGGGCATTCAACACGTATGGTTTATTTTCGAAAAAGAAGCATCATACAATCCGAAACGGATCGGGAAAGCCACCAGTTCAAGTGCCAATAAATGGTTGGATTTCAAAACCTTTTCTTCCTCTTTGGCATGCATTGAAGCGCTGAAGAAGGAAGAGTATCGCATCGTTGTTTCCTCGCTTTCGGATACCGCCGTTTCCCTTGAACGGTATCATGATCCAAAAACGCCGATTGCCCTGGTCGTCGGCAATGAACACGCGGGCGTATCTGACACGATGTTGAAAAACGCGGACGTCGTGCTGAAAATTCCCATGCAGGGCTTTGTGCAAAGCCTCAATGTCTCGGTAGCCGCGGCGATTCTTTTATGGGAGATAACGAACCAACGGGTGCACTCTGGCACGCCGTTGAAACTTTCCCCAAACGCACAACAAGCACTTCTTGAAGATTTCTTGGAACGCGCCAAAAAATAGCACATTCATGTTGAGGGAAAAAGAGCAGTGCCACTTCCTGACCGATAGGATATCCGCGTTATAAAAGGAAAGAAGAGCAGTGGCGGTTTTCCGCAGGCATTGCCTGCCGCCACGTCGGGAAGGAAACCTCGTTTCCGTCCCGAAACTACCTTATCGCTTCGGCGATTGTTTGCGGGCACGTGCTTTATGCGCGAATCCTGCCTTAATGCGTTGTTTCTTTCTGGAATCACGCGTCATGAATCCGCGTTTCTTCAAGATCGGGCGGAACTTCTCTTTGTCCGTCTTTTCGAGCGCTCGGGAAATTCCCTGTAAGGTCGCGCCGAGCTGTCCTGCGAGACCACCGCCCGTCGTATGGACGCTGACGGCAAATCTACCAATCGTGTTAGTGGTGCGAAACGGTTCAAGATATACTTTTTTGTCGATTTCACCGGGGAAATACGCATCAGCGGGTCTGCCGTTGACGATCATATCGCCCTTGGCAACCGTCGTCCCGTTGATAACAACCGACTCCTCTTTGACCACGTATAGTCGCACCCGTGCGGTAGCGTTCTTCCGACGACCGACCGCTTCATAATATGTTGTTTTTGTTTGGTTTGTATCTTCTTCCATAATAGTTATTGATTAAATTTACTGGCAAAATTATGTGTTGCATCAGCCGAAATATGGAGTCTCGTGATCATCCGGTTTCTCAATTTGTTTTTGGGAAGCATTCCCATCACCGCACGGCGGATGATATCGGTGGGCTTTTCCTCCCGCATCTGCCAGAGCGCTTTTGTCTTAAGTCCGCCCGGAAATCCCGAGTAACGAGTGTAAAGTTTTTCCTTTTCCTTATGCCCCGTCACTTTTACTTCCTTTGCATTGATAACGACCACAAAATCTCCGCAGTCCAAATTGCGCACAAAATACGGTTTGGACTTACCGATCAACTTCGCGGCAATTTCGACGGCGACTCGTCCCAAAACCTTGTCTTTTGCATCCACAAGGTGCCAGACTCTGTTAATTTTGCTTGCTTGGGTTGCTTTGGTAGTGTTCATATTATTTATCCGCTTTTACTTTTTTTTCAGTTTTTGCTTTTTTTGCGGGCGCTTTCGGTTCTTCCGTCACTACTTCCGCTTCCTGAATTTCCTTTTCACCCTTCTTTGTTGCCGGCTTCTTCGGCTTTTCGACGACGGGAGCGCTATCGACAAATTCCAAATATACCATTTCCGATGCATCTCCTAATCGGGTGCCGAGCTTGACGATCCGTGTATAGCCGCTTGTTCGTTTGGCAAATCGCTCTTTTGCCATCGCAAGCAGTTTTTTATAAGAATCAATGTCTGCAAGCACCATGGATGCCTTGCGAAGTGCACCTGATTCACCGGATTTTGCTTTGGTGATAAGCTTTTCAACCATCGGCTGAATCGCCTTTGCTTTCGCAAGCGTGGTACGAACCCGACCCGATCCGATAAGCGATCGTGTCAGTATCATGAACAACCTGCGCCGTTCATCTTTATTTCTTCCCAGTTTGCGACCAAAGTACCCGTGCTTCATAAGTATTAGACGGAGATTGTCACTCCCTTTTCGCGAAGCTTGTCTTCAACGATGGAAAGTGATTTTGCTCCAAGATTTTTGATCTTCATAAGCTCAGTGCGGGGGGTCCCAAGCAACTGGCCGATGGTTTCGATACTGCCGCGGGCAAGTGCGTTGACGATGCGGGTCGGGATATCAAGTTCCTCGATACGCATTTTGAGCACTTCATCGGAAACGGACGGGGCGACCGCTACCGTTTCGTCAGACATTTTTGCCTTCGGTTCATAGACTTGCATAAAGTAGGAAACAAGCACCTTTGCGGCACTCTTCAAAGCGGCAAGCGGGCTGATTGTTTCATCCGTCCAGATTTCCATAACGAGCTTATCAAGGTTCGTCATGCGTCCGACACGGGTAGCATCAACACGGTAGTTCACACGAACGACCGGACTGAACAACGAATCCATGGGTATTCGGCCCACTTCATCAACATGGCGTTCATCCGCCTGTACGTAGCCGTACCCTGTTTCTACCGATGCCTCAAGATCGAGCTCGGCTTTTTTGTCGGTAAGGTTTGCGATAATAAGGTCAGGATTGACGATCGTAACTCCTGCGGGAACCTCAAAATCGCCCGCGGTAACGACACCCGCTCCTTTTTTGGAAAGCTTGATGACCGCACTCTCTCCCGTTGCGACGGCCAGACGTACCTTTTTAAGATTCAAAATAAGTTCGACGATATCTTCTTTAAGACCCGCAAGCGTGGAGAACTGATGCGCAACGCCGCCGATTTTAATGGAAGTAATGGACGATCCGGGAAGAGACGCCAAAAGCACACGGCGAAGGCTGTTGCCGAGCGTGTGACCGTATCCCTGTTCCAACGGTTCGATGACAAACATCCCGTATCCGGGTTTGTCCACCTCTGTTTTTATTGCAAAATTCGGATCTATCATAATTCGTGCTTAGGGCATAATGCTTTGAGCTTACTTCCCGAAATAAACTCAACAGCCTAGACCCTGCCTCCTTAACGAGAATAATACTCGATAACTAATTGTGTATTAATATCTTCTTTCACATCATCCCGCTCCGGCAAACGGACTACTTTTCCGGCTCCCCCTTTGCGCTCCAACCATGCGGGCGGGGTGAATGTTTTATCCTCAAGCATTTTCTTGATCACCGGAATTTCCGCGGCTTTCGGCTTGACGGTAACGACGGCATCTGCGGCAACCAGGTAGGATGGAATATTCACTCTGGATCCGTTGACCATGATGTGCCCGTGAGAAACAAATTGTCGTGCACTCGTTCTCGTCGGTGCAAACCCCAAGCGATATACGGTGTTATCCAGTCTGCGCTCCAAAAATTGCACAAGCATGTCGCCGGTGTTTCCTCGCCATTTTCTTGCCATGGCAAAGTATTTTCTGAATTGCCGTTCCAAAACTCCGTAGAGTCGCTTCATCTTCTGTTTCTCACGAAGTTGGATACCGTAGCTGGATACTTTTCTCCGCATTTTTTGACCGTGCTGTCCCGGAGGAACATTCAGTCTTCGTTGCAAACCGGCATGACTTTTGGTGCCAACCGTCTTAAGGCCCAAATCAATGCCTTCTTTTCTTGCGAGTCTGTTTTTTGGTCCGTTATATTTTGCCATAGGTTATACTCTCCGCTTTTTCTTCGGTCTCACGCCGTTATGCGGAATCGGGGTAACATCCGCAATGAGCGAAATACTGAGTCCGACCGCTTTCAGTGCGCGAAGCGCCGCATCACGACCGGCTCCCGGTCCTTTGATGTAGACTTCAACCTCGCGAAGTCCCGCATCAAGCGCTTTTCTTGCCACCCCCTCGACGGCAGTTGTTGCCGCGTACGGCGTGGCGCGCCTGGCACCCTTAAATCCCACGAGTCCTGAAGAACCCCAGAACAAGGCATTGCCGTGCTCATCGGTTAACGTCACGAGCGTGTTGTTAAACGTCGCCGTAATATATACACGGCCTTTTGTCGGAATGGTTTTGGTTGATTTGGTTGCCATAGGTTATTTTGCCGCAGCCGCAGACTCCGTCTTTGCCCGATCTTCTTTCTTGAGCGCTCCTACCGTCATACGCTTGCCGCGCTTGGTACGGGCATTGGTGCGGGTACGTTGTCCGCGTGAAGGAAGTCTTCTCGCGTGGCGGATACCCCGGTAGGCTTTGATTTCGATAAGACGTTTTACGTTGTCGCCGACGGCGCGTCGCAAATCCCCTTCGACCATCGTTTCTTTTTCGATGATTTTGGTGAGTTTGCTGACTTCATCGTCGGTTAATGTTTTGAATCGTCGGGTGGGATCAAGCTCGGCCTTTTTGAGGATAAGTTTTACGTTTGACCTGCCTACCCCATACAGATAGGTAAGGGCAATGTCCAGTCGCTTGTCGTTCGGTAAATCTACTCCTGAGATACGTGCCATAGTTTTTTATCCTTGTCGCTGTTTATGTTTCGGGTTCTCGCAAATGATGTACACTCGTCCGCGTCGGCGAACGATTTTACACTTTCTGCACATTGGTTTAATACTTGCTCGAACTTTCATACTTTCGTTATTTCAACCGATAGGTAATTCTTCCCTTCGCCGGATCATACGGCGTCATCTCCAGTTTCACCCGGTCTCCCGGCATAATGCGGATAAAATGCAATCGCATTTTCCCCGAAAGATGACACAACACGATATGGCCATTGGCGAGTTTAACTCGGAACAATGTATTCGGCAGACATTCTACCACTTCCCCATCGATCTCTATATTCCCCTGATGCGCCATATTATAACAACAAACTTCCCTCTTAGTTAGAGAGGGAATTTGTTGAAGACTCTTATTGTACCCTATAATCCCCGATTGGTCAACACGCCTGCCTGAGCTCAGAAATAACCCGCATTTTTGAGGCTATTTCGCTTTTCTTCGTCCAACCAGACGGGAAAGTCCCCCTTAACCGCAGGATATTTCGGCGAGGCTTTCAGTTCCCTGGTGAGCGCCTGATCCAAAAGGCGCGCAATATCAGGATGCTCACCCAAAACGTTCTGCGTTTCCAACGGATCTTTCATGAGGTCAAATAATTCGACATAGGGTGTAGGTTTCGTATTTTTATACATTTTCCAACGGTTATTTCTTATAGACACAATATCATCGCCTCTATTCTGACCGATAAGATACCGATCTCCGACGTACGTCAGTTCTTTTCCTTCAAGGAGTGGATGAAAACTTATTCCTTCGAGCGGGCCTTCGGGAAGTATACCCACCAGGCCAAGCAGTGTGGGTACAATATCAATTGCCTGTATGAGTTCGTGAAAAACCCGGTGCGGTATCCCGGGCACGGCGAGGATAAACGGTGCATGCGTCGAGGTGTTGTAAATATTCCAGCCATGATCCAAAAACCCGTGCTCCATAAATTCCTCACCGTTGTCGGAAAGAAAAAGTACAATAGTTCTTTTTTTCACCTCCGGACGATTCAGAAAGGCAAAGAGCGGAGCGAGTTGTTGATCTACCTGATAAATTCGTTCATCATAAAGCGTTTGTATATAATCAAGCATGTTCGGATCACCGTACTGTAAGCGCCGATAATACCAGGTCATATATAAACTGTAATTTTCATATCCGGGAAACTCCCAAGTGATTGCCTGTGCTTTTTTCAGATCATTTGCCGCCAGCGCAAGTTGGAGTCGTTTTACGATATCCCCGTTTCGCGCCTTGCTCTCCTCGGTAACGCTCGAAGATAGTCTATCCATAAATTCATCGATGACAAATTCATAATATTCAGGCGAATGCGGATAAAAATCCTCTTGGGTAAGCGGAATTCCCGGGTATATGCGGGTTACAAAACGATACGGGCCTTTTCCGACAAGGTACGGGGAGTGGACCCCGTACGAATGAATAAACATGAAGGTGGGCGTGGTGTCCAAAAACTTCGGTAAAAGTTTTTCGTATTTAGTTGACCAGTCGGGAGTCGCTCCATCCAAATGATAGAACTCATCAAAACCCTGGCCCAACCCACGATCGAGCGGAAGATTAACGTCATCGGTTACCCCGGCCCATATAGTTCTGTATCCGTTATTTTTAAGTGTTTTAGTAAGTGTTGGAATCGCGGGGTTTAATGAATCTTTGAGGGCATCTAACACCTGATGCGAAGAAGGGTATAACCCGGTAAAAATAGACATGTGGCTATCCAGCGTAAAGGAGGTTTGTGTGTAAAAATTGGTAAATAGTTGGTTGTTCATCGCATACCGACATAAATTCGGCGCGGTGTCACGATGATAGCCGTAACATGGGAGCTCGGGTGCCCGAAGGGTATCCAAATTAACCAGGAGTATATTGCATTCGGGACATAGGGCTTTTTTTGTCAGGATGTTTCTTAGTTTGCGAAAAAAAACAGTATTTTTCTTTTCTGTTTTTGCATATTGCAAACCGGTAAGCACCAACGTACCGAAAACGGTTCCCAAAATGAAGAGAGGTAAAAATTTTCCTTTACGCATACTATTGGCGCAAACACCCGGCTATACTATTGCACTCCGTTAATGTATTGCAATATTTCATTGATAAGGTCTATCTCCTTTTTCTCATGTTGTCCGTACCGGTCATCAATTTCCCCTTCATCCGTTGCAAGATGAAAGAGCTTTTTGGTTTGTTGCTCCCGATCGTAAATTAATTTCCATCCGTCCCAACTGCGGAGTGCCGTTTGGAATGTGGCGTACCGATAGCTTGTCTCGGAAACGGCATTTAGCCTCATTGCATTCCCCTGCATAAGCGGCACAAGACTCACCCCATCGATCTTTCCTGACGGCGGCGTTATTCCCACGACGGCAAGAATGGTTGGCAGTATGTCGATATTTCTCACTTGACTGTCAACACGTTTTCCTTTTGCACCTCCGGGAACCACGATGATAAGCGGCACCCGGATAACCTCATCAAAAAGCGTCATCCCGTGATCAATTCGTCCGTGCTCATAAAATTCCTCTCCATGATGGGAAGTAAAAACGATTATGGTTTTCCGTGGTAACCCCAGTGCGTTATACGCATCTAAGAACTCGCTGATTTCCCTGTCCAAAAGAGCAACTTTCTCATCGTATATGGCGCGAAGGAACATGACGTCCTCATCGGCAAGATATAGCGATCCTTGCCGTACCCCCTGCTCCCGCAGTTCTTTTTGTTCCATTGGACTTCCCGTAAGCATTCCTTTGTAGGAAGAAGAAACAAAGCGTCTATCCAATCCTTGGGCAGGCATATACTGTCCGTGCACATCGAACCCGTGAAGAAAGACAAATAGCTTCTTATTGCTATTCTCACGGATAAAATCGAGCGCCTTTGCTGATGAACTTGCGATATCATTAAACTCTCCCGGACTCTCATACCTATCAAAGCCTTCGGCAAATCCGTACGACGGATCGAGTGCAGCACCACCGGCAAATCCTCCCGTTGCATAGCCATGAGTACGGAGCACACGTACGAGTGGGGTGAGCTGCGGTGCCGTTTCCTTCAGGATCGCGGGAACAGTTTCTCCCGCCGGTGAATCCCGCAACAGTTCTTTATTGATGATGCCGTGTTTTGAAGGATATGTTCCCGTCATAAAACTCATCGCGGACGGTAGTGTCCACGATGACGCGCTAATTGCATTTGTAAACGAATACCCTTGCTTTGCAAGTCCGTCAATTGTCGGAGCGTAATCCCGTATGCCCCCCATACTTTCGAGCGCATCTGCACGGAGCGGATCAACGGCAATAACGAGAATATTGCAATCCTTGCATGAGAGGGATGAACGGGAATTTCGAGATATTGAAACAACGAATAGAACACTTGCTATTGCAACAATCAAGATTGATACGTAAAGAAAGCGGATTGAGAGTACGGGTAATTTCATGGAAAACAAAAAATGCTACAGTTAACTATAATACATATATCCTACTATGACCACTCGCATACTCGCCGTCATTTTTCTTTTTTTCGTCGGCATATTTTTCTTCCTCGATAGGTATCGTGCCCCGAGGTCGCTTTGCAAAAATCTCACCTGTATTACTCTGCCAAACCTGTATACATTTCATCAGAAAGAAGAATACGCTGATGCGCCCGACGCATATCGTGCTCTCTATGAATCGCCATCCGCTCTGCTTCGTATTGAAGTGAAAAAAGTACTTGCGGAACAGTCCGATCAGGAACTTATCGGAGCCGTTTCCCGTATGAAAGCGCTTTTTGAAAAGGCTCCCGCACCGTACCCCGGAGAAATCTCCGATGCCGTCGTCTGCGATCCCGCATACATCCCCACCTATCGCGAAGAAAACGGTATTCGGTATTTTACGGGGTATTTAAACAACAGACTCACCTTCGGATCCTGCTCCAAAGATCAGGCAGCTTATAAGGGCCTAATGGGATTTGTGTATTGCTCGAATTCTTCTTTGCTTATAAAACTTGAACTTATCACAGAGACCGCCGCTTTCCCTTCCCGCGAAAAGGAACTTCTCAGTCAAATGGTGTCAATGACCTGCGCTCAATAGCCGGTAAATCACCGGCTGAATATCTCCAACGGTTTGCCCTGTACATATGAGGGAACCTCCACTCGAAGCGCCTTCATGATGGTCGGATACTGCTGGATAAGCGAGAACGGCTTGTCCCCCAAAAAATTATTTTTCTTTATACCCGGCCCTGCCATGATAAACGGCGTCCACATACCGGGAACATCAATTGCTTTAATCGCCTGTTTATATCCGGCAACCGCAGGGGTAGAGAAAAACGCAAGATCGGCGGTCATTTCCTCATTCCATCCGTACCCCGGCGCATTGGCGACGACAAGGTCGCCGATTCTGTCGGGATCTAGCTGCATGTATGCCTTTGCATCTTCCCATTTGACGATATCAACGACCGGCTTTGCCCCGTTTTCATCGGCAAGATTTTTGAGCGTTTCTATGACGTCATTTCGTAATGCGTCATAGGCGGCTCCGCTTGCGCGGGTATAGTTACCGGCAAGCCCGTTAGGGTTTATGTACACATGCGCCATTTTAAGATACATGACTTTCGATTTATCCCAGTCAATAATCGGCTCACCCGTCTTTGGATCAAGCGTGAATTTAAGCCAACCTTTTTTCGCAAAGACATTATTGAGGTTCACGCTGCGATCCAAGGGTACCGCCCCGTGGTCGCTGCTTACGACGACGTAGGTGTTGTCATCAGCTACTTTTAGAATCTCACCGACCATGGCATCGAGTTTCACATACATATCCTGCACTTCACTCCAAAGTTTTTCTCGATCTTGCGCACTCATCGCAGTATACGAGGCGCTCTTTGGGTCAACGCCGCTCATCCACCATTTACTGGTAAGCATCTGATTCGGCGTATAAATATCGTGGATGACAACATCCGGCGTAAAGTGCTTCACCATCGCCCCGACCGCTTTCGTATGCCAGTCAAACGAGAGCGCCGCTTCATCCATAAACGCTTTCTTATCCTCGGGATAATAGATAAGCTGTGCCGGAAAATTGTCGGCAAAATCGGTCATGGGACCTACGGATTTTTGCAGCACTTCCGCCGCCGTTTCAGGGAACGTTATGTGTTTATTTAAGGCATCGTACAAAAGGCGCATCCGAAAGAATCCGTTATCGCCAAGTTTTATGACTCCGGCTTTCACCTGTGAAGCAACGGGAACCGCGGCATCGGCGGTTTTCCAGGTAAGGGTAATCGGCTGCCAGTCAGTCCAGCCGCCAGGAGTAACGTCACCGAGTATTGTTTTTTTGTCGAGGGAGAAAAGTACATGATCAGGGTTTTTCCTGCCGTCATCGGTGCTGTCGTAGATATAGGCATACACGGGAGTCCCCCAACCCGTGAGGGTCACCTCCGCAGCGTCCGAAAAACTCATCGGCGGGTTTTCCCAACCGGTCGGTTTGACGCTATCGATGTATTGGGTAAGCTGGGGACCGAAAAAAAACAACTTTGTTGCTCTTCCCTGTTTTTTCCGTTGCGTCAGATCTCCCATTGTTTCAAAATTGAGTGACGCAAAATCCGCACCCCATCCTCCCCAACGGCCGCGGATGACTACTCCCTTTTGAATTTCGGGAGGGGTACTGCCGGGCACGGAAAGCACGGCGACTTTCATCCCCGCCTCTTCCAGCGTTTTCCAGATAGGTGCAACTTTTTTTGCGGTGGAGCGAAACCCCGGCACCGCCACGGCATCAAGCGGTTTTCCCACCTCGCGCATCGGGCCATCATCGACCCCATGAATCTCCGGCATGGAACCCGTCAGAAGCGTAGCAAAATTTGTCGGCGTATGACTGGGGAAATTCGGATAGGAATATCCGTACGTCCCGCGATCCATGAGTTTTTTAATGTTCGGGAGCTTCCCTTCTTTTGCCCATGCGTAGATGTTAAAAAGATCCGGTTCCGCGCGCATTCCGTCGGGAATAAACCAATATAACTTCACCTTTCCCGATGAAACTGCTCCCGTTTTTCCTTGTATATACCGGTAGCCCGATACAAAAAGAAGGATTCCTATGACGAATATAAGAAGTTTCTTCATAGTGATGACAGCGTAATCCTCCAATAGCCGTCACGTCAAGTAATTCGGGTTATACCGCATGCGGAGGAGTGAGAATAATCGGCTCACTGTCGGTAATGGCAATGGTTTGCTCGAATACCGCAGAAAGCGAATGGTCACGGGTCGCAATCGACCAACCGTCTTCATGGTAATACACCGCAGGGTTTCCCATTGAATAGATGACTTCTATGGCAATGGTCATACCGCTTGTCAATTTCGGCGTTTTATCGATCGCTCCTTTCAAAAATCCGGGTATTTGCGGTTCTTCATGGAGCGTCTTCCCTACCCCGTGACCGACCAGCGGGCGGACGATGCCGTATCCCGCCCCTTCGACGATTGTCTGCAGTGTCTGAGAAATATGACCGACGCGATTTCCGCTTCTTGCTTGTGCTATTGCTTTTTGTAACGCTTTCTTTCCCGTATCAAGAAACGCGGCAACTTCGGGGCGCATCGTATATCCTTTGTTCCCGATGACTTTTGACCACGCGGTATCGGTGTGATACCCGCGATTAATAAGACCAATATCAATCGTCAAAAGATCCCCTTCGACCAACACGTAATTTGTCGGAATTCCGTGCACAATAATGTCATTGACGCAAAGACAGGTTGCCCACCTATAATCGGCAACCGTCGAAAACGACGGCTTCATCCCTGCCGCTTTTATCCTTTTTTGCGCAATTTCCTCCAGCTCGAGTAGCGCGATTCCGGGCGCCGCAACTTCAAGAAGCTCTTCGAGTATCGTTCCCAGTACCGCTCCCCCTTCGCGCATTGCGGCAATTTTTTGATCGGTAGGTTGTGCTTTCATGGCAATGATTGTAAAAATTCATTGAGTAAGGCTTCAAACGATTCCGGTGTGCTCTCGTTCTGTATCAAATAATCCGCCATGGCAATGGGTCCGCCGGAATGTAAGTTTTCGATCTCCGCGTAATCACGCGATTGTGATTCGGCAGCACTCAACGGGCGCTCTTTCCTTGTCGCAAGTCGTTGGTAACGGATCGCGGGAGAGGCGTAGATACAAAGAACGATGAGTCCGGGAAATTTTTCTTTAAGATACACGTACTCCTCAAAACTGCGCATGCCGTCAAGGGCAATCATCGACGATGTTTTCTCCGCATCACGGATACGAGGCTCTATCTTTATCGCCATTGCTCCCATACCGAGTTTTGCGCGGATTTCCTCACGGTATTTGCGTTCATTTGCCTCCGTAAGCGGCAAACCTTGTTCGGCCAGTCCGTTATCGGTAACGTCACCGAACCGAAGTACGGAAAACCCGCGAAGACGGAAAAATTGAGCGGCGACGGTCTTACCGGAACCCGGAAGACCCACGATCGCGACATACGTGTTTTTTTTCACGACACCCCCAGGCCGAGAAGAATTTTGGAGGTTACTTCCTCGATGGACTGCTCTCCGTCAACTTCAAGGAGTCTTCCATGATCACGGTAATAGTGAAGTACCGGTTCCGTCACGTCGTGAAAAAGCTGAATGCGATTCCTAATCGCCTGGAGCGTATTGTCTTCCCTAACCCCTTCTTCCATCCTTCCGCTTAGGCGCCATAACGCCTCTTTGTCGGATACTTTAAGGTAGATAACCTTGTCGACGCCGTTCGTGAAGTCTTCCGCCTGTTTTGTGGTTCGGGGAAACCCGTCAAGAATATACCCGTTCTTGTATTCGGGTTTTGCCAGGTATTCTTCGATAATCGGAATCGCTTTTTCGTCAGGGATAAGAAAACCCGCATTCAGCGTCTCTTTGACATATCTGCCCCATGCCGTTTTTTCCTGCGACATTTGACGGAATATGTGACCGCTCGAAAGGTACGGCACATGGAGCTTTTCGCTTAAGATATTGCCTTGCGTGGACTTTCCCGAACCCTGAATACCGATAAGTATCACTTTCATACTGGTGGAGTTGCCTTTCTTACTCCATACGATCATTTATTCTCTTCGCATCGACACACCGATGCAATTTATTTATCCATGAACCCTTCATAATTGCGCATGACAAGCTGCGCTTCCAATGCTTTCACGGTTTCCAATACAACGGAGACGACGATCAGCACTCCCGTTCCTCCAACGAGTAACGTTGAGAGACCGGAGATGCTTCTTGCTATCGAAGGAAATACCGCCAATACTCCCAAAAACAAGGCGCCTGCGAGCGTAATTCTTGTCAAGATATAGTTAAGGTAATTTGCCGTCGGTGTTCCCGGTCGAATACCGGGGATAAATCCGCCGTACTTTTGGATCTCTCCCGCTATCTTTGTGGGATTAAACGTGATGGCCGTATAAAAATACGTAAATCCGAGAACAAGGAAAAAGTAAATGACATTGTATGAAACGCCGTCCGGGTTAAATGCCGTCGTAAAAAATCTTCCGATACCGGCAAGAGTCGGATTCTTAAGCTGTTGCATGAATCCTCCCAAAAGCGACGGGATAAGCACCAGCGACACCGCAAAGATAATGGGAATAACACCCGCCTGATTGACGCGAAGCGGGAGATAGGAGGTGTTTCCTCCATACATGCGGTTGCCGCGGATTCGTCGTGCATAATGCACGGGAATACGTCGGACCGCCTCATTCATAAATACCGTTCCCGCGATAACTACAAGCGCCACAAATCCGAAGATAACCATATTCATCAGCTGCTCGGGCTGGAAGGTGCTTGCCGTTTGGAAAAGCACCACGGGTAGCCTTCCTACAATGCCCGCAAAAATAAGGAGTGATATCCCGTTACCTACCCCGTACTCCGTGATAAGTTCCCCGAGCCACATGACAAAAAGCGTCCCGGCAGTCATGGTAAGCACGATCGAAATGAGTGTTAACGGATCAAGTACTCCGACGATTCCCTGATTGCGAAGGAGGACATACATACCAACCGCCTGCATCGCGGCAAGAGGAACGGCGAGAAAACGGGTGTATTGGTTAATTTTTTCCCGACCGTACTCCCCTTCTTTTTGTAGGGCTTCGAGTTTCGGAAATACGATGGTGAGAAGTTGTAATACGATGGACGCGTTGATATATGGGTTAAGCCCCAATGCAAGAATCGAAAAATTAACAAGCGTGCCTCCTGAAAAGATATCCAAAAGTCCCAGGAACTGGTTTTGGGAAAACAGCAGGGCAAGTTTTTCGCGATCAATACCCGGAATCGGCGTGTGGGCAAATATTCGGAATATGACAAAAATCAGTGCGGTGAGAAGGATTTTCCTTCGCAGTTCAGGTGACTTCCAACTATTTACAAGGGCAGTCAAAAGTGAATTCATACCATTTGTAATCCTGATTCAGGATAACGCAAGGCTCGTGTTACGCAACGGTTCCGCCGGCTTTTTCGATGATTGATTTCGCACCCTCCGAACAGGCAACCTGAACATTGAGAGCAATAGTCAGTTTGCCGTTACCGAGTACTTTTGCCGCGTAGGCATCCTGCGGAACAAGGTTTTGTTTCTTTAACACTTCAAGTGTTACCTTTGTTCCCGCAGCCAAGGTCGCCAATTGTTCCACTTTTACCCGCGCCGGTTTTTCGTGGTGTGATTTGTTTCTCAGTTTTCCCCGAAGATACGGCAACCGCTTCATTACCGAGAGCTGTCCTCCCTCAAAATGCGGAGGGATTGTTCCCCGGGCTTTCTGCCCTTTTGTTCCGCGTCCCGAGGTTTTTCCCCGACCTGAACCGTGACCCCGGCCGAGGCGCTTATGTGAACGATCAACGGTAGTAGGCATGGTGTGTATCATAGAATTATTTTGCTGAATGTATTGCTTTTAATTGTTTGAGAGCTTCTATCGTAGCATAGACATTCGATGCTTTGTTACTGGTTCCCAAAATCTTCGAAACGATATCCCGGATACCCGCAGCTTCAACCACCGCACGAACGGGTCCGCCCGCGATAACTCCCGTTCCCGCAGGAGCCGGTTTCAACATGATTTTTGCCGCTCCCAGTTTCACGAATACCACATGCGGAATCGTGGATTTGTTCATCGGAACCGTTACCAAATGTTTTCTTGCATAAATCACCGCTTTTTTGACCGCGGCGGAGACATCCGGGGCGCCGCCTAATCCGGCACCGACCCGTCCTTTTTTGTCGCCGACAACGACGAGCACGGAAAATCCGATTTTATTGCCGCCTTTGGTTTTTTTTGAAACACGATTAACCTGTACGACTTTTTCATCGAATTCGCTTGGGGGTCTGTTATCTGGTCTTCGCGTATTCATCATAATATGCTCCTTTTTAGAAAACTAATCCTCCGCTACGAAGCGTTTCCGCAAATGCTTTGATCGCGCCGTGATAACGATATCCCGACCGGTCAAAGACAATGGTGGTAATTTTCTTTGCTTTGGTAAGCGCGGCGATTGTTTCTCCGAGCTTTACTGCCGCGGCAATATTTTTGCCCTTGACCCAACTTGAAACGACGGTCACCGCTTTTTCATCGTCAATAAGTTGTGCGGACAAGCGAGTGTTGGAGCGGAAAATCGACATTCTCGGTCGGCTTTCCGTGCCGCTCAATCGTCGTCTGATCGTCAATTTTCGCTTAAGCCGCATTTGTTTCTTCGTTTTCATAGTTATTTGGCTCCCGGAGCCCCTCCTACTGCTTTGGCGGATTTACCTGCCTTTTTACGAATATGTTCACCGGTATATTTAATACCTTTTCCTTTGTATGGTTCCGGCGGTTTGACGTTGCGAATCGTTGCGGCGGTTTGACCGACAAGATATTTATCAATACCGCTCACGACAATCTTTCCATCCGTCACGGCAAAGGTAATACCCGTAGGCGGCGTAATCGTCACCGGATGGGAGAATCCGACATTCAAGGTCAAATTCGTTCCGGCAAGTGCGGACCGATAACCGACTCCCGTCAATTCCAACTGTTTTGTCCACCCTTTGGTCACCCCGATGATGGCATTTTTGAGTAACGCGACGACGGTGCCGTGCGCTGCTCGGGTACTTTTGTCATTGCGGGTCTTTTTGGCAACAAGATTTTCGCCATCCTGGGAAACGGCAATGCCGTTCTGGATAGGAACGATAAGCTCGCCTTTTGATCCTTTGACCGTTACTTTATCCCCCGAAAGGGTAATCGTAACATCTTTTGGTACTGCAACCGGTAAATTTCCAATTCGTGACATACGTTACTCCTTACCAAACTTCACACAATAATTCTCCACCTACTCCTTTTATCTTCGCATCTTTGCCGCTCATAATACCCTGCGGGGTGGAAAGGATCGCAATGCCTGCGCCTCCCATGACCATCGGGATTTTCTTTTTGTTGATGTACCAGCGAAGACCGGGCTTGCTGATTCGTTTAATGCCCGTAAGCAGCGGTTCTTTGCCTTCGTACGTGAGCACCAGTTTCAACACCTGTCCCTGTTCGTTCGTTTCTTCTTCAGCGGACGTCAGATACCCTTCCTTCACGAGCAATTTTGCCACGGCAACCTTGAGCTTACTGGAAGGAAGCTCCACATTTTTCTTGTGAGCAAGGGCCGCATTCCTGATGCGTGTTAACATGTCTCCGACTGGGTCGCTTATCATCATAAAATTACTCCTTTACCAAGACGCCTTCACTACTCCCGGCAATTCGCCTTTGTGAGCGAGTTTCCGGAAACAGATGCGGCACAATTTAAACTTGCGCATGTATGCACGTGACCTGCCGCAAAGAACGCAGCGGTTTCGGTGCCGGACACTAAATTTCTGCTTGTGTTCAAATTTGACGACATCTGATGTTTTTGCCATATATTATTTCTCCTTTGCAAACGGCATTCCTAATGCCTTAAGGAGTGTCTTTCCCCCTTTGTCATTTTTAGCGTTTGTAACAAATGTTATTTCAAAACCTCGCACCCGATCGATCAATCCGTAATCAAGTTCGGGAAACAATGTCTGCTCGGAAAGCCCCAAGGTATAGTTCCCGCGACCGTCAAACCCTTTGTTGGGAATTCCCCGGAAATCACGGACACGGGGAAGAGCCACAATGGTAAGCCGCAAAATAAAATCATACATACGCATCCCGCGCAGCGTTACCCGCAATCCGACGGGATCTCCCGCACGCAACTTAAAGGACGAAATAGCCTGTTTGGCTCGTGTTATGTGCGGCCGTTGTCCGGTAATGATACCGAGCTGTTCCGTCACTTTTTCGATAATCTTCTTATCTTTCTGCGCCTCGGCACCGATACCGCAGTTGACGACGACCTTGACGAGCTTCGGCACGGCCATTTTGTTGGTAATCCCCAACTCATTCATGAGCTGCGGCACCATTTCTTTTTTGTATGTTTCAAATAGCGTATTCATAATTATATTTTCTTTCCGCACTTTCGGCATACCCGTACCTTTTCGTTTTTGGCAACAACATACCCCACACGAGTCGGCTTATTGCAGGAAGGGCAGACGATCGCCACTTTTGCAACATCAATCGGTTTCACGATATCGATAATCCCACCCGGATTCTTTTCGTCTTTTCGTTTCATGTGTCTTTTGGACATGTTGACTCCCGAAACGACGACTTTTGACAGTGCGGGGAGCACCTTATCGATTTTTCCCTTGTGCCCTTTGTCCCGTCCTACCGTTACGATGATGGTATCGCCTTTTTTGTATTTCATATTAATAAACCTCTACCGCCAAACTGGCAATTTTATCAAATCCTTTTTCCTTCACTTCGCGGGCGATCGGTCCGAACACGCGGGTTCCTCTCGGGTTCTCCGCATCATCAATGACCACTCCCGCATTGTCGTCAAAACGAATGTAGGAACCGTCTGCCCGGTGATATTCTTTCCGCACACGGACGATCACCACATGTACCAGCTCGTCATCTTTTACGATTCCCAGCGGGTCAGCCTGTTTGACGACACATTGCACCACATCGCCCAATGTTGCCGTTGTCTTTTGACCGGCGCCATAGATATGGATAACCACCATCTTTTGGGCTCCCGAATTGTCTGCAACCGTTAAACTGGTACGTCGTTGAATCATAAGTAAATATTATTTCGATACTTTTTCAATAAACAAAAAATGCTTCGTCTTGCTGATCGGCTTTGTTTCCGCAATCTTAACATAGTCACCCACTTCGACAACGGCATTTTCAATGTGTGCGACAAAGTGTTTGGTACTTCGTACCGTCTTTCGGTACAACGGATGACGCGTCATGCGCTCGACTTCCACGACGATTGTATCCTTCATTTTGGTCGAAATGACCGTGCCGATAAATTCTTTTCGTTTTTTCATAATACCTACTTTCCTTGCGCGAGTATTTTTTGGCGAGCTATCGTTAATGCAACCGCCCGCTTTTTTCGCAATTCCCTCGCCACTCTTCTATTTTTGACCTCTTTTGTAAGCAAATTAAGTCGCTCTGAAGCAATCTGTTTTTTCAGATCAGATGCTTTCTTGACCAATTCTTCCGGCTTCATGCCGTGCATCTCATCGCGATCCCGTTTTTTCATACCGTCTTCTCCTTCATAATGAACTTAGATTTGATCGGCAATTTGATACCGGCAAGCCGCATGGCTTCCGCGGCAAGTGTCGCGTCAACACCCGACATTTCAAACAATACTCTTCCCGGTTTTACGACGCATACGTATTCCGCAACATCTCCTTTACCGCTTCCCATACGGGTTTCCGGCGGCTTCTTGGTAATCGGTTTGTCAGGAAATATCCTGATCCAAACACGACCGCCGCGTCGGATGTGGTGCGTCAATGCGCGCCGTGATGCTTCAATCTGTCGGCTGGACACCCATCCGGATTCCATCGCCTTAAGACCGTATTCACCGAACGAGAGCACCGAACCCCGGAACGCGAGTCCGCGGCGTTTGCCTCTGAATACTTTTCGATGTTTTGCTCGTTTTGGTGCTAACATAGGTTTATAACGATTTGTTTTTCTTGCAGATCCAGACTTTTACTCCGACATATCCTGATTTCGTAAGCGCCGGTACTTCAGCATAGTCTACTTCTTCACGAAGCGTTGAGAGCGGAATCGTCCCGGTCTTATACGTTTCGCGACGGGAAATTTCTGCTCCCGCGATACGTCCCGCCAACTTTATTTTGACGCCTCTGGCGCCGCTCGTCATTACGCGATCAAGCGTCTGCATACAAATGCGCTTGTGCGGCATCCGTTTGATCAATTGATCGGCAATGTTGACGGCAACGATATGTGCGCTCAAATTCGGTTCTTTAACGGGTTCGACTACCACTTCAATCTTTGTTTTCGTTTTATCAAACGCCGCCTTGCCGAGTTTTCGTGTCCGGGCAATCTTTATGACCTCCGCTTCGATAAACTTTTTGACTTCTTCAAGCCCCGTTCCTCCCCGACCGATAACCAAACCGGGTCGTGAAACGTGCAAGATGACCCGCAACTTGTTGATCGACCGTTCAAGTTCGATTTGCGCGAGACCCGCCGGTTTTAAGCGCTTTGCCAACGCCTCACGAAGCAATACATCCTGCAGTAATAAATCTGCATAATGCGCGTCGTCGGCGAACCATCGGGACACCCACGTGTACAATGGCCCCAAGCGAAATCCGTACGGATGAATTTTTTGTCCCATAATTAGTTACCTTTCTTCTCCATTTCCTTCAGTACTACTTTGACATGCGTCATTCGTTTTTTAAATGCATGCGCGCTTCCCTTACTGACGGCATGCCATCGTTTCAGTACCGGCGCACCCATGACATCAATGGTCGCAATCATAAGATTTTCCGCGGCCGCTTTCTTTTGCACCGCATTGGCGAGTGCGGAAGCGACGACTTTGGTCATCGGCTCCGATGCGTGTTTTGCCATGGCACTCAATGCCTGCAATGCAACGGTTACTTTCTTCCCTGAAATCGCACGGGCAACTAACCGCAATTTTCGCGGACTCGTTCGAATATATTTTGCTGTTGCTGTGTATTCCATAGTTCGTTATTTCGTTTTTCGTTCCATCGCTTCTTCGTTTTTTTGAGACGAAGTAACGTGTGTCACGAACATACTATTAGGTCTTATCCAAAACGCGCTTGGTAACCTGACCATGTCCGCGGAACGTTCGGGTCGGAGCAAACTCTCCCAAACGATGTCCCACCATGGCTTCGGTAACGAAAACTTCGGTAAATACGCGACCGTTATGGACGGCAAACGTCACTCCCACAAATTCGGGAGATATCTGACTTGCCCGTGCCCATGTTTTAATCGGCGCACGATCTCCCCCCGCTTTTTGCTTGTTAATTTTTGCAAGCACTCGCGGGTCAATATACGGTCCTTTTTTGCTGCTTCGTGCCATAATTATTTCCTCCGACCGACAATAAAGCGGTCACTGTATTTTCGTAATTTTCTTGTTCTTTTTCCGAGCGTTCTTTTACCCCACGGGCTTTTGGGAGATTTAAGACCGATACCGCTTCTACCTTCTCCTCCTCCATGCGGATGACTCCGGGGATTCATGGCGACACCGCGAACTTCCGGCCGCTTCCCCATATGTCGTGCTCGTCCCGCTTTTCCGATAACACGGTTTTTCCATTCGATATTGCCGACTTGTCCGACGGTTGCCCGGGCTGCCGCATCGAATACGCGGGTTTCTCCGCTGGGGAGTTTCACCTGTACCAATGCGCCGTCTCGGGCAAGAACCGTTGCAACGTTTCCTGCGGATCGCACCATTTGTGCGCCTCTTCCGGGTTTTATTTCCAAATTGTGCACCATGGTGCCGACGGGCATACTCCCGAGCGGCATACAATTGCCGACTTTGGCGTCAATGTTACTCCCCGTCAACACAACGTCATTCACCTTAAGACCCAGAGGAGCCAGTATATACCGTTTATCCCCGTCTTGGTAGCCCAAAAGTGCAACATCTGCCGAGCGGTTCGGGTCATAGCTTATGTCCAGTACTTTCGCCGGTACATTCTCCTTTTCGCGCTTCCAATCAATAATTCGGTAGAATCGCTTCTCGCGACCGCCCTGATGGCGCACGGAAACGTGTCCGAACATATCTCTCCCCGATTTTTTCGGGAGAATCGTCACCAATGATCGTACGGTTATCTTACTCATAGTGTTATGCCTGTTTTGTCTGGTCGCCGATATCGAATATCGCTATTTTTTGCCCTTTTGCCAAACGAACCATTGCTTTCTTCCAATCGGGTCGTTGCTTCGGCACCGCTTTCCGTCCCGTTCGTTGCATTTTTCCCTTGCGGCGAATCGTTCGGATTTCGCGAACCGTCACATTATATAAATTGTTGATTTCGCGCGCTATCCCTTCTTTTCTGCTGCTTGCCGGCATCGCAAAGGAATACCACCCTTTTTGGGCGAGCATCATGGATTTTTCAGTAATGATCGGACGAATAAGTTTCATATTACTTGGTAAAATGCGCCTTGCTCTCTTCCAGTGATTTCTTTGTAAAAACAATCTTTTTGTGAGTCACCAGTGCATACGGATGTAATTCCTTGGCACCGATCAAATTCACGGATGCGATGTTTCGCGCGGCTCTGGCAAGTCCCGTTGCTCCCGTAGGAAGCACCAATAACACTTTGTCCGTTGCTCCCGCGAGGGTAAGAGACTTTGCCACCTGCTTTGTTTTTGCTTCTACCGCTTCCAGGCCGTCAATAACGATGACATCGTCTTTCTTGGCACTTAATGCGGACACTAATGCACCGCGCTTCATCTGTTTGGTCATGGTGAGGTGATAATCCCGTCCGACGGGACCGAATACCACTCCTCCGCCGACAAAGATATGTGCGCGAATCGACCCGTGCCGTGCTCTTCCCGTACCTTTTTGGCGATAAATCTTTCGTGACGACCCTTCCACCATACCGCGTGTCTTGCTTCGTGCTCCGCCTTCCCGTTGGTTGGCCAGATACACACGAACGGACTGCGCCAATAATTCCTTATTCACTTTCGCGCCGAACAATTCGGGAGTAAGAGCAACGGTACCGCCGGCTTTGCCTGCGGCATCGACAACCGACACGGAAAGACCGGCATCTTTTTTGACTTCCGGCTTTGTTTCCTTTTTGGCGGCTATTGTTGCCTTACTTACTGATTTTGTCGTTTTTGTTGCCATAGTTATTTGTTCTTACCCGGTTCTTTTGCAATGATGACGAGTCCGCTCACCGCTCCGGGAACCAATCCTTTGACCGTAATAACCTGCGTTGCCGGATCAACGGCGACTACTTTAAGATTTCGGAGCGTCACGGTGTCATTTCCCATTCTTCCCGCCATGCGCTTTCCTTTATAGACCCGACCCGGAGTCGTTGTCTGTCCGATGGAACCCGGTGCGCGTTCCCGATCGGATTGACCGTGACTGCGCGGTCCGCCGCGGAAATTATGTCGCTTCACCACTCCTGCAAATCCTTTTCCTTTGCTGGTACCGGTTACCCGGACAACATCGCCGACGGCAAAGACGGCATCGACCGCCACTTGTGCGCCGGGTTTTTCGGTTTCGGCGATTTCATTTACCGTAAAACTACGTAAAAAGCGGAGCTTTTTGTCTTCGAGCCCCGCTTTCTTTAAGTGTCCAGCTTCCGCTTTGCTAAGATTTTTGATCGTACCGAATCCGAGCTGAATGCTTTTGAAGCTTTCCTTATCTTCTACTTCGGTAATCCAGTTGGGACCGGCAAGTATTTTTGTCACAGGCATACGCATGCCATTCTCATCAAAGGCTTGCGATTGTCCAATTTTTTTACCGAGTAAAGCAGTTATCATATAGATATTCCACAAAAAAACGACCTCGGTTGAGGTCGTTTTCCCGAAATTTGTCGGGACACGCTCATCCGAGACTTTTGGTTACTTCCGATATTTCGCTTTGTCGCGTCATATCAAGATTCTTAAGTATACCAGAGTATCTCTCCAAACTCAAATTACATCTTAATCTCAATATCCACCCCCGCCGGAAGATCCAGATGCATAAGTTGATCAATGGTCTTATCGGTAGGTTCCACAATGTCGATAAGTCGCTTATGGACTTTGATCATAAAGTCCTCGCGGCTATTCCGGTCGATAAAGGTCGCCCGTGCCACATTGAAATGGGTTTTGTCGGTAGGAAGGGGAACCGGTCCCACAACCCGAGCACCCGTTCTCACTGCGGTATCGAGTATTTTTTGACAACAGTCATCGACGATCCTGCTGTCATATGCTTTTAACCTGACACGAATACGACCTTTTGGCATTGTGTGTTAATGTGCTTAATGTGCCTTAATAAGTTAAGAAACTTAAGCGATAATCTTTGTAACAACTCCCGCTCCTACCGTATGACCACCCTCGCGGATAGCAAACCGAAGTCCTTCTTCAAGAGCAACGGGTACGATAAGTTTGACATTCATCTTGGTACTATCTCCAGGCATAACCATTTCGACTCCCTGGGGAAGGGCAACTTCTCCGGTTACGTCGGTCGTCTGGATATAGAACTGCGGTCGGTATCCCGTGAAGAACGGTGTGTGTCGTCCGCCTTCTTCTTTGGTCAAGACGTAGACTTCCGCTTCAAATTCGGTGTGCGGCTTTACCGAGCCGGATGCTGAAAGCACCTGACCTCGTTCGACCTGTTCTTTTTCGACGCCTCGGAGTAACACGCCGATGTTGTCGCCGGCAAGTCCTTCGTCGAGTGATTTTCTAAACATTTCGACTCCGGTAACGACAGTGGATTGTGACGGTTTGATACCGACAATTTCAATCGTGTCGCCGACTTTCACCTTTCCGCGGGTAACTCTTCCGGTCACGACAGTTCCTCTCCCTTTGATGGAGAAGACGTCTTCTACCGGCATAAGGAACGGTTTGTCGAGTTCACGAACGGGATCCGGGATATATTCATCCACGGTCTTCATGAGCTCTTCAATCGCCTTTTCCGCATCAGCATCACCTTGCAATGCTTTAAGCGCGGAGCCGCGGATAACCGGGATTTTGTCCCCCGGATACTTGTATTTGGTAAGAAGTTCACGAACTTCCATTTCCACAAGATCCAAAAGCTCTTTGTCCTGCACCATGTCGCATTTGTTCATGAAGACAATGATGGCGGGAACGTTAACCTGGTTTGCAAGCAGGATGTGCTCGCGGGTCTGCGGCATCGGACCATCCGGCGCAGATACCACCAAGATGGCTCCGTCCATTTGGGCGGCTCCGGTGATCATGTTTTTGACATAATCAGCGTGTCCCGGTGCATCAATGTGGGCATAGTGCCGTTTGTCGGTTTCGTATTCGGAGTGGTGAATGTTAATGGTGACTCCGCGCGCCTTTTCTTCGGGGGCATTATCGATTTCCTCATATTTCATCGCCTTCGCCATGCCTTTTTTGGCAAGCACGTGGGTGATTGCGGAGGTAAGGGTTGTTTTTCCATGGTCAACGTGACCGATGGTTCCGATATTCAAATGTGGTTTACTTCGAACAAATTTGGCTGCATCTGCCATATTCCCTCCTTACAAGATCTCAATAATGTTTATAAAAAATAAATACTCGACCTTAAAAAATTAAGTCGCTTGCGACATTTTAACACACCTTAGACGTTTTTCGCAATAATCTTTTCTTGGATATTCTTCGGCACTTCTTCGTAATGGGAAGGCTCCATATAATAGGTCGCTCTTCCTTTGGATAACGAACGAAGCACGGTGGCGTATCCTGACAATTCCGCAAGCGGCACCATGGCAAGAATCACCGTCACGGTTCCCCGCTGTTCGGATCCCATGATTTGCGCGCGACGCGCGGAAAGGTCACCGATACAATCTCCCATATATTCGTCCGGGGTTGTAACCTCAACCTTCATGATCGGCTCGAGGATCGTCGCGTCGGCATGCTTTACCGCATCCTGCAATGCCATGGATCCTGCGATCTTAAAGGCCATTTCCGAAGAGTCGACATCGTGATAACTTCCGTCGTAAAGGGTTGCCGACATATCTACCAAGGGGTAGCCTGCAAGTACGCCGTTTTCCATGGCTTCCACGATACCTTTTTCAATAGGCGGAATAAATTCGTTGGGAACCGCTCCTCCCTTGATGGCATCGATAAACTCAAATCCTTCGCCTCGTGCTTTCGGTTCGATGCGAATCATTGCATGACCGTATTGACCGCGACCTCCGGTTTGTCGGATATACTTTCCTTCTCCTTCAGCCATTTTCTTGATGGTTTCCTTGTAAGCAACCTGCGGCGCTCCCACATTTGCTTCAACCTTAAATTCCCGTTTCATGCGGTCAACGAGGATTTCGAGGTGTAGTTCACCCATACCCCAGATAATGGTCTGATTTGTTTCCTGATTGGATTTGATCTTAAATGTCGGGTCTTCTTCGCTTAACCGCTGCAGTGCATACCCCATCTTTTCCTGGTCGTTTTTGGTCTTGGGTTCGATCGCCAAAGAAATAACCGGTTCGGGGAAGGTGATCTGCTCAAGCACAATCGGATTGGCATCCTCACAAATCGTATCGCCCGTAATCGTATCCTTAAATCCGACGACGCCCACGATTTCTCCCGCATATGCCTCACGGATTTCTTCCCGTTGATTCGCATGCATCAAAAGCAATCGACCGACGCGTTCCTTTGCTCCCTTTGTGGAGTTATAGACATAAGAACCCGATTCAAGTTTGCCTGAGTAGATACGGACGTAGGTAAGTTTTCCGACATGCGGATCAATTTGGATTTTAAACGCCAAACCGGAGAACTTCTCTTCGTTCACACGCTTTCTGGTCGTTTTTTCATTGGTTTTCGGATTGGTTCCTTCCACCTCGGGAAGATCAAGCGGTGATGGCAAATAATCCACAACCGCATCAAGAAGCGGTTGTACGCCTTTGTTTCTCAAGCTGGTGCCGCAGTAAATAGGAACAAGCTTGTAGGCGATAACGGCACGACGAAGACTCGCTTTAAGTTCCTCGACACCGATTTCTTCTCCGCCGAGATATTTTTCAAGAAGCGCATCATCCGTTTCGGCAATGCGTTCAATAAGATCATGGCGTGATTGTTCGACTTCGGCTTTCAGTTCTTCGGGAATTTCAATCGTTTCGGGGTTTGCGCCCAAATCATCGGTATTCCATACGTGTGCCTCACGGGTCAACAAATCAACGGCACCCCGAAAGGTGTTTTCGCGACCGATGGGAACGACCATAACGGCGGTCCGCGCACCGAGGCGCTCTTCGATCTGTTTAATCGTGTTTCTGAAATCCGCGCCGATTTTGTCCATTTTGTTGACAAAACAGATACGCGGCACTTTATATTTATCCGCCTGATGCCATACGGTTTCCGACTGTGATTGCACGCCTTCTTCCGCGTCAAGCACGGTGATGCCGCCGTCAAGCACCCGTAGTGACCGCTCTACTTCCGCGGTAAAGTCCACGTGTCCGGGAGTATCAATGATGTTGAAGCGGTAGCTTTTCCAAAACGTGGTGGTTGCGGCGGACACGATGGTAATACCCCGTTCCCGTTCCTGCTCCATCCAGTCCATTTGGGTGTTACCTTCATCGATGTCGCCTAATTTATAACTTCTTCCGGTATAAAAAAGGATGCGCTCAGTGGTCGTGGTTTTCCCGGCATCGATATGGGCGATAATGCCGATGTTTCTCACCTTATCAAGAGGGACGTCGCGATTTTCGGTTACGGTTGTTTGTGGATTTGCCATAGTAATAAAAAAACCCGCCGAAGCGGGACAAATATTTCCTTCAACACTTCTATAGAGATGATTGTACTAAAAAATATACCGGTTGTCTATGCCGTCTCCGTACCGGTCACTGGTTTGACAATCGTGTTTCCTATGCCTAACGCGGGAAACCTGCTTACGGAAATAAACGTCACTGACCTACCCGGGAGTGCTGGACAATCGGGGCATGTCCCCAAACACCTTCCCGTACTTCCCACATTAACCGGCTCAACTACTTCCACCTGCACATCAGCTATCTGCCGGTCATGAAGAAATTCACACCCTGCATTTATTCTTGTCGTACCCTCTTTTTGTACTGCCATAGCGCGCTAACTATACGCTTTCTTTGCATATTTTGCAATTTTTTCCCTTGTTTGAATGCTACGCAATATTTTTTGCGTACACAGAAAAAAGCCGGGGGAAGATGTTCCATACCGTCAGCACACGCTGATATCACCCCGACACCTCCGGGATGTACGTATCATCCCGGAGAATATCGATTAGGTCGTGTGGCTATCGCAGTAATAGGCGATAGCATTGTTCATAAACGCCGCCATGCCTTTGCGGAACTTTTCGTAATACGCGCGAAAGCGCGGATCTTCGACATACATTGCTCCTAAACTTCTGTACATCTCAATCGGACAATCATAAAACACCTTGATGCCCTGATAGTGTTTTTCGATCATCTGCTGTACTTTTTCATCTGCTATTCCTCTATCCATAAGCTTTGCCAGTGCTTCGGTGAATTTCGTGCCCTCTTCCGCAATCCTGTCATAGTCTGCTTTTGTCCAGTGTTTTGTGCGTTCTACGGATTGCTTGTAGGCATCCGTTTCACCCCATCGCTTGCGCGCTTCCTCTTTAAAGTTTTCCAATTGTTTGTCGGTAAATACACCGAATTGATTTTGGTTCGTCATGGTATCACCTCCTTTCAATCGGCCTTCCACCACATGCATAAGCCGTTGTATTTTTGCTTTTTTAAGCGTAAGCAACCGATATTGATCGTGAAGCGCCTGCTTAACGTCAAAATTCTTTGCAGTCATCATGCGCTGAATCTGGTCTAACGGAAACGCTAACTCACGAAACAGCAATATCTGTTGGAGCTTGCGCACTTCTTTTTCCTCATAGATACGATACCCGTTTTGCCGCACGAAGGACGGCTTGAGCAAACCGATGTTGTCGTAATAATGAAGTGTGCGGACGCTTACCCCCGCAAGCTGTGCTAATTGTCTTACCGTATAGACCATATCGTGATACTAAACAATAACGTAACGTTATAGTCAACCCCCTCGTTTTCGGTTTTAAAAATACTAGGGTATAATCGCTGCTGCATGGAAACGATAGAAAATTCCGTCAATGAACTACGTGCGAAAGCAAAAATCACCCAGGAACAGCTGGCCACGGCTATCGGTGTTACCCGTCAAACAATTATCTCCATAGAGAAAGGCTCCTACACCCCGTCATTACTTTTGGCACTCAAGATTGCACAGTACTTTCATAAACCAGTAGAATCAATATTTGAACTATGCAAAAAATAACACGTTATCAACTCGGAGAGGTTGCCACGGCGCTCATGCTCATCGTTCTTCTGGCAGCGTTTATAACCCCTCCGGGACTCCTTATGCCCAAATCCACCGAGATGTTTTTACTGGTATTATTTGCGCTCGCTTTTTTTGCCTACCTGGGATTTATCTGGAAAGAACGGGCGGCGGATGAACGCGAACATGCGCATCAGCTAACCGCAGGAAGAATATCCTTTTTTGTCGGATCATCGATACTCACCATTGGCATTATTACCCAGGCACTCAATCACAACATCGACCCCTGGCTACTAGGCGCCCTCGGCGGCATGTTACTCACGAAAATTCTTGTCCGACTCTATACACAAATCACCCAGTAACATCAACTTCGATGTTAAGTCCGCTTGACATTCCCGGAAAACGGTTATATTGTGAGATAAGTAACAACGTTTGCTTTTTCTGGAGGTTTTATGAAAAACAAACTCATCATCGGCGTCGTCATAGTTCTTACCCTTGTCGGAGGAGTCGTAGCGTTTAAAAATAATCAGTCGTCCGTCGATAACGCTCGCATGCGGTCCCCGACATCCGCAATGGAAGAAACCGATACGATGATGGAAAATGCGGAAAGCAACGATGATGCCATGAAAAAGGAAGACGGGACAATGATGAAAAATGAAACCCGCTATCTTGCGTATTCCGAAACGGCATTTGAAGCCTCTGCTGACAAAAAACGGGTGCTGTTTTTCCACGCGCCGTGGTGCCCCACCTGCAGACCTGCGGATGCGGCATTCCAGAACAATTCGGCGAATATTCCTGAAGATGTGGTTTTGTTTAAAACCGATTATGACAGTGCAACCGCTCTCAAGAGAAAGTATGGGATAACCTATCAACACACGTTCGTGCAGGTGGACGAAGACGGCCGCGAAGTAACCAAGTGGAATGGGGGCGATATTCGCGATCTCATCGCAAACATTAAATAACGAAATGATTATTCTTATCCTTTTTGCATTCTTAGGCGGACTTATCACCATTCTTTCTCCGTGTATTCTCCCTATTTTGCCGGTGGTGCTATCCGGGAGTATAACCGGCGGCAAGCGTCGTCCGTTGGGGGTGGTTACCGGATTTATCGCGAGCTTTACCTTCTTCACGCTGTTTCTTTCGGCAATTGTCCGATCTACGGGACTTTCAGCAGATGTGTTGCGGCTCGTTGCCGTTTTTGTCATTGCGTTCTTCGGCGTCAGTCTGCTTATCCCCGCATTTCAAATTATGGTAGAGAAATTCTTTTCGAAAATGACGGCGTTTGTCCCTCGGCAATCGCAAAACGACGGGTATCTTTCCGGAGTCTTGGTTGGCGTAAGTTTAGGCTTGCTATGGACACCCTGCGTGGGCCCGATCCTTGCCTCTATCATTACGCTTGCCGCCACCAGCACCGTAGGGTTCAATGCAGTCATCCTTACCCTCGCATATGCCTTAGGGACGGCGATTCCCCTCCTTGCCATCACCATGGGTGGCAGATCCCTGCTCACCAACCACCCTTGGTTACTGGCAAATACCGCGAAAATTCAGAAAGCATTCGGTATCCTTATGCTCCTTACCGCACTCGCCATTTATCATTCCTGGGATCGAGCGTTTCAGACGTTTATATTGGATAAATTTCCCGCATACGGCACGGGTCTTACAAAACTTGAAGACAATGCACTGGTACGAAACCGGTTAACCGATTTACAAAAAGGAGGATCTATGCTGACCGATCTCTTGGAGAATAATTACGGCAACGCACCCGAATTTATTGCCGGCGGTGAGTGGATAAACTCCGCTCCCCTCACCATGCAAGAGTTGCGCGGAAAGGTAGTGTTGGTCGATTTCTGGACGTACACCTGCATAAACTGCATTCGTACGCTCCCCTACATCCGGTCATGGCATGAAAAGTATAAAGACAAGGGACTGGTTATCGTCGGCGTCCATACGCCTGAATTCGAGTTCGAAAAAGACCTTGCTAACGTGAAGAAAGCGGCCGCTGATTTCGGACTTACCTACCCCATCATGCAGGATAACGACTATAAAACCTGGCGGGCGTATGCCAACCGTTATTGGCCGGCAAAATATATGGTCGATAAAAACGGAAAAATCCGCTACACACATTTCGGCGAGGGCGACTATGATGAAACGGAAGCGATGATCCAAGCGCTTCTCAAAGAAACGGGAACAACCGTCGAGGATGCCATTGAAAATCCAGCCTATCGCGTCGAAGCGAGAACCCCGGAAACCTACCTTGGCTATGAACGAATGGCGGGAATTGTTTCTCCCGAACCGGTACGGCCGGATATGCTCACGGAATTTTCCGCACCCGCAACCCTTCCCAAGAACACCTTTGCATTGTCGGGGAAATGGACGATCGGCGGAGAACGGGCAATGCCGCACACGGGAGCCACTCTCACCTATCACTTTGAGGCAAAAGAGGTCTTCCTTGTCATGCGACCCAAGGCAGATGCCAAAGGGGGCATTCGCGTCTTCCTGGATGGGGTTCCCGTTACCGATGAACTCAAAGGAGACGACGTTGAGGACGGGAAGGTAAAAGTAACCGCCGACCGGTTATACAAACTTATTAAACTCCCAAGCGCAGGCAAACATATCCTCAAACTGGAAGTGCTGGACGGGGATATTGAGCTTTACGCATTTACGTTCGGTTGATTACTTTCCTGACGGCGCAACCGGTACCGCGCGGTAAATTGTCCCTGATTTGTCATCGCTTATATAGAGTGTGTCGTCGTGGCTAAACAACAATCCGACCGGTCTGCCTAAAGCACCGTTTCCGACCAGCCAACCGGCAATGAAATCAGATTCCTCATTGGCTGCATGTTGCTCGTTGAGGTCAAACCGCGCGATTTTATATCCCGTGGGAGCGCTTCTATTCCATGAACCGTGATACGCAACGAGGAGATCTCCCCGATACTGCGGTGGCCAACTTTCCGGAACAAACGCCAATCCCAGCGGTGCAGCATGTGCCTGAAAGGTGATATGCGGTGAGACACTCGCCTCGCATTTTTCTTTTGCCTGAGCACTCGGATCAAAGGATCCGTCATGCGTTTTATTGTTGTAACAATACGGCCATCCGTAGTAAGCGCCGTCTTTGATGATATTCACTTCCTCAAACGGCGTGTTGTCTCCCAAAAGATCCCTCCCCATATCCGTTCCCCACATCTCGCGTGTTTCCGGGTGCCAGGTAAAGAACACCGTATTTCTTAAGCCGGTGGCAAAACTGCGAAAACCGGAGCCGTCCGCATTGGCGACAAATATCGCCGCCCGTCGCGGATCCTTCTCCACACAAACATTGCAACTGGATCCTATGGAAACATAGAGTTTTCCGTCCGGACCAAATCCTATCGAACGCGAGAAATGATTGCCGCCGACGGGAAGGTCAAAAAGCTTTTTTTTATCCGTCGCTTTTTTTGTCGTCGGATCGTAGGCGTACGACGCTACCATATTTGTTTCGGCGATAAAGAGTCGCCCGCCATGAAACGCGATCCCGTGCGGCAGGGAAAGTCCTTCCGCAACCGTCATCACCGTGTCCGCGACACCGTCGGCATTCGCATCGGGTAATGCCACCACTTTGCTTTGTGCGGGAATACTTGTAAGGATTGTCCCGGTTGCATCCTCAGTTAGTACCCGCGGAGCCCCCAGGTCTTTTGCAAAAATCGAAAGCGACACTCCGTCTGCAACCGTCAGCGGCAGACCGGTACGGTTTATCGATGCCGTCGATAACGGAGCCGTGTTTACCGCTTCTTCAGATATACGCGGGATCGGACCGAAGGCGGCTCCGCTTCCTCGAAGATTCGTATAGACAAACCACGCCCCGTACGCAATGACGGCAAACAGTATACCCAGCAAAGCGTATTTGATCTTCATGCTTCTATGGTACCGTCTTGAGGTGGCAAAGGGAACGTTGCAATTGTTTTATAGACGGTTTGATCCGGGATATGTACCGACTCATACAGGATAAGTGAGCGCACGGGAAGCGGTGCGTCTGGCGTTATTGTATCGCCGGAAAGCATCGATCCGGCATGAAAATTCCCTTTGGCTCGGGCAAGCGTAATATGGGGAATGATCCCATGTCCCGAAAGTTGCGGCGTTTTTTCCCCATGCATAGAGAGAAAACGGGGAATCTGACGCGTCATATCCTGAACTAACCGGTTAAACCGGGCGGTTTTGGAAAATCGTGCCCAAATCATTTTCGGTTCGTTCGGTGTTGCGTACTCAATACCGTGAAAGGGTAATGAAAACGCACGGTGTCGGCTGATGAGTCCACGAAGCTGCGCCACAATCCCCGGTACGAGACGTTGTTCGATAGTCCCGATAAAACGAACGGTTATATGATACTGCGCCGGCGACGTCCACCTGGTCGGTACGGTGCCGCAGGCAAGTTTTTTTCCCACGTTCAATTGCCAGGCAGCAAGCGCATACTGCCAGGTATGTTCGATGGGGATGGCGAGAAAGAGGCGTGATCTATTCGGCTTTTGGACGGTTATTTTGTGTAAGCCGCCTTGCATAGACTCGTTTCACTCCGCATCGGGAGGGAAAAATATGAGCTCGGTGTATCCTTTGCACCGGACGTCGTGTTCTTTTTTGAGTACCGACATATCCTTACGTTTTTCGCGGAAAAACAGCATGACATTCGAAACGACGGGGCTGACGACCGGAAGAAGCGTATCGGGAACAGCGTCTTTTCCCTTCGTAAGACAGGCATCCCATTCAGTGAGGAGTGAGTACGAGTTAATACACGAGGTTTTGTTGTCGGCGAGCACGGTTTGCGATTGTGCGGCTATGGTATCGAGTGATTCCTGATATACGGCGTTACAGGCGCGAGCTGTTTGTCGCAACAAAAATCCGTATCGGATACCTATTCCCAGAATACCGAGGATAACGAGGGTAATGAGTACTTTCAAAGCTCCTTCTATTATTGATCCTTATATGCCCATAGCGCAAGAGCGGCATAGGTCCGGAAGGGCACCCACCGTTTGCTCAGTCGTTCCATATACTGCATTGACGGCTCGCGTTTTAACTTATAGGCCGTCTGTATAGCCCGTTTGAGTCCGAGATCGCCGAAGGAAAATACGTCTTCTCTCCCTAAGGTGAACATAAGAAACATCTCTGCCGTCCACTTCCCTATCCCCTTTGTTTGCGTAAGAATATCAATCACCGCTTCGTTATCCATCGCGGAGAGTCCCGCAAGCGGTACTTCTTTGGCGTTGACTCTTCTTGCCCAGTCTTTCACAAAGCGAATTTTGGCATAGGACATGCCGACGCTTCGAAGCGTCTCATCGGGAATCGCAAGCACGGTAGTCGGAGTGATGCGCGTAGATCCGAAAAGTTTGCGGAATCTGGCATAGATGGTGTCTGCTGCCGTCGTGGACAGTTGTTGTCCGATAATGGTGCGGCACATGCTGGCAAAGTAGGTGCCGGAGCTACTCGGACGAAGGGGAACGATACGTGACGGCAAAAGGGAGAAAAGAACGGGATCAGCTTTTTGAAAATGCGCGTGAATCGAAGATCCTTTTACCATCGGAAGTGGGCAAACGCTTTGTTCGCATCCGCCATGCGGTGTACGGTGTCTCGCTTTTTGATTGCTTCTCCGACATTGCCTGCCGCATCCAATATTTCCGCCGCGAGCTTTTCGGCAAACGTATGGAACTCACGGTTACTTCGTTTCTTGGCAAATTCGACGATCCAGCGGATGGCAAGTGATACCCGGCGGTCACCGCGGACTTCCATAGGCACCTGGTAACTTGCTCCCCCGACCCGGCGTGCTTTTACTTCCGTCTTGGGACCGACATTGTTGATGGCGTTTTCAAATACCTTGATGGGATCATCGTTGGTTTTTGCCTTAATAAGTTCGAGTGCTTTATACACCTGACCTTCGGCAACCGTCTTTTTCCCGTCAACCATCACGCGATTCACAAATCGCGTCACCAGGCGATTGCCGTACATAGGATCGGCGGGAAGAAGTTTATGATATGTTTTGCTTGTTCTCATAGGTTACGATTAGTTTGCTGATGCGGGTGTCGGTCCGCTTTGTGTTTTCTTAGTTCCATATCGGCTGCGTCCCTGGCGTCGGGTCACGACTCCGGTGGTATCAAACTTACCGCGGACAATATGGTATTTGACTCCTGGTAAGTCGGGGACACGACCGCCGCGGACAAGTACGATGGCGTGTTCCGTCAACTCATGACCGATACCGGGAATATATGCCGTCACTTCCTGCTTGTTTGAAAGCCGCACGCGAGCCACTTTCCGAAGTGCCGAATTCGGCTTTTTCGGCGTCATGGTTTTAACGAGTGTTACCACTCCCCGTTTAAACGGAGCCGGCAGTGATTTCGTCACCCCGTCCTTCGCGTTAAAGAACTTGCGAAGCGCGGTGGCTTTCACCTTTTTTGATTTATGATGTCGCCCCTGGCGAACTAATTGATTGACTGTTGGCATACTATTTACTCCTGAATCGCTGCCCGTTCCGGGGAAACCGGAATGAGTCGTCCGATTATAACGTTTTCTTTGAGTCCTAACAACTTGTCTTCTTTGGTAGCCAATGCCGCGTCGGTTAAGACATTGGTCGTTTCCTGGAAGGACGCCGCTGATAACCAGCTTTCGGTATAGAGCGCCGCTCTCGTTATTCCAAGGACGACAATGTGTGCCGTTGACGGTTCGCCGCCTTCCGCAAGCACTCGTGCATTTTCTTCTCGGAAGCGGTTTTTGTCAACCAGCTCTCCCGGAAGCAGCATCGTGTCACCGGAGGTATCAATGCGCACTTTGTCGCTCATCTTGCGGGCAATCGTCTCAAAATGCTTGTCATGAATCGAGATACCTTGTGACTCATATACCTTTTGCACTTCGTTGATGAGGTAGTACTGAGCCCCGGCGAGTCCGCGAACCTGCAGTACTTCCTTGATATCCAGATATCCGCTTCCCAGTTGGTCGCCTGCCGCTACCAAATCTCCGGTCTTCACGTTCAGCTCACTAGTGAGCGGTACCAAGTACTCGCGTTCTTCAACGGGCTTCATCGTGTTGTTCACCACTTTAACCTTGTACCCTTGCGGGGTTTCGGTCACTTCTGCTTTTCCGGCGATTTCGGATACCGGGGAAAGGTTCCGGGGCGTTCGTGCCTCGAATAATTCTTCCACACGCGGTAATCCTTGGGTAACGTCCAATCCGACGATTCCTCCGGCGTGTCTCACCCGCATGGTAAGCTGCGTTCCCGGTTCTCCGATAGATTGTGCCGCCATGACGCCGACCGGCGTGCCTAACTCAACCAGTTTGGTCGTCGCATAGTCGCGTCCGTAGCAGGTCGCACAGATACCGATCTTCGCGGTACAGGCAATCGGTGAACGTACCACGACGGATTCAACGTTTGCTTCGTCGATTTCGCGGGCAATATCTTCCGTAATTTCCTCACCTTTTTTGACAAGCACTTTTTTGCTTCCGGGAACCACCACATCTTCCGCACTGAATCGTCCGGCGAGCCGACTGGCAAAGGCCATCTGACGACCGTCTTTTCGGGAAAGCGTCCATCCTTCGGTCGTTCCGCAGTCAGCCATTCTGATGATGACGTCATGCGCGACATCGACAAGCCGTCGGGTCAGGTATCCGGCATCTGCGGTTTTGAGTGCCGAGTCTGTAAGACCTTTGCGTGATCCGCGGGTACTGGTTACGTACTCAAAGATGGAAAGTCCCTCACGATAGTTACTCTTGGTAGGCAATTCCACGATTTTACCCAACGGATCAACAACCAATCCTTTGATAGCACAAAGTTGCTTCAATTGATCTTTACTTGCCCGCGCTCCTCCGGAGTCGATAATCATCTTGACCGGATTATCGGCATCCAAGCGTTCCCAAGTAAGGTCGGCAATACGTTCGGTGACTTCGATCCAGACTTCATTGGAAAGTCGCCTCTTTTCCTCAAGGGTGATTAATCCCATTTGGAAGTTTTGATCGATTTCTTTAACTTTTGCATCCGCTTCCCCGATGATATCGTTCTTTTCTTCGATGGATTGGTTATCAAAGACGGATACGGATAATCCTCCGCAGAGCGTGGCGCCGAAGAAACCGATGTTTTTGATGGCATCGATAAGCTCGGTAACCGCTTCCTTGGAATACATGCCGAATGCTTTGGTGATAAGTTGCTTAATCGTTGCGGCCTTCACCGGCGTGTTGATGTAGCGAAGTCCTTCAGGAAGCACTTCGTTAAACATGATCTTTCCGACGGTCGTAACGGTAAGCTTTCCGTCAATCGGCAATCTGATCGGGTTTCTGAGTCCGACTTTTCCTGATTGATAGGCATAGATCGCTTCTGCGGCATCCGCATAGGCATGCAACGTCGTTTCATCGACGGCAGCATCGGCTGCATTCATGGTGGTCAGGTAGTAACACCCGATTACCATTTCCTTGTTCGGAACGGTGATCGGCGATCCGTCTGCGGGTTTGAGCAGGTTGTGGGTCGGCAACATGAGCGCGATCGCTTCCTGTTGTGAAGAAGCGGAAAGCGGAATATGCACGGCCATTTGGTCTCCGTCGAAGTCGGCATTGTATCCTGCACACACACAGGGGTGAATGCGGATGGCCGCGCCTTCGATAAGTACCGGATAAAATGCCTGGAATCCGAGTTTGTGCAACGTCGGCGCACGGTTCAACATGACCGGATGATTCTTGGTGATTTCTTCCAGGATGTCATAGACCTCAGGCGTTCTGCGTTCCAATACATTCTTTGCGTTTTTGACGTTGGGTGCAATCCCCCGGACGATAAGTTCGCGGAGCACAAACGGTTTGAACATTTCAAGCGCCATTTCCTTGGGAAGTCCGCATTGGTTGAGTTTCAATTCGGGTCCTACCACGATAACGGAACGACCGGAATAGTCAACGCGCTTTCCCAAAAGGTTCTGTCGGAACCGTCCCTGTTTGCCGCGAAGCATGTCGGAAAGACTGCGAAGCGGTTGGATAACCGTTCGTGACGACGGGCGTTGCGTTGCATCAATAAGACTGTCAACCGCTTCCTGCAACATGCGTTTTTCGTTGCGCAAGATAATTTCGGGAGCTCCCAAATCCATAAGGTGCTTCAGACGGTTGTTGCGGTTAATCACTCTGCGGTACAAGTCATTCAAATCGGAAGTGGCAAACCGGCCGCCGGTAAGCTGCACCATAGGACGCAGATCCGGAGGCAACACCGGAAGTGTGTGCATGACCATCCAGGTCGGATTGATCGTGGATTTTCTCATGCCGTCCACTACCCGAAGGCGCTTTGTGGCCTTCACATGGCGTTGTCCGCTGGAGGTCTGGATTTCTTCACGAAGTTCCGCGGCAAGCTTATCAAGATCAATTTTCTTGACCACCTCAAGCATCGCTTCCGCTCCCATGCCGACCTTCAAGAATGAAGATGCGTCATAGTCCAAAAGTCTCAGGTATTCATCTTCCGTGATGGTAACCCGCGGCTTGATACTTTTAACAATAGCCGTAATCTGCTCGATAACCTGTTTGATTTTTTCCGATTCCTTTTCAAATTGATCATCAAGCGTGGCAAATTCCTGGCGTTCACGAAGCGTCAATTCACTGGTTGCCAAATCCTGTGCTTCCTTGCCGTGCACATTGGAAACAACCTCCGACTTTTCCCGTGCAATTTCTTTTTTGCGTTTTTCTTTTTCCGCATCGACGCGGGCGGCAAGATCGGCGATACGCTTTTCTCCCTGTTCTACGAGGCCCGCCAATACTTTCTTCTTTTCCTCTTCGTCAACGGCGACGACAAGGTATTGAGCAAAGTAGATAACGCCTTCAAGCGCACGCGGGGAAATATCCAAAAGTAACGAAAGCTTACTCGGGGCTCCTTTAAAGAACCATACGTGGGCAACGGGCGCGGCAAGCGTGATGTGTCCCATTCGCTCGCGACGTACTTTACTTTGGGTAACCTCAACACCGCACTTGTCGCAGACGATGCCGCGATAGCGGATTCTCTTGTATTTGCCGCAGTAACATTCCCAGTCCTTGGTCGGTCCGAAAATGCGCTCGTCAAAAAGTCCGTCTTTTTCGGGCTTCAGTGTCCGATAGTTGATCGTTTCCGGTTTGATAACCTCTCCGTAACTCCATGCCTTCACCTCATCGGGAGCGGCAAGCTTGATAAGCAATCCGGTAAAGTCAACAATATTGGCGAAATTTCCTTTTTTATCCATTGTTTTCTCCTTCGTTCGGTTCTACCGGTGTTTCTGTACCGCGATCTTCTGCTGCTTCCTCGGATACCGTTTCTTCCCCGCTCACTTCCGCAAGTTCCTTGGCGACTTTGGCTACCACTTCTTCTTTTGCCGCATCGGCAAGGACGGCGGGCTTCGCGGTAACGACTCCGGTCGGAATGACGTTAAGACCCAATGCCTGCAGTTCTTTTACCAAAACCTTGAATGATTCCGGAACGGTGGAGGCGGGAATGTCGGTTCCTTTGACGATTGCCTCGAATGCCTTGGCACGTCCAACCACATCGTCGGATTTGATCGTCAACATTTCCTGCAGTATGTGAGCTGCTCTGTGTGATTCCAATGCCCAGACTTCCATTTCTCCAAGTCGTTGTCCTCCCATTTGTGCTTTTCCGCCGAGCGGCTGTTGGGTAACCAAAGAGTACGGACCCGTACTTCGCGCGTGTGTCTTGTCTTCCACCATGTGAATAAGCTTCATGATGTAGCCGATACCGACAACGATCGGTTCCTTGTACGGTTCTCCGGTCTTCCCGTCGTACAGGGTGCTCTTGCCGCTTAAGGACAATCCGGATTTTTCCATCTGTTGGGTCATGCGATCTTCGGAAACATGTTCAAATACGGGAAGCCCGACTTTGACATTCATCTTACTCATCGCAAGACCGAGGTGCGATTCCAATAATTGCCCGAGGTTCATACGGCTCAACACGGAAAGCGGTGAAATAATGATGTCAACGACCGTTCCGTCCGCCATATACGGCATGTCTGACTGCGGTACAATCTTTGAAATAACGCCTTTGTTTCCGTGACGTCCGGCAAGTTTGTCTCCGACGACGACTTTACGCATTTGCGCGATTTTGACGATAATCTTTCTGTTGGTGCCCGGTTCGAGTTCGTCACCCTTTTCTTTATCAAGCGTCACGACGTCAATAACCGTTCCGCGTTCTCCGTGCGGGAGGCGAAGCGATGTGTCTCGCACTTCACGGGCCTTTTCTCCGAAGATTGCACGAAGCAATCGTTCTTCAGCCGTAAGTTCGGTTTCCCCTTTCGGAGCAATTTTTCCGACAAGGATATCGTTGGGTCCGACATCGGCACCAACTACGACAACACCGTTTTCATCAAGATTTCGTAATGCTTCTTCGCCGACATTGGGGATATCGCGGGTGGTTTCTTCCGGCCCAAGTTTGGTGTCGACGACACTGCATTCATGCTCTTCGATGTGAACCGAGGTCAGTAAGTCCTCGCGAACCAATCTGTTGGAAATGACGATGGCGTCTTCATAGCCCAATCCTTCATAACTCATGTAGGCAATGGTAAGGTTGGAACCCAATGCCAATTCGCCGTTTTCCGAGGCGGGAGCTTCGATTAACACGTCACCCTTTTGCACTTTATCCCCAAGGTTCACCAACACGCGTTGGTTATAGCAGGTGGACTGTGAGGTGCGCTTGAATTTCTGCGGTTCGTAAGAGGTAATATCGCCGTTTTTGTATTTGACTTTGATAAGTCCGGCATCGGAATAGATGACTTCTCCCTCATCCGTGGCGCGTACCAGGCGTCCCATAGATTCGACGACAGCGCCTTCCATACCCGTTCCCACCACGGGTGATTGCGGGATCAAAAGCGGTACTGCCTGACATTGCATGTGCGTACCCATAAGCGCGCGGTTTGCTTCGTCATGGGCGAGGAACGGAATAAGCGATGCGGGTGCACCTACCACCTGGCGCGGTACGATATCAATGTATTCGATAAGCGATGCATCGGTTTCCAAAAACTCTCCCTTGTAACGAACCGGCACGCGATCCGCACTGATAAATCCGTCTTTGTCCTTCGGAAGTTCGGCGTGGGTAATGTAGTGATACATCTCATCGTTTGCATCAAGGTAGACGATTTCATCGGTTGCCCGCACTTTGGCTTTGTCGCCGTGCATGACTTTTTCCACTTTGCGGTACGGTGTTTCCAAAAATCCGTATTCATTGACGCGCGAATACAATGCCATGTAGGTGACAAGTCCGATGTTCGGTCCCTCAGGACTTCTGACGGGGTCAACACGGCCGTATTGTGATGCGTTGATGTCGCGAATAGAGAAGCTTGCGCGTTCCCGTGAGATACCGCCGACACCCATAACGGTCAAACGGCGAAGGTTATCGATTTCGGCCAAGGGATTCGTCTGATCCAAGATGGTGGAAAGCTGACTGGTTCGGAAGAAATCATTGATAGAAGCAATGATCGGTCGGGCATTCACCAAGTGCGTCGGCGTCAAATCCTCGGCATTGGGTCCGGCTAAACTCATTTTTTCACGAATGGATCGTTCAAGGCGCAAAATACCGACGCGGAATGCATTGGTGGCAACCAATTCGCCGACTCGTCGAACACGGCGATTGCCGAGATGATCGATATCATCGACGTCACCCTTACCGTTGGTCAAATTTATAAGGTAACGAATACTGCCCACGATATCGTCGCGGGTTAGTACCCAATTTTCTTTGTTGTTGGGAACATCGAGGTTCAATTTCTTGTTCATCTTGTAGCGACCGACCCGCTCCAAGGAATATCGTCGGTAGTCAAAGAACATCGTGCGGAGTAACTCCTGGGCATTATCAAGGACGATCGGTTCTCCCGGGCGAAGTTTGCGATAGAGCTCGAGCACCGCTTCGTTGCTGTCGGTTGTCGTGTCTTTGGCAAGCGTTGCCTTGGTGAACTGATGATCGGGATTGACGTCAACTTCGGCAAACAACCGTTCGATTTCCTCATTTGAGGAGAATCCTACCGCGCGAAGGAAGGTGGATGCCACAAACTTTCGCCGTCGGTCGATACGCACCATCAATACGTCGTTTCGTGTTACAAAGAATTCAAGCCAGCTTCCATGCATCGGTCGGATTTCCGCACTATATAAGGTACGTCCCGTGGAGGGATCGACTTCTCCGGTCAAATACACGCCCGGTGAACGAACCAGCTGATTTACCACACATCGTTCAATACCGTTAATCACAAAGGTGCCGCGTTCCGTCATGGCGGGGATGTCACCCAAAAAGACTTCCTGCGTGAGCTGGTGACCGGTTTGCTTGTTGGTGAGGGTTGCTTTTACTTTGAGCGGCATGTCGAAGGTGAGTCCTTTTTGTTGTGCGATTTCGGGGGTAAGTCGCGGTCGACCGAAATAATAATCTCCGAATCCGAGTTCCCAGTTCTTACCGGTGAAGTCGGTCATCGGGGTTACTTCATCAAGGAGTTCTTTGATACCGTGTTCCAAAAACCATTGGTAGGATTCGCGTTGGACTAACGTAAGGTCTAACTTGGGAAGGTCGGGGTATTCGGTGCCCCAGTTGTCTCGCTTATAAATGGAAGGTTTAGATGCCATTACGTAATGCTTTTAATAAGACCGTTTATACTGTTGTAAAGAACGACAAAAAGAAGCGAACAATGAACGTTCGCCTCCTTAAGGCTATTCAAGTAATCATCATTATACCGCGCATTTTTTCTTTGTCAAGCACATAACAACGCCCTTTCTTGACTCCGACTCCCCCGCTACGAAATACTGGAATCAGAAAGGAATCATTGGCGTATGTTTTACCTATCCGTTAACTATGTTGCCGTGCTTATCGCCGCCCTGGCCAGTATGCTGGTGGGTTTTCTCTGGTACTCGCCGCTTCTGTTCGCGAAACCCTGGATGAAATATGCAAAGATTGACGAGAAGAAACTGAAAAAAACGCAGAAGACCATGGGAAAAACCTACGGCGTATCGTTTCTTGCAACGCTCGTCACCGCGTATGCGTTGGCTCTGATCATCAATGCGACGTTGGTTGTCGATATCTCTGAAGGGTTGATGGTGTCCGGCGTGATATGGCTCGGATTCGTGACCACGACCATGCTTACGAGCGTGCTATTCGCGGAAATGCCGTGGGGACTCTTCCTTATTAATAGCGGGTATCAACTTGCGTCGTTTCTCGTCATGGGAGCAATCCTTACGACTTGGATATAACGTCAGGGATTGAGCAACCAGAAATGATAATTTAACACGGTGGCAAACGATATCCAGGCAAGATACGGCAATAAGAGGTAAGCACTCTTTTTCTCAATTGCATAAAATCGGAAAATGAGCAGGATCAGACTTACCCAAATAAATCCGATGACGACAAATGCGAGCGGAATATTTTTTGCCCCGAAAAATAGCGGCGACCACAATGCGTTTGCAAAAAGATGCACGACAAAAAGGGTTGTTGCCGACTGTACCGATTCTTTCCTATTTTTCCGCTGACGCACCAGCGCTATCGCAACCCCCATCAGAAGATAGAGCGTTGTCCACACGGGGCCGAATATCCAGTTGGGCGGGCTAAAGGAAGGACGGGTAAGCGTTTGATACCAGGTGGGAATTGCAGAGACGGTGAACACCGATCCCAATACCCCCGCAAGCTCACACAGAACAATCCAAAACACAAACGATTGCCAATCAGGTTTCCGGGATACGGAGAGTGACCGTGCGGATTTTTTTCGCATCATAGTTCTACCATATCACAGGAGCAGTTGTCCTTGTACCGTTTCGTGTTCCCCCGCCCGCACGCGATAGGCACAGTATTCGCAATTGTTGCCGACGGGCGGCAAGGTATCGCTATCCAAACACGCTTTCATCGCAATAAGTAACGGTGCTATCCACTTAATATCCCCTTTGTGAGCAAGGAGCGTCAGGGAAAATTCCAACCTTCCGTCAAATTGCGGCGGGCTTTTTAACGCATTTGCATAGACAATATAGGCGGTCGTGCTTACCGCAAACCCGCTTTCCCGAAACAGCCATTGATAGACCTCAAGCTGTCTTTTGTATCCTGTTTTCCATTGATCATCGAGGGAGAGTTCCTTTTCCGTTGAGGTTGATTTGTAGTCAACGATGATCAGTTCGCCTTTCGGGTTCACCCATATATCGTCGACGGCGCCGAATACGATAAAGTTGGTTTCCTTGTGCAGTACCTGTTTGCCGACGAAGTTTTCGCGCCAACTCGCAAGATCCGGATGTTCAAACGGCGTCGCATCAACACCGTATTGCTTCATGATTTCATGCCGTTTTCCCTGCCCGCGCAACAGATCAAATTCTTTTTTGAGCAAGTGGTCGACTGCCGAGTTTAATGAAAATCCCGGTAGCGAAGGGCGCGAAACTCCCAGTCGCCGGTCAAGATAAAAACACCGCGGACACTCGCGAAATAAATCCAGTTTTGTACGGCTTATCTTAAACGGCTCACGGCTTTTGGGAGAATATTTGCGCGGGGCGTACGGTTGCATACGACGAGTATATACCAGGAATCATGCTTCCGACACTAAGCAGCGGACATCGCTGTGCTATGATAAATAGTATGAAACTTAATATCCGATTCATTTATCTTTACCTTTTCTCTTTTGTTGGTCTTCTTATCGTCGTCATCGGTTCGGTACGACTTATTGATCTCGGGTTAAAAGTGTTCGTATTCCCCGAGTCGGATCGGTATGAATACGTCTCCCCCAAGATGCCGGGCGAACCCGCACCGGAAAATGAAGAGAGTATCAGAGAGCAGGCGGCACGTGATCAAAAAAGGAATCGCCAACGTGAACTATCGGGAGCTATCGCCATGATAGCGGTGGGACTTCCGCTGTATCTGTACCACTGGAAAACCATCCAGAAGGAACAGAAAAAATCCTAAGACGATTACTCGGTGGGTACACCGTCGTACGCTTCATCGTCCTTCATTGCTTCTTCTTTCGTCCGATGGACGATAGCGTCGATATGATGGGGAGGGCTATACAGCGTATAAAGCCGGAGCGGTTCGGTTGCCGATGAATTAATGAGATTGTGTTTTGCCCCCGCAGGAACAATAACGGCGGAGCCGTCCGCAATATCATGGGAAACGCCGTCGATAATCACCTGACCGGTTCCCTTTTCGATGCGAAAAAACTGATCGTTTTCTTCGTGTACTTCCTCCCCTATAGCACTTCCCGGAGGGATGGTCATGACAACCAACTGACAATGCGAGGCGGTATAAAGAACGGTACGGAAGTTGTTGTTTGCAAGCGTCAATTTTTCTATGTTGGCGGTATATCCCTTCATACGTTCCTCCTTACGCCAATCCTACCACGAGGAAACACGGGATGCCGTACGATACCATACCGGAGAATTTGCTGAGTTTAGCGTTCGTCGATAACGACCGATGTGACGGTAACCGGGGTGACGGGACGGGAGTTTTCCCGACCGTCTTGGACGGTTGGTGCGGTAGCGATTGCATCAACGGCGGACATGCCGTCAACGACTTTTCCGAAAATCACATAATCGGGAGACAAATCGTAATCCGCGTGCATGATGAAAAATTGACTGCCGTTTGTATCGGGACCGGCATTTGCCATCGCTACCGTTCCTCTGGTGTACGTGCCGCTAAACGGTTCGTCGGGGAAGGTATATCCGGGTCCACCCGTACCGTTGCCGCGAGGATCTCCTCCCTGAATCATAAAGGAAGGAATCACCCGATGAAACGGCGTCCCGTTATAAAACCCTTTTTTGGCAAGGGAGACAAAGTTATTGACCGTAACAGGCGTTTCCTTTGCGGTAAGTTCGATAACGATATCACCTGCCGTGGTTTTTAAGGTAGCAATATATTTTTTATCGGTATCAATCATCATGGAAGGAGGCATGGGTCGCGCATCGGCAACTGCGGTCGGCGTTGGGTTAGGGGTATTTTGATTCATAGCAGTGTTTCTGGAAAATCGTAAATAAAGCGCTACCGCGACAAGAACCAGTCCTACGATAGCTACCCATATATATGACTGTTTCATAGCGGATTTCTATTATACACAAAAGCAGTGCGTTGTAACTAAGGGATTACGCAATCACTTCCCCTTCAATGATGTCGGGATCAAAATACTTTTCCAATAGCGCGAAGTTTTTCGCATTGGCACGATAAAAAACATCAAACACGATACCGATATACGGCACCACCCCCGCCACATAATCGATGCATATGTTCCATAGCATGCGGGCATACACCGACGACGGCACATGTAACCTGCTTGCCAGCCACAACAGGTAAAGCGAGGTAAGGGCGGCAAGCGTATTGCCTAACCCCGGAACGACATTGAGTAACGGGTCAATACCGAACCTTACGCCGAAAAGGCTATACCGAAGATCCATGACTTGCGTCAGTCGCTTGGCAAAGCGAATGTGCGAGGAAAGAGGGATCGAATTGTTCACCGATAAAGTATAGCACCATCGTCCGTAACGAAAAACCGCCCTTGCGTCGCGACGAAACTCCCGCTATAGTTTTTTCATATGACAGATACAAATTGTCCGAAATGTGGAAGTCCGTTGGGTCCCGTTGTCGAAACAAAATCCGGCAAGCAAATGCAGCGATGCACGGCAGGAAGATGGAATCCCGAAACCAAAAAAAACGAGGGCTGTGATTTTGTGAAGTGGATTGTGCCCGAACCGAAGGCGCTCGACGAGAAGTGCCCCAAATGCGGCAGTCCGCTTGTTATGGTGGTAACCCGCTTCGGCAAAAAGATGAAGAAATGCTCAACCAATACCTGGAACCGCGAAACCAAAAAAGCTGAGGGGTGTGATTATGTCGAATGGATCAACGGCACGACCGAACCGCTCGATGAAGCATGTCCCGAATGCGGCAAACCGCTCGTCCTCTATACAACGGCCGCCGGAAAAAAGATGAAGAAATGTTCTACTTCCGGTTGGGACAGGGAGAAAAAAGTGGCAACCGGCTGCACTTATGTACAGTGGTTGAAACCGGGTGAATATCCCGTCAGTCAAGGGAACAATGGCGAGGAATTTCTCCCGCCCGAACCGCCCGATGCCGAAGACGCTTAAAAAGGCTTATCTTCAATCAGCGGCAACGCCGCGGGTTCCTGCGGGAGCGGAGTGGGTGCTGTCTCTTTAAGTTCGGGAAGCGCTCCCACCACTCCTTCCAAATCACCGTATAACCCGTGCGTATTGTCAATTACCTTTCGCAGTTGCTTCTCCTGCCGTGACCATTTTTGAGCAAACCAGCGTTTTTCCTTTTCGATTTCGTCCTGCATACCGGTGAATGACTCTTTTATCGCTTCCATGCGCTGGCGGAATTCCATGCTCGTGATGTATTGGTACAGTATTTCCTTTTTTTCATCCTTCCCCGCCTGGATATTGCGTTCAAATCGGACGGCAATAAGCCCCCAACTCAATGCAAGCGCCAACGGTACCACTTGTTTTCTCGGGCATATCCAAATGCGGTTTTCGCCGTCGTAGAAAAAACTCTCCTGTTTTTTGGGCATGTTGGTTACGACGAGTACCGCCAAATCCGCTTTCGCCATCCGTTGATCGTCTTTTAGCTTCGGAACCCACGTGTCGGACCATTGGGCGTTTTTCGATTCCCACAGGATGATGCCGCATTCATTGCCTTTTTTGTCGATAACATGCTGGGTGATATCCGCACCGCGTTGTCCCTTTTTCACTTCTTCGATCACATCACGCGGGCATTCTTTGCGAAGTATTTCTTCGATTTCCAGTTCCATGACTTCGCCTTGCGTCTGTTGCGATCCTTGGAGTAATTTGGCATTGAGTTCCTCAATTTTTTTCTTGAGATCGGCTTTTTGTTTTTCGTTTTCGAGGTCCTTCAGTTCATGTTCCTCAAGCGCTTTTTTGCGGGCTTCGTCTCTGATTTTTGCCTCATTGTCGGCGAGCGTTTTCTTCATCTCCAGTTCACGTTCTTCGTCTTTCCGCCGGAGCGCCCGTAACTCATCGGTCATTTTGGACACGTCATCCATGAGTTTTTTGTTTCTTTCCTTTTCCTCACGGGCATCGGCTGATGCCGCTTCAAGCTTGAGTTGAAAATCTTTTGCCGCTTTATCGGAAGCTTTTTGTTCGGCAAGTTTTACCGCATCGGCAAGGTTTTGGGCGTGTTTGCTCTCAAGCTTTCGGGTGAGTTCTTCTTCGACCTGATGCGCAAACGCATCGGTGATTTCGATATCCGCACCGCAGTTTTTGCATTTAACGATATTGGAAATCATGGCAAGGCATACTATAGCAGAAAGGCTTTCTAAACTATAGAGATATATGCGACAATACAAAGTTATTATGACTAAACAATCATCAAAACAACCACCCTTTCAGCCGTCGGAAAAAATTATCCGAAACTATGCTGATGTGTTGGTAAACTTCGCGCTCAATGACGGTGATGGGGTAAAACCGGGACAAGTGGTCTATTGTATCGTCCCCGACTGGGCAAAACCCATGTACGGAGCACTCCAAACGGCGATCCTTAAAGCGGGTGCGCATCCGATGCTCAAATATATCCCCATGGGATATGAGAAGGATTTCTACATGACGGCAAATGACCAGCAACTTATGTTTTTTCCGAAGGAGTGGAATAAGGCGATCGTCGATACCATCGATCACCGTATCGTTATCCTGCCGCTCGAGTCGCCACACGGCCTGGAAGGAGTACCTCCCGCAAAAATTCTTGCCCGCGCCAAATCCGCCCAACCCATGCGCGAATGGTTAAACGACAAAGAAGCCCGCGGCAAATACACCTGGACACTTGCCTTTTGGGGAACCGAAGAATACGCCAAAGAAGCAGACATGAGTCTTGAAGAATACTGGGAACAGATCATCAATGCCTGTTATTTGAATGACCCCGATCCCATCGCAAGCTGGAAAAAAACGTTTGTCGAACTTGAACGCGTTCGTCAGACCCTTCAAAGCATGCCGATCAAACGTCTGCATATGACGGCTGATGGAACCGATCTGTGGATCACGCTCGGAGAAAAACGGAAATGGATGGCGGGAAGCGGCAGAAATATCCCGAGTTACGAAATGTTCGTGTCCCCCGACAAACGCTACACGGAAGGACACGTATCCTTTAATGAGCCGTTGTTCTATAACGGTGTCCGTATCGAAAACATTCGATTAACGTTCAAAAATGGGAAGGTAACAGAGGCAAACGCGGACACGAACGAACACATTCTCCGTACCATGCTTGCCCAGCCCAATGCCGACTACATCGGAGAATTTTCCATGACGGACAGTCGGTTGTCCCGCATCACCCGACCGATGTGTAACACGTTGTTTGATGAAAACATGGGCGGCAAGTACGGCAATTCGCATCTTGCCGTCGGCATGAGCTACAAAGATACCTATGACGGTGATCCCGCAACCCTTTCACCCGAGCAATGGGAGGCACTTGGGTTTAACGATCCGAATTGTTCGGTACATACCGACATCATCATGACAACCGATAGAAACATTGATGCGGAACTTTCGGACGGCACCGTCGTACCCATCTATAGAGACGGAAAATTCGTACTCTAAGCAGCTTACCGTTCGATAAACCTAACGGATATTTCGCGGAGGTCTTCGATACTGAACGTCTGATCTTCGTTTTTTCCGTTTGTATGCTTTAGCTTCACGATCCCGCAGGGATGCCCAACCATCACCCGAACGACATCGTTTACTTCCGTATCATGGATGGTGATGTTAAACGATCTTCTTCCTTCGTACGCGGCATAATACGAAGTAAGCGACACCCGACGATCATGCAGCCTGACGCGATGCAACCCTGCCTCCCGGAGACTCGCGACACCATCGTATGCACGGCGAAAAAACGGCATATCAAAGCCGATATCCTGCATACGCAACGGAAATCTGTGCGGTCTTTTTCCCATAAACGAAGACATGATTTTAGCACACGGGGATATCAGAATTAAAAAAATACGCGCATCACTTCACCGAGGAGCATATTATTTTTTCGTCGCCATGTATTTGCGCGCGGCTTTGACGGCGATACTGCCGCCGGGAATAAACATGCCCGCGGCATCGGCACCGATATCAAACAGAAAATCCGTATCGAGCACCTTGCCCAAATATTCACGGAATATTCTGCTTCCCGAGGACACGTTACCCGTAATACCGTCTATTTCCACAATGCCGTCTTTGCCTTTGCTTTTCCAATGATATTGGAACGCATAGACGGGTCGATAATACAGATTGACCGTCGTCACTTCCACATGTTCCTCGAGTATTTTGTCCGCCTGGATACCCTTGATCATTTTTGAAAGCGCATCGCGCATGATGGCCGAGACTCTCGCCTGGGGAGGAACTACAATGGCGTCTTTTTCCACCAGTTTTTCTATTTTTCCCTTCACTTCTTCGGCGGATTTTTTTACATACCCCGAAAGGTCGGCTTCCTGTTTGCCGCTTACCCCGTCCACATAGACTTCCTCATGCTCTTCCTGCACGCAGTGTTCCACTACGGGGATATGGATATGTCCGTTGGTTTCCTGATAGTCGGCATCAAGAAGCGTTACCGACCGCACTTCTTTACCCCCGACACTGATTTGATACATTGTATTGCGGTCATAGACATAACGGGCATTCGCCGCCACATGCCAAAACGGCTGATACCGATGCTCGCTGTAGGTGAGTTCAAAATCATCGTCCTTGGGTCGGGAGAAAAATCCCGTAACTTTACTTAACGCATCAAACGCACTTGTTTTCTTCTCCCAGGCTTTTTTCTCCGCAACATCACGGGTCACCTGATCGTTAAGAAGCAGTATCTTTTGTTTGGCGACGTCGATCTTCATATCCGTATTATAAAGAATCCGCGCAAATATATGCTTCAGCAAAATTTTGCGTACCCTACAATTGAAGGAGTACTATGGGATTATGATCGCCATGCCTATGACTGCTATGTGGACGTATCTGGTCACCATGTTTCCCCACCCATACCTGCTTGTGCTATATCTATTCACCCTGGGCGGAATATTAACCTGGGCATTTCTGAATAATCTCCTTACTCCGTTTATTAACGCAGTGCTTGCTATCCTCGGTGCGGGACTTGAAGTCGTAGTGTCATTTGCGATGTTGCCGATAGCATGGGCGGCAAACAGGATTGATACCCGTATCAGACAGCCGATTGAGCGCTACAAAAAACAGCACCCGATTCCGAGCATCGTCATCGCTATGGTGTACGGACTACTGGGTATCGGGGTATTTTGGCTTGATCATATGTTTAATGCCGATATGTTTGCCGCCGATGAAACCTTTGTCATTCACCCGCTGACGATTGCGGGCATGAAGTTTTGGGTATCGGAAACGGCTCTATGGTTGGGCGGGATGTTGGTAGGCATCCCCGTCGTGTATGTCACGGTGGAAGTTCTCCGCGCGGTACACCGATTCATGGATCGCACTGTAGTGTTTCGTATCGAGTTGTATCGCTAGCGTAACGAACGGCAGACATTACTCTTCATCCTCCGATAGAAACCATAGCCACGAAGGATCTTTGACTTCTTTCATATTTGATTGCCCGAGTTTTAATACGCCATTTTCTTGAACGACCTGCCATTCACCCTCAAAATATTTATCGACGATATCTTCTCCCACCAGATCAAGCGAACGAATTTTGACAAATATATGTCCCGGGCTATTCTCACTCTCCTCGACCGATACAAGACTCACATCCAGTGTTTCCTTGTATCCTTGGTTCCACACGGAAAACGGTATATCTTTGGTGCGTTCCTTCGACACCATCGCATAGGCGCGATCAAACTGCCGTTGTTTGATATAAGTGTAAAACGCCGTAACCGCATCTTTTGCGCTCCTGTCGGGATCCAGCTCGGGCGCGTTCACCCGAGGCAACGTTTCCTCGGACTCCAATGTTCCATCGATAAATTTTCGGACGGATTCCGCGGTGATTGCTAACCCAAGTCCCGGAGAACCTGCGGTCGCCATGCCGACAACATCTCCGCACGAAGTAACGACGGGACCGCCGCTGTTTCCGGGGTTTATGGCGCCGTCATACTGAAGATAATCGACGGGCGTGCCCCGCATTGTGCGCGTCGTTATGTATCTTCCTATGGAAACCGTCGCATCGCCGCGCAAATCCGTACCCAACGGAAAACCGACCACATACAGCGGAGTGAACTGCCGCATGGATTTCGACTCACCCAATGCCACGGTGGGATATATTCCTTTCTCCAATCGGAGGAGGGCAATATCCGCTTCTTTTTCCAATAACACCACTTCCGCCGTACGAAGTACATAGTCGGGCATAATCACCTTGGGTGATACTTCGCTCTCGACGACATGCGCGTTGGTAAGCACCAGCCCATCTTCGCGCACGATCATCCCCGTGCCCTCACCAAATTCACCCGCGATGCGGACCGTCGCTTTTTTCACTTCGGGAATAATCCTCGATTCATCGCATGCAAGTACCGTCAATCCGCCGAGCTTTCGCTCCACAAATCCCAAACGCATCCATAGAATAACGGTTCCTGCAGACTGAACAAGAAAAAGGAGAAACAGTGCCCATGCCAATGCATCACGACTCCTAAGAAATTTTTTCATTGCAATAAATGCACGCGGTATTGCATGAACATCGGGAGCCAACGGCTCGGGGTTACGGGAACCTAAATAGGTAAGGATCGCTACTACCGACGCAAGCGATGATGCCGCCGCAATTTCCAACCGCAGAAGCATCCCCAACAATTGTATCGCCGTTGATATATCGCCCGTGCGCACCACCAAGGGATACCACCCCCACGCCGCGATTACCAGCAGTAGGGCAACGCCGACAACTACATGAATGTTTCGCGTCAGTCGACGGATGATTAATGTCAGTCCTACCGACAGATATCCGAATATCGTATAAATAATCGCCATATCCGTAGGCGGCGTATTGCCTGATGAAAACGAGGACTTTAGCGCAAGATGGGTGAACCCGCCCGTACCCGCCCATGCGAGTCCGTAGATGATAACCCCATGTACTACAAGAACGGGAAAGGGATGAAACACCGACTTAATCACCCTACTGAATACGCCGAAGTGGAATGCACTCCGATTACGTCTGTTGTTCCCGAAAGCGGATGATTGCATAGTACCGGAGCAGAACGAAATGTATGAGAGTAGTATAGCACCGGATCACGTAATCTGATGAAAGTCGCTATCTTTGGGCGGCATGTTCTTGAGCATCTTTGCCACCTCGGCAAGCAGTATATCTGCAAACGCGTCACGATTTTTGTAGTCCTTCTCAACCACAACGGTCACTCCCCGCTTTTTGGCTTCTTTGTTCCATTTGGGAACGGAGGAGATAGCAATCACTTTCTCCGCGCCGAACCGTTCAAGGTCGATGACGTGAAACGATCCCCCGAGTTTGCAGTCGCGATCGAGGAGGATCATGTCAAAGCGAGCCTTCGGATTGTCATTCACGTACTGCTGAACCTGAAGATAGTTGGTGAGAATGACGGTAGAGAACTGATAGGGCTGATCGTCTTCGAGTACGGAAAGCCTGTCTAATATTTTTGATAATGTCCGTAGGTCGTCTTCGAGGATAAGGATGGTTTTGTGGAGGATCATAAACTCTAAAGCCACTCCTAACTACATACTAAATAATAGAAAAACCTATCTCTCGTAGATACTCAAATGTTGAATCATAATATTCCTTCTTTCGCGTAGGATCAATTTCATCACCTTTTGGAATTACTATAATCATACCTTGTCGTGCACGAGTAAGAAGAACACGATAAGCATTCTTTAGATATAATTGTCGTTCCAATTTCTTTATGTGATTCCAATGACTTCCTACAAAGGAAAAATGTTCCCAACCATTTTTGGAATAACGAAAATCGGCATCCCAAGTAACACAAGCCCAATCAAGTTCTAAACCTTGTATTTGAAATTCTGTAACAACATCTTCGAGGTAATATGAAGAACGCACATCTTCTTTTCCGTCAAGAAACCAATGTATTGGATCAACTGGTGATTTTATATCTATTGCGTGAGGCTTGAGTCGTTGGGCTTGAGAAGAAACTATAACACCATATCTTTCTGAACCTCGTGCGTGATTTTTTAGCCATTGTTTTGCTTTGTTATAATCACGAGTTATCACAATTGGGTATTTGTTATTCACATTTTTCAATGTTTTTTGTGCTTCATGTAGCTTTAGATCAAGCAATTGTTTAACTAATAGTGAAATATGTTCGGCGCGAAATGAACGCATTGAGACTGAAAGATGTAGATCATTATTATTTACAAGATTTGAATGATCTTTGATACTTTCTAAAACCCTTTCTGCTCCATATTCACTATCAGTAAGGCGAGATGATATGTAAATATGCCAATTAGGATATGATCGATTTAATGCCTCAATCCATTCACTAATTCCTGCTTCACCGGTATTTATTTCTTGCCCTCCACCAACGAGACAAACAACAACTGCCCAATCTGGATGACGATCAAGACAAGAAATCAAGAATTCGGGTTCAGACTTATTAAAATTTGGAGTATTTTTTTTCCGCCGCATAAAATTTGCTGTTTGGTGCAAATCCCATGCTCGCTGTGCTTCGTCGAATATAGCCACATGTTCAATAGGGGGCTTTACCAAATCAATAAGACATTCATCGCGAAAATTATGAACATTTTGAATAAACATTTTAACATCGCTCATTGCCTCACTTTTCTTGATTCTATTTCCGCGATCTTTTTCATGTCGTACTTTATCTCGAGCTAGTGCTTCACGAAGAACGGCAACAAGTGGACCGTTGCCAGAAAGAAAGACACTATAAAGATCACTGCTCTTATCAATATGCTTGGTTGCGATATTAAGGCCAACTAAAGTTTTTCCAGCACCAGGCACGCCTGTTACAAAGCATATAGATTTATATGAATTTTGTCTTGATAATCGAATTATATCTGAGACAGCTTTAGTTGTATTACTCAGATTGATAGCGCTTGCATCGCTTCGAGATATTTCACTCACTGAATGTCCGTTATACAAGGCCATTGCCGCTTCAATAATAGTAGGAGTTGGATGATACCTTCCAGACTCCCACCGAATGGGATCGATAACGTTACCTTCTGTAAATATGAGTACTTCTGCAATTACCTGATTTAACAGGTCTGCATTACACCATATAGGAAAGAGTACTTTATCGTTATGCGGTGATATTGAGATTGTTGTTAATATATTTTTTGCCTTTGTAGCAATTAAAATGGGAGCTATAAAAAGTTCATGACTTGGTTCATGGAAATTTTTTAAATCAAGCGCATAATCCCAAACTTGATCTGTTGCATATGATGAAAATTCAGTTTCGCCAACTTTAAATTCAAGGATAAAAATGGTTGAACCAGTAATAACAACAACATCAATTCGCTTGCCCATGCGCGGAATTGAATACTCAAAATATATTGATCCTTTATACGAAGATAATACTTTTTGAAGTATCTCTACTTCTTCTATCCACGCATCTCTTTGCGATTGTTCCAACGCAAAGTCGTTACTTTTCACGAGTACGCCCAAAATCTCCAAAGGTGATGTATTAAGAAAATTTGCTATCGAATCTGAATAATATTCTCTTCGCATTGGCATAATTTTA
>CAYUZE010000003.1:0-76374 GCA_964449585.1 uncultured Gammaproteobacteria bacterium | reverse complement strand
ACTTCGACTTATCGTCACCAAATCATACTCTTCAAATGCCTTAATATCGATCGACATTTAACTTATGCGGAGATTCGTTCTTCAAATAAATCCATGGATTTTGCATACCAACATCCAATCACTGGATGTAATTATACCCCTCACATAACCAATACGCATAATATTGCAGTACAATACTTTCATACCATGATTCCCACCATTCTCATCACCATGGGCGGCATTGCACAAGGACTCGCGAGTGTGATCCGAAAACACAGTTCAACGACCGAACACCGGGCGACGACAATCGCAACCACAACGATGCTCGTCAATGCCCTCATCTGTTCGCCGCTCTTGCTCTATCAGTTTCGGCTTCCTACCGAACCTATTACCTGGGTGATTACCTTCCTTTCGGCAGGACTCTTTGCCTTGTCCGCCGCGTTCTTTTTCAAGTCGTACCAACATGCGGATCTTTCACTTGTTACCATCATTCATCGCACGAGTATCATCTTTATCACCGTCATCGGCATCGTATTTCTCCGGGAGCAAATGAGTGCCGTAGGATTTATCGGCTTGGTACTCCTGTTTTTGGGAAGTGCGGCGGTACTGTATGAGAAACGAAAGATGCAGATAACCCGCGGTGCGTGGTATTCGCTCATCTCGGCCTTCCTGGGAGCCGTCACCGCGGTATTGGATAAAGTGGCGCTTCGTGACTTTTCCCCCTACACGTATGTGTTTGTGAATAATCTGTTGGTCGGCGCGGCATTCCTGTGGCGAAAAGATACGATCCCGGAATCCGTGCGGTTTCTGAAAAAATATCCCAAACAAATTCTTTCCTCATCGGCCTTAGGTATATCGGGCTTTACCATTCTTGCCATCCTGCTTTCGACCAGCCAGGTTTCTCAAACCATGGCGGTCTATAAAACGATTTCCTTTTTCATTCCCGTCCTTTTGGGCATTATGCTTTATAAAGAAACGGACAAGCTGGTGCAAAAAATTATCGGTATGCTTTGCGCCACGGTCGGCATGCTATTGCTGTATGCATAACCGCGGACTTGCCAACACATCGGAGTGTGCTACTATAGGGAAAATTTCTGCCCGAAAGGATACCCTCTATGGCAACGACAACACAGTACCAGGGAGCAATGAGTATTCAGGGAAAAGAACGAATCGGTATCGTGCATATATCTATGAACAAAGGGAGAGCAACGGTGACGTTTGAAGCAGAAGGCATACGACCGCAACGACTCGGAACTTTTTCCAAAAGCCAATGGATGGATCAGAACGAAGTAAATGTCGAGCTCCGCGGAAAAGGCTTATTATGGCGCCGTACCGTCACCGAAGAGACATATGCAAGACGCGCAACGGCCGTCTGATACATCCCACTGGCAGATAGCCCCAAAACAACGTATGCTTAGTGTATGAAGCGCGAACGATACGAGGCAAACGAAAAAACCAAGTGGGGCAACATCATTGCTAAAAACTTTATCGGCGGGCTCATGTGGGGGTTGGGCTCAGTCATCGGCGCCACCATGGTGTTATCGATCGTCGTCAAAACATTAAGCACGTTTGAATTTATCCCCGCGGTTGCTGACTTTATCGTCCAGCTTCAGGAATATATCGATATCAAAAAATAATCTACCTGCGGATACGGAGCATGACGGTTATTTTACTCCCTGCGGTTATGCCTTCTGCTTTCCGTACCGTTGATTTGACGGGAAGCACATACGAAGCACTTTCCTTATCGGGGAAAATGGAAGTCATCCATACGGTCTTTCCGATGCTTGCTTCCACCTTTACCGATCCCCATCCGCGCCAAGGGGTACCGAATAAGTGTTTGATTTCTGCCGCCTGATCTCTCGGGAGCGTTGCAAAAAACCACGGGCTATCGCCTTCATATTCCCACAGTTTCGTCGTAAAGCGGTATTCGTTCTGTTTCATGCCGAGTCGTTCAGCGTATCGATATCACGAAGTATTTCATCGGCATGCACGAGCGGATTTACCTTTTCGTATATTTTAACGATTTCACCGTTCCGATTAATAAGATACGTGTTGCGGAGGACGCCGGCAAACGTGCGTCCCATAAACTTTTTTTCTCCCCAGGTGTCATATGCCTTGATCACCTCGAGTTTTTCATCGCTGAGGAGCGGAAACGATAGACGATACTTCTCCGCAAATTTTTTGTGCGATGCCACACTGTCTTTTGATACACCGACGATCACAGCTCCCCGTTTTTGAAATTCGGTCGTGTTGTCGCGAAAGTTACACGCCTCTTTGGTACACCCCGGGGTATCGTCTTTGGGATAAAAATAAAAGATTAACCAGGAACCGGCAAAGTCAGCAAGGGAACGTACCACGCCATCCTGGTCGGGAAGGGAAAAGGCTGGCGCTTGCTTCATATGATATATTTTACCATGTATCTTTCGGTAATTACGGTATACTAACGGAGTTATGAAATTATTTTCCAATGTGAGCAAAGGGCTTATTTTTGCCGTCACCTCCTCGTTTCTCTGGGCGTGTTCTATCGTGAACTCCCGATATCTGCTTTCCCACGGCGAAGAACCGCTCAATCTCACCATATGGATTGGACTTGCCATGGTTATTCCGTGGTTGTTTCTGTTTCGGCGGCACATCACCGCATACAAGGTACTCTCACTGAAATTTAAGCTCTATTTAGTCGGTATCGGCGTCGCATCATCTATCGGCATCAACTATTTGCAGGCACTCGCCCTTGCCAATACTTCAGCGGTGAATTTTTCATTTCTCTATCGGACGATCGTGGTATTTACGATTGTTTTTGCCTACCTATTTTTCAAGGAAGCGATCACGATGAAGAAATGGTTCCTCACCCTGCTCATTCTTACGGGGTCGTACCTGCTCACGACGGGAGGCCAAATAATCGCACTCACCACCGGTGACATATACACGCTCCTCATGGCGGCATCGGCCGCTTTTGTCGCCAATATCCTTATCAAACATACCGTTTCCCGAATGCATCCGGATTTAAGCGGATCCGTTATTTCTCTGGTGTCGGCCGCCTCATTGCTGCTCTTCGGATACTTGAGCGGCTCACTTGCGCTTCCCGTAAATATGTTCATGATTCTTATCGGTGCGGCATTTTCTTTTACGCTTACCATGGCGCGCAATCGCGCATATACGTTTGCCACCGCGTCATTTGTTACGATGGTTTTTTCGATCACCCCCGTGTTTGTGGCACTGCTTTCCTATCCGCTTCTTGGCGAACGACTCACGCCTACAGAACTGATCGGCGGCGCGATTATCGTCGCATCGACCTTCCTTGTTGAAAAATTCAAAATATAACAACACACCGTACCCCCGATGCGTTCGTAAGAATGACGCGTCACAATGCTATACTTTTCCTATGACCGTCAAACGGATCGGCACATATCACTCGGGGGCTATTTTTGTTGTCCTCTTCCTTTGTTTTGCATACGGCTTTACCACCGCACCGAAACAAACGGCGCTTGCCCCGCTTCCCGTGCCGCATCGGATTTCCCAAACCGCGTTAAGCGGTCCGCTGACCCTTTCGACCGTCGGGGATTCGGTGTTGGGCGCCCAGGCAATAGATCCTATTGATTTCGTCAATGAAATTAATATCGTTCGAGCCAAAGCAAACGCCCCCGCATTGCGCCTCAACGCCACTCTTATGCGTGCGGCAAAAATGCGCGCCGAAGTGATGAAGAAACATCAGAATTTTTCCCATCAGGATCCGTACGAAGGCATCGAGTTGGGTACCGTATTGCCGAAGCTTCACTATTCGTTTATCTATGCCTCCGAAAATATCGGCATGGGAGGAATCTCCGCATCAAATTTTGTGGAAGGATTTATGAACAGCACGTCACACCGCAATAATTTACTCGATCCCACGCTCACCGACACGGGAGCGGCAATCGTCGAAGGACCGTTTAAACAATATTACGTCAATTACGCAGTACAGCTTTTTGCCATCCCCGGAGGTACCGCCGAATATCTCGGCTACAAAGATACGGAAAAACAATTATATGAAGCCGAGTTTGCCGCGGTGAATGCCAACCTACATCCGCTTATCTGGTTTATACAGCGCCTGAAGAAAAATCCCCGCTATACGGACGCATATTATAAAAAACTGAAACGTCAGCAGATAATTCTCGGGTCAATCCTCACCCGCATGCGTGAAACCCAACCGCTGAATAATCAGGATGTTGCGCTCATACTGGAATATAATACCCTGCTGTAGGAAAACCCCCGCACGCGTGCGCTTTTCTCATACGTGCTTACCTTCGGCGAAATTTTCGACACGAACGTTTCTTCCGGCTGTTATTTTGAGAGAAGCTGGGTACTTGCCGTTCGCAAAGAATCCAAGATCTTCTGTTTTTCCTGTCCTTCCAGGAAGTACGGTTGCCCGTAGTCGACAATGCGAACGGGCAGATATTCGACATCCACAAGTTTTTTATCGTAAAACACGTAGCGGCCTATCATTCCCCGTTTCGTTTCCTCGCTCCATTCCTGGTCAAATACAAAGTTCCCGTGGGCATAAGCGATAAATTTCCCTTTATAAATTTCGACGGGCTGTATCCAATGCGGGTGATTGCCAAGCACCACATCCGCACCCGCATCAACGGCAAGACGGGCAAGGTATCGCTGTCGCTCGCCGGGCTGTGCCACATATTCCGCACCCCAATGATACGCAACCAGTACGACATCGGCGGTATTCCGTGCACGGGCTACTTCCGTTCGGATCGTTTCGTCATCCGCCCAGGGAACACCCGCTTCGGGAGCACCGATATCGTTATACGCAAGAAAAGCAAAGCGTATTCCCTTTATCTCCTTATACACGACCCCCTGACTTACGGGAGTGATCCCCGCCGTACGCAAGTGACGTATCGTTTCCTCTATCCCCGCCGCAAAGTGATTACCGATATGATTGTTCCCGAGCGTCGCCACGTCCACCCCCGCATACCGCAGCCCTTCTACGGCACGCGCATCGCCGCAAAAGAGCATCCCTTCCACCGTCAGCGGACACGATGAAAGGAGCGGCGTTTCAAGATTGATGACGGTAGTATCCGCAGATCGCAAAACGTCCGCCGTTTTTTTCCACGGCCACAAGAATCCGTGTCCCGTCGCCATTTTATAATTGACACTTCGTGCCGGAATCACGTCACCGGTAGCTATCATGGTCACGATTTTTTCCTGCGGGAGGGCATGTATCCATGCATGGTCGGGGCTGAAAATGCTCTCAAGTGTTATCGGTTTTGCAACGGGTACCGTCGGCGTCGGGGTAACCACAAAAGGTATCGACGCCGAAATAGTCACGGGAGCAGGTCGTTTTGCCTTTCCCAACTGCCAACCCATACCGCCCACAAAAATAAAAAGAAGCAGTACCGCGGGAATGAAACGCCGAAAGTTTCCGTTCATGGTTTTTCCTCGATTCTCGTTGCCGTTAACGTTTGCCAAAACACGCGGAGTGCGTCGGCAAACCGCTGTAGTATATTTTTTGGCGTAAGTACCGTTTCGGGAATTCTATTTTCACTGGGCATAAGATCCTTACCGCCGTCTTTTGTGCGCAGTTCCTCTACCGCGCGAATAAACTCCTCAACGGGATACGCGCCCTGCAACAGTACCGCCTGAGCAGGTTTTTTTACATCCACAAACACCATGGCGGGAATACCCGCCGCATCGACCTGGCTCAAAAGTTTTTGCCCCAATTCTTTATCCACCGTCAACCGTCGCTTATGGGTCGGATTATCGGCGTTTGCCATACAATCGGCATACTGACCGGGGTTTGTTATGCCGGGATACACCCCGAGCGCGGGATATGGTTTTGCCGCATTTGCCACATATGCCTTTATATTTGACCAAAAGGCGTTTTGTTCACCCAAACATCCCGATGAAACCAACACATCGGCCCGGGCTTCCCGATACGCGAGTAAAAAATGCACATACCATACGCGAAGTTCCGTAGGATACGTTGCCATCAATGCCTGCAGTTGATCGGTGAGTACTTTACCGCTTCTGCCTTCCTCGGAAGCATCCGCCAACACAAATACGTCATATCTTGCCGAAGCGGGTCCCGTGGGAATTCCTATTTGGGTAAGCGATTGAAGTGTTTCCGGTTTGAGATCAAGTGACCGCAGAACGGATCCCTCCTCTGCCGAAACGGCGTGCGGAACCGCCAGCGCCAAGAGAAGCACGCAAAGCAACAGACGGAAGAATCGCATATCGCTACGAGTATAGCACGGGTATGCTATACTCGAGCCGCCTATGCAAGACATCGTCACCGTTGAAGAAGCTGCCGAATTCCTCCATAAGCACCCCGGTACCATACGCCGCTGGATCGAAACAAGAAAGCTGAAAGCCCGGCATCTGTCTGCGGGAGGGCACGGCATCTACGCGATTTTACGAAACGATCTTTTGGAGCTTATGGTGTCGGGAACGATCACCGCGCAGGAAAAAAAGGAGCACACGCCGAAGGTATCCGACAACCAGCCGACGCTCCCGTTATAGCGGCTACCAACTTCCCCCGCCGCCGCCACCGCCGCCGCCTCCCGAAAATCCCCCTCCGGAAGAAAAGCCGGAAGAGTGCCCCGTAGAAGCATGTGCTGAAATAGATGCGGCAAACGATACGCTCATGCCGTTCCCGATGCTATGGGCAAACACCACACTGTTAAAGCGTGACCCTGTCGATGATTGGTACCAATCCGGATTTTTTAGTCCCAATTCCTTAAAGCGCTCCGCCCATATCGCTTCTACCCCAAATGCCACCGCATACGGCAGGAGTTTTTCAAACATGAGTTGATTCTTTGCCTGAAACGCAAGCTGTTTGTCCTGACTCACCAGAAAATTCTTAAGGCTTCTTGCGATCATTGCCTGTTCCGCCCCGAACAGCGTTTTTCTCGGCATCCCCTGACCGAAAATAAGCGACACCAAAAGCAACACGGGGTTAAAAAACACGACGGAGAGAACCGCCAACGCAACATACCATCCGCGAAGAGTATTTGGATTCGTGGGAAAAAATTTATCGTTCACCAACGATTCATACAGCATCGATTTCACTTTTTCGAGGGTTTTGGCGATATCAAGCGAGGCGACGCGTACCCTGTCTTTTGACGCAAAGATGCCCGTGAGCAGCTCTCGTTCAAACGGCTGCAGATCACTATCGGTGTTCCAATCTTTAATTTTTTCGAATTCGAACGTATTCTTTTTAGTCTCGATAATTTTAAGATACCCCCGCCGCGCAAGATCGATGATGGACGCATAGATGTCCCGCAAATCGGCCTTTTCATCAACGAGCGTCCCCGTCTCGGCGGGAGTAAGCATCCTGCGATGCGTGGTTTTCGGAGGAGCAAACCATGCGGCAACTTCTCCCATGGCGGGCTTCGGATCTCGTCCGGTAGTCCACCACTTAGCAATCACGAATATCGGCGCGACCACATACCAAAGAAACGCCGCAATAGCGATAACAACAAGCAGTATTTTTCCCCCGGGGGTATCATACCAGGGAATCACTTCGACAGGCTCCAGCACCGCTACCTTTCCTTTGGGGAATCCGACGGTATAGGTAAGTCCTTCCCCGGCGGTAAGCACCCGATCGGCGGAAACCGTTACTTCGCCGTTTTTATACTGAGCGGTACAGAACGTCTCTTTCGACCCCATATTCCCGACAAAACAGTTCGTATGCACCTCCGCATCCGGTAACGCTTCCGGCAATGAAATAACTGCCGTTGCCTTAAGTATGGGGATTTGCCACGCGGTACCGACGGCGTTCCAATACAGTTCATCATGCCCGGGGAAATACGTGAGCGATCCTTTCACCGTGTAACGCAGAATATACCAATGAAGACCTTCAATCGTTTCATCAGGATCACCGATTTTATAGGTCTTCACCTCTCCCGTATCGCTGACCGTAAACTGATAGGGATTGTTGTTTTCATCCGCAACGGAAAAGTTTTCTATCGACATTGCATACTGCTTCCCGTTCTCGTTTGTCTTTATATAGGGAATCGTTCTGAATATTCCGTGTCGCGGTTCGGGGAAATGATAAAGCAGGCGTTCGGTCACGTTCACCGATCCGTCTTTTTGCACCTGTGCCTGCGAAGCGTAGGATTGGATGTACTCTCCCGTTGCGGTCGTGGTTACCGATTGTTCATTGGTGCTTCCCGTCGTGGTATTCACCTCGTAATGGATGCGCACGGAGCCGTTCCCTACCGATATCCCGTTTGAAGGACTCCCTGCCCCCTGCGGTTTAGCCGCCACCGAACGCGCGCTCAAAAATAACGCGCCGAAAACTATCAGCAAGGCAAAAAAACGCGATAAGAACTTCATGAAAAAATACAGTTACCGAAGGTATTTGTCGACATTCGCATTATGTTCATCGAGTGTTTCCGCATAGTGCACCCCTCCCGAAGGGTCATGCAGATAGTACCAGTAGGAGGTTTTTTTAGGGTATATAGCCGCACGAATGGACGCGATACCGGGATTACTGATCGGTCCCGGCGGAAGTCCCGTATTCGCATACGTGTTATATGGGGAATTAACTTTTTTATCTTCATCGTAAAGCGCTTTCTTCCACCAGGTTTTTTCCTGCGGCTGGTACCCCAGGGCAAACTGTAACGTCGCGTCCGCTTGGAGCGGCCATCCCGCTTTCAACCGATTGAGGAGTATTCCCGCGATAATCGGCCGATCTTCATCGGTATGCCCTTCGCGTTCGACGATAGAAGCCAAAGTAATCACTTCGTGAAGCGTCATCCCTGAAGCCCGGATATCCGCCCGCATATCAGCGGTGACTTTTTTATCAAATGCCGCGGTAAAAATGGCGATGATCGCTCCCGCGGTAGCGTCCTGGGGAACAAGGTAGGTATCGGGAAACATATACCCCAGTTTGGCTATCTTGAGAAACTCGCTTTCGGGTATATCGAGGTTTTTGGAAAGTGCCGCGGCGATTTCTTCATTGCGCCATCCTTCCAGCGTCGTTATCCAGGTATCTTGAATACCGTGGGTCAATTCGCGTGCTACCGTGCGACTGTCCATGGCGCGATTTAATCGAAATTCACCCGCCTGCAAATTGCGTTCGATACCCATGAGTTTTATCAGGACAAAAAATGCGGTCGGACTGCGGATAAGATTTTCCTCGGCAAGATTTGCGGCAATCACCCGCACGCCGTCTCCCGCATTGATGCGAAAGGTAACGGGTGCTTTATCGGTATCATCGGAAGCCCGGGTGCTGTCAAACCACCAGGCAAGCGCGCCTCCCATAACGAGGATAAGAACGATGAGGAATACGGACACTCTGGTCATGACGGTGTTATTTGATTTCATTGAGAAGGGCACGGCGGTATTTTTTTGCCGCCGGGTCATACATATAAATACGTCCGCAGGTACATACGACGCGGACTAATTCACTTCCTGTACCGCCGGAAAGCGCCTTACCGCATCCGACACACTTTCCCTGACTTAACAACCACGCCTGAACCGGTGCCAACATGTTTTTGAACATATCATTCGACGGTATAAACCGGCATTGTTTTTAACGTTTCGGCCGCTTCTTTAAGCCGCCACTTATCCGAACTGTAAATCGTAGCTAGTATATCACCCTTATCCACCCTCTCTTCAAGTTTTCTATTAAGATACATGCCCGCGCGCTTATCGGTAGGACATCCCAATATTCGGCAAATCACGGTGATCTGCTGATTATTCATGGCGGCAATCATACCTTTTTTCGGGGATTTCAGCTCATACACCTCTTTCCCCGGCGTCAACTTTCCGCTTATGATACCCGGATCTCCGCCCTGCGCCTTGATGATTTCCCGCATCTTTGCGAGCGCCTTGCCGCTTGTTAACAGTTCCCTTGCCGCCTCTTCCCCGTCCATATCTTTTTTTCCGGGGGTATCGGCAAAGCAAATCGATAACAGTTTGCCCGCAAGTCGCAGGGCTTTTGCCTCTAACGCAAGCGGCCGCTCGGGTGCCTGTTCCAACACCTGAAATACATCCCGTGCTTCGAGCACCGGGCCGATGCCGCGCCCTGCATTCTGACGCACTTCATTGATGTCGATGACGATATGCATCTTAAATTTTTTGCCGAGCATCATAAACTTTTTTGCCATCAGTTCCGCATCCTTAAAGTGCTGAATCTTCATCGTGGGACCGACGGGAAGATCGAGTACCAAATGATTTGCTCCCGAGGCAATCTTTTTTGCCATGACCGAAACGATTATTTTGTCATACGATTCAAACGCGAGCGGTCGTTCCACTTGGATTAATATGTCGTCCGCAGGAGCAAGTCCCACGTGCCCGCCCCAGACAATACACCCGCCGACTTTTTCAACGATATGCGTAATTTGTGCGGTCGTAAAAGTTACGGGTGCCACTACTTCCATAGTGTCCGCCGTCCCTGCGGGAGAGGTAATCGCACGGGTGGAAGTTTTGGGAATTTTGTAGCCCGCCGCGGCAATTATCGGAACAACGATCATCGTCGTCCGTGTTCCGGCTACGCCTCCCGCCGAGTGTTTATCCGCCACAATGCCGCTAAATTTTAGGCGGGGACCCGTTGCTACCATCGCTTTAGTCAATGAATACAGCTCCGCATCCGAAAATCCTTCCTTGAATCCCGCCGCCGCAAAATAAGTCGTGAGCACGGGACTTAATTTTTCATTGGCGATCTCATCCATGATGGAATATATCTCATCGTAGCTTAAACTTTTGCCGACGAGTTTTTTCTTGATCGCATCTATTGCTTTCTGTTGTGAATTTGCGGACATAGCGGTGTTTCCTTTCTTGTAAAGATTCCTTTTATATACGGACAAGTTTTGCTTTCACGTTTAACCGATACAGATACGTTCCCGGCGGGACACAGGTAACCAGCGTCAAATATGAATCGTCAAACCGTTGTTCCAACGGCGTCAAGTCGGTGGGTTCAACGACGATCTTATCGGTCACGACGTATTTATAGTCTAACCCGTCATAGGTAACCAATATTTCATCGCCTTCTTTTATCGTGGGAAGGGTGGCAAATATCGTCTTGTAATCTTTGATTCCCCGGAAAAACTGTGGCAACGTCGAGTGCCCGAAAATCACGGTGTTCCCGTAGTCGCCGGGATTTGCCGTACCCCCGTAGTGAATCAGGCTTTTTGCCAGATCGTCCCCCGCGATAATCACCGATGCAGAACTGATACCAAGCGACGGGATGCTTACGGTATAACTATTCACCTGCGCCGAGTTTTTCTTCTGCGGCTTTGTGGGAAACCAGGTGTTGGCATCCGTCGTATCTTTTGCCCCGTTGGCATACACAAGCGCCGCGCCCGTACTCATGCCCGAGGGATCGGAAAGCGGGCTGACGGTTTTAGCAAGCACCACCTGATCCACAAAGAAGAAGGAAAGAATCGGCCAAAGCGTCCACATGATGATAAGGACGCCGATGGACATTAAGAGATACGAAAAGACAACCGGACGCGCGACCGGCTTACGGGGAACTGCTTTGACATAGCGGTACATGGCCATACGACGTTACTCCGAAAGGAACTACCTTCTTTTACTGTACCATGACGGTGATGGTGATGTTATTCCGGCTCATCGGAAGCCGTGAATGTGAGGGCGATAACGTAAAGCGATATTCTGCACCCGCCACTCCCTGGGTTTGCCGAAGTATCGCGGTCGCTTCAGTTACCGGTTTTCCCGCCAATTTGATCCGAAGCGACTCGGTATCAACTTCGGGGAGAGCGACTGCGGTAAGTTTTGCCGTTAGCGTAATCGTGCCGTCTTTTTTCACGGTGACATTGCTGGTCGTCACATTGGTCTGTTCGGGCGCAAGACGGTACCCGGAAGGAACCTTTGCTTCCACCAACGGAAGCAGGGCCGCCTTCACATCACTGTCCCCGATGCTGATGCCCGATACTTTAACGGTTATTTTGCCGTGCAATTCTCGCGCTTCCTGATTGAGTTCCGCATCAAACACTTTTTCCGCCACTTCTGTCTTGATCGTCGCATCAATCAGACGATCCCCCGCCGCCCCGCTCGTGCGAAGCTGTTCCTTTGCCCGTTCGACCAGCTCCTCGGTGATTGCTGCAACAAGCGCATCCTGGTCCGCGCGAGACACCACGGTCACCTGTTTGCTTGTTCCCCCGGTAAATGCGGATTCATTGCGCGCCGATACGCTATTGGGGCTCACGTTGGCAAAACTAAATTCTGAACTTGCCGCGAGGTTGCCATTCGGTCCGATTTCTTTTGCGGTCACGTTCGCCGTTGCTTTGCCGAAGGTAATGGATCCGATCGTTTCACTTGCCGAAGCGACGCTGACGTCGCTATCGAGCGTAAATGCCACCCCTTGGGACGTAAGCATCGTTCCTTTGGGGAACGATCTGCCGCTGGTTACTTTGTTATAAATCGTCACGGTACCTTTTGCCGGGTCACCGATGTTTTTTTTGCCGGTCACCGCAACGGTTTTCTCGCCGCTCACGGACTGTTCCTGATTTTTTCCGGGAATCGTTTTCGTATCCGGATCGGCAACGGTCGATTGAGGATCAACGGAAACAACCGTTGACTCGTCAATTGATTGTGATGCCACAAGCACCGTTATGGTTGACTTCGGCACCGTATAGTAGAGCGCAAAAAGGACAAGACCGAGAACAAGTACTCCCCCGATAACCGGTACTAATTTCCCTTTGCCGCGGGGAAAGCGCGCCGTGATCCCCATAAGTTTCGCTTTAGCTTCCGCGAGTGAAATTTTCGGTATCAGGTGCGACAATTTTTCCAACGGAAGTGTTTTGGTACCGTGTGCAGCGGCAGCATGCTTCGTTCCTGAGGATACGGACGGTTTTTCCAGAACGTCTTCATGGCGAAAACCGAGCGATTCCGGAGTAACCATCTTCACATTGGCAAGCTCTTCCGTTTCGTCATCGACGGAAACATCATCACCGTCGGTTGATTCGGTGTCCTCAAATGATGCCGCCTCACGATCTCCAAGACTTTCACCTTGCACGCCGGCGACCGCCTCTTGGGTTTCCTCTTCACTAGCTTCCTCTTCGCTTACTTCATCTTCCGTCTCATCCTCGGTTATCGGTTCTTGTTCCTCTATTTCTTCCGTCTCTTCTTCTTCATCCGCTTCCGCCGTTACCTCATCCGCCTCAGCGGAATCTTGTGTCTCGGGCGTTTTATGCGCAACCGCCGGCGGCTGTGCCACGACAGAAACTTCTTCCCCGGCATTCGTTGATTCGGCAGACTCACCGATGTCCGATGCAAGCTCTGAGGCACCGGCAAGGGATACCGACGTCAGCAGATCCTCCACCGAAATCGTTTCAATTTTCGGAAAATGGAGAAAGTTAGCCCGTGACGGCCACGGATGCTTTAAGAGCTTCGACCGGGTCTCTTCAAGCACGGGCGCGTTGCCTCCGTAGAGCAACATCCGCGACGGAAGTACGTCACCGTCCTGAATTTTTTTGAGTTCGGTTTCAAGGGCGAGTGCGGGATCCTCCCCGAACACCATCATAAAATCATGCGTCAGTTGTCCGACGCGAAAAAGACTCATGCGGGCGGTTTTGCCGGCACAACCAAGCAACACAGCACTCGTGGGAACCCCTTCTTCACGCTTAATCGAAAACGCAATCGCTTGGAAAAGCGGCACAAATCCCACGGGAGTAAGTTCCAGCATGTGCGAGAGTTTTTTGAGGTGCGGACGCACGGATTCGGTGATGTTGCCGTCCGGGGTAAGATATGTCCCGGCGATCCCGAACACCGTTTTGGTGATGGGCTTTGCCGCTTTTACTTTTTCCTCCGCCGCGGAAAGCAATCGATCAACAACCTGTATGCGTGCTTCCCAGGTATCACTGGCTATTACCGCATGAGCAAAACTTTCTACTTTGGGAGCCCCGGAGGAATCAATATGCCAAACCGCGACCGCAGCCGCGTCAACGTCAAGATACAAGGAAAAAAAGTAATCCTTTGTTTCTTCCTTTTTCGGCAGGAATCCTGAAAAGACATCGGGAAGTTTCATCATCACACGTATTAACTGAGCTTTGCGTAAATTCTTCGTACCCCGGCACTACTTGCATCCTCTTTTACTATTTTAAAGTGACCTAACGTGCCTGTAAAGGTTACATGCGGACCGCCGCAAAACTCGGCGGAAAAATAGGAATCCCGTGATGCGCTCTCCGGTCCGACTTCCGGAGAAAGCCCCACGATATACACGCTTACTCTATCGGGATATTTCGCACCGAATTCCATTTGGGCACCGATTTTTTCGGCAACTTCCCGGGGCATTTCCGCCCGCGTCACCGCAAGGTTTTTCGCAATTTGCTCATTTACCATATCTTCAACTTTTTTCAATTCATCCTGAGTAAATTTTCTCGAGAAGCTCACATCAATGCGCAGCCGTTCCGCCGTAATGTTGCTGCCCCGTTGCTTAATGGAAGGATCAATAAGCTTTTGTAACGATGCCAAAAGCAGGTGATGTGCCGTATGTAATTTTGTGGTTGCTTCCGAATGATCGGCAAGTCCTCCTTTGAACATACCCGCCGCCGCGGTTCGAGAAAGTTCCTGGTGCTTCTTAAATTCTTTTTGAAATTCGTCCCTGTCAACTTCCTGCCCCTTATCCAGCGCCAGTTCATACGTGAGTTCCCAGGGAAAACCGTAACTTTGCAATAAATCAAAAGCGACGGTTCCCGTAATCGTTTCATGTTTTTTGAGTTCCGCCATGCCGGTTCGGAGCACTTTTTCAAAACGGAGAATCTCCTCCGAAAGAATCTGTTCCTTTTCGCGAAATTCTGAAGATTCCGGGGAAAAATAGACGTCCTTATAGATAGCTCCCACCGCGCGAAACACCGTAATGCCCAATTCTGCCTTTGATCCGGTTCCCCCGAGTTGATGCATTTTGACGACGGCCCTGCGGATGAGTCTGCGCAATACATATCCCTGTTGTTTGTTGCTCGGGAACAACCCTTCCCCGATCATGAAGGTTGCCGCCTTCAGGTGATCCGCAATAACTCGCATCGCTTGCGTTTCTTTCCTATCAACCCCGTACGCTTTTCCGGCATACGATGCGATGGCCGCGATAATGGGGGCAAATAAATCGGTGTTAAATACATCGGGGTCATCGTTTGCAGCCGCAACCATCCGCTCCAATCCTCCGCCGAAATCAACGTTCTTTTGGGATAGCTCTTTAAGCGAACCGTCCTCCTGTTTTTGGAATTGCATAAACACGGAATTGGCGATTTCCATAAATCTGCCGCAGTCGCAGTTAGGATGGCACGGGTCGTTTTTAAACGGTGAGTTCTCATGGAATCCCCGTTCAATGCCGAAATCAAAAAAGACCTCGCTGTCCGGTCCTCCCGGTTCACCGGGCGGCATTTTTTCCGGTTCACCCGATCTGCTCCACCAGTTTTTCTTGGCAGGGTACGTGAATATTCGCTCCCCTTCTTTCGCGTCTATGCCTACCTTTGCAAATAACGCTTTCCAGATCGCAATCGACTCGGTATCTTTGGGAACCGAATCGTTCCCTTCAAACACGGAAACATACAACCGCTTGGGATCAAGGGCGAGTTCATCCGTCAAAAACCCGAATATCCACGGTAACTGATCCTTTTTAAAGTAATCCCCGAGACTCCAGTTGCCCAACATTTCAAAAAATGTGGTATGCCTATTGTCGCCGACTTCTTCGATATCCTGTGAACGGAATGACTTTTGGCTATCCACCAGTCTTGTGCCTGCAGGATGATGCTCACCCAACAGGTAGGGCACCAACGGCTGCATACCCGAGCTGGTAAAAAGCGTCGAGGGATCATTTAAGGGCACGATCGGAGCCGAAGGAATTTCTGTGTGTCCCCGCTGTACATAGTACGCGATGAATTTTTTTCGCACGTCAATCGATTGCATGTATCGCATTATACCATGGGAAAGTAAGAAAACATGCCGCTTCGGGAGACCCACTCCGATCCTTCATGAGTGCACTCTCGCATTTTTCTTCGCAATGGGTATATACTCGTAAGTGATCGATTATTGTATGAAGCGCCTGCCGTTTTTTATCGTCATACTTATCATTATTTTCGGCCTCCCGCTCCTGCTGTGGGCGCTACGGACCGATAACGCGGACGTACGGAGCAGAGCCGACCTTTCAACCACACCGACGACTACCCCGACCCTTACGCCCTCACCCACGATTACCCCCACGCCGACGATCACGCCGACTATTACGCCGACTCCCACCAACAGCCCTCCAAGATGCACGGGACTTTCGGTAAGCCCGGGGTCGGGAGCCAAGCCGCTTACGGTGACGTTTGCCTGCGCAGGCTTTGATCCCGATAACGACATCACCGCAGCGGAATTCGGATTCGGCGGCAGTGAAAAACGCCTGGTGGAAAAAGGTACGGGACAGTTCGGTTCCATTACCACCACGTACACGTACACCCAGGCGGGCACGTATAACACCACTTGCAGGGTACGGGATAATAACCAGGTATTTTCATCGTATCCCAGTTACTGTACCTATTCGGTTGTGGTCACCGAAAATAAACTCACCCCCACGCCGCAACGGACCCCGATACCCACCCCGACTGTCGCACCTTCGGCGGTAACGGACGAACCGTTGTTATTTTTCGGCACCCAACCGACGGTTACCGTCACTCCCACCGTTGCCCCCGTTATTTCAGCAACACCGACCGGAGTACCGGTAAAAGAAAGTTGGTTCACCAACGAGAAGATGGCACAACTGGTCATGATGGTGATCGTAAGCGGCATCACCGTTGTTGTTGCCCTGCTGTTGCACGGATTTTTCGACAAACGCTAACGGGAGCGGTACAATACTTCCACGTATGGGTTACCTGACGGAACTTAATACCTTACTTCGTCCTCCCCGATCGTTTGACTTTGCCTCTCTTATCGTCGGGAAACACTATACCGTAACGCTTGAACGGGAACGGGCGTTTCCGCTCCGTATTGCCGTTCTGGTTGTCGACCATGAGTGGCGCTTTTACGGCTATGCCGCCGCAAGCCAAGCCGAAACAAAAAACAATACGACGACGATAACCTTCGAAATGCTGACGCTTTTTTCCGAAGAAGAGCAATCACTGTACCGCACGCGTTTTCTTGAAGCCGCAAAAAAAACGGGAGAAGTATAACCGTCTCGTATGCAGATTGTTAAACAGAAAAAAACCAGGCGCGTGGACGCATCCGCAACGACTTCCGTCGAAGAATACGTGATGCGGGAGCGGCGGATAAGCGGCGCGACCGCAATTATTTCCGGCAGATACCCTGAAGAGGGGTTTGCAACTAATGCTATCTCCACGGAGTTGGTACTGGTGTTAAGCGGCAACGGGATCATCGGGCATCGGGGAAAAGAAACACCCATAGAAATGGGAGACTGCATCCTTCTAAAACCGAATGAAAAGTATTACTGGGAGGGACATTTCGCGCTATTCATCGTTTGCGCCCCCGCATGGAAACCCAAACAACATCGCGTGATTAAACGGTAAGGAGGTAATATGAATGAAGCATTGTTGGTTATGGTCTCGTGTGCCGATAAAACGCAGGCGGAGCAACTGGGGGAAATGTTGCTGAAAAAGAAGCTCGCCGCCTGCACACAAATTATTCCCCGGGTTGACTCTCTATTTCTTTGGCCGCCGGGGAAAAATCAAGTTGATTATGCCGAAGAGGCAATCCTTATGGTCAAAACAATGAAAGACCGGTGGGACCGGTTAGAAAAAGCCGTGCTCGCCCAGCACACCTATGAAAATCCGGAAATTATCGGTATCCCTCTGCCGTATGTTACGAAGAACTATCGGGCATGGCTGGCTTCGGAATTAGGGAAGATCATCGACTAACACCGCCGCTCTCGGCACGTAAATATACGCAAGCGCCATACACCAGAGGAGTGAACCGAGTAAAACACAAAACACTGCAATTCCCGGCACTCCCCAAATACCCGCTTGTCCTATCGCCGCTTCGAGCGTCGATACCGGAGTAGGATGCGTAAATATCCTGGCGATCCAGGCGATAAAAATTACGGTCAGTAACAATATGTATTGCCGTCGGATTCTCCAGGCAAGCGATTCGATTTTTGACATCGAAACCCTCGGTTTTGCGAGATTTTCGGCAAGTTTTTTACTCCAGGTATCTTTCTCTTCGGGTATCGCTCCCGAAAATATCGGGGCTAACAGATGTTCCTCCATAAGTCGTGTCCGCATACGGAGCATAGAGTAATAACGATATCTTCTGGCTTCGATATAGAGAAAAAATAGCGCGATAAGGTAGTTTAAGATGATAATCGTATGCGGTGCGTTTCCTTCGCCGAAAGCAAACGAGAGGATGACGCCCGTCACCACAATCGCCCAATTGGTCGTCACATCCATTCGACTTCGCCAATTTGTTTCCCTATATACTTCCGCCCGGTAATAATGAAAAAGAAAACCGAAATATTTTTCGTCAACATCCAGATACGGTTTCATGATAAGAATTATACCATCGGAGGATTCCGGTACGAAATGCGCTCTCGAAAACTTGAGAGGAGAAGCGTATACTGCATTTCATGTTGTGGTTTTTCCTGGCAATTGCCAGTGCACTTATTTTCGCTTCTCAGGAACTTTTAATGCGTGTTCTTGCGGTGCGCACTGGTTCACCCCGGATATTTGCAGTGGTGTTTAATGTATGGGGCGCATTATTTGCCATTCTGCTTTTTCTTTTCGAGCGCGGTTCACTCGATGCCCTTGGAACACTTACGCCCGTGCAATATCTCCTCCTTGCCTCAACGGTCATTCTGTACGGGTTTTACGAACGAACTCAGTTTTATGCCAGACAGGGAGTGGATGCTTCTACCTTTGCCATTATTTTTCGATTAAGTACCGTTATCGGATTTGCCGGAGCGATTCTCTTTCTCGGCGAACCGTTCACCGTCGCAAAACTTGTCGGGGTGCTGCTTATCATTGCCGCATCCCTCCTTCTTATCTATAAGAATCCGAAATTTTCACTTACCCGGCCGTTTTGGTATGCCGTGTTATGTGCCGTCTTCCTGGGGCTTACCAGCGTGCTTGATAAACCCGCTTCCGCCCCGCTTCCCGCAACGCTGTATAGCTTTGCGGTATGGTGCTTTCCGATTATCATCATTGCGTTTCCCGGAGTACGGAAAAAGGAATTGGTGAGGGAATTTCATATCGGAGGATGGAAAGTTGCATTGGCGGCGTTACTCAATGTCACCGGTTACATCCTCTATATTCAGGCAATGTCCCTTGCCGAAGCATCCCGGGTCAATCCGATTTCCGCAACATCGGGCATCTTCACCGTTGCGGGAGGCATTCTGCTGCTCCATGAACGAAGCCATCTGGAGCGTAAAATTGTTGCGACCGTACTAGCCTTTATGGGTGTGCTGTTGCTAAAATAAGCAGGACGAAAGATTTTTTAAAGGAGGATTATGGTTATTCCCATTACCGAGTTAACGAACCTTGGTTTGCTTGCGCTTAAAAAACAGGGATACAACGACGATGAAGCAAAAATTATTTTAGACATGCTTCTCTATGCACAGCTTCGGGGGAACAATCAGGGCATAGTCAAACTCATCGGTAAAGGAATCCCCAAAAATCCGCAGGCGGGAACTATCACGATAGAAAAGGAAACTAAACTTTCCGCACGAATTAACGGTGCCAAAAACCCCGGCGCGGTCGTGATGCACAAGGCGGTCACCACCGCCGTTTCAAAGGCAAAAGAGCACGGATTCGGGATCGTCGGTACCCATGACACCAATAGTTCCACGGGTGCACTCGGGTATTGGGCAAACCAAATCGGCCGTGAGGGACTTATCGGATTCGTATTTGCGGGATCTCCGGAAACCGTTGCGTATCACGGATCCTATGAACCGATTTTCGGAACCAATCCCCTGGCAATCGGCATCCCTACCGATACCGATCCGCTGGTGCTTGATATGGCGACCGCCGCAATGGCCTATTACGGGCTTATCGAGGCGAAAACCGCCGGAAAGAAAATACCTTCCGACATTGCCTACGACCGTGACGGAAAACTGACGGATGATCCCGCAAAAGCAATGGACGGGGCACTTCGCCCGTTTGACCGAAGTTACAAAGGAGCGGGGCTTGCGCTCATGGTGGAAATACTGACGGGCCCCTTGGTCGGCGCTTCATTTACCGGATTCGGCGACACGTCGGGGAACTGGGGAAACCTGGTGTTCGTTATCGACCCCGAGCTTATCACCGACCGCACCGAGTTTGCGGCAAACGTGGCAAAACTCGGCAAGCGGGTCAAGGAAACCAAAAAACTTTCCGAAGAAACGGAAATCATGCTTCCCGGAGAGCGGGGTAATATCCTCACAAAGAAACGGTTGCAATCCGGACAAATCGATATCGAGGATAACTTATATCATGAACTCAAAAAAGCGGCAACGGGTTAACCTACCGATTATTGGCGCCCTTACACCCCGACAGCTTTCTATCGGCTTTCTTGTGATCGTTGCGGCATCGTATACGCTTCTCTCCGTCGGCTCAAGACTCCTTGCGGAGGGATTTCCTCCCATGACGCAGGTATATATGCGCATAGGTATTGCGGTGGTTGCGCTGGGTATTTTCTTTCGGAAAAATTTGCGCCCGGCGCATATTCTGCAAACTCCCGTTTCCGATCTATGGATACTTTTTACCATGGGTACGATCGGCTACTCGATTGCCGTGTACTTTGTGACATTGGGAGCGTTAAACGCGAAGCTTGTGAATGTCGCCGTGATTTTTGCATCAGTACCGTTTTTTTCGTACCTCTATTCTTTTATTTTTTTGAAGAAATCCTTTGATGCAAAACTGACGCTGTTGCTTTGCTGTTCACTTGTGGGAATCGGTCTTGTTGCAACCAAGTCATATTTGCCGCGACTTGAGGCATTCGGCAGCGGCGAATTTTTTACCCTTATCGCCACCGCCACCATGGCGTGGTTTTTTGTCGGAAGAAAACTTTTGAGCGCGCACCTTAACACACAGGAGATTACGATTATGGTTATGGGAATTGCCGCAATTTCAGGTTGGATTCTTGCCATCTTCCGCGGCGAAACGTTTTCCCTGACGGCGTTTCAAAATCCCCACGTGTTGACGGGGCTTGCCATCGGCGGATTGATGAACGTTATCGTAAACCCGATTGAAATATATGCCTTCAAACATCTTGACGCGGTTTTCGGCAGTCAGATTTTGCTGTTGGAAAACGTCTTTGCATTGCTTTTGGGATTTATCCTCTACGGTGAAATAATTACGCCGCCTGAAATACTGGGAGGTCTTATCGTCGTCTGTTGTGTGGCGGTTGCAAACAAGATTCCACAATGAAACGCACCCTTACGGACTGGATGACGTACTTGTTTATATGCGTTTATACGCTCGCCGCCGCATTGGTATCCCTCCACCGATTCTGGCAATTTGAGGTTTTTTATTATGACTTCGGCATTTTTGATCAGGCAATCTGGAGGGTGGCGCATTTTGTTCCCCCGGTTATCGATCATTTCGTCATCGGCGGAAAAGTAATATTTGCGGATCATTTCAGTCCGAGCATATTTCTCTTAAGTCCCCTATATTGGTTTACCGATCGTGCGGAGGTGCTGCTTATCGCCCAGGCAATCGCCGTCGGCGGCAGCGCGCTCATTCTTTATACCATCGCAACAAATGTTCTCAAAACCCGATTGGCGAGGTTTGCCGTCGTTATTTCCTATCTTCTGTTTGTCGGTCTGCAAAATGCGCTTATTGCCGATATTCATGAGGTAACGTTTATGACGCTTCCGCTGATGGGTGTTTTCTATGCGGTCGTCACCAAAAAGAAATTGCTCTTTTGGACGTGTTTCCTTATTACCTTGGGTTTTAAGGAAAGCAGTGCGCTTTTAGGAGTTGCACTCGGGATGTTTATCTATCTGTTCAACGCAAAATGGCGGCACATTGCGATAGTTACGGGATTTATTTCACTTCTCTGGGGAGTACTCGCAACACAGGTGATTATTCCGTACTTTTACGGTCGACCGTATTTTTACACCCCGCATCTTGATCCGAATCCCCTGCGGATACTCTCAATGTTTGTTGACGATCCGATAAAGCGAAAAACGGTGCTGATGAGTTTTGTAAGTTTCGGGTTTTTGCCGCTCTTGTACCCTCCCGCGTTTCTTCTCATGCTGCAGGATTTTGCGACGCGATTTTTGCAGAACGACTTTACGCTGCGATGGGGGCTAGGTCTTCACTACAACGCGCAAATGGCAGTCATCCTGGCGTTCTCCACCGTCATGGGTTTTCATACGTTGGAAAGAAAAGTAAAAAGTCGCGCCATTTTTCTTGCACTGAGCGTATTTCTCATCATGACGAGTATCGTGTTGCATCGTTTTGTGCTGCGCGGTCCGTTAGGGCTTTCGTACAATCCGGCATTCTATAAAAACACGGAAAACTTTGCATTCCTTAACGACCTCATTTCCCGGGTACCGAAGGGGACGACGGTCATGACTATGAACAATATCGCTCCGCACATGATTCATACGCACCGGGTGTTTTTACTGCGGGGCGTGTATGAAGATTTCATGCCGGAATATTTTGTATTGGATCTGCGGGACGGACAAAATTATAATAATTTTTTCGGTGCCGATATCGAAGCCGTAAAACTGACGCTTCCCAAAGACACACGATACGAAGTTCACTATCGAAACGGTGACCAGATTATCTACAAGCGCAAGTAGCGTTATTTACTTCTTCTTGGGGATGTTCTTGAATTGCTTTCGCAAGGTTGCGGTTGTTTCCGCGCCTTTTTGCTGCATTTCCTGAATATGTGCCAACGCGATATCTATCTTTTCGGCGGCGGCTTCCGTCACCTCATCCTTTTTCCCGTCAAGCGTATCGATCACCTTTTCTTTCATTTCCTCACCCTGGCGAACCAACTCTTTGCCCTTTTCCTGTAATGCATCGAGTTTTTCCTCAAATTCATCAAGTAAATCGCGTCCTTTATTTTCAAGCATCTTACCGGTCTTTTTCCCTTCTTTCGTTCCCATGAAAAAAATTATGAGCGCGCCGATAAGCCCGCCGATAAAGAAACCGAAAAGAAACTTTCCGTCATTGTTGTGGTTTTCAGACATATTCTTCTCCTCCCCCGTCGTTCTTTTTCCCGAACGAACGGAACACCGACAAAGCCGCCTTTATACCGCTTACTACCCCTGACATACTCGCAACCGAGTCACCGACAGTACCGGTGACTTTCTTCGCATCATCAAGCATCGTGTTGGTTTTTACGATTGCCGTGCGTATTTCCTTTAGGATATACCACACCTGTACACCGAGAAGCACGAGAAGCAGCGTGAGGATAAAGCTGATAACGATGATAGTGAGTTGAACGGGATCCATGGGCAGTGTGTATTCAGTATGGCGGAAATTGCATTTTCTGTCAACCGATCAGACCCCATCTGCTATCACGGCTGATATCCGACTTCACGAACCTCGGTGGTGACTTTTCCGTATCGTGTTGTGGCAACGATAGTGATTTTATTCACTCCCGGTTCCACTGCAACTTGTTCATAAAATCGTCCGTCGTCACGAACAACGGTCGAGACACCGTTTATCATAATGGTGGTATCGGGTGCGGTTTTTCCTTCCACCACCACTCTGCTGCTGGTCACAATTTGCTGATTTGCCGGACTGGTGACGGTAAGCGGCGGCGCTTTTCCGATTTCAAAATATTGCATACCAAGGTAGAGGAAAAATACAACGCATAATATGCCGACGATGAGCCCGATAAACCGACCCGGCGTCAGATGGACGATGGGTGCGTTTAGCGGATCAGCGACCCCCTTGGGCAGCAGGCTTGCACGGGAAATGTCGGTTGTTTGCCGTCGAAAGAATGCCATCACCGCGTCGGTAGGTAATCCCAAATATTCGGCATAATTTCTGACAAATCCTTTGGCATACGACGGTGACGGCAGCACATCAAACGTATCGGCCTCTATGGCAAGGATATACTTCTCCCGAATCTTTATGGCCTGCTCAATATCCCGGGGTTTTAATCCCTTCATGACTCTGGCTTCTTTGAGCATCGTGCCCACTGTTTTCATGAGGCCGCCTAACTTTCTTGGGTTTGTGCCTGCTGCTGGCTTGCGAGGTATTCGTCGGGGTTTTTAATCAGTACGTCTCGGGGTTTGGAACCCTCGCCGGCACCGATAATTCCCGCCATTTCAAGCTGATCAAGGATTCTTGCCGCCCGTGCGTAGCCTACTGACAACCGTCGCTGCAAAAGGGATGCGGAGGCCTTGTCGTATTGGCACACGAGCCGCAACGCATCTTCAAATAGCGGATCCTTTCCGTCGCCGCCCCCCGCCCCTCCGCCGCCCTTCTTCATCGCGATAGCGGGCTGGCTTAACACTTCTTCCGTATAGTGCACTTCCGCCTGCGTGTTCTTAAAAAACTCCACCACTTTCGTCACTTCCTTATCGGAAACAAAGGTTCCCTGAATACGCATCGGCTTCGCCTGGTCGGGCGGCACGTATAACATGTCGCCGCGTCCCAACAATTTTTCCGCTCCGGGCATGTCGATAATGACCCGTGAATCGATCATAGAAGATACGTTAAATGCGATACGAGCGGGGATGTTTGCTTTGATAAGACCTGTGATGACGTCCACACTCGGTCGTTGCGTCGCGACAACCAAATGAATCCCCGTTGCCCGCGCCATTTGGGCAATACGGCAAATCGTATCTTCAACCTCGACCGGCGCATATCCCATAAGATCGGCAAGCTCGTCGATAATAATCACGATGTACGGCAAGGCCTGGAATCCCGACAGTTCGTTAAATCCGTCAAGGTTTCGTACCCCTACTTCGGCAAATTGCTTATATCGTCGTTCCATTTCCTGCGTCGCCCAACGAAGGGCGGAAAGTATTTTATCCACTTCGACGATCACGGGGGTAAGAAGATGCGGAACGCCGTTATAGCCGACGAGTTCCACGCGCTTCGGATCGACAAGAATAAGACGTACTTCGGCAGGCGTCGTCCGATACAGTAAGCTACAAATCCAGGCATTGAGTAACACCGACTTACCGGAACCGGTGGTACCCGCAACCAGTACATGCGGCATTTTTGCGATATCGCCGATTAACGGATTTCCCGAAACATCAAGACCCATGGCAACGGCAAGCTTACTCTTTGCTTTTTTCATCGGGTCTGAAAGCAACATGCGTTTCAAGGTGACAAACTCGAGTCCCCGATTCGGGATTTCTATTCCGACAAGATCCCGTCCGGGGATCGGCGCTTCGATACGCACCTGTCCCGTCGGAGCGGCAAGGGCAAGCGCCATATCGCTGGCAAGCGAAGTTATTTTCGATACTTTTGTCCCGAGCGATAATTTTATCGCGTATTGCGTAACGGCGGGTCCCGGGTTTACTTCCACCACGTCTGCCTGCACACCGAAACTATCAAGCGTTTTTTCGATAACGTCGGCATTTTTTCGCACATCGCCCCGATCCGCCTTTTCTCCGGGACCGTCCGAAAGAATCCCTACTTCAGGATACTCCCATAACTTCATATCCTGACTATTGTTCATACTGTTCATCGTCAGTGACCCCGCTGCTTGCGGTTCTTTTACTACGGGACCCTGTTTTGCCGGGACCGGCGGGGGAGTCATCGGTTTTTTGTGGAGCTGTTTTTCTTCATCGGTTTCCCGTATTTTGAGCGGTTCTTTTTGGGTGCCTCCGATGATAAGCGGTGCTTTCTGTTGTTTATTCCCGAGCGACGCGATCCATTCAAGGATGGTCTGCATGCCCATAAGCAGGAAGTTAATGAAGCGATCAAGCGACGTGTTAAAAAGTACGATGCAGCCGATGAGCACGACGCCTAAAAACAATAACGTCGCGCCTTCGGGAGCAATGGCATCCGAGGTAAGTAACCAAAGGGTATCACCGATATCACCGGCGCGGGTAAGTGCCATAAGTCCCACGATGATGATTCCCAACCCCATGGGCACATTCTGGTTACCCAGCTCCGACTTCACCTTAAAAAACAGGGTGCTTGCGGAAACAAGGAATATAGGAAGCACGTACATGATCCATCCGAAGTGAGCAGTCAGGCTTTCGCGCAGTGCGGATAACATGCTTCCCTCACCGAAAAAGGAAAGACAGATCGCGCCCGCAAAAAGCCAAAACCAAATTGCCGCTACCGTATAAACGGTCTGCTTTTTAAGTTTCAGCCCAAGTCCTTTGCGTTTATGGTATTTTCGCTTCGGTTTTTTCAGTTTAAATGCCATAGTTGCGATACACTCCAGTATAGGAACAGCGGCACGCTATTGCAATGGAATCCCCTGCTCCCCCACCTTGCACTATCCTATAGTAATATAGAGGGGATGTCAACTTTTTTGTCGGATTACACCTCCAGAATCACGGGAACGATAAGCGGACTCCTCCCCGTTTCCTTGAGGAGGTATTCCCCGAGCGACTCTTCAATACGCTTTTTGACAAGTTGCCAATCGGCGATTTTCCCTTTCCGAAGGGTTAATGCCCGGTCAACGACACTGCCTGCGTGCGCAAGCAAATGGCGGGATTCCTTCACGTAGACAAACCCTCTCGTGATAATCTGCGGGGCACTGACGAGATGCCCGCTCCGACTATCGACGGGAATGGCGGCAACCACAATTCCCTCGTGGGCAATTTTTTGCCTATCCTTCAAGACGACATTGCCGACATCACCGATACCTAAGCCGTCAATCATGATTTGCTCAAGCTCTAATCGATCGACAACCCGCGGCGCCGCATGGCGCGAAAATTCCATGACTTCCCCGTCTTCGGGAATAAGCACCGACCGCTTATCGTACCCCAAATCGGCGGCAAGCCGCCGATATTGCATAAGGTGCTTGTACGTCCCGCCGATCGGCCACACATACCGGGGACCAACCGCTGAGAGTAACAACATCATGTCGCCGCTGCTGCCGTGTCCCGACACATGGAGGTCTTCCATGATATCGCTATACGAAACGCGTGCGCCGTGCCGATAGATTTGGTCAATCAGTTTATTGACGTCATTTTCTCTTCCCGGAATGGGATCTGCGGAAATAATGACCGTATCGGTATCGGTTAACCGAACCGTTTTATGTGCATCGCTCGCAATCCGGAAAAGATTGCTGGTCGGCTGTCCCTGGGCTCCCGCAACCACCAAAAATTGTTTATTGGCGGGCATCCGTTTTAAATCCCGGTCATTGATAATGACATCGCGGGGAAATTTCATATACCCGAGTTTCACCGATTCCTCGACGTTCTGGTCGATACTTCTTCCCAGGAATGCGATCTTTCTTCCGTATTTTTGCGCCAATTCAATAGCAAGCTGAATACGGGAAATGTTGCTCGATTGCGTGGTAAAGAGTACTTTTCCGTTCGATAACCGTAGCTCTTTTTCAATCGTTTCCCCGATAATTTGTTCGGACGGAGTAAACCCGGGGCGTTCACTGCCTAAACTGTCGGAGAGCATACAAAGGACTCCCCGCTTCCCCACGGCGTTTATTTTATGGAGTTCGGACGGTTTCTGATCAAGCGGAGTGGGATCAAATTTAAAATCACTCCCGTGATAAAAAATGCCGATCGGCGTTTCTATGACAAGATGAGACGTATCGGGAACCGAGTGGGTAATTCGGATAAACGATACGCTAAATGCTCCCGCACTGACCGTTTTATCAAATGTCATGGGTCGTACCCGCTCCCGCACTTCGGTTTCCTTAAGCTTCAAATTTGCAAATGCCGCGGCTAACGTCGGCGCATACATGGGCACTTTGCCGAGTTTCGGGTAAATATACGGAAGTCCGCCGATATGGTCGTCATGCCCATGAGTGAAAACAATTGCTCTTATTTTGTCGCGTTTGTCCATAAGGTACCGCACGTCAGGGATGACAAGATCAACGCCGAACATACTTTCATCGGGAAATCCGATACCGCAATCGACAATCAAAATATCTTTGATTTTTCCGTCATACCGGTACTCGTACAGATACATATTCTTGGTGACGTTTCCCGATCCCCCGAGGGGGACGATGCGCACGGTATCTTTGCCGGTCGGGGTACCGAAAGATTTTCCTTCATATACCTGCCGCTGCGGCAACGGACGCTCATCTCGTCGGGAATGTTGTAAATACATTTTTCTCATAATTAACCTTCTTTCTCCTTTTTTGAGGATTCGTATGTCCTAAGATTCGGGGCAGTAACCATCTTGGGAACTAATACACTTCTATAAAACTTTTAATATTATTTTCGTCTATATGAAACGACGTCTGCTTTCCTTCGACGATGGAAAGGGCAACTTTTCGACACACACTGTTTAATGTCCGTTCGATGGAACGGATACCCGCATCGTACCCAAGCGGTCGAACCAGTTTTGCCCACATCGCCTCATCAATCGTCAAATTTTCACCCGTCAGCCCCGATTCTCTCATAAGCGCGGGCATGACATATTTTTTGGCGATTTCTATTTTTTCGGCATCGGTATAGGAGGGCATTTGTATCGGCTCAAGACGATCAAGCACTGCCGTTGCGATGTTGGTCGTGTTGTTGCTGGTTGCGATAAACAACACTTCCGAAAGATCAAATGGATAATCCATATAATGATCGACGAATGCCGAATTTTGTTCCGGATCCAGCAACTCGACCAAGACGCCCATGATGTCTCCCCGGGCGTGCTCCGATACACGATCAATTTCGTCGAGGAGGATAACGGGATTTTTCGTTCCCGCAAACCGCAACCCTTTGAGGATGAGCCCTATTTCCGCATCGGGTCGTACGCGTGACTGCCCGCGCAGTTCAAGGGCATCCGACATACCGCCGAAAGCAATACGGACAAATCGTCTGCCCATCGCCTGAGCGATGGATTTTGCAAGTGTCGTTTTTCCGGTACCGACAAGTCCAACAAGACAAAGAATGGGCGCGCGTCGTGCAAGCATCGCATGCGTGCTTTTTGCTTCCGCTTCCCGGGAATCTCCTGATGCGGCATTTGCTTCCTTCTTCCATCGATCCTGATTGAGCTTCATCACGGCAAGATACTCGAGAATCCGCTCTTTTACGGGCTGTAACCCGTAATGATGCGTTTCAAGAATCGTTCTCGCGTTTGCCAAATCAATTTCATCCTGACTTCTTGCATTCCAAGGGAGATTAATGACCCAGTCGATATACCGGAGCATCTGTTCGATATGCACGCGCGCGGAAATATCGTGTTCCAATCGTTCAACTTCCTCGAGGTTTGCAACAATCCGGGTTTCCATTTCGGGGGGAACCGCAGCGTCTTTCAGTTTTTTTCGTAATGAACTTACCTCGTCGAGCAGTCTGGACATACCACTATCATAACAAATTCACCCACGTAATTCCTGCGGTGAAATTTACCGAAAAGCTCCCGTAAGAGGCATGCGTCTCACGGCTCATGAGTAGCGTCTGCAAATGGTGCCGGGATGACGGTTTAATACCTTCTTCGACCGCGATCGAAGCCGCCCCGTCTGCCGCCGCCATGGCGGTCACCGCCGCCGCGTGATTCACGGCGCTCGGCGGATTTTTTCTCGGCATCTTCCCCAAAAAGCATGGAGAGATTGATCCGTCGCTGTTCATCTATTTCCATAACGCGCACTTTGACGACTTGACCTATTGCAACAACCTTTGAGGGGTCATCGACAAAATCGGTACTCATTTGCGAAACATGCACCATGCCTTCTTTGCCGGGCAAAATTTCGACAAATGCGCCGAACGGAAGAATTCGTTTTACCTCTCCCTCGAATTCCTCACCGACTTCGACATCATGCGTCAATCCCTCGACCCAAGACACCGCTTTTTGTACGCTATCGGCATCGGTGCCAGAGATGAATACCGATCCGTCATCGTTGACATCCACGGTAGCACCCGTGGTCGCGATAATATTGCGGATGACTTTGCCGCCCGGTCCGATTACCTCACCGATCCGTTCGGTCGGAATTTTTATGACCTTAATCTTGGGCGCATACTGCGAAACCGCTTGTCTCGGTGATTGGATGACGGACGCGATCTTTTCAAGGATCATCATTCTCGCCACTCTTGCCCGTTCAAGCGTCTGTTCCACAATATCGGCGGTCAATCCTTCGATTTTGATATCGAGCTGGATTGCGGTGATACCGTTTTTGGTCCCCGCCACTTTAAAGTCCATGTCTCCCGAGAAATCCTCAATCCCCAATATATCGGTTAACAACACGAACTTCTCTTTATCGGTCATAAGACCGACGGAGATACCGGCAACCGGTTCTTTGATAGGTACACCCGCATCCATAAGTGCAAGCGTCGATCCGCAGGTACTCGCCATGGAAGTAGAACCGTTACTACTCATTACTTCGGAAACCAGGCGGATCGTATACGGAAATTCCTCTTCGGAAGGAATCACGGAAAGCAGTGCCCGTTCGGCAAGCGCACCATGGCCGATTTCCCGACGATTCGGCGTTCCGACTCTCCCCGTCTCTCCGACGGAATACGGCGGCATACTGTAGTGATGAATATAGCGCTTTGATTCCTCGCCCATCGGACTCTCGATAAGCTGCTCAAGACTCGGGGTACCCAAGGTCGCAACCGTAAGTACCTGCGTCTGTCCCCGCTTGAACATCGCACTTCCGTGCGTGCGGGAAAGGATACTGACGTCGATATCGATCGATCGCACTTCATCAATTTTTCGTCCGTCAAACCGCTTGCCGTGAAGGAGCACGTTGTCACGAACCTGTTTTTTGAACAGTGCATCAAGGGCGCCTTCGATATCCTTCATGGAATAATCGGTACCGTATGCTTCGGCGATGGTCTTTGCGAGTTCCGCAATTTCCGTGCCGCCGAATTCTTTTTCGGCTTTTTTGGCAAATGCCGTTTCCATTTCCTTGGCATAATCCTTGGCGATTTTCTTTTTCAGTTCGTCCGCTTCACTCACCTCGGGAAGAACAATTTTTTCTTTCCCTACGGCACTGACGAGCTCATTGATAAGGGCAATGACTTCGCCGTTGGCCTTTTTGGCTTCTTCGATGGCGCCGAACACGATAGGCTCGGGCGTTTCACAGAAACCTCCCTCAAGCATCACCACTTTTTCGCTCGTACCGGACACGATGAAATCAAATTCACTCGTTTCCTGCTCTAATGTCGTGGGGTTGATAAGGTATGCGCCTTTTTCCGTTCCCGTCTCTTTGACATAACCGACACGGACGCCTCCGATCGGTCCCTTCCAGGGAACCGGGGAGATGGCAATGGCGGCGCTGGTGGCAACTAATCCCAATACGTCGGGGTCATTTTGCCCGTCAACGGAAAGAACGGTGATAATCACCTGTACGTCGCGCTTAAAGGACTTCGGAAAAAGCGGACGAATGGAACGATCGATTACCCGACCCGCCAATACCGCGTCATCCGTCGGTCTGCCTTCCCGTTTTACCCAACGGGAACCTTTAATACGACCGCCGGCATACAGCCGTTCGACATATTCCACGGAAAGCGGAAAATAATCAAGCGTTGTTTCTTTACTCGATGCGGTAACGGTTGCAAGCACCATGGTCTCACCGTATTTGGCAAGCACCGCCGCCGATGCCTGTTCGGCAAATCGTCCGACTTCAAGGGTCAGGGTTTTTCCTGCGATCTCCGCAGATTTGGAGATAATGTTCATAGATTTCCGCACGATGCATCCTTGTGGGGTATAAGAAGCGGAGGGGTTGAAGATAGAAAACGGAAGAATGTGATAAGTTTTCTACTTCTATGCTCTATCCTCGACCACTGGCCTCTTATCGCTCCAGGGACGCTGTGCGCCGTAAATTTATATTATGTTAAGCCTAATTTTTCCTTAATTTGGACAAATCGCTTTTTGTCTTTTTTCTCAAGATAGTTTAACAACCGTCGCCGTTTGCTCACGATACCCAACAAACCGCGTCGTGAATGATTATCATGCGGATTGCCGCGAAGATGTTCAACAAGTTTTTCGATGCGTCGGGTAAGCAGTGCAACCTGCACTTCGGGACTCCCGGTATCTCCGGACTTTAATGCAAATTGGACGATAATTTCCTGCTTTTCGGGAGACGGAATTGCGGCTTCTTCCGCGGCTGCTTTGGCGGCAGCTTTGGTCGGTTTAACTGCTTTGACCGCTTTTGCGGGAGCGGCTTTTTTCGGTGCTTTTGTTTCCTTTGCCACTTTGGTTGTTTTTGTCGTTTTCGTTGCCTTCTTGGTAGTTTTGGTTGCCATATGCTTTGTAAAAAGGAGCGCGATCCTTTGTGCTCCTAAGGCACTCATTATACGATATTGTAAGGAAATTTACCAGTGGGAGATTACCGTCAACGGCTTATACAAGTGAAGAACTCTTAAATATTTTCGGTTTCAGCCAGTCTGAGGGAGGGTTTGCGGATTTTTTCCCTTCATTCTGATGCGGATCCGCCGCAGGGGTTTCCGTATGAATAACGGGAGGCGGTGTGTGCTTTTGTTCCTGCACTGGCGTCACCTCCAAAACGGGAGCTTTATGCGTATCTTCCACCGGCTTGTTGCCTACGTACACTTTCGGTTCCGGTGTGGTGCGGGCAACCGGGGTCGCAACGCCGAAGCGCTTTGCTCCCGCTTTAAGACACACGCTTGCCACTTCAAACGCCATGCTGGTGACGTTGGCATTTTGGAAGTTATTGGTCGCGTCATAGATAGCATTTAGCAGGTTTGTCGCTATATCCGTGCTGAGCTTCACGCCCAACGTCGCCATGAGCTCGGCAACCAATTCGGACGTCGAGGAGGCACCGGGATCGACAAGATTTAACGCACCGTAATTAACGTTATCTTTGTGGAAATCTACGTTAATAATCGGCGTTTTGCCGAACACATCCTTATGCTGTTCATATACCGCTCCGAGATCGCTAAGGGAAAGGGTGTCCACGCTAATGATGAGATCGGCAGACACGCCTTGATAGGAATATTGCACTTTGTCGGCGCTGAATAATTCAAATCCGGGACGATGCTCTACGACGAGGTTAAACTTTTTGCCTTCTATGTTGTAGCTTACTTTTTCGATGGATCCGTCTTCGTAATCAAGCGAAATGACGAAATTTTTCTTTCCGAAGTCACGCACGACCCGATCCACACCGACAAAACTTGATAACCCGACCGTCATGGCATCCGGACATACAACCGTTGCTTTTTTGCCCAGGGAAACGACACCCAACATAAGGGCAAGGGAAGCTCCCATACTATCCATGGTGGGATTGCCGTGGGTAACGATCACGATTTCACTCGCGGATCCGACCATTTCTTTTGCTTTGGTAAGGGCTTCTTCGTAGGTCATATTTGGTTATGTCGTTTTTCGTCACCCGTTACATCGCATGAAATTTTCAAAAACGATGTCCCGTAAGACGAATGCACGACTATCCTGTAGTGAAGGCTATTATACCATCTTGGAGCGTAAAATCAACTTTTTTGTCCAGAAGCACCCCGCACTCCCCCCCCACTTCCACCTTCGTTACTTCGTTCTTTCCCTGCCGGATCGAGCGTATTCGCGCACGACCGATTTCATCCTCGCCGCGCATGATCTTCACCATATCCCCTTTGGCAAGCCGTCCCGAGACGACTTTTGTGCCGGCAATTCGATCTTTTTCGAAGGGGAACTCGGCGATAACGGCACCGCGTCCCAGTTCACGCTCTTTGACAAGCAAATCCTCCATCCCGCTTACCACATCGGCCATTTCGTCCAATAACTCATAGATAATGGTGTAGATACGGTAAATAACTTTTTCATGTGTGGCAAGTTTTTCCACCCCTCCCGCAGCTTTCACATTGAACCCGACTACAACCGCTCCCATGGCACCCGCCTCCAGAATATCAGCCTCGGTGATGTCACCCAGTGAACCGTGCACGATATCCACTTCTTCTTTGGGTAAGGCCTCGATAACCGCTTCAAGTGAACCTGACGTATCGGCTTTGATAAACAATTTCAGCCGTTTTTTATCCGCTGCAGTCATTGCCGCCAAAAAATCCGCAACACTGGCGGTTTTTGCTGCGACGGGCGCGGCAGATGCGGCAGCCTGTTGCGGCGCGGTGGAGATGACCGCACCGATAGAAGGCAGTACGGAAAAGCCCAACACCTCCACAGGCTTACCGGGACCCGCCTGATCGACTTTGGCGCCCGTTTCGTCGATGAGCGCCCGTACTTTGCCTAACGCTTTTTGCCCCTCGTACAGGGTATTTGCGGGAGCAAGTGTGCCTGACTTGATAAGAAGGGTCGCGACTTGCCCTCGAAATTTATCGACTTTTGCTTCGATAACTACCGCCTGCACATCACCCTGTGCGTCATTGGTCAGCTCTTTCATGTCGGCAACAAGCAGGATAAGCTCCAGTAAATCCTCTACTCCCGTTCCGGCTTTTGCCGAAACCAGCACAAACGGGACATCTCCGCCGAATCCTTCGACCTGTACTTCGTGTTTGGCAAGATCCGATTTCACTTTGTCGATGATGATGCCGGGGAGATCGACTTTATTGATGGCAACGATAAGGGGAATTCCGGCCGCCTTAATTTGGCGGATGGATTCGATCGTCTGGGGCTTCACACTGTCATTGGCGGCAACAACCAATATGGCAATATCAGCCGCGGATGCGCCTCTTGAGCGGATTTTACTAAACGCCTCGTGTCCCGGGGTATCGATAAAGGTGATCTTTCTCACCTCTTTTGCCTTCGTTTTATAGTCTATCTGGTATGCGCCGATATGCTGGGTAATCCCCCCGTGTTCACGGGCGGCGACATTTGCTTTGCGAATGTAGTCAAGAAGCGTGGTTTTTCCGTGGTCAACATGCCCCAATACCGCCACCACGGGCGGGCGCGAAGAAAGAACTGGCATGTGCTTGTCTTTTCCCATACGTTACAAAAAACGACACTCGTCTCATACTTGGTTTTCTGATGTCGTATTCGTCGAGTCTGATGCTACGGGTACTTCTTTTGCTTCTTCGGTTCCTTCGGGTGCTTTTGCCTCTTCGGAAACCGTTGTTGTTTCGGTCGTTGCCGCGGGCGCTTCTTCAACAGGAGCCGCTTCCGTAACCGCTGTTGCGGGAGCTTCCACCGCCGCGGGTTGTTCCGTTGCGGTTTCCGCGGGAGCAGCGCCACCTTTGCCCTTAATGTCAATCTTCCAACCGGTCAGTTTAGCCGCAAGCCGTACATTGCCTCCGTCACGACCGATGGCAAGGGATAGCTGGTCATCGGGAACGGAGACTTCTGCCGCCTGTTTCTTTTCGTTTAACACGACTTCCATATCTTTGGCGGGAGCCAAACTCGCCATGATGAATTGCTTCATGTCGTCACTCCATTGGATGATATCGACCTTTTCGTTGCCTCCCAATTCATTGATCACGGCCTGCACACGAACGCCTTTTTGTCCGACACAAGAACCGACGGGATCAACGCCGGGAGCCGATGAAAATACCGCAACTTTTGTCCTGTTTCCCGCCTCACGGGCGACCACGCGAAGTTCAACCGCTCCCTGGGCTACTTCCGGCACTTCCCGCTTGAATAATCCTTCAACGAGTCCTTTGTGGGCACGGGAAACGATGATTTCGTTCCCTCGCATGGTTTCGCGAATGCCTTCGATGTAGAAGGTCAACCGCTGATTCAAGTGGTATCGTTCCGCGGGGTTCTGTTCGCTTACGGGCATGACCGACTGGGTTCTGCCGATATCGACGATGATATTGGGACCGTCAAAACGAAGAATCATTCCGGGCACGATGCCGCCGACTTTTTCCTGGAAATCAGAAAGTACCGCCTGTTTTTCCGCTTCACGAATACGCTGCAGGATAACCTGTTTTGCGGTTTGTGCGGCGATACGGCCAAAACCGGGAGGGGTGACGTCTTTTCCGTCCTGAAGCACGCGCGCTTCGCCTGTATCAGGGTTTAAGTCAACCGTCAGGGTGAGTAACTCATCAATACCATAGTCTTTTCGATAGGCGGCAAGAATAGCCGCTTTAATGGTTTCCATCACCACGTTGGGATCAATTCCCCGCTCCGTGGCAACTTGATTCAATGCTAATGCGAATTCGGATCTGACGACTGCTGGCATGGTTTTCTCCTTCTCTTTAGTAAAAAAGGCGGGTCACCCCACCTTTACCTCTTACAATACCGCTATTATATCGTCCACGGCTACGCGCGTCAATTCCTGCCTCGGCTTACTCCTCAAGTTCTTGCAAAAGTTCCTTTTGACGCCGCGAGAGATGGGTAGGAACCTTCACCTGAATTTTGACGTACTGATCTCCCCGCCCGTTGCCGCGCACATGGGGAACGCCTTTGCCTCTGATGCGGATCAGTGTACCCGGTTGGGTACCCGGCTGGATACGGATTTTCACTGATTCGTCGATCGTCGAAACTTCCAGCACGCCGCCCAAAGCGGCCATACTGTAGGAAATTCCTTCTTCGAGAAAGATGTCATCCCCTTCCCGTTTAAACTTTTTGTCCGGGGCTACCGAAATCACGAGATCAAATTCATCGAATCGGATGCGCGAACCGGTATCGACGCCTGCCGGGATTTTGATCGTTTTTTTGAGTGACCCTTCCCCCGCTCCTCCTTTGGGTACGTGAATCTCGCGGGTGACTCCTTTTACCGCATCCGTGAAGCTAATTTCCATTTCGTACGATGGGTGAGCCCGTCCTCTTCCGCGCGGGGAAAAGCCGCCGCCGAAAAACTGTTCGAATATCTCGAAAGGATCGATGAAATCGCCGCCCATACCGCCGAACGGGTTGCCGCCCTGACCACCCGAGGAGTAATAATACTGGAACGGTCCCTGTCCGAACCCTCCGCCGAAGGGATTGCCTCCCTGCGCTCCCCCGCCCATGCCGGGCTGGAACGCCGCATGTCCGTATTGGTCATACGTTTCTTTTTTCTTGGCATCAGAAAGCACGGCGTAGGCCTCGTTGATTTCTTTAAACTTTTCGTTGGCGTTGGGAGCTTTATTACGATCAGGGTGCCACTCCAGCGCGAGTTTGCGATACGCGCTTTTAATCTCCGCTGGAGAGGCGGATTTGCTGACTCCCAACACTTCATAAAAATCACGTTTCGTTGCCATATGATATCGTCACTGCGGTCTGTACCGCGAAATCCCGCCTTCATTATACAAGGTTTTACGAGCAAAAATGCCCCGTTACCAATACGAGGCATTTTGCGTTACGTCGCTTTGATGGATCCTGAACAGGTTTCAGGAGGCAAAAGTGCTTAACTTACCACTTCGCCTTCTTCCGCTTTTGCTTTGTCTTCAGGCTTCTTTTCCCCGTTTTCTTCCTTCGGTGCTTCGCCGTTTGCATCAGCGGGCGCTCCCTGCGGAGGTTGTTGATACATAGCGGCCCCGAGTTTCTGAACGACATCAGAAAGGGCGCTTGTTTTGGCTTCAAGGTCTTCTTTAGATCCCGTTTCCAGGATATCCTTTAACGCCTTCACCTTTTCTTCGATCGCGGCTTTATCTTCCGCCTTTGCCTTATCCCCCGCATCTTTGACCGTCTTTTCGGCAAGGTAGATCATGTTGTCGGCTTTGTTGCGCGCTTCGATCTTATCCTTTTTCTCGGTATCTTCCGCGGCATGCGCTTCGGCCTCGGCGCGCATCTTTTCCACTTCTTCCTTGGAAAGACCCGTGGAGCCGGTGATTTTAATCGAACTCACCTTCCCGCTTGCTTTGTCTTTGGCGGAAACGGAAAGGATGCCTGAAGCGTCGATATCGAACGTCACTTCAACCTGCGGTGTCCCGCGAGGTGCCGGAGGAATGCCCGAAAGGACGAATCTTCCCAACGATTTATTATCCGCCGCCATCGGTCGTTCACCCTGTAACACGTTAATTTCAACCGACGTCTGATTGTCCGCAGCAGTCGAATATATTTCCGTCTTGCTGGTCGGCACCGTGGTATTTCTCGTAATCATGGGGGTAGATACCCCGCCCAACGTTTCCACGGAAAGGGTAAGCGGCGTGACGTCCAAAAGTACCACATCCTTGACGTCTCCGGAAAGGACTCCCGCCTGTACCGCGGCGCCGATGGCAACTACTTCGTCGGGATTAACCGATGCGTTCGGCTCTTTCCCGAAGAATTCTTTGACCACCTCGACGACTTTCGGCATGCGGGTCATTCCTCCCACCATGACGACTTCGTTGATGTCGCTTACCTTAAGCTTAGCGTCGGCAAGGCATTTCTTGACGGGCTCGATCGATTTTTGGATAAGATCCAACACGATGGATTCCAGCTTGGCGCGCGTTATTTTGACGACCAGGTGGAGCGGGCCGTCTTTGCCTTGCGTGATAAACGGCAAATTCACTTCCGCTTCCATGGCGCTCGAAAGTTCGATCTTAGCCTTTTCGGCGGCATCACGGAGCCGTTGCAATGCCTGATTATCGCTTCGTAGATCAACACCGTGTTCCTTTTTGAACTCGTCGGCAAGATAATCAAGAATTTTCTTGTCAAAGTCATCGCCTCCCAAATGGGTGTCCCCGTTGGTGGCTTTGACTTCATACACGCCTTCACCAAGCTCGAGGATGGAGATATCAAACGTTCCTCCTCCTAAGTCATAAACGGCGATGGTGTGGACGTTTTTCTTGTCGAGTCCGTAGGCCAATGCCGCGGCGGTCGGTTCGTTGAGAATACGAAGTACTTCAAGTCCGGCAATTTCCCCGGCTTGCTTGGTAGCCTGTCGTTCGGAATCATCAAAATATGCGGGAACGGTGATAACCGCCTGTTTGACCGGTTCTCCCAGATACTTTTCCGCATCCGCTTTGATTTTGGAAAGAATTTTTGCGGAGATTTCCTGCGGCGTAAAGGTTTTGCCTTCCACTTCGACGACCGCCATATCGTTTTTGCCTGATTTGATCGTATAAGGCAACCATTTGGCATCCGTCTGTACCGATGCATCCGAGTATTTGCGTCCCACCAACCGCTTCACGGAAAAGACCGTTGATTTCGGTTTCAGCACTGTCTGCCGTTTTGCCACGTCGCCGACGATATTTTTAATGGGATCGACGACAGACGGGATAACGTTGCGGCCTTCTGCGGAATGAATCACTTTAGGTGATCCTCCCTCCATAACCGCAACGCATGAGTTGGTTGTTCCTAAATCAATACCGATAATTTTTGCCATATGTTCTCCTTTCTTTGTGAACAATTAATGAGTTATTACCTCCGACTTGCCGACTTTCACCCGCGCCACCCGTAATATTTTTCCCCGGAAACGATATCCCGCCTGCACTTCTTCCACCACCTCGTTGTCTTTTCCCGGCACCACCTCGATACAGTCCATCTCCATAGGATCAAACTCCCGTCCCAAAACCTCGATTTTTTCCACTCCTTGCTCGGTCAGCACGGAGAGTAATTCTTTGTATGCCAATGCAAGCCCGGGATCCTTGATATGATTCGTTACCATACCGAAGGTATCCACGACGGGAAGGAGTCGTGATAGTACGCTTTCCGAGGCATATTGGCGAACCTCAGTCACCCGCTCGGCGGTTCTTTTTTCGAGATTCTGATAATCCGCAAGCACCCGTACGTATTTTGCCTTCCACTCTTCAACCGCAACATCCGACGCGTTTTGCGGATGTTTTGCTTTTTCATCACTCACCGGTTTGTCCTGTTGTTTTTTCATAACGGAAAAAGGTAAGCCAGCTTAACTCGCAAACTCATCGATGAGGTTCCCCAGATACCGTACGACGGGAATCACCGACGGATAGTTAAGTCGCGACGGACCCACCACCCCGATGGCACCCGATACATGCGGTGTCTTAAACTTGTGATACACAAAACCGCACTGGGTAAGACTCCCCGTTGAAAGATCATCGCCTACCAATATGGAAAACGGATCGCCGTGCGATTCCAATACCCCCCACCAAAAGCCGTATTCATCAAGTGTCCCCAACAGATCGTGGGTCAGTTGATAGTCATAAAATTCCGGCATATCAAGGATATTGGCCGCTCCCGCATAATACAGATCACCTTCATTCGTTGCGGTGATGGCAAGCGTTTTGGTTTTCTCCGCCAATGCCTTGGTCGCCTCGCGGAGCAACTTATCGATTTCCTGACGATAACTCCACACTTTTTCTTTGACCGCAACTTCTTCCGCTACGGAAAGATCCTTTGGTTTCATCAGTTGCTCGACGTAGTATTTGAGTGCCACCGGTGTCGGCGCACGACCTGCCGATGTATGCGGCTGCTTTAACATCCCCAACTCCGTCAAACGAACCATTTCGTTACGGATGGTCGCGGGTGAAACACCGAGATTATGCTTTTTCTCGAGCGTCTCGCTTCCGACCGCATCCGCCGTCGAAATATATTCATCGATGACGGCTTTCAAAATTTGAATTTGTCGCGGTGTTAAATCAGCTACTCCATCCATATTAGCACTAATATACATTGAGTGCTAACATGTGTCAAGAGGTTTTTAACGACGTGTGCCATCTTACTATTGCCATTCATCAATAGCTCTATCATAATGGTAGATAGGCATGAAACGACTTGTTATTATTTTGATTTCTTTAATTACGCTTATTGCCATCCCCGCATCGGTTTTTTTGACCATGCGGAACCAGGAACTTCGAAAAAAGGCGGCTCCCGCAACCACCCTTACCCTCACCCCTACTACCCTTACCAAAGCGGTCAATGAGGAATTCACGCTTGAAGTACGGATGGACACGGCAGACAACCAGATCGTCGCTGTCGATTTAAAGCTTACCTACGATCCCGCAAAACTCCAGGCGGAATGGATCCATAACGGTACCATGTTTCCCAATATTCTGACATCCGGAGCGGTGGGTAACGGCACGGTATCCATGGCGCTCGGGGCAACAAACACCACCACTCCCGTCACCGGAACAGGAACGGTTGCAACCATAAAATTCAAAGCCCTTGCGGAAACCACTTCCCCCGTTGCGGTTCGTTTTGCCGCCGACACGTTTGTCGGTGCGTTAAACGAAGGAAGTACAAATGCCTTAACCAGTACGGTACCAGCTACCATCACTATCGGCAGCGGGAGCGGCGGCAATCAACTCAACAGCACCGTTACGCCCACGACAACACTTGCCGTTACCCCGACGCTTACTCCCACGCTTTCGGCTTCTGATAGTGCCAGTCCGTCCGCCGTTACCATCGTTTCACCGACACGAAATGAGTCGGTCGCCACCCAAAAGCCGACGATCGAAGGAAAAGCGCCACCGGGTACGGAGGTTACCGTCACCGTATATTCCGACCCGATTACCGTCACCGTAACCTCGGATGAAAATGGCAACTGGAGCTATACAATGGAGGAACCGCTTCCTGCCGGTCCCCACACCATCGTGGTCGCCGCTCAAGATCCGGCAACGGGCAAATCCCATACGGCAACGCTTGCCTTCGTGGTGGCGACGGGAGATGAAAACGGTGCTTCGGGAAGCGCAATCCCCGTATCGGGAGCCGTCGAAAACACCCTCATGCTATTAAGCATCGGATTGTTGTTTATTGTTACGGGATCGGTTATCCCCTTGGTAAGGAGGTCATCGTTATGAGCTTCGTCATGCGGCAAGCATCGGGAAGAACGACGTCCGTCATTTCCTTTTTAGGGCTTATTATTTTTCTCCCGCTTTTTATCATGGCGATCGGCTCAACGATTACGATTCTTACCCGCGCCAGCGGCACCCCGGCAAATATCGTTGTCGACACGTCCACAAGACTCGAACCCATCAAAACGGATTTCTACCATGCATTTGCGCAAGGAGGAGAGGAACAAAACGACATGCTGCAAAGCATCGCGGCCGACGTAAAGGCGCTCCGTCCGCAAACAATCCGCATCGATCATTTATATGACAGCTATCAGGTGGTCGGCAGGGACGGTAACGGCCTCACCTTTGATTGGACAAGACTTGATGCCGTGGTAAATACCATTTTATCGACGGGAGCCAAGCCCGTGCTTGCCCTTTCCTACATGCCCAATGTCATCGCAAAAGACGGCGTCATCATCAATCCTCCGAACGACTGGAACGAATGGGCGCTGGTGGTGCAAAAAACCATCGAACATTTCAGCGGAAAAGGCGGGCGGAATTTAAGCGGCATCTATTATGAAGTATGGAATGAACCGGATTTGGCGCAATTCGGTTCCTGGAAACTTGGAGGCGAAAAAAACTATTTGACACTGTACCGTTATGCCGCCATCGGCGCAAATAATGCGCAAAATGTTAATCCGTTTTTGTTGGGCGGCCCCTCCACCACCGGGTTGTATAAAAACTGGATCATCGCGCTTGCCGAATCGGGAAACAGGGTAAATTTTTTCTCTTGGCATTCATATCTTTCAGATCCTGAACAATTTGCCGCCGATCAGCGAAATATCATTTCCTGGCTCGTCCAATACCCTTCCTATACGCTGCTGCCGAAACTTATCACCGAATTCGGATTTACGGGGAGCAAAAGCAACGGCTACGGTACCATGTACGGAGCCGCTCACACCGCCGCGGTTATCCGCCAACTTATTTCGGGAGGCCCCACCTATCTTATGAGTTTTCAACTCAAGGACGGTCCGAATCAATCCGACGGGAGCGGCTGGGGGCTTATCACGCACGATGATAACGGACTCAAGAAGAAACCGCGTTATAGCGTCTATTCATTTATCGACACCATGGCGGGGACGCGCATGCAGTTAACCGGCGAAGGATCATGGGTTACCGGATTCGCGACGATACAAAACGACGTCATGCGCGTTTTTCTCGTTAACTTTGACAGCAAAGGCAGTCATACGGAACAGGTACCGGTGAAATTCACCAAACTTGCTCCCGGCACCTATAAGCTGCGTGAACGGTTTCTTTTCGGTCGCGATGTGACCAAGCCGTATACGGTCGAAGAAGATTCGTTGACCACCGATATTTTTATGCCGAGCCAAAGTATCGGCATTCTGGAACTTACCAAGGATCAATAACACAACACACGCTCCTCCCTCTGGGGTGCCGCTGAGTAGCACGTATTATGAGATTTTATCGGAAATGCCGCCGTTCACGACTTCCTGTGCGGGCTCCATTGAGAATCCGCGAGGTGCAGTCAATTTCCGGGTGAAACGGAGAACCGAATACACCTGCGTAACACCCAATACCCACGAGAGGAAAAAATAGGTAATGAGTCCAAGGCTCGCCGATACTCCCGTCAAAAACAACAAACCGAATGTTCTCGTCGTATCAAAGACAAGCTGATCAAGGAGTTTTAGGGGAATATAGAGTGCAATCCCGGTTACCCCTGCGGCTATCGCCATTTTCACTGCGGGAACAACAAGATTCCGTGTGATAAGCGCGGCAATGCGTTTATCCAATAGGTATAAGAGGGCGGCAGCATTGATAATACTTGCGATAGAGGTTGATAAGCCGAGTGACCAGACCGGAAGATGGAGGAATAACACAAAAATCATGCTCAGCATCGAATTGATCCCCACGGTGATAATGCCTATCCGCACCGGTGTTTTACTGTCATAGAGTGCGTAAAATCCGCGTGCAAGAATATGGATAATCGCCTGCGCAAACAGCGACAATCCGAATGCCGAGAGCGTCATTCCCGTGTCAACGGTAGCCGCCCAGTCGAATTGGGAGGCTCCGAATACCAACCGCACGATCGGAATCCGCAGCACCATAAACAGCACCGAGGTCGGGAGCACCCAAAAGAGAATCTGATGAATGCCTTTTTGGATCGTTTCCCGGAATTCCTGTTTATTATCCTTCGCGGAAAATTGGGAAAGCGAGGGAAGGGCGGCCTGAGCGATGGTGGTGCCGAAAAGACCGACGGGTAATTGTTGCAGGTGTTGCGCGAAGTTAAAGATCGTCACCATCCGTGCACCCAACAGGCTTGCAAGCATGAGATCAATGGTGATGTCTATTTGCGCAATCGCAAGCCCCAAAGTACGCGGACCCATCAATCTTCCCACCTCTTTGACCCCGGGGGTTTTGGGATCAACAGCAAGGGTATGCCGATAGCCGAGCTTTATGATAAGCGGAATCTGGATTGCCACAAAGAGGAATGCACCGATGCCCACTCCTGCTACCGGTCCCCATAGTCCCCATAGCGAGGAAAGGGCGACGGTGCCGATAATGATGCCGACGTTATAAAAAACGGGGGCCGCGGCGGGAATAAGAAACAAACTATGCGACTGCAGTATGCCCGTCAACACATTACCGACAAGGAGAGGCGCCACCTGAAAAAGCAAAATAAACCGCGTGTATGCGGTCATTTCCGTAATTTGTGCCGCACTAAAACCCGGGGCAAGCATGCGGGAAACATACGGTGCCGCTATATATAAAGGAACGGCAATGATAAGGAGAATAACCACGCTGAGGTTGATGAGTACGGTGGCGAGTTTTTTTGCATCATCATGCCTTTCATCGGAAATATATCTCGTGTAGACCGGAATAAACGCGGCGGTTAACGCCCCCATGACAAGCAACTCAAAGATAACATTTGGGATCCTGAACGCGGCAAAATAGACTCCCAACTGTTCCGGTGCAAAATAGGTTGATAACAGCCGGTCACGAACAAGTCCAAGTACCCGGGATAATAAAACCATGAACGCGAGAACGGTTGCGGCTGACCCCACGGTTGTTTGTTTTTTTGAAGCCCAAGCCCAAAAGCGCATCATAACTTCCCTATTATAGATCACGAAGAACTTGACCCGATAGTGCCAAGTAAGCTATACTTCCCCACATGCCGATAACAAAGCGAGCAATCAAAAAACTGCGACATGACCGCGTCCGAACCAAAGAAAACGCCGGTCGTCGGGCAGTACTCAAGGGATTAGTCAAAAAAGCGCGAAAGGCGCCGACGGAAAAAAGTGTTTCCCTGGTATTTGCAGCGCTCGACAAAGCCGCAAAGCGCAACATCATCCATAAAAACACGGCCGCCCGAACAAAGGCGCGTCTTGCTAAGCTTCTCAAGAAGTAACGGACACGAATCCTTTCTTCATTTTTCTGTATCTATTTTATTCCCGGGTAATGTCATTGTGGCACGGGGCACATAACCGAGGAATTCCTTGCTTTTCTTCACGCATTAGCTGACCGATGTTCCTTTATAATATTCGCAAAAATACCGGTCGCCCCCGTTTCATTTCGCCATCCCCCTTGCTATACTTGATTGTGTATGCCTGCCAAACCGATACAGATAAATTTACTAGGCTCTCAGGATCTTGAACATACACCATGGGGTCGGTTAATTTCCTGGGCAACCACCTACGGGCGGTACATCATGATCACCACAGAAATCGTGGTTCTGTTGGCGTTTATCTCCCGTTTCAGCCTTGATCGGAAAAATACCGATCTTACGGAAGAACTCACACAAAAACAGGCGATCATCCAGGCAAATCTTGAGTTTGAAAAGGAGATAAAATCACTCCAGGCGAATCTCACAACGGCCAAAAAACTGATGAGCGAACAGGGAAAACCCGTCGAGATCATCAACATCCTTGAGACAATGTTGCCTGCGGACGTGTATTTCACCTCCCTTGAAATCAACAAAACAAAAATGACGATTGCCGCAACCGCCGGAACGACGCAGGGGTTTGCACAATTTCTCTCCAACCTTCAGTCCACTAAGCTTATACAAAATGTTATCCTGGGCGACATCCAACGAAAACCGGGAACGGGCATTAACTTTCAGCTCAGTGCAGATATCGGATCTCCGACTCCTGCGGCAAAATAACCTATGGCATTACCGACAACCAACACTATTTCCCAAGAGCAGTTTCATCGCTATTACCAAAAACTGCAGCCGATGATGAAAAAGCCAAAGATGCGGGCATCGACAACCGCGGTATTTTCGTTTTTGGCTATTTCACTGTTTGCCTGGTATGCCATACGACCGACCGCGCAGACAATCATTCATTTGCGCAGGGAAATTGCCGACAAGACGGCGTTAAATGAACAAATGGAGAACAAAATCACCGCGCTTATCGAAGCGCAGGCAACGTTTCAGGAAATTGAAGACCGGTTACCCGTTATTCGACAGGCGCTTCCTAATAATCCCGACGCCATCATTCTTGCGCGTCAACTCAGTAATCTGGCGGCGTATTCCGGCGCCTCTATCTCAGCCATCCAAATTCCGAGCCTTCCCGTCTTAGGCCGGGAAGCAACGCCGGGGGCAAAACTTGCCCAAACAAAACCTCTCGAGGACTTTCCGGTAAGTGTAATACTTACGGGGCCATACGCCTCCCTTAAGTCATTTATGGACGGGTTACTCAAAATGCGACGTATCGCTTCCGTTGATACGATTTCCCTCAAGTTGGGACTTTCGAAGTTAGTGTTACTTGATGAGTTACAATTATCGTTAAAACTTACTTCCTATTATTCAACCGAATAACTATGGACGAGGAACGTGATTTATTATTGGTTTCTATTTTTACCATGCTCACTATTTTCTTGTGGGTATTTTTCGAACTGGTAAAAACCACCAAAACCTCAACGATCGCCCGCCCGGTACAACAGGTCGTAAGCCCCTTATCAAGTAAAATTGATGTGAGTATACTGGAAGAATTAGAGGCACGGAGCACCATGGACTAAAACCGTATGCACCAGAAAAAAATTCCTACCATCGTCGGCTTATTCTTGGTTGTTGTTGCGGTCATGGTTTTTCGTTTTGCCTTCGACCGGGTCACGCCGCTATTTACCAAGGCGGTTTCGACCCATGCTCCCAAAAACGTCACGGTAACTAACATCAGTGATACCTCATTTACGGTAACCTGGACTACCGATGAAGCGGTCAGCGGGTCGGTGCGGTTAGATGGTGTTTCCCCCGACAGTTTTTTCTTCGATGAACGGTACACTGCCCCAAATACCAAACAGGCGACCGCCGCATATACCACACATTCCGTTACGGTAAGAAATCTCAAACCGAACACGACCTATAAATTTGTCATCGTTTCCAATAACGTTTCTCATTCCAACAACGGGACAGCCTATGAAGCAACAACCGCTCCGACCATTTCCGGTCTTGGAACAGGCATTGAGCCCGCATACGGACAAATCACGGCGACCAACGGTCTGCCGCTTGACGGTGCATTGGTGTATCTGACGCTCGAAAACGGACAGACGCTCTCGACGTTCTCAAAAACAACGGGAACATGGGTGATCCCGCTTAATCTTGCACGGACAACGGCACTTGACCGATACATTCCCGTCGCCGAACGCATCAACGAATCCATCGTCATACGAAACGCCGAGGGTGAGGCGACCGCACTGACCGATACGTTAAACGACAACCCCGTGCCCAGCATGACGATCGGAAAAACCTATGATTTCCGGAAGATTCAGGCGGAAAAGAATGAGCAGGCTCCGCTTGCCGTCGCACCCACCACACAACCGGCGGTACTCGGCGAAACAACTCAAGTTGCAAAACAGGCGGTTGCGATCACCAAACCTGTGGACGGTAGTGCTATCCCTTCAAATCTTCCGCTGATTCAGGGAACCGGGGTTGGAGGTAATCAGATTCTTCTCACGATCGGTATAGAGAGACCGATGAGTGATATGGTTATCGTGGGTAACGACGGCGTATGGCGCTATACGCCTATGAAACCGCTTGCGCCCGGCAAGCAAAGCGTGACCATCACGACAAAAAACGCGCAAAACAAAACCGTCGCCATTACCCATACTTTTGAAGTACTTAAAAGCGGCACGCAGGTTTTGGGAGACGCGACCCCCTCGGCGACCCTGACGCCGGAACCCACCGTTACCGAAGAACCGACGCCAACCGCAACGCTTGCCGGCGAACCGATACCGGAAACGGGATTCCCGTTGCCGCTTATCACGTTACTTATTCTCGGTATAGGGCTTTTAGGCAGCGGTGCGGTTGCGCTGCGACGGTGGTAAGGATCACCGCTTGACTCGTATGTTATCTGTGCACTAAGCTAGTTTTATATACGCGGATTTATTCGTATGGCTGATGATGTTTTGAAACCACCATCGACGACAGATTCCCTCCCACCGGAACCGGAACCCGTTCCCGTGGTTCCCCCGCCCGCTGCTCCCGAGTCTGGTGTCGCATCCGTTCCGACACTCGATCCTGTACCGAATCCTTCTTCCGTTGTCACACCGCCTGCTCCCGCTGCGGTGGCGACTCCGCCTGCTTCGTCAGCGCCCAATCCCGACGAGTTAGTAGAAAGCATTCTCGAAACAAAACCAAGTGATTCGATGATCGTTCCGCCCGTGCAGGATAAGTCGCACCATCATTCGTCCCTTCCCAAGAAAACCTCCAAAGGGCCGCTTATCGCGCTTATTGCATTGCTTGTGTTGGTGCTTCCGGCGAGTGTGTATTTTATTTCGCTTAAAAACCAGCAGATTGCGGACGTGCGAAGCAGGGCATGGGGAACGGGATATTCTAACTGCAGCGGAGCGACCGATGATAATCCGCAAGGTACGTGTCCGGAGGGATATGTGTGTGATTGTATGGATGGTGAAATGTGCACTGAAAAGCAATGCATGCCTGAAGACGACAAAAAAGCCTCGTGCGAACGGCAAGGAAGAGCATATTGTGAAAATATGAATGGCGGTGCAATGACGTGTTGTTATCCCGGCTACGTATGTTGGGACGGCGGCGCGGGGTGTATTCTTGCTGGAGATGATACCGGTGATGATGACAACGGTGATGATGATGATACGACCAATCCGACGCCGACACCCACGACCGGAACCGCACCGGTATGTCAGAACATCAAAATCTATAAGGACGGTACCCAGGTAACGAACCTTACGACGCTTCGCGCGGGCGATGAAGTAGTACTTGCCGTCAAGGGCAATCTTGCCCCCACCAAGGCACACTTCCGGGTGAACGGCGGCGCATGGACGGAAACCACGACAAAGAACGCCAGCAATGAATTTACCTTAAACTATACGATCGCCGATGGGGTAACCGATTTTGTCATCGAGGGAGAAGTATTTACGAACGGAGCGTGGCGCTAATATGAATTTCTTAAAGAAATATTGGTACATGATGCTGGTTACGATAATTACCGTCGGTATCGGTGTTGTCGCGTATTTAACCAGCACAAAGCTGGAACAGCAATCACCCGTTGCCCCGACGGTTCCGCAGGTAACACCGAAGGCATCTGATATCAATTGTAAATTGATTTTCTCAATCGGCGCCGATAACACGCCGACACCGACCGTGACACCGACCGGAACACCGGGTCCGACCTCAACACCGACACCCACCGCAACACCGGGTCCGACCTCAACGCCGACACCGACACCGGTTGCCAACAACACCAATCCCGTGTGCGTTGACCTTACGGTTGAACCAGCGACGGGAACGGTGCCGTACACTGTCACGTTAACCTGTGTGGGACGGGATGATGACGGAGACATCATCGCGGCGGAATTTACCATGCCGGACGGATCAACCAAACTCGTCGAACAAAACGTCGGATCACCGGGCTCTCTCTCAACAACCTATACGGTAACCACCGGCGGCGCGTATAGCTTCTCCTGCCGCGTGAAAGACAATAACAATGTATGGATCGCTTCGGATAACTGCCGCGTCGCAACCGGGCCGACACCGCCTCCGGGCACTACCGCGACACCGACGCCTATTCCGACACCGAAGATTCCGGTTGCCGGGGTGCCGTCCGTCCTCGGAGCAAGCGTGGTCGCAGGCGGCGTGCTGCTCCTCCTTCTTGGATTAGTCTTCTAATCCCGGGGAACACGCACCGTTCTCTCCCCTCGTACGCGGCTCTATGGTGCCCTCGTATCGAGCCTAAGACATGGAGGATGAGGAGGGTTAGGATTGGGCATTGAACTGCGATTGATGTAAATTCCATGCAGCATTCCTAAACGTACACGATCTGCAGGTTATGCGTTACGCACTACGGCAATGAAGACTTGATATAGGCATGGATGGCGTCAAAACTCTCCTTTGGCAGGAGAACATAGCGCCCGTACCAGCTACTGGGAGGTGTATAGAGATGATCTTCAAGCGATATACGTTTGGTGTTTTCCTTCGTCGTCTGGATAAACATCTTCCCTATCGTCATCAGCTCCCCGATATTTGCATCCATATCCGTGGCTTCGTCGAATGCCGCATAAAGTTTTTCGATCTCCTGCGGGTGCAGGTAGATATCTTTTGATAATAGTTTTGTTTTAAGGGCAAGCAACATCTCCTGTTGCCGGCGGCCTCGGGCAAAATCGCTTCCTTCGTTGCCCTCGGCATGCCTGCTTCGCACGTATTTTAATGCGCGGTCCCCGTCCATCACCTGGGCACCCGCCTCAAAATGGAGCGACTCATAGCGGCACGCATAGAGCGGGTCACCGTTACATTCGTCATTTTCCTTCCCCGGAACCGGGTATTCGTTATCGGTAAAACTTTTCTCTACGTTGATTTCCACCCCTCCAACAAGATCGATAATTTTCTTAAACCCGGAAAAATCCAGTACCAAGGCGTACTGGAGCGGCAGTCCCACCACATCGGATATGATTGCTTTGGCAAGCACCAACCCGCCGCCTTTTTTCTTTTGCTCCCCGTAATGATAGGCGCTGTTCACTTTGTCCTTCAAGGTATCGGACCATATATCCCGCGGTACCGAAATCATCGCAAGCGATTGATTTTTCTGGTGGAATGAAAGCACGAGAATCGTATCCGTAAGGTCCGTACCGTCATGGGTCCCCCCGGGAATGCCAAGGAGTAAAATATTCACTCTTCCGTCAATCGGATGCAGATCGGCACCCGAATCAAATACCAACCGCATAAGTGTCGTGGGCGTGATACCCGTCGTGGTCATGAACCCCCGGGAAAAATACACAACCTTTACGGCAAGGAAAAAAAGTACGGCAAAGAGGGCAAGAAAAACGCCGATTTTAATTTTAGACGCGTAGAGGCGCCGTATCCGTGATTCCATAGATGACGTATAGGTCAGACGATAACCGATGCAATAAGCGAAAGAAAGGTTTCGGGAGCAAGACTCGCTCCGCCGGCTCCCACTCCCGACAAATGCGTTGCGTTCATAAATCCTTTGACGTTTTGTGCGGTAACACTGCCGCCATATAAGATCGGAACATTAGGAAAGACGGTGGCGATTTCTCTTGCCGTACTATCGGCATTTTCCGGTGTATCCGATGTTCCCGATCCAATGGCAAACAACGGTTCGTACAAAAACATTCCTTTCCCGTCAAACTCCGGCGCCGCTTTAGAAAGGGCGTTGACCTGATCGACGGCGGACACGCAAACAACCGGGGTAATCCCTGCGGCAATTGCCCGCTTTGTCTTTTCCGCAACAACATCATCCGTTTCGCCGAAATATTTTCGTCGTTCCGAATGTCCGATCATGGCATGATGTACAATATCCTTTACCATCGAGGCGGCGACTGCCCCCGTATAGGCACCGGTTTCAAACGGCGAGATATCTTGTGTCCCCACCGAGAAACCATGCGTTTTTTCGGCAAAAAGAGAAAGCGCCAGGAAATTCGGACAAACAATGACGGTAACATGCTCCGGAAGGACGGGGAATGCGGCATCGACTTCGTTAAGCCATGATTTTGCTTCAGAAAGCGTTTTATTTGACTTCCAATTACCCAAAATGAAAAGCTTTTTCATATGCTACTATTATAGTCTATGATCGACGCCATCCTCAATGATTTAAACGCGGCGCAACAAGCCGCGGTAACGCATACGGAAGGTGCCGTCCTTATCCTTGCCGGAGCAGGGAGTGGAAAGACCCGCGTACTCACCTCGCGGGTAGCGTACCTTATTGCCAAAAAGCATGTTTCCCCGCACAACTTACTGATGGTGACGTTCACCAACAAAGCCGCCAAAGAGATGAAGGAACGATTGCGGGGGCTTCTTCCGGACAGTGAACTGCCGTTTTCCGGTACGTTTCATGCGCTCTGTGCGAAAATTCTTCGCATCGATGGGCATCATATCGGAGTACCGCCTGGGTTTGTTATCTACGATGATCAGGATCAAATCGATGCGATAAAAGAAGTCATGCAACAGCTTGCCGTCTCGACAAAACTCTATAACCCTCGGGCGGTGCTTTCCACCATATCGCAGGCAAAAAACGAGCTTATCGGCGCACTTGAATACCCCACGTACGCCCGCGGTAATTTTCAGGAAACGGTGGCTCGCGTTTATTTGGGATATCAGAAACTGCTCCTTACCAGCTCGGCGCTTGATTTTGACGATATGCTGGCAAAAACCGTGTTGCTTTTTCAGAAATTCCCGGAAGTCGCGGGGAAATATCAGGAAAAGTACCGGTATGTGCTTGTCGATGAATACCAGGACACAAATAAAGCGCAGTACATCTTAACGAAAATGCTCTCGCAAAGATGGCATAATATCTGCGTCGTCGGGGATGCTTCCCAGTCAATCTATCGGTGGCGGGGCGCAGACTTTCGGAACATAACAAATTTCAAAAAGGATTACCCTGACGTAAAAGTTTTCCACTTGGAACAGAATTACCGTTCCACGCAAACTATCCTCAATGCCGCGCACGGGGTAATCGCAAAAAACACGTCACACCCCGTGCTCAAGTTGTGGACGGATAAAACATCGGGAGAAAAAATCACCCTCTATGAGGCAAGAAACGAGCAGGATGAGGCATCGTATCTTATTCAGACAATTCTTCGGTCGGGAAAGCCGTATTCAAACTTCGCCATCCTCTATCGGACCAATGCACAATCCCGTGTGCTCGAAGAGGCGTTTCTCCATGCCGGTGTTCCCTATACGCTTGTCGGGGGAACGCGATTTTATGAACGGAAAGAAATTAAAGACGTTCTTTCCTATCTCCGCCTGCTTTCAAATCCGAACGATACCGTTTCGTATAACCGCGTAGAAAAACTCGGAAAAGGGAGATTAAAGAAATTTCTTGAATTCGCCGGGAGCTTTGCCGACGCCAAAAAACTTGCCGGGACGACGACGATCGAACTGCTTGACGCCACCCTTGCATCCACCGGATACCTTGATCTCTATGATGCCAAGGTTGAAGAAGAATTTTCCCGTTTGGAAAATATCAAAGAACTCCGTTCCGTTGCCACCGAGTTTCCCAATATCACGGAGTTTCTCGAAAATGTTGCGCTCGTCGAACAGGAGTATATTCCCCGTTCCGTCAAAGAAATGGGGAAAAATCGCCAGGCGGTTACTCTTATGACCCTCCACGCCGCGAAGGGATTAGAGTTTCCCGTTGTCGCTATCGTCGGTATGGAAGAAGGTATTTTTCCTCACAGCAGGGCACTCATGGAAAAAGATGAACTCGAGGAAGAACGGCGACTTTGTTATGTCGGCATAACGCGGGCAAAAGAAAAGTTGTATCTCACGTTTGCCAATCGCAGATTATTTTTCGGACAACGGACGCAAAACACCGTTTCGCGGTTCATCGCGGATATTCCGGAACATGCCATGGATATGCGGGTATCGATGTCCGCCGATCGGGGCTTTATGGACGAAGACGTTTTCTTTTAGGAAACAAAGTGAAAAAGAAGGATAACAAAGGTACCGACAACCACGCTTAAGGCGAGCGTCATCTCAACGATAAGAAAAAGTTTTGCGACGCCTTTGACGTGACTGAATGAAAGTAACGGGGTGATCAAACGGCTATCAACAGGCAACCAACCGAGGGACTGTTCTTTCTTATTTATCTTTTTCATCTTCATCGGTAAATATTGTACCACATGCATAAAAGCGCCATAATACGGGTATGCCGATAACCAAAAAACCCTCCGCAGACCATACACCGACAAGCGGCGCAGTATGGAATACCAAGGTCAATCATCCGTTACAAAGTTGGGAATGGGGCGAGTTTAGAAAACGCATGGGCATCGATGTTGCACGCCTCCGTAATTGGCAAATCACCTTTCATAAATTGCCGTACGTTCCATTCACCGTCGGATACTTTCCGAAAGGACCCTCCATTACCCCATCCATGCTTGAAGCATTGACCAAACTCGGAAAAGAAAAAAAAGCAATTTATATTCAACTGGAACCCGATGTTGAAAAAAACAAATTTGACGTTCCGAAAGAGGCACCCGCACTTGTCCCTTCCCATCATCCGCTTTTCACACCCCACTCATTTATTTTGGACCTCACTAAATCGGAAGACGAGCTCCTTGCCGCCATGCATCCCAAGACCCGATATAATCTACGGGTTGCACAAAAGCACGGGGTAACGGTCACCGAAGAGACGTCGCCCGATGCATTTGGAGAATATCTTCGACTAAGCAGCGAAACCACGTCCCGCCAGGGCTTTTACGCACATGATACGACGTACCACCAAACCATGTGGGATACGCTCGGTAAAGCGGGAATCGCTAAACTTTTTACCGCCCGCTATCAGGGAATGGTGCTTGCCGCATGGGTACTCTTTTGTTGGAACAAAACGGTCTATTATCCGTACGGTGCATCCAGCAGCTTGCATAGGGAAGTTATGGCACCGACCCTTCTCCTCTGGGAGATTGCCCGTTGGGCAAAACGGAACGGGTATCATTCTTTCGACCTGTGGGGCGCATTGGGAGAACACCCCGACCCCGATGATCCGTGGTTCGGGTTCCACCGGTTTAAGCAGGGATTCCGCCCCCGGCACGTTACCTACGCGGGCTCATTTGATCTTGTTCTATCGCCGTTCTTGTATAAGCTATATATACTCGCGGATAGCATTCGTTGGTTTTTCCTCAAGCGCACCGCCTAAACATCGTTATGGAAATACAACAATCACCGCTTTATGCGAAATATATCCGCTCATTGGGTTGGAAAGTGGAAATCCTCGACGGAACGTTTATTTACATCAGACCGTTTTGGTTTGTCGGCGGTATAGCAAAAATCCAGCGATGCGTAAAACTTCCCGACCGGAAGAAACTCCTGCGGATCCTCCAGTCTTACGGCGTTCGGACGCTTGTCATTGAGCCTGACAGTAGGGTACGACAGACTGATCTCACCCGGTGGACAAATACGATGGCGAAAGATATGACCATAAACAAGGATCCCTATATTCCCACAAAAACCATACGCATCCCGCTTACCAAGTCAGAAGATGAATTGTTTTCCCGATTGAGCGAGGCAAAGCGCCGCGCGGTGCGCAGAGCGCTCAAAGCAGGAGTAACCACCAAGGTTTCCGAAGATATATCCGCGATGGTTACCCTAAAAAATAGATCTGCGGGATTATTGGGATTTATCACCACCACGGGTATTACCAAATTGTGGGAAATTTTGCCGAAAAAAAATAAAGCGATTCTTTTTGCCTATGATCCAAAAGGGAAAGCGGTGGGTACCGTACTCATGCTCTTTTGCGATCATATCGGCTATTACTGGATCGCGGGAGCAAGCCGTCACGGGAAAAAACTTTTTGCCCCGACGCTTCTTGTGTGGGAGGCGATAAAACTTGCAAAGCTACGAAAAATGACCGCATTTGATTTTGTCGGTGTATGGGACGAACGAATCGCGAACAAAAACACGGAGTGGAAGGGTTTTACGAAATTCAAAGAAGGATTCGGAGGAAATGAGTTGTATTATCCGCTCCCCTGACTTCACCGCTACGATATCCCGCAAAACATACGATATTCGCATTCTTTACAGAGGATGTTACCGGAACAACGGAAATCGGAGCCTTCAATCTGTTTTGCGATACCGATTATCGCTGCCCGCTCGCTTTCAAGTTGTGCTTCGGTTCGTGTCGTGGAAACTTTTGTTTTCGTATCGAAAAAATATAACGAGAGGAGGATGTCTTCGCTCCGTTTGCCAAACGGCAAACCCGGTATGGAACTTGCCGCCAAGGCATAAATGGATAGCTGGAGATTGGCATCAACCTCCCTTTTGCTCGGCATTCTTCCCGTTTTATAGTCGATAATTTCTATTTTCCCATCGGGAAGAACGTCAATACGATCAATCTTTCCTCCGATTTTTACCGACTTCCCCTCATGCGTAACCGCAACGGTAAACGGCTGTTCGAGCGCGGCCACCGTCGTTTTTTTGTCATATTGATCGGTATAGTACTGGGATAAATATTCTTCTCCTTTTTTATGAAGCAGTGCTTCCCGTGCTTTCGTTTCATACCCTTCGTGTTTCCATCGCTTGTCCAGCAATGACAAAAGAATCGCCTTGGTTACCTTCTCCCCTTTTGCATGAAGGGAATAAAAATCAAAGAGTGCGTTATGAATACTTGTACCGAATGATGATGAAGCGGACGGCGGTGTGGGAATATTGAGGAGGTAGCGCAGTTTGTAGTGCAACGGACATAATCGGAACGTTTCTATCTGCGAATAGGAAAGGTATGTCACGGTCACGGGAGATGCCTTCGACTCATTGCTGTTTTTCTGTTCGTTTTTCTTCCAATCCAGGAGCGATATCTGTTCCGGTTGTTCATGCGGCGGAATAATCGCCGTATCACGGATCACCTCATGCACAAACGGCGAGAGTTTTTTCTCGCGCTTTCCTTCACCGTAATAATTTGCCCCGGTGAAAAACAACAGATCCCGTGCCCTCGTCATACCGACATAACAAAGTCGCCGCTCTTCCTGCAAATGATAATCCCCTTCCGGTAAATCTTCCTTAATAAGCTCCTCGGGGATGGGGATCGTTTCCCTTCTTTCCGTTGTGGGAAACCGCGCCGACACCATGTTCACCAGGAAAACGACAGGAAACTCCAATCCTTTCGAGCCGTGCACCGAAAGAATATTGACGGCGTTGTTGGTCGTCCAGTCGGTATCTCCGGAAAGCGGCGACTCTCCTAAATCCATCGATAATTCAATCCAGTCGAGAACCGCCGTAACACTTGCATCATCATGATCCGTCTCGTACGTCTTAAGTTTGCTGAAAAATTTGGAAACGTTGTTGGCGATTTTTTCGTCGATCGGAGCGCTATATTCAAGAATATTTTTCAGCATGCCGGTATCGGAAAGAAAATAAAATAGTATCTGTCCCGCACTCTCCTGCGTCACGAGTCCGAGGTGCTTATGGATCATCGTGATAAGCGAGGTAATCTTTGCGGTCGTATCTTGAGAGATATTAGGAGGAGTTATTCCCTCGCGGACGGTAGTCCCCGCAATTATCTCGCTCGCTTCAAAAAGCGACATGTTCTGTTTTTTGGCAAAAATGGTCACGGCGGAGATATCACGGGCGTTCATGGCAAAGTATTCCATAGAATAAATACGGAAAAGAGCCACGCTGTCTTCAAAATTATGTATTACCTGAAGATAGGCAATAAGATCCTTTATTTCCGGCTGGCGGAATAACTGTCCGGGACCCAAGAATTGATACGGGATGTTATGGCGTATGAACGCACGAACAAACGGCTCCGCATGATTATTGGCACGCACAAGAATCGCAATATCCTTCCACTCATACGAAGCGTCGCGATCCCCGGAGGAAACCAGCGTATGTATTTTTTTAGCCACTTCATCGGCTTCATTTTCCACCCGATCGACATATATAAGTGTCGGCCATACCGCCGCCGTATCTCGTGTGGCGGTAAGCTTCTTATTGATATGTTCCTTGACCTCTAACCTATCGGGGTTGTTGTTTTGAATCAGCTGATAACTTGCATCGAGAATCGCCTGCGAAGAACGGTAGTTTTGGCTCAAGACGATGAGTTTTGCCTTGGGAAAATGTTTCCGAAAACTTAACACGTTGGATACCGCAGCCCCCCGGAATTTATAGATACTTTGGTCATCGTCACATACCGCAGTGATATTCTGTTTTGTGCCGGATAAGAGTACGACCAGTTCATTTTGTGCGATATTGGTATCCTGAAATTCGTCAACCAAAACATACTTAAACTGTTTCTGATAAAAACGTAATATATTCTTCCGTTCCCTTAGGAGTGAGAGCGTCCGGGTGATGAGATCCCCGAAATCCATGAGCCCTTCCCGTACTTTTATGTCCTGGTACATTTTGTAACAGCCGGCAAGTTCCTCATATTTTTGTACTTCAAGTTCTTCTTCTTCACCGGTGACTTTTGATTTTTTCTCCTTCACCCATTTGAGATAGGCATCGGGAGATATGTCTTCATCCTGCAACCGCGATATATGCTGTAACATGCCCTTAATAAATTTGGTGGGATTCCCTAACGGACGGAAATACTGAAGCTGAAAATCATATAAATGATTCCGAAAAACCATGGTCGCATCCGTATCCGTCATAAGTTTATAGGCGGGATTTAATCCCACGTGGATCGCTTCCTGGCGAAGCAGTCTGTCGCAAAATTTGTGGAAGGTGGATATCCACATGTTCGTATAGCCGTACGGCATGATGACATCAACCCGCTCCTCCATTTCTTTGGCGGCTTTTTCCGTGAAGGTGAGCGCAAGTATTTCAGAAGGAAGTGCTTTACCCGAAGCGATGAGATGCTTGATGCGTTCCGTGACGACGGTGGTTTTGCCCGTTCCCGCACCGGCAATGATAAGAAGCGGTCCGTCACCGAAGAGTACCGCTGACTGTTGCTCTACGTTAAGTGTTTTACCGCTTACGGGGACGCTTGCCATGATGCAGTCATTATAACCTACTCGAGTATCTTTTCGAGCAACAGGGGGAACTCCTTATACTGCGGACCTTTTTCCAAATTAAAATGCCCCTGATCAGGAACGATAATAAGCTCCCCACCGAGGAGTGCCTTGAGTTTCTCCCCGTGATATAACGGAACATACGGATCGGTATCCGAGTGAAAAAATATGAATTTTCTCGCTTTTTTCTTAATCGTCGGGTAATCAAACGGGGTAGCAAAAAGTTCCGATTTCGTATCTCCCAGCGAATCGGTAAATCCCGCAACCAGTATGGCTTTTGCAACAACCACATTCTCAGGAATTCGAGGGAGCAAACCCAAAATCTCTACGGCTCCCGAGGAATGACCGACGATGATTGAATCATTCGTCGGTTGCCAATGAGCCAAAATATGATTGGTGTACCGATCGATATTCGGACGTTCCGGTCGGGGAAGGTCGGGACAATAGACAAGAAATCCCCGCTTTTCCAACTCGCGGGTTAACCACGGAAACCAATTACCTGTATGGTCATTTGCCGTACCGTGAAGAATGAGTGCGTTTTTCATAGGATTACTCAAGTTGTTTTTTCTCTTCCTCCTCGGTTTCGAGCACCTGGGTCTGGGTTAATTTTTGCCCGAGCAACGAAAATGATCCGGAAACGCTTCCCATGGAATTATAGGCATTATTGATATGCTTGCCGAGCGTTCCCAAACCCTCTTCAATTTTTGTATAGTCCTTTTGGATACCGCGAAGAAGCTGAAATAACCGTCGTGATTTCTGTTCCAAATCTTTGCCCTGGAAAGAGAGGAGTAATACCTGTAAATGCGCGTAGAGCGTGTTGGGAGATACCGGATAGACGCGCTGTTTGCGTGCATAGGTCATGAGATCCTCCATGTTGGCGATCTCGTAATAGACTCCCTCACTCGGGATATACATAAGCGCAAAATCCATGGTTCCTTCTTCGGGTAAGATATATTTTTTCCCGATATCCGTGATGTGTTTTTTGACGTCACCGACGAAATCTTTCTTCGCCTGTGTTCTGTCCGCCTCCGTTAACCCCTTATGCATCTTTGTGAAGTTTTCCATAGGGAACTTGGAGTCCACACACAAAAGCCCCGCATCGGTTTTTAGCACCGCATCGACCTTCACCCCGCTTTTGAACGCGTATTGCAAATGAAAGGAATTTTTCGGAAACGATTGTCCGATCATGTCATAGAGCACCTGTTCCCCGATGTTCCCCCGCAGTTTGGGTGACTGTAAAAATTCCTGCAAACTGCGGATGCCCTTGCCTACTTCGGACATTTCCCCCAGATTTTGCTTAAGATCCCCGATAACACGTGCCGCCGTATCAAGGCGTTCATTCAGTTGCCGGGTGTTTTGTTGTAAAAGGCGGTTGACGTCGGTGGTTTGCCCGCGCATCGCCTCGTTTAACGCTTTGTTCGTGCTCTCAATGGAGAGCTGCATGGACCGCAACCATTCGATGAGCGTCGGATCCTGCCGGTGTTGTCCAAGACGGGACAACTCTTGTTTTATCAGCAAGGCGAGAATAACGAAACCGACAATGATAACGCCAACGAGGATAAAAAAATCGGGGTTCATGATCGCACCCATTGTAGCACGCTCCTAAACTCGCCTACAATAAATATATGGAGAGAATACGCGTGTCCAAAAATCCCCTCCACCTTTTTTTTGCGGTAACCGGTCTTATTCTGCTTTCCGCGTTTATTACGCTCGTGCCGCCTGATTCGTTTGTCCCCATCGGCATATTCTTTGTTTTGCTTGCCTCGGCGGTAGTACTATTTTCGTTATACCTGGGCGGTAGTATCCGTCGTTCGCTCGTTATCGCCGCGGGGATAGTTCTCTATCTTTTGCTCCGTATGCTGGGATTAAAGCATCCGTTGTATTTCCTGCTGATGATCGCCTGCATTATTGCCCTTGAGTACCTTTGGAAGGATACAACGGTTTGAAAAGAGCGCCGTTTGTGCTATAGTTACCGCTGACATGACGAATCGCATTTCCATGATGATGGCAAACACATCCGGCTGACGGAGGTTTGCTCATGGAAACATCAAACCCCGCCAGGCGGGGTTTTTTTGTTGTCATTGGAGGTATAGCGTAACTATGAATCACGAACAATTCACTATCGGAAAAACCTATCGATTACCCATCGACGGTACCGTCTATGACGTCACGCTGATAACAGCCGAGGGAGACTGTGCGCGTGTGCTTATCCAAAATCATTCGATAGATATGTCGCTTCACGGATTTACCAAACGGAAAAAGATGTATTCGCAGGCGGTGCCGGTACGAGTGGTATCGCTTTCCGAACTGCTTCCCTACGAGGAAGCAGCCGATGTACAAAGAGGCATAAACAAATGGAAAGGAGAACCCCCCATCGGCTAAATACCGAATGTAGTAAAATACGGAGTATGACAAACAAATTCTATATTACCTGCGCTATCCCCTACGTTAATGCCGCTCCCCACATAGGACACGCGCTCGAGTTCGTTCAGGGAGACGTGATCGCACGGTTTCACCGCCTGTTAGGTGATGATGTGCGGTTACTATCCGGAGGCGATGAGAATGCTTTAAAAAATGTGCAGGCGGCGGAAAAGGCCGGCGTTCCCGTACAACAATTTATCGATGAAAATAATACGAAGTTTTATGAACTTACCAAGGCCCTAGGCTGTCAGTTCGATATCTGGCAGAAAGGCAGTGATACGAACCATCACTTCCCCGCCAGCCAAACACTATGGCAACTCTGCGATAAAGCCGGAGATATCTACAAAAAATCCTACGAGGGACTTTACTGTGTGGGATGCGAAACGTTTTACGAGCCCGAAGAACTCAATGAGAACGGCGAGTGTTTTGAACATCCCGGGAAAAAATTGGATGTCGTCAAAGAAGAAAATTACTTTTTCCGTCTGTCAAAGTATCAGGACAAAATCATACACCTGATTGAGACGGACAAACTTTCCATCACGCCGCTTACGCGGAAAAATGAAGTGTTGTCATTTCTTAAGCAACCGCTCACGGACATAAGCATATCCCGAAGCAATGAGCGGGCAAAAAACTGGGGAGTCCCGGTACCGGGTGACGATACCCAGCGCATGTACGTATGGTTTGATGCGTTAAACATTTATCAATCCGGAGTCGGATTCGGTTGGGATGAAAACGAATACAAAAAATGGTGGCCAGCGGATGTCCATGTGATCGGCAAAGGCATATCACGGTTTCATGCGGTATATTGGCCGGCATTTTTACTTTCCGCAGGCCTTCCCACCCCAAAGGCTCTCTTTGTCCACGGATACTTCACCGTGAACGGACAGAAGATGAGTAAAACGTTAGGAAATGTGATCGATCCGCATACGCTGATTGATAAATACGGAACGGATGCGATTCGGTATTATTTTTTGCGAGAGATACCTGCAACCGCTGACGGAGATTTTTCCGAACGGCGATTCATCGAACTCTATAATGCCGATTTGGCAAACGGTTTAGGGAACCTGGTTTCCCGTGTGGCGAAACTTGCCGAAGGTCTTACGTTTGCCCCTTATGACATCGGCGATTTTGCACAAGCCATCGCACAAACCGAATACGAAACATCGCTTAAAAAGTTCGCCTTTGACGAAGCGATAAAATCGGTGTGGATTGACATTAAAGCAGCCGATCAACACATCAATGATACCGCGCCGTGGAAACTCGAGGGAGAGAAAAAACAGCAGGCGCTTGAAACGGCAATAACCGCCATTCGTTCGATCGCCATTTTATTACGGCCGTTTATGCCGGAAACCGCGGAAAAAATTATCAGACAGTTTTCCGGTTCAACGATAACGACGGGTGCACCACTCTTCCCCCGTCTTACATAAAAGTTCATTTATTACCCGTTAATAGGTAACGGATATTAGTCAATATATATGTACATCGACACGCACGTACAATTAAATTTTGCCGATTTTGACGATGATCGCGCAAGTGTTATCGGAAACGCAAAAAAAGCCGGAGTCAAACAGTTTATCGTTCCCGGAGTTGATCATAATTCCTGTCGCACCGCATTGCATCTTGCCCGGGTGCACAACGGCGTTATTTTCGCGGGCGTCGGGTTCCATCCGTATGAGGCACCGAAAAACCCCGACCTAAGCTATCTTGAAACGTTACTGGTTGACCCGGATAACAAATCGCTCATCGTTGCCGTCGGCGAGTGCGGCTTGGATTACCATGAATACCGGGGAGAAGTCGCCGCCGGCAGAAAAGATGTACAACAACGGCTCTTCGTCGAACAGCTCAATCTTGCCGTACGATTTGATTTACCCGTTATTATTCATTGCCGCGAGGCATTTGAGGATGTGTTCACCATCTTACAGGGACTTCCGAAAATCCCGCGCGGCGTTTTTCATTGTTTTTCGGGAAGCCAGCAGGATTTACGAATCGCCACATCCATGGGATTCTTTATCGGCATCGACGGGAACGTAACCTACTCCAAACAACTGCCGCTGATTGTTCCGCACATTCCCGAGGAATCGCTCGTTTTGGAAACAGATGCACCGTATCTTACTCCCGTCCCGCATCGGGGCAAGCGAAACGAACCCAAGTACATTCCTCTTATCGCGGAAAAAATTGCCGCGCTTCAAGGAAAGTCGGTTGATACCATTCAAGAAACCACCACGCGAAACGCACAAGCGCTCTTCCGGCTTGCTTCGTAGGCGATTACTTTCGCGGTACTCCTTCGTGCATGGTATAATTTAGCTTGATTCTATGCGCCGTCTTTTCGAACTCTACCCAAACAGAACCCAACGGCTTCTCGAGATATCTATCCCGCTTACTTCGTGGATTATTATTACCATGCCGTTGTGGCTATCCTTTTGGCATCCGGCGCTGGTTGCGTACTTTATCATCACCTTCGACGTCTATTGGTTCTATAAGTCCGTTACGCTGGTTAACTATGCGCTGCGCTCATTTATCACGTACACCGCTCACGCGGCGGTTAACTGGCGTGCGCAGGCGGAATCATTTCCCCATTTTGCCGATGTATGGCACATGGTCATCATCCCCGAATATAAAGAGCCCGTCCATATTTTACGGCGCACGCTGGAAAATCTGTCCAATCAGGACTTCCCCACCAAACGGATGATTATCGTACTTGCCACGGAAACAAAAGATCCGGCCGCGGTGGCAACCGGAACACTCCTCCAAAAGGAGTTCGGCAAAACATTCGGACACTTTCTCGTTACGCAACATACGCTCACCCCGGGTGAAATCGCCGGTAAATCATCGAATATGGCATGGGCGGCGAAACAGGCAGATATTTATATCAAAAAACACCGGATTTCCGATGAATGGATGACCATCACCTCCTGTGATGCCGACGCACTTCCTCATCCCAAGTACTTCTCCGCTCTGGCATTTCAGTTCCTCACCGACACCAACCGATTTGATCACCTCTATCAGGGAAGCATCATGTTTTACAGTAACATCTGGCGAATTCCGCTTCCCAACAGATTCCTCAATACCTTAAACAGCATGTGGAATCTGGCTTTCCTTTCGCAGGAATCGAAACTCATTAATTTCTCAACTTATTCGCTTGCTTACAGAACCGCCCGTCAGGTGGGGTTCTGGGCAGTGGACGTCATCCCCGAGGATTACCACATGTTCTTTTCCGTATTCTTTACCCGGGGTGAAAAAGTATCAGTACGTCCCATCTTTTTGCCGGTTCTCGTCGATGCCGCGGAGAGTCACGGGTTTGTGAATACCTTCGTCAACCAATACGAACAGGCGAAACGGTGGGCATGGGGCGTATCGGATATTCCGTATGTCATACGACAGTCGTTTCTCCATCCTGAAATTAAACTTTCCGAACGGGTACGCAGAGTATCTTCGCTTCTTGAACACCACATTCTCTGGCCGACCAACTGGTTTATTCTGACCATCGGAAGCACCGTTCCGCCGCTTATCAATCCGGTATTCGGTAGAACCGTCTTGGGACATAATCTTGCGCAAATTTCCTCGGGTATTCTTACCTTATCGACCATATTCTTACTCATTGTTTTTATCATCGATTGGCGCATTAAGCCTCCGCCACCCAAGGCATATCCCAAATGGAAACTACCGCTGTTGTATCTGCAGTGGCTCACGCTTCCCATTATCTCGTTCTTTCTTTCCGCACTCCCGGGGCTAGATGCACACACGCGACTGATGTTAGGAAAGCGACTGGAATATCGCGTGACGGAGAAGATATAATCAAATAGTATGTTGAATCAACTGCTGACGCATACCCCGCTCTTGTACCTTGTACAGAGTTTTTGGCGTGATGAGGCGTTTTCGGTGCTCGCCGCAAAAGAATCCCTACCCTTTATCTTCACCCGACTCGGATTTGAACCGCCGCTTTATTACACCATGCTGCATTTTTGGATAAAGCTGTTCGGCACGAGCGAGCTTGCCGCCAGAAGTTTGTCGATGGTGGGATTCCTGCTTACAACCGTCATTATCATCGAATGGGCGGACGAACTGCATAAAAAACACTGGCTTGCCTGGTTCATGCCGTTGTTTTTCTTTGTTAACCCGATGCTCCTCTACTACGCATTCGAAGTACGCACTTACGGCTGGTATATATTTTTCGCGACGGCAATGCTTTATACCTACGCCAAAAAACGATGGGGATGGTTTATCGCATCGGCGGTGTTGGGATTTTATACCCACGTCTATATCCTTCCGTTTGTCGGGGCATTGTTCCTGCATCGGCTGTATACAGAGCGGCACCATCTCTTTCAAAAACACCGATCTTTCCTTCATACCCTCGGCCATATCGTTACCGATCCGGGAGTAAAAAGTACCGCAATTGCCGTACTGCTTATGATCCCGTGGCTTATTCGCATCGTACTCGAAATGGGACGCATGAAGTCGTCGTGGTACTTCCCCGTAGATGTCCAGCTGGTAAAGTCCGTCCTCGGGAATATGTTCATGGGCTACGAAGGTACCCCCTGGTTCGGGTGGAAATACACCCGATACCTGTCGCTGGGAATCGTTCTTATCGGCTGGTTTGCGTTTGCCCGAAAAACCGTGCGGGAACACGTACGACTCGTACTCTTTTTCGGGCTTGTACCCCTTGCCGGTATTATCGGCATATCGTTTATCAAACCGTTGTTTGTAAACCGGTACCTTATCCCGGTAACCGTTGCGGAAGTACTGGTGATAATCGCGGCTATCGCGGCAATTCGCCGCCCGATCCTCCAAAAAATTGCGGCGTTTGTCCTGTTTGCGGGAGTCCTTTGGATAAATTGGTGGTATGCTCCCTATCACGCGAAGCCTCCCGTCAGGGAAACGTTTGAACAAGTGCAGGCACTCATGAAACCGGGGGATGTGGTCATGGCATCCGATTCGCTCATCTATCTGGAGACACTCTACTATACCAAAGACAAGTCAAAAGTATATTTGTACAACCCGAACGATAACATTTTTCCGTGGTATATCGGCGATGCGCTCATTACGCCGTCCCGTATGGTACGCGACTACCCCATCTATCCTACCCGGGCGTTTTTCATACACACGGACGGAAAGTTTGATGTCGTATATCGAATGCCGCTATGAAATTCACACTCCCGATGCAAAAAGCGGACGGCCTCCTGGACGGATTGCGTTATGCTGACACAACCTGGGAACAACGGCTCGCGAAGATTGCCGTTGTCGCACAAACAGTCATCAACGTTTCCGCACTGGCACTGGGATGGCGACTTTTGCCGCCGAAAATTCCCCTTTGGTATAGCAAGCCGTGGGGAGAAGAGCGACTTGCTTCCCCGTTCTTTTTGACGGTTCCGATACTCACGGCAATCATCGTTTATGTCGTTAATCACGGCATGGTGGCGAAAACGGCAAAGGATCATCCGATGTTTGCGCGTGTATTGTCGCTTACCTCATTGCTTATCTCAATCGTCAGCACCATTATCGTCGTTCGTATCATTACGCTCATTAGCTAAATGACACCATTTCTTCCTCCATTACTTATAGCGGCGGTTATCACCGGAGTCGCTACCCCGCTTGTCATGAAACTCGCCCGCACGTTCGGTCTTGTGGATGATCCGAAGCACCGGTATCACCCCGCCCATACGCACAAAGGTGTTATTCCGCGTGCGGGAGGGTTGGCACTCCTTATCGGTATTACGGTAACCCTCCTTATTACCCTGCCGCTCACCCCCCAGCTTTTGGGAATTATTGCGGGCAGTATCATCCTTACGATTGTCGGCCTTATGGATGACAAAAAAGACGTCAATCCGTACCTTCGTCTCATCACCAATGTTGCGGTGGCGCTTCTTGTGGTAGTGACCGGAAGTTCGATTCCCTTTATCACGAATCCGCTCACCGGCGGTGTGTTGCCGCTTGCGGCATTAAGTGTAACATTACCCTTTGATATAACCGTAGGACTCCCTCATGTGCTTGCCGTCATCTGGATCGTATGGACGATGAACATCATCGGCTGGAGCGCGGGTGTGGACGGTCAGATGCCCGGCTACGTCGCCATTTCTGCGTTTGTATTGGGTCTGTTATCACTTCGGTATAGCATGCTTGACCCGCAACAAATCTGGGTAACACTTCTTGCCTTTATCGTCACTGGCGCATATTTGGGATTTCTTCCCTGGAATTTTTATCCGCAGAGAATTATGCCCGGCTACGGAGGAAAAACGCTCGCGGGATTTTTTCTGGCGTTACTCGGTATTTTATCGTTTGCCAAATTAGGAACGGCGCTCCTTGTACTCGGCATTCCGATGTTGGATGCCGTGGCAACCCTTGTCCGCCGCATCGGCACGAAAAAATCACCCGTCGTTGCGGACCGCGGACACCTGCATCACAAACTGCTTGACCTCGGGTGGAGCAAACCGCAGATCGCCTTGTTTTACTGGGGAGTCTCGGCTATACTGGGGCTGGTCTCACTCACAGTCACAAGCACGCTTAAAGTGTTTGCGTTTATTGCTGTGGCTGTTGCGTTGACCATGTTTTTTGTATGGGTCAGCTACTTTACGCAATTCTCAAAGCAGCGAGACCACGACAGTGGCTAAAAAATCTGGCGTTGTTCACGACAATATTTTTTACGGGACAACTCTTCTATGCTCCCCTTTTTATCGCCACGATTTTGGGATTTATTTCATTCTGCTTGTTATCGTCATCCAACTATATTTTAAATGACGTGCTTGATGCACCCGCGGACAGAAAACATCCATTTAAACGTTTTCGTCCCGTGGCAAGCGGAAAACTTCCCATCAAAACCGCACTTTTGGTATCACTGTTGATGCTCGCGGGCGGACTTGCCATCGCCAGTTCCGTAGGACACACTTTCTTCCTCTTCTCCGTTTGCTTCATCATATTGCAGTATTCGTACTCAGTGGTGCTTAAACATATTTCGGTGGTCGATATCATTGCCATAACCACGGGCTATGTGCTTCGTGTCTATGCGGGAGAGGCGGCAAGCGGGTACCATATCTCAATCTGGCTAGCACTCGCGGCGCTGTCACTCGCGCTATTTCTTGCTATCGGAAAACGACGTGCTGAACTTACCCTCATCCAAAGTTCCGGAGACGCGTCTCCGAAAGATACGCGTGCGGCACTTTCCCATTATTCCGAAAAGCTTCTGGATGCGTACACTTCGATGTTCGCTACCAGTACGTTTATTTCCTACACGTACTTCACTTTCCTTGAGCGACCGATTACCCAGGGGATAATATTTAGAAACTACAGTGACTTCGTGATCGGCATCCCTGATAGAAAATGGATGATGATGACCATCCCGTTTGTGTTGTATGGCATCATGCGGTACATGCAGCTTATCTATCACGGGAAAGGTGAATCACCGGAACAGATTCTCACCACCGATTTGCCGCTTCTTTCCACCGTGGTATTGTGGACGGGTGCCGCCCTCTTCGTCATCTACGGCATTGGAGGATGAAATCGTTAATACGCAAGACCGTTACTTCGATAGAACACGGTGGTAAGATGTTTCGATTACTCCGTTTTGTCGGCGTATTGGGCGGATATCCAGCCTTTGTTGGTGCCGTCATGGGATATCTGGTACCACCCGGTTTGCTGGTTAAAGATATGGTATTTCTCCCCCGGTTTTACTCTCCCCGCTTCGGTAGCTGCGGTTGAAGGTTCCATACGTACCCGAAGGAAGCCCGTCGGTGTATCTTTGATGGTAGCGTACGGTTTCTGCGGTGTCGCGGTTCCCGACGAGGTTGCCGTTTCCCCTGCTTTGGTTGAGGGCGTAGGAGCGGTCGGCACAACGGCTGCACTCGTCGATTCCTGCGGCTGGCTTCCCGCGGCAGACAGGGCAAGCTTCATACTGGTGATAAGTTTATAACCTGTCGTCAGCTTTACCTTCATCGTTCTGGTCAAAAAACCCGGGGAGGTGACCGTAAGTGTGTGATCTCCTGCTGCAACATCGGAAATGGTAAGCGGGGTGATCCCTTTGGTGACGTCATCAAGCACGACGGAAGCACCGTCGGGATTGGTGACAATCGAAAGCTCGGGTTTACCGACCACACTCTTTTCCAACCACAGCACATCAACGGCCGAGGAGAGCTCCGAATCCGAAAGCACGGCGTTTACAAACGTCAAAAGATTGGGACCGACAAAGATTTTCGACTGCCAGGGGGCAATGTCTTCGGTGGTGGAATCAGCAACGAGCCTGATCGTATACTCGCCTGCGGTAACTTTCTCCCGAAGCGGGGTTCTGCCGATATGCTTATTGTCCAAAAATACGCTCACATTCGGGCTTGCATCTACCCGCAACTCGCCTTCTTTGGGGGATCTGTTGACCAAAAGCTTAATAACACCGCCGATAATAAGGAGGATAACGATGACAACGAGGAAAAAGCCGATTTTACGCTTCATAAATTGAGTTCGATCATACCACATAAGGCAAGCAAACGGCAATGTTGCCGATATCCTATAATTTGACTTTGGGGCTTTTTTACGCTACAATACGGGGTATTGAACCACTCCTCCCGAGTGGTTTTTTCTTAGGTTCAATCTATGATCAAACATGCCCTTACATGGTTCACCAAGCCGTATCGAGGAAGCAACCGTCTGAGCCACTGGATACGGACCAAAATCGAGCACAAACAGGCGTTCGAGCTCATCGGCGTTCCCTTAATCGCCATCGCCGTTTTTTTGGGCGTGGTTGTGCCTTCCACCCAGGCGGGCTTTGACTCGACCGAACTCTACTTCGACACCCATGTCACCACGGTCGATGCCGTCGTGGCTCCCTCGCTATTCCGCTGGCCGTTGGCTACCTTCGGTATATCGCAGTACTTTGCGGGCGGGCATGCGGGGCTTGACCTTACCAATCCCGCAGGTACTCCCATATATCCCGTTACGGACGGTACCGTCACCTTCGCGGGCACGGTAAGCGGCGGGTACGGCAAGCACGTCATCGTGTCCCACAAAGAAGGAATGACATCCATCTACGCCCACATGTCGCGTATCGACGTAACAACGGGACAAGTCGTGGGGAAGGAAACCGAGCTCGGTACCGTCGGCGCCACCGGCTGGGCGACGGGAAACCATTTGCACCTTGAGATCGCCCAACACGGGGTAGCCTTAAATCCTATGGAGATTCTTCCCGATATCAAAAAATATGAACCCCGAGTGGCAGTCAACCGAACTGAACCCCACCTGCCAAACTTTTCTCTTTAATCCCGCAGGAGACGGGCGGCGATAAATTCTACAACCGGCGTATTTACCACCGGAATAAGTGCTTTCTGATGCCCGTATTTATGGGGAATTCCGGGTAATAATTTCCAGGTTTTTTTGGACGGCAAGGCGTCAAAAATACGCTTTGTTTCCTGCCAGGGAACTTCCTTGTCGGCAAGACCCGCCACCACCAATGCTTCGGCGTGCGTTACGGTTGCGGCGGCGGCAAGCACATCATGTTCCGGAGTATCCACATCGAGAGCGTAAGCATACGGAATTCGAATCGTTTTCTGATCCCTGCCGCTCACTTTTTCAAAGTATCCCTTTTCCCGCCATTCTTTCTGAAGCGGTCCGTAGGCGGTTCCCAAAAAAGTCACGGGAGCGGCAAGCACGCCGAGCACCGTGATATCAGGATGATCCGCACAAAAAAGAACGGCTAACTTCCCTCCCATGCTATGCCCTACTACTCCCATTCGCGTTGTATCCGCATGGGCAAGTCGGGTGACATACTGGTACACGCTTTCCGCGTCACTTCGGTAATTCGTAAATCGGTAATCGTCGGCAAGCGTACCGTCACTGTCTCCGAACCCCGAGGATGTAAATCGCACTGCGACAACACCCTGCTTGGCAAGCCGATCCGCAAGATCAACCAAATCTGCACTTTCCTTATACCCCGTAAATCCGTGGAAAATAAATACGACGGGGAGCTTGCCGTCTTTTTTGGGGCGATATATTTCGGTGGCAAGACCGAGTCCTTTGCTGTTGGGAACTCTTGTGGTGATCACCTCGTAGGTCATAGTGATGCGGCAAACATAACTACCTCATCGACGAACGTATCTTCTTTTCCGGTAAAGCCGTGATCCGCACCGGGGATCACCACACTTTTGTAGCGGGGAGAGGTTGCATGCGCATCAAATGCTTTTCGCATTTCGGGTATGGGTCGATCGGCGTGTTCATCCCGTTCACCGAACATGACAAGCAAAGGAACCTTAATCCGTTCATAGGTCGCAAGGGCACCGTGTTCATCACGGTAATTAAAGACATCCTCGGGTGACCCTTCGGCTAAAAGACTCATCCATCGCTTGGGAGTAAGCGGGAAAAAGTCATAGCCCGTAAGCAATTCGTCCCCTTTCCCTTCTTTGATTTTCTGTTCCATGATCGCGCGATGTTTTTTGTTTGTTTCGGGATCCGTTGCCGAATATCGATCCGACATTGGTCCCGATAACACGGCGCCTGCTACCCGATCGTCGGTAACGGTGCCCGTGTAATAACACACTTTATTTGCCCCCGTACTGTTGCCGACCAAGATAACTTTGGTAAGTCCCTTCCCCGCAAGAAAAGAAAGAATGGCGTCGATATCCTTCACACAGTCGGTGAAGGTTTCCACTCCCGCACCGATCGTTTCATACACATAGCCTTTCGGAGAATTCGGATCAATCTTGTGGGTGCTCGTGACATAATCATGACCGCGGGTATGGAATGCGGCAAACGCCATGCCGTGTTTTGCCGCTTCCTCGGCAAAACGGTTCATGCTTTTGGCGTTGCTGTAAAACGTGCCGGTGAGTCCGTGAATCCATACGAGCACCTTGCCGCTGGCCTGCGGCGGCACGTGAAGCAATCCCTGATGTACCAGGTTGTCTTGAGTAATAATTTCTTCTAAGGTAAATTGAATCATAATGGATATTTTGTATCATGCCGTCAGCGGTATTGCCATAACCAAAAGTTTTGGCTCGAATGATATGGTGCCTACGGCAATCGCCGCAACCCTCCCTGACATTTTAGGTATACTCCCGTTTTATGCGTTGAAACTTCGGGAGGCTATCGTATATCCGCAGGCTACCTTTATCAAAACCTATACCCGCCTGCTGCTCTCCAATAAATTCACCAACAACACCGACGCGACATTTTATCGAAGCACTCACTCACTGGTGGGCGCGGGAATTTTTACCGCCCTTATGTATTTTCTCTTCCCCGAGCGATGGGTGATTTTTTCGTTTGCATATCTTTCCCATATCCTGATCGATATCCCCACCCATGAAGGACAATTTGCCACGCGATTGCTGTATCCGTTTTCTGCAGCACACATCGACGGCGCAAATTGGTCGACCAATCCGAAGCTGTTTTTGTCGTTCTGGCTTGGGCTACTTCTTGTTATGCTGTTTTTGTAGCAAAGATGGAGATCCACACCTCTGAGGGGCGTTCTTCGTTTCTCTCTTTTTGATCCCAGGTATATTGATCAATAACAGTGAAGCCCGCGCTAGCTAACAATTTTTTTAATTCTTCAGCACTATAGTAGGTAAAAAATCGGGTATCCCCTTCGATCGTGCCGCTGGTTACGAGCTTTTCTCCCGTACCTTCTTTCATCAGTAAAAAGAGCGTGCCGTTTGTTGTAAGGAGCGAGTGAAATTTGTGGAGTACGGGGACAATTTCTTCTCGCATCAGATGCAAGAGTGAGGCGCATGCCCATATGCCGTCAAACGCTCCCGTAAGCGTGATGTCCCGAAGATCCATTTCTAAAAAATTTGCACCGGGATCCGCATGCTCGCGGGCGTAGGATAAAAGCCCCGTCGATAAATCGATACCCGTCACCGCAAACCCAAGAGAGGCAAAATAATTTGCATCCCGCCCCGACCCGCACCCGGCATCGAGCACCGTACCGCCAGATTTTACCGACGCAATAAACTTCTCCCGCTCGGGAATCGGAGCATATTTCTGCACCTTTGCAACATACTCCGGCGCGGTTTTGTTGTAAGCATTGATTGTATGTAATATATGATCTCCCATTTTACAAAGCGAATAGCGTCTCAAATAATGTATTCCTGGCTCTCTGCTTAATTAATTCATTTTTTATTTCATTATCAATTTCTTTCGATAATTTAATCTTCTCTTCTAGCTTAGTTTTAATGTTATCAAGTAACAACCAATTTAACTGTTCCATCTTAAAAGATGTCTGAATTTTATAATGATACTCCACTGTGTATAAGTTTATTATTCTTTCTGCCAATGCATGGTTTTGTAAGGCTCCTATCGTTTCTTCTTCGTTTCGATATGATTGATAAAGTAGTCCATCGATAGGAATTCGAATAAACCTCGCCGCATCTTCAAATTCAGTTGGTAATACATGAATTTCATCGGTTGCACCTCGTTTATGAGCATTTTCAAATGCTGGAATCAATTCATATAGTACATCCTCAAGGATGTGTGTGTTTACTTGAATCTCTGATTCGACAATCACTAGGGCTCCAATTGTTTTTTTCTTTTCTGCTAATTTTTCAAAATATCTAGTAATAAATACAGTAATTAATATCCCAACCATGATATCTGCCGCGGCATTTCCCAAGGCATTTTCTAAAATATTCATCCAGTTCATATTTTTCTTTTTCTACTAAAACCCCCGGGGTTTCCGGGGGTTTTATGTATTACTCGTTATTCATTGTGATGGATTTAATAATCCATGCCTCCCATACCACCCATGCCACCCATACCTCCGGGCATGCCGCCGCCTGCGGGACCTTCCTTCTTTTCAGGAATGTCGGTGATGAGCGCTTCGGTCGTTAAGATCATCATCCCGACAGACACGGCATTTTGTACTGCCGATCTCGTGACTTTGACGGGATCAATGATGCCCGCGGCGATCATGGAACCGAATTCCAACGTCATGGCGTTGAATCCGTAGTCGGAAGCTTTCGCTTCTTCGACGGTCTTCATGACCCAACCGGCATCCGCTCCCGAGTTGGTCGCGATCATGCGGGTAGGTTCACCCAATGCGCTGTACAAAATTTCGACGCCGGTCTGTTCGTCTTTGACCGCAAGCGTTTCCTTGAATTTGGTAAGCGCCTGGCGAGCCTTCAAGAGTGCCACTCCACCGCCGGGAACAATCCCTTCTTCAAGTGCGGCTTTGGTTGCGGCGACCGCATCCAGCACGCGCTCTTTCTTGTCTTTCATCTCAATTTCGGTTGCGGCTCCTACATTGATGACGGCAACTCCTCCGGCAAGTTTGGCAAGCCGTTCCTGGAGTTTTTCGCGATCAAAGTCGGAAGTGGTCGCATCGATTTCGCGCTTGATCTGCGCTACCCGTGCCGTTACTCCGGCTTTCGGTCCCTTGCCGCCGATGATCCGGGCATTTTCTTTGTCCGCCCAGACTTTGTCCGCGCGTCCGCAGTCATCGACCGTTACGGTGTCGAGTTTGCGTCCCGTATCTTCGGAGATAACGGTGCCGCCCGTAAGGATGGCGATATCATCAAGCATCGCTTTCCTTCGGTCCCCGAATCCCGGTGCTTTGATGGCAAGCACGTTGATCGTGCCGCGGAGTTTGTTTAAGACCAAGGTTGCCAATGCTTCGGCTTCGATGTCGTCGGCAATGATGACCAGGTTCTTACTGACTTTCACAAATCCTTCAAGGAACGGAAGGAGGTCGGCGATTGCCGAGATCTTCTTGTCCGTAATGAGGATGTACGGATCGGCGATTTCCGCTTCCATGCGTTCGGCATTGGTCACAAAGTAGGCGGAAGCATAGCCTTTGTCAAACTCCATCCCTTCTTTGTATTCGATTTCCATGGTAAGCCCTTTGCCTTCTTCGACGGTCACGACGCCGTCTTTGCCGACTTTGGTTAATGCCTCGGCGATAAGGGTACCGATCTTTTCATCCTGTGCGGAAATGGTGGCGACTTTTGCCACATCGGCATCTTTGATGGTTTTGGCCATTTTCTTCAGCTCTCCCACCACGACTTCAAGACCCTTTTCCATACCGGCCTTTAAGATCATGGGGTTTGCACCCGCGGTCACATTCTTGAATCCCGCATTCACGATTGCTTGGGTAAGTAACGTGGACGTGGTCGTTCCGTCTCCTGCCACATCATTGGTTTTACTGGCCGCTTCTTTGACCAACTGTGCGCCCATGTTCTCGAACGCATCTTCGAGCTCGATTTCTTTGGCAACGGTTACCCCGTCATGGATGACGTTGGGGGCTCCCCATTTTTTGTCGATTGCGACGTTGCGCCCCTTGGGTCCCAAGGTGGTAACGACTGCTTTTGCCAAAATATTGACGCCGCGGATAAGCGACTGTCGTGCATCTTCAGAAAATTTTAGTTGTTTAGCCATAGATACCTCCTATAAATAAGATTTATTATTCGACGATAGCCAAAATATCTTTTTGTTCGACGATGGTCCACTCTTTGCCGTCCACTTTAATCTCGTTGCCGCCCCATTTTTTGTACATGACTTTCTGTCCGACTTTCACGACCATGGTGCTTTTGCCGCACTCTTTGTCACCGCAGTCGCATCCGTCGGTGCCCGGACCTACCGCCATGACTTCTCCGACTTGGGGTTTTTCTTTTGCACTATCGGGAAGAATTATCCCGGAGGGAAGTTTTTGTTCTGCCTCCAAAGGCTTGATGAGGACATTATCAAATAACGGTGTGATGGTTTGTTTTGCCATAACTACCTCCTTTTTAAAAAATATTAATGACTAGCGTTTTGTATAAAATACTAGCAGTCTTTCGAAGTGAGTGCTATTTTATCGGTGATAAAAAAAGTTGTCAAGGGGGATGTGCCAGTGCTGAAAACGGGACGACAACTTCTCCCGTACCCAATAACGGGCATCCGACGGATGAAAGCGAATCATGCCGTGTCGGATCACTTCATTTGTACGCCTCTTTTGCATGTAATGCAACTGGGCAACTTTTGCTATAGGTTCCAAAATCGTAAGCGGTCGCCACCAGGCGATGCCCGCGGCATTTTTTACCGAGCGGGGCATATCTTCCGTTCTCTTTTGCCAGACATTGGGAAGATAGTCAGCCGCCCAGCGGTTACTCATAAGCATGTGCCGGTAGCTGTCACCCCGCTCCCACAGCGGCACCATCTGAAGCACCTCATGGGCACTAAACAAATCCCGCTCCCCTCGGGGAAGCGCAAGCGCCCCTTCCTCCATGAACATATTCATACACACCTTGTCGGCTACCGACGTGTCCTGCGGGCGTCTTCGTATCCCAAGCACCTCGGCAAGCACCGTCACCGCGAGTCTTGTCAGCCATAACGTCCCGGGGCGAACGATGAAAAACAAATCAATGTCATCATCTTGCCGCACGTTGTCCATCGAAAGTCCGCCGGTAACACCCAAAAGCGTTACGGTGGGAATCAAACGAAATACCCGAGCGACGCGTCGGATGAATTGCCATTTTGCTTGGGCATATTGCCGCCGTTTTTTTCTGAGGGGAACTATGGCTTCTCGGTTGGGAAGGGCGACAAACTCACCCCGTACACGCACATAGCGAAAAAATCCCGGGGGAATTGTCCGTCGCTTGATGAGCCATAACGAAAGTTCCTCTTTGGTAAGGGGATAATCAAAGACATCGGCATACGCGAGCGAAGCGAATGCATGATGATACCTGGCGTGC
>CAYUZE010000002.1:52012-181120 GCA_964449585.1 uncultured Gammaproteobacteria bacterium | reverse complement strand
TTCACTTCCCACCAAACCGCGCAAGTCATACCCACGAAACACATGATCAGGAATAGCGTTCATAAAACCTCCTTATAGAGAAATCAATAATTGTTCGATACGTTGGGTTAAAACAAACGGAGAAGTTCCCGTTTTGATGGCAGTGTCGATATCCAACAGCGATGTATGCATAACGACGAGTTGTTCCATCGTAAAATGTTGCGCCTGTGAAGTCAAGCGACCCGCCTGCCACGATTGCATACCGGGAGGGGTCACGCGATCCTTTAGCATCATGAGGTGCCGTACGCGTCGTACCAGTAACGCAAACACGACTTCGGGCACTTCCTGGGAAATCACCTGTGCGAGGAGGGTGAGCGACGTTTTGGCGTTGCCCGGCATGATGCTGTCCAAAAACTGGAAGATAACGGTGGGGAGTTTAAAAAGAAACGTACGGGCGTTTGTCCCGATCTTGGCAAGGGTTCCCTTTTCAACTTCTTTATCCTCATACAGAATGATATCCGTATGTTTTGATGCTGCAAGAATTTGCGCAAGCAGGGTACCGAACAGTTTCTCCCGCTTCTTGGCGTTACTGATGAAACCCTCGATAATAACAAGCGTATCTCCGCCGAACATGGAGGAAGACTCAAGCGCCTGTACCAACGCGTTCGGATCGAGTTTTTTCCCCGGAAGCTCGCGGAGTTCCTTGTCTTGTGCCGCCGCTTTAAGCTCCGTAAGTTTAGAGCGTGATGCGGTAAGATGATCGCCGTGAATAAGCGTAAGCATAGGATTATACGGATGACCCCATTTTTTTTACTGCTTCAACGATAAGCGGGAGATTCGTTTTCGGATACCCGATGCATTTTTTCGCCTCATCTACCGGTATCCATGTTGCATCGGTGATTCCCTCCTCCGTTTGTACCACCGGCTTTTGCATGGAGTTTGCGACAAACACGTAAAAATGCACCGTTTTTCGGATGGGAAGCCTGCGGAAATACCAATAGGAAGCGGGAGACAGTGCTCCCACAAGAGTGAGGTTACGCATTCCCACCTCTTCGGCTATTTCTCGAACGGCGGTTGTTTCCAGATCTTCGCCAGGTTCAATCTTTCCCTTGGGAAACGTCCATAACCCCTTTCGATCCTTCATCACAAGAAGATGCAGTCCCTTCCTGCTTTTACAAAAAATGAGTCCTCCTGCGGATACTTCTTTTACCATAATCATTTAAGATATTTCTTTCCTTTTAAGGTGTCGGGAAGCAGACTTTCCTTTGTGTATGCCTGATACCCTTTGCCGTAGCCTATGTCCTTCATCAGTTTGGTCGGCGCGTTACGGATAACCAGCGGAATCGGAAGGTTACCGTATTTTTTGACGTCAGCAAGAGCGGCAAAGTATGCATCATACGCGCTTCGGTCTTTTTTTGCGAGGGATAAATACACGACACCGTGGGCAAGATTTTCCTGACATTCCGGGTAGCCGATTTTATTGCAGGCATCAAAGACGGCATTCGCGACAACCAGCGCGGTGGGTTGGGCTACCCCTATATCTTCCGACGCAAAAATGACCATGCGCCGTGCAATAAACAGCGGATCCTCTCCCGCTTCAACCATACGCGCCAAGTAATACAATGCCGCATCGGGATCGCTTGCGCGCATGGATTTTATAAACGCGCTTATCGTGTTGTAATGTTCCTCGGCACCTTTATCATAGTGGAGCGTCTTCCGTTGCGCCGCTTCCTCGATCGTTTTAAGCGTGAGTTGTTTCCCTTTGGAGATTTGGGCTGCTATTTCGAGCGTGGTCAGGAGTGCCCGCCCGTCACCGTTTGCCACTTCCCAAAGAAATTTTTCCGCATCGGGTGTTATCGTTTTCTTACAGTACGAAAGCCCGCGCTCGGTAATACGCCGCAACGCGTCTTCCGACAACTGCTGGAGGACGAGTACCCGCAGACGGGACAACAACGGGCTGATCACTTCAAACGAAGGATTTTCGGTCGTGGCGCCGATAAAAATGACGGTGCCTTTCTCGACATGCGGAAGAAGCGCGTCTTGCTGTGCTTTGTTAAAGCGGTGTATTTCATCAATAAAGAGTACGGTGCGCCTGCCCGTTTTGAGGCGCTCGGCCGCCTCGGCGATAATGCCCCGTACCGTGGCAAGCGATGTCGTCACAGCCGATTCCGCTACGAAATGCGCATCCGTGAGGGTTGCTAACAATTGGGCGAGCGAGGTTTTGCCGCTTCCGGGAGGACCCCACAATACCATCGAGGGAAGAAAGCCCTTCGCGAGAAATTTTCGGATTATCCCGTCTTTGCCGACAAGGTGATCTTGTCCGATAATTTCGTCCAAGGTGTGAGGTCGTAACGCGTCAGCAAGTGGCCGAGACATTTCCATCGGCACTCATTCTATCATGTTTCATACGTGTTTCGGGAAAAATCAACATGCGTTACGGGAACTTTATATTTTTTCAACATGCGAACGATGCGAACGTCAATAGGATGCGTGTCATCAAATCGCCATACAATAATCTCGTGCGTCGGTTTTGCGGCATCGTGCTCCCCTGCTAATCGGGTGATCTCCTCGGTAGCTCCCTGTCCAAACGGGATTCTCGGGAGAATTGTCCGCACAAACTGCGTTCTTTTCTGCTGCTCAAGCGAGGCAAAACACGCGGGACAGAAACATCCCGCATATTTTGCCGTTTCTTTGCCGAAGGTGCGTATCGTCATACTCTCCCGAAGGAGACGGTTATTTTACAACTTCCTCCCATGGGAAACCAGCACGCCCGAAGTGCCCGTAGCGGGCGGTTTTCCTGTATATCGGTCGACGCAATTTAAGCCGCGAAAGAATACCCGGCACCGACATGTCAAGGAGCTGCCACGCAAATGCTTCAATGTCGGCAAGCGATTTCTTCTCGGTGCCGAAGGTATCGATGGCTTTCCCGAGCGGCTCCCGTTGACCGATGACATACGCCACCCGTACTTCCACCCGATCAGCGAGTCCGTGGGCAACGATGTTTTTGGCGATAAAACGGGCGGCATAGGCACCGCTTCGATCCACTTTCGTCGGATCCTTGCCGGAAAATGCTCCGCCGCCGTGACGGGAAAATCCGCCGTAGGTATCGACGATGATCTTTCTTCCCGTCACCCCGGTATCGGAGGCAGGCCCGCCTATTTCCCACTTTCCCTTGCTTCCATTGACGATGACATCATCAAGGGGAGGCGGATTAAGCTTATACCTTTTCATGACGGGCTTTATCACTTTCTCGTACAATTTCTTTTTGAGTTCCGCATTGGTGATTTTCGGGTCGTGGGGAACGGCCAGCACGATCCGTTCAACCGCAACCGGCTTGTTGTTTTCGTATCGCACCTTCACTTCGCTTTTGCCGTCGGGACGAAGAAACGGCAACACGTTCTTTTCGCGTGCTTCGTCCATCTTTTCGACCAGCCGATGCGACAGCACAAGCGGAAGCGGCATATATTCGGGCGTTTCATTGGTCGCGTAGCCGAACATCATGCCCTGATCGCCCGCTCCTCCTTCATCCACCCCGCCTGCGATATCGGGCGACTGTTCGTGGATATAGACCGATATCGGGGATTTATACCAAAATCCGAACGCTTTGTTGGTGTACCCCAGGCTCTTTATCGTTTTTCGGGCTATTTTTTCGTAATCGAGTTTTTTCGTACAGGTGACTTCGCCCGCAAGCACGATTCGGTCGGTCGTGACGAGCGTTTCCACCGCTACCCGTGCCTTGGGATCAACCGCAAGTGCGGCATCCACAATCGCATCCGATACCTGGTCACAGATTTTGTCGGGATGCCCGGACGCCACGGATTCCGAGGTAAAGTGGGTCGTTGTTTTCATAACTCGCCTTTCCTGCCAAACGAAGTGAAACAAAATACCCCGCCAAGCGGGGTGAGGTTTTTTCCCTACTGTTTGGCAAATCATTCCCCGCAAAGCGAGGACTCGTTGGGGCACCGCAGGTACATTCCCTCGGTTGCCGGATGGTTCACAGAGCGAGATCTCTCCCCACCACTCTTGATTTATTAACTTACTGACCAAGGTACTCTTTTCCCGTAGGAGGTGTCAAGACGCTTGTTCATGCAAAATCCGTTCGGTGAACGGCACCTCCGGCAGTCCCTGCACCCCGCCGAACGAAATTCTATCCAACACCCGTTGCTCCATATTTGCCATACGCGCGGGATAGATGGCAAAATCCCCGAACCTATCCTGAATGGCATCCACGGCATGGGTAATAAGCAGTTTTTTGTTTTCTTCCGGAAAGAGCGAAACCTGGGTACTGTCGTTTCGGTGTAACGCATAACAATACACGGCAAGCATCTTGACGTCCTTTTCGGGTGCGTGAGTAAGCATCCGGCGCATTTCGGTATAAAACTCAAGATCCGCACTCAGGGCAAACGACTTCTTTTCCTGGGTATGCCAATGCGTGTGATCGGAAAACATGGCGGACACTCCTACCCCGTAGGCGCAAAACCCGTCTTTGCGGAGTCTTCTTGCCATTTTCATGGTGAGTTGGGCAAGTATCTGCCAAAGCCGTGCGTCGCGGGTACCCCGCGCGGTTCCCAACACATAGGATTGTCCGAAACTTTTTTGATCTTCTTCCTCACTACTGCCGAATGCTTTGTATCTGCCGCCGTCTTCATACCCGTGAAGCCTCAGCCACCAATGCAGTCCCACCACCGAACGGAACGCGCGTTTAAGGGTAATCGCGCTTGCCCGATACAACGCGAGCGGGGTGGTGATTCCCGCGGCAATAAGCCGGTTGCTGTTGCCCGCTTTGATCCCGCAGAAATCGGTGAGCTGCATCCGCGAAAACGTAGCAATAATATTTTCGCGGGTAATGGTGACCAGTCCGTCAGGCTTTTGCAGTCCCGAGGCAACCTTGGCAAGATATCGGTTAGGGGCAATCCCGCACGAAACCGTGATCCACTCCCCGATTTCATTTTTTATCCGCGATTTGATGTCGCGGGCGACTTCTTCCATCGTATGCGTCATCAGGATGGGAGCGCCGTTTAATCCCATGACCATTTCATCAATTGATTCGACGCGTATATCTGCAGTGTACGACTGCAACAGTCCCAACAGTTTTCGGTTCACGATACGGTATTTCGGCGGATCGGGGGGTAACACCACCACCCGGGGGTATATCTTTTTGGCTTCCCCCACATACATCCCTGTTTTGATCCCCAATACTTTTGCTTCGCGGGAGGCGGCCAAAATACACCCGTAGTCTTTGACATAGGCCGCCACCACGACGGGTTTATGCCGAAGGAGCGGGTTTGCCTGTTGTTCCACCGTGGCAAAACATGAGTTGATGTCAACATGCATGACACGCGGCGCTATCGGGTTAAAATCCATATCGGTTAATGCACGCTCGTTTCCACTTCGACAAGCGTCCACGCCAAACTTTCACTATCCATGACGAGTTTAAAGAACGTATTGCCGTCGCTGACCGAAAAGATATGGAACAACCGTCTGCCTTCCCAAACGGTGTGATGTAATCCTATGGTGGTAATGCGGTAGTGCCGTCCTTTCCAGTAGATGCTGTAGGGGAGCACTTTTCGGGTTTTATGATTACTCCAAAGCGTTACGGATACGGGTTCATTGATGGTTTCCGGCATAACAAAACCATAATAAACCCGAAAATAGAGGCGGTCAACTGGATAGAACTATAGCAAATTATACGAAATATACCCGAAAATAGAACGGTGTCTAATAGTGTACCGTGGTCTGCGGAAGCAATGAGCGTAAACGCTCCGGCTCTCCCGCTTCCAGCGGGTTCTTTTCAAGATACAAATCGGTAAGATTGGTAAGATTCCGTATGCTATCGGGGAGTCTGGTGAGGCGATTTTCCGAAAGCTGTAAAACCGTCAGTGAGGAAAGTTGTCCTATTTCTTCCGGAAGCGCCGTAATACGGTTCCCATACAGGAAAAGATGTTCCAGTTTGGTGAGTGAACCGATGGCTGCGGGAACGGTAACGATCATGTTCCTGCTCATATCTAGTGCTATGAGATTTTGCAGCGCCAAAATATCAGGAGGGATAACGCGGAAGTTATTGGTGGAAAGCGACACATGCGTCAGACTCTGGAGCAGGTGCAATGTCGAAGGCACACTGACGAGATCGTTCCGATTGGCCTGCAGAACCTTAAGATTTTTTATATCGGCGATATCGGAGGGTAATGCACCGATGGCGCTTCCCGTTCTCGGCTCGTCCATGACTACTTCCCCCTGCGTCTCTCCCCCTTCTCCCTCCGAACGCGGGGAAAGATAGAGTGCACAGGTACCCGACGGATCGGCCGTTGCTTCCTGATACGTGTAGGCAATAGCAGCCTCCGGGCAAAGCGGCGCGGATGTCGGTTTGGGAATCACGACATGTTCGGTGTTTGCTACGGGCGCCTGAGAGGCGGGGGTGTTCCTGCGTGATAGCACGATCCCGATAATTGCCGCCAACCCCACGGCATACAACGCCAAAAATATCGCGATTGTTTTCGCTTTTTTACCGTTCCTTTCATTTGCCACCGGAGCCCCGTCGGAAGTGTTGGGCGTCGGAGCTAACGGGAGGGTATTCATATCTCTAGCTTACAGCGCTTTGCTGGGATTTAACAGATAGTCCCACCAGTCGTTACGTTTTCCGTCGGGAGCAGTTCCGGCAAATTGCGGCAAGTGCGAGAACCAATAGCCGAAAAAACCGATATCCGTACAATTCCAGGTACGGCAATCGATCGTCTCCGCCACAATATCGGCAACGGGCGCCAACTCAGGATAGTTATAAAAGTCGTCACACATGGTGAGTTTTACCGCCATGTTCGAATAGTCATAATCAACCGGGGCATTCGGCGGAAAGTGCGTGGTGCCGCATCCGCTAAACGCGTAGCTGGTCGCTTTTGCCTGTACCAGGGCAAATCGGTCAAAGTTCGTATAAATACGGCTTCTCGCCCACGATGTATAGACTTTGAGCATGGTGTATTCGGCACGATGGCCGAAGTCGTGAATCATCTCCGCAAGCCCCCGCTCAAAGTTATACCCCATGATCGGCAGCGGCTTGGCGCAACTTGTCCCCGTCACAATCGGTGCGTTGTACCAGAAGGCACCGGTACCGGCAAGTCGTGATTCATAAAATCCGAACCATGACCCGCCGAACAACCAGAGCTCATCAATTTCTCCCGCATTAAACGCTTCACACGCCTGGGTTTCATTGAGGATGGTGTTATAGTTCGCCCACACCGGTTCGTGGACGGGGGTAGTACCCGTAATCATGGAATGATACGTCGTATCGGTGTAGGCAAAACCGTCCGTGAGCGTCGGGTACTTATTGAGCACCGTTTGTTTGGTCAGCACATAATTGACTCGTCCGTTGGTAAGTGACTTAAACCACGCGATCGCCTCGTTGGTGAGCGCGTACGGATCATTGGAGCCGTAGAAACTGAGGTGATTCTGATTCGGACCGAATGCCGCGGATAACTGCGGATTGTACACGACAAGATACACTTTTTTCGTGATCGGAGCACCGACGGGCATGGGCGTAGCCGTCGGCGTCGGCGCTACGGTGGGAGTGACCATAACGGTCGGCGTTGGGGTAACGGTGGGTGCCGACGTCGGAAGCACGGGTACCGGGGTTGCGGTGGGAGTAATCGGTACCGTAACGTTTTCCGTACCCGAACCGCCCACGCCGCCGCCGGAAACCGGAGCGTCGGCAATGACGGTGGTCGCATTGTTAGTCATACAGTAGTAACACCCCTCGGGAGGACAGGTTGCCGCACTGTTGCCGTAGCGGTCATACGCGGTTGCGACATCATTTTTCAGGATTTTTGACTCCGGGATAAAACAAAGCCGCAAAACGGATCCGTCGGTCGATGCGGTAAGGGTTATTTTGGCAAGATCATTTCGGGAAACTTTGGTAAATGCCTGCGATAACTCCCCCGCGGCAATGAGCGCGGCAATCGCCTGTTCACCCTCGGTGCTTGCCAATGTCACACCATTTAGATTGCTTTTCCAAGGATAATTGCCGCTTTTAATCGAAAGGTTGGTGACGGCACTATACATGTCGGCGGCCACCGTACGACGAACCGTATCCGTACCTTTTCTTACCTGCTCAAACGGATTAATGGCGACCAGCAACAATGAGGTTATCGCACCGAAGAGCGTTATCGCTATAAGAAGCTCAAGAAGGGTAAATCCACGACGTAATTTTTGAGCACGAAACAGCATACACTGGTTCCAGTGTACGACACTACGGGGGAAGAAATATAGTTTATGAAGGAAGTTTTGCGGAATCCATTACACCTTCGGTTTCTTTTTGATTATTCCTTTTAATGGATTGGTGAATATTGCCCTATGTTCAGGTAGTTCTTCCGGCACCTCTGCCTGAGGCACGCCCATGAGTTGATCCAACATGGTCTGTCTGTACACACGTTCAGTGAAAGCCAAAGCTTCTTCCGAAGTCCATTCCCCGGACGCTACTTTTTCACGGGCAAAAGCCGCGGCCTCTCCATGATTGCCGCTAAATACTGTTCCCTTGGGATATGTTTTTTCGGTAGCCATAGCCGAATGGTAGCAAAATAGCCATGAAATTGCTATTTATCTTACATTCTGCTATACTGTAATCTGCAGTTTGTATTGAAACAATACATCTGCTTATCGAGTTGACAGTTTGAGAAGTTGAGAGAAAAAACGCCCCAAGCTATTTTTTTATTATCCGCGTCTTTTCCCCTTTTCAGGTTTTTTTCATGACATAAGCAGTTATTTTGTTTCAATACGGTTTTCCCTATATGTATAAGAAAAATATCCGATCATTTCGTCCTTCAGGCAATTTTCGCGGCGGTCGCAGTCGCGGGCCCGGCGGGAGCAGTGATAACCGCGGCGGAAGGCATATGCGTACGGTACCCAAACACGTGATCCTTTCCGTCATTGAACGGAGTCAAACCCGTGCGGAGACCGTGATCTTTGAGCCCGAGGCCATCACCCACACATTCGCTGATTTTGCGCTCGATCCCCGGCTTGCGGATGCCATCACGGAAAAAGGATTTCTTACTCCCACTCCCATCCAGGACAAAGCGATCCCCGTGATTCTCGCGGGCAGGGATGTCATCGGCACCGCCAATACAGGTACGGGAAAAACTGCCGCATTTTTGATCCCCCTTATCCAAAAAATGACGGCAACCCGAAACGAACGCACGCTCGTCATCGCGCCCACCCGTGAACTGGCAGTACAAATTACCCAGGAATTCCGGGAGCTCGCGCGACGCATTGGACTTCGAAGCGCCATGCTTATCGGAGGCGCCAACGAGTGGCGCCAACGGCAGGATCTGCGAAATACGCCTCACCTGGTGGTTGCCACGCCGGGAAGACTCAAAGATTTCATCGGTGCGGGATTTGTCAGGCTTTCTGATTTTGCCAATGTGGTATTGGATGAAGCGGATCGCATGGTGGACATCGGGTTTATCAATGAGATCAAATACTTTATCTCGCTGCTCCCCGAAAAGCGCCAGTCGTTATTTTTCTCCGCCACTATCTCTGGTAAAGTCGGCGAGATACTCACCGATTTTGTTAAAGATCCCGTGCACGTATCGGTGAAAAAAGAAGATACGGCCGTCACCATACGACAGGAAGCCGTGCGCATCACCCGCGAGGTTCCCAAAATCGAAGTCCTGCATGATCTTCTTAACAAAAAGGAGTTTGATAAAGTATTAATCTTCGGACGTACCAAATGGGGCGTACAGAAGCTATCCGATGAACTGGAACGGCGCGGCTTCCGGGCAAGTGCCATCCACGGAAACAAACGCCAAAATCAGCGGCAATATGTCCTTGAGCAGTTCAAGCAAAACAGGATACAAGTGTTGCTTGCCACCGATGTAGCGAGCCGCGGGCTCGATATTCCCGATGTCTCTCATGTGATTAATTATGACCTTCCCGAAACGCTGGAAGACTACATCCATCGCATCGGTCGGACCGGGCGGGCAAACAAGCGGGGTATTGCCCTCACCTTCATCGAGTAGTTCTTTTTCCATTTCCCCTCCTGTATACTTTACGTAGAGTATTCTTTGTACACCGATGGCAGCCAATGCATCAGAACAGCGCGCGATCCGTTGGTATCACCCGCGTTGGTATCGAAACGGCGTTCGTGCAAGGGTACTGTTGCCGCGTTTTCGCGAACGCGGTATCCATGATCCCGTCCACGGCATACTTCCGGATCGTCGTCCGCTGCCTTCCGCCTGGACACTTGGCATAACACTCCTTTGCAATACGGCTGAACGCCGTATCAAATGGTTTGTCGAAGAATATCTGACGGGCATGCTGACGGGAAAGCGTTCATAGCCACAAAAAAGCCCCGCTTTCGCGGGACTTTTTCCCTCGCAGAGCGAGGTAGTTGCGTTATACGCGTTTTACATTCTTGGCGGAAGGTCCTTTGGGGCCATCCACAACTTCGAATGTCACTTGATCACCCACTTGGATTTCATCAAACGTGACGCCGACTAAATCCTTGGAATGAAAAAACAGGTCTTTCGCTTCCCCTTCTCGGGCAATGAAGCCAAATCCTCTGTCTGTTTTTGTTTTGACAGTGCCGTTCATGGTGTTCTCCTTTCTAGGGAGAGTATAGCAGATGAAGCGGCGATCAGGAAGGTTACTCCGAAGCAAGGCGGTCGGTAAGGAACGTTTTGAGCTCACCGAGGGATTCCGCCACATACGCAGAACCCGCAAAAACGGCAACGGCACGCTTCCGGAAAAGTTCCCGTATCTCACTCACGCGTTTTTCGTCAACCAGATCCGTTTTATTGAGAAAAATAATTTCCGGCTTTTCAAGCAGGGCGGGATTGAATGCGCGAAATTCCTCCCGAACCGTCAAATAGTCCTTGAGCGGATCGGCGGCACTAATGTCGATGCAGTGGATAAGCATGGACGTTTTTTCTATATGACGAAGAAATTTGATTCCTAGCCCGACGCCGCGAGAAGCACCCTCGATAAGCCCGGGAATATCGGCGATCGGATGGGTGCCGTACATACCGAGACTCGGCTCCAGAGTGGTAAACGGGTATGCCCCTATTGCCGGGGTGGCGTTTGTTAACGCGGCAAGCAGACTGCTCTTGCCCGCGTTCGGCAATCCGATCAAACCGACTTTGGCAATCAGCCGAAGTTCCAAGAGAAGATTTTTCCGCTCGCCCGGTTCTCCCAGCTCTCGCCTCGTTGGTGCCTGATGCGTGGATGATTTAAATTTTACGTTACCGAATCCGCCTCTCCCGCCTTTGGCGATACATACGGGAGCATCGACTGTTTCCAATGAGATGACGCTTCCCGTAGCTTCATCGGTAATTTGCGTGCCGAGCGGCACAAGCGTCGTCTTGGAAGCACCGTTTTTGCCGAATCCGTTGTGTTTGGTGCCGTGTCCCCCGTTTTCTCCCACAATCTTTTTTTTATAGCGGAATTCGCGGAGATCGGTAATATTCGGTGACGCCTGAAAATATATATCACCGCCGCGACCGCCGTTACCACCGTCGGGTCCTCCGCGGGCTTTCCCCGGAGCACTGGCAAACGTGGCGGCGCCGTTGCCCCCATCTCCCGCCTTCACGACTAATCGTACGGTATCGACCAACATGCACGTATTGTACCATTTGCAGAGGCTATACGGGGGAAATGAACCGAAGCGACGGGCTAAATGGTCGGATCATAAAACGGAAGCTTCTTTCCCTTCAGCAACACGCCCCAATCATGGATTTCTCCGTCCTGTTCGGGCGGCGGATTGATACGGGAGGCCTGTAACACACAGACGACGGCGTCGGGCTCTTTGTTCTTCTCACGGATTTTATCTTCCCAAAGCTCCAGCATGGCGAGTCCGCCGCCCAAGTAAATGCGCGTTTCGTTTTTGCCTGCGCCGTAAATGCGCACGTGCGGATTGATACGGCCTTCGCGGCCGGTCGAAAGTTTGTCGCCCATATCACCCACGGTAAATCTGCCGAGTGCGGCCATTTCGGGCTGGGTATTGATAAGATAATTCGTGCCGATCGCTTTGCTCCCCAAACCGTAGGCCAGCGCTCCCACCCGAATAAGGGTCGGCACCTGACGGTCAAGCGCGCGTTTTACCGCCATGGTGATGCCCTGCGTCGAGGCCACGGCGACACGGATTTCTTCAAGTGTTTGTTTGCGCGTTCGACCCATCAGATCATCAACTTCCTGGTCTCCGAAAATGGTCGCCCCCGATGCCAAACAGTCATCGAACCGGGTTAACCGTTTGTACTCATATAACCGAAGTCGCTTCCGTACTGCGGTTGCCCCTTTGGTGAAGAATCCTCCCAAGCAGTCACTTACCGCTTTGCGATACCGAGCCTTCTTATCCGCGTCTATGACGGGATCGTTGCCGATCGTGGTGAGCTCACGCATCACGGGAGACATCGAGCCATTACGGATTTCAATGATTATTTTGCCCTGAGCGTCATTTTTGATTGCCCGCATGACGGGAATTTCTTCCTCGCCCGACAGCGTCTGGCAAGACGCATCAGACGAAATTGCGGCAACGGCTTGGGCATCCGTGAGTTCCTTGCCGTACCCGTCCTCACAAGTGAAATTGAGGGCTTTGAGCCCTTCGACAAACCGGTCGGCGGGAAGCTTGGTTCCCTCAATCGATTCAACGAGAAGCGGGCCGAAGAGCACTTCGGCATCGCCTTTGTTCGGCCTGCCGTATTTTTTTGCCCCGTGCCAGGCATCGGGGATATCAATACTGTCACCGTCCCCTGCGATATTCACCCTCACCGTTTCCGCATTCCAGTGCGTATCAAACCGGTCAAAAATTTCCTGCATGGTGATATCCCGTAACACCAGCGGCGGTTCAATGATTTCCTGACTTTTTGGGGAGTGAAAACGTTCCCCGGTTGAGGCATGGGGGTCGTGTTCGTACGGCGGTGGTTGCGTAGGCCTACGAGACTCAATGCTCATATCGCAGACCGATAGTAATATTTTTTGCGAAAAAATACAACCCGGAGCCTGATATCAACCAAAATAGGCGGTATCCGGGTTCTGATCGATCAAATGATGCGCCTGTTTCATCTCCTCCGGCGTATTGAGATAGATAATGACGAATTTCCCCGACGTCATTTTGTTTTGGTAATCGTGCGTCACTTCGAGGATGTGAACGAGTCCCCAGTAAATCCATTTCCCGTCAACATTTTCCACAAGAAAATTGCGCACCGGCGGAGCATGATAGAGGCGAATATTGGCTTTTTTTTGAAACGTAAAGACTTTTCCGGCAACGTCTTTGAGCGTAAAAGGGTGCTTCACATGCGTTGTTATATCCAGCATGTCGGGAAAACCCTGGGCTTTGGAAATTTGGAGCGTGTCATTTAATTCGACGATACTTCCCATAGATCGATTATACAAATCCCGCTTACCGCCGCAAGCACTTCCCTTTATACATGCCCTATAGTACAATCCTTGAATGTCAGAACGCACCATTGTGCCCCGAAAGCTATGTACCATAACCACGCAACCACTTGAAGAGGTGTTGCCTGGCGCCCGCCTCGTGTTTCGCGCACTGGCTCCCTGTCCGCTGTTTGGACCACCCGACGAACGGGCGGGAATGGAGGTACGGCTTGACCGAACGGCTATTATCTTCTCTGCCTGGCATCTTTCACTCCCCCAAAAAAGAGTATTTGTGCCCCGCTCCGTACTGGAGGAATAACCTATGCAAGGAAATCGCCCCATACGGCTCCGTGTCCATCATGCCCTTAATTTTGCCCAGTGGATACAGGAGGGACGAAGCGACGATGATCTGCGTCAGTTCTTGGAAAGGAACGGGTATGATGAAAACGTCATCGAAGAATCCGTGCGGATTTTGGATCGTATGAGAAACCCTGCGCAACGGGTACGGATACTCGGGTATCGGGATGTCCGTAATGACGAGGTATGCAAAAGTTGCAGCGTCAAAAAAGAACGGGATCAGTGTTTTCTCCCGCCGAAAGAAGGCTATGGAGACAAAGACACCATCGAAGCCGAACAATATGACGTATATCCTTCAATCTTTGCGTACACCTCGGAACAGCTGCAAAAGCTACGTCCTAAACGAAGAAGGTTTTTCCGCTAAACTTGTTCACTCGAGCGGAGTTCCTTCGTAGGAAGGAGGAGCATTCAGACTCCCCATGCATTGGGACTGACATGTTTCCTTGAGTGCCGAGTTCTCGCACTGTTTGACGCACTCTGCCTTTTTGACCTGTTCTCCTACGTTAAGGGTAGCACCGATCCCGAAAAGCACCCCGAAAAGGATGATAAGGATTACGGGAAGGGTGACCAGGATTTTTACCCACTTTGCCCATGACGTCCACAACCACATGACGACAACCCCGATAGGATACACGAAAAAGAGCAATAAGAGGGTGAGAATGCTATTGGTATTGTCGGCCGCGGTGGCTGTCGTTTTTTCTTTCATATGATCGTACGATGGCACAGTCAACTACCGCGGTCAAGCATGAGTATCATATTGTTCGATACATCACATATATTGTGGTAAAATTACCCCTTCCCCCGACGCTGTCGGGTATCTCTATGCATCACGAATATTCTCAACTTTGTGCCATTCCTCCCGTTGCAGACGTCATGCGCGGCAAAGGTGACACGAAGTGGTTGACTCCCCCGTTGCGTTCACTCGCCGCACATATGCTGTGGATGCCTTCAATTCATCGGGATGCATTATCGGCACCGGAAACCGATCTTGAGACTTCGGCACTCATTTTGGCACAAGCGAAAGACAGAACCGTCGGTAAGCTGCGCCATATGCGACTGACGTTGCCGCACTATTTTCGTGCCTACGAAGCGTTCGGATCGGGAAACATCGATGAACTGCAACGGATTGAAGCCGAATCGCATCGCCGCATTGAACCTGCGGAACAACAACCGGACACAAAGACCCTCACGACTGATCCCGCGGGTCGATATACCCCGGAGCGACGTCAGTTGCATTGGGAGTACGTGCATGCCAGCCAGCAGGGCATCCGGCCAAGCCATTTTCCCGTTTTGCGGATAGTCATGGGACCGTTCGGTGCGGGGAAATCCGAAAAACTTCGCGCACTCTACAAAAACACCGAGCCGATCTATGTGAGTGATCCCGATGCGGTGCGTCCGTATCTTATGGATGACTTTGATGCATCCAATCATACGCATGTCATGCGAACCAGTCGTGAAGTCGCCGATCTTTCCGATCTTGCTTTCAATGTCGCGCTGGGGAAGCGGTTATCCGTACTTTGTGAAACATCGCTACGCCACCTCGACTGGTGGAAAAAAATGGTGCATCGTGTCAATCGCATTGGCTATCGGGTCGAGCTTCATATGGCCGCCCGTGCCATTCAGGATTGTTTTCGGCGCGTTATCGCAAGCCGCGACCGGCCGGCACGCATAGGAGATTACCTGAACCTGACGGAACGATACAAAAATTTTATGGCGCTTGTTGATCACCCGGGAGTGAGTACCGTCACACTCACCGGCATGGCGAGTCCTGAAGGGATGCGTCCGGAGGATTGCCCGCTTACGGGAGACTATATCCGCGCGATGCAACAGCATCCGAAGGTGAACGCACTTACGATGTAACGATTGGCTCCTTTAGCAACTCCCCCCAGCGAAGCTCCTTTGCGGCGTGGTATATGTCCTTATGACGTTTCAGCACACGGGCACGGACAATACCCTCTGCCGTGAGCACGGGGACAATAAGATAGCCCTTGTACTTTTCGACTTTTCCGATCGTCACTCCCCATGGCGAAACGGTCGTCGGCACGCTCCCGCGCGCAACATAGGCATAGGTAGCCTCTTCCCAATCCGAAGCCATAAGCGAAGAATCACGCATGCTCTGACGGATGAGTCGCATGAAGTCCGGCCGCTGAAATCGCTGGGAGAAATGAATCCACGTTTTCTCATCGCTCACGAATGTTTGGTCGATATAGGGAGCAAAAAGCGGAAGCTTTATCGCATCCGTTTTGGCTAACCGTTCAATAAGCGTCACGCCGTCTTTCGTTCCCGGCTCAATAATGAGAAGTAAGCCACTGCACTTTTTCGCGATATGCGTGAGCACCTGCTCTTTTAACATGCCGGGAAGTTCGTTTATGACACTGGCGACAACGACAAGATCATATCGGTTGGTATCCTGGTCATCATTGACCCAATTGAGAAACGAGGCTTTGACCCAGGTTGGCTCCAGGGTTTCGCGATAGACGGTGGCAAACTCATCGGCAACGGAAAGAAAATGCTGTACTTGGTCGACACCGACTGCAATGCCTATAGACGGCCAAAGTTCCTTGGCCGCCCAAATGGCCGTTCCCGGGCCGCAACCGACATCGAGCATACGCGCGGGCTTCCAATCGGGGTTACGTTCCTTAATCTGAGCAAGCGCGCCGTATATCTGAGCATAGGTCGCGGGAAAGCGAAGACAGAGGTACGCCAGGACATCATCAGGACTCTTTACGAATGCCTGACGATCCCCCGCTTCACGGTGCATATATCGCGCATGCAACTGTTCCGCATGCTGTCGCAGGGCGCGCATATTGCTCCGCGAAATAATGCGCCGTGTTATCTCCTGAATTGGAGGTGGAAGGTTAACGAATGTTTGCAAGGTACCGTGATTATAGCAAAATGGCCGGTTTGGCGGCGCATTTGCGAATAGTCTCACCATTTGTTCCGATTCGGAAAGTGACGGAGGGATACAAGCGGCTGGCATCAAGTATGGGATATATGGTTGCCTAACGTCCTTCGACGGACAAATTGGCCTTTCTCCCTTCTTTGCGCCATCCCGCAAAGATACGGTCAAAATTTACGTCTTTTCGATGCCGTATATACGGGTACGGCAGACGGAGTGAATTATAGAAAATGGACGGATAAAACGGATGACCTTCGGTAAGCAATCGTTGCGGTGAAAGGATGAATAACTCAATTTTTGTACCGCTTAACGTCCCTATTTCTGCTTCAAAACGCGTGGCCTCAGTCGCATCCTTATCGATGACGGCAAGGTCGATGTCATAAAAAAATCTATTTGCGGGCCTATTGGCAATCTTTTCATGTTTGATTGTCGGAAGTTCAAGCGGCAACCTGCCGTCCACGTGTCCTGCAACAAGCGGCCATTCCCGTCGGATACCCCGTATCGTTGCAAGCGACATTGCATCGCGATATTTCATCCTGAGCCGACGCTCGGAGTGGATAACGACCCCCGCTTTTCTGCAACCCGCGAGTCCGGCGTATATTCGGTTCGGCGCAAAGGTATCGAGGAGCTCCAACATATCTTTTGCTTCTGCTTCATTGCGCAAGTGATAGCCGACCTCAAGAAACGGAAGTGTCGGTTGTTTGGCGATGAGGTCACGCACCCGCATGCGTTCTTTGGGGGAAAGGCGTGACGGTGTTTCGGTCATTACCATCACCGAATTATAGTAAATGAAGCTATAACAATCAACTATAGGACATATTTGCATGATTCATGGTATAATATGGCCATGTTAGAAAGAGCAAAGTTATTGTTAAAACGACCGCAAGGGCACCCCAGGCTTGCGCCCTCCGTCGCCCCGATGCCCGCCGATCATGTGGCAAATGTACTGGACTGGGCGGCTCCGGAATTTGTATTGGAAGGCAAAGCGATGGGATTAAAAGGGAAAAAACTGGATGCATTTGTAAAACGACGAACGGAAACAGCACGAAAAGCGGCAACAGAAATGTTTGCGGGGTCTTGATGAAAAGACGTATCCGTTGAGAATACTCTCTTTTTTTTCTTCGAACCTATCCCCCCATTGGCCTTCGGACAAAAAAAGCTAACTGTACAATTTTCCGAAAACCGATTATACTAAGAAGTATTAAATCTACACCTCACCAGTCAATCGATCCTACTAACTCCCGAGAGATTATCCAGGATATTGCAGGCAATCTTATCCAGATCGGCAATTGGACACTGAAGGGCTTCAGTCAACAACAGTCAAACATCACGCTATTTTTGAAACTTACCCGAAAAAATATCGATGCGTTATCCGAGCGAAATCTCCGCGAAAAATTCCGCCCGACGTTTGATCAATTTTGCACCCAATACACCGAGCTGGAGAAAGAATATCAGCGTGGTATCGCCGATCATCAAAAATGGGCAAAACTGCTTCACGCCTTGGCAAACACGTTGCACCGACAGTCACTCTTCGCCTAATAGTGCCCCGTCTCACTCCGTTTCACTAACGGTATAGGCATAAAGCGTGCTACCGGAATAGGACCCCGTAATCGTCACTTTCTTTCCGGAATATGCCGAGAGATCGATCTTTTGCGAAGCGATGCCGACGGTCTTTCCCTGATCAGTGCGCAATATATAGCTGTAATCATCCCCTTTTCCGGGCATAAGGAGCCCGCTCACCGTATCCGTTTGGGAACCCGTGCTTTCTTCCGTCGCCTGCGTCGGAAACGCGGGCTTGGCAAGGTACTGGTACCCGTAATACCCCGCTCCTCCAAGTACCCCCAATACGATGAGAATGATCAGAAAATTTTTCATATACAACCATACTAGCGCATCCCCGGAAAAAATTCATAGATGTGGTAAGTCGCTCGATTAAGACCTATAGTTGTGATATACTATGCCCTTCGTGAAAGAATCTGCACAACCAAGAATTCCGCTCTATCTCGGAAAGGAAATTCGCTGTTACCGCGTGAACGGGCGAGGCGGAAAACGACTGCTTATTGAAGCGGGTGATTTTGCGTACACCCTAGAAGAGCTCAAGATTCTGCTATTGGCATGTCGTGGTGTTACCCAGGCAGAAACGGATAGTCTGCGAGGGACGGACGGGTCAAGAAATATGCGGTATCGCCTGCGCAAACGGAATAACGGTACACATCTCACCCGTCTCTATGAAAATGCCCGGCACCATGAACTCGTGTATCCGTTCGTCATTGAAGGGTTGGAATCACTTCTTAAACACGACAAGGCACGGTATCCGCGAAAACCTGCGGCATCCCGCCTTGCTGAAGATATGAGATAATCGGCTATCGGTACCCGATTTCTATACGCTTACACCGATATGGCATCACCGCTAGAAATTCTTTCAGCAATAAGAAGACTCCGGAACGATGTAATGGCTCGGAGAAGCAAAGGTGATGCACGGGAAAAGCTCGAAAATCAATGTGACAGAATAAGTGCACTTGATATACCCGGCGACGATTGGGCAAGCGCTGACATGACCGATCCGCTTTTTCCGAATGAACGAGGCCATAGCATTCGTATCGTCCCGGGGGAAGGAAAAACAGGCATGATCGTTAGCCTCACCGGTAAGAAAATTATCGGCACCGTCACCAATAGAGAAAATGATGCGTTGGTTATGAAGGAGCTTACTAACATAACCGGCGCCAAATCCTGGCGGAAAAAATCACACGCATACACGCGTCGCTAACAAAATTTTGAAAGATTTAATATTCGCTGTAACACTCAAAAGGGAAATTTATATAGAAATACATAACATATATATGACTATTCGACCGAGAAAAATATCCGAGCAATCAGCTCGCGAAATTCGTGAACACATTCGTCATTGGATTTCAAAATTCGGCAGATTGGATAAACCCATTGTAGAAATGCATCGGAGAAGAATTTTTATTGAACGGCAAGCCGAAGAGCTTAAGGAAAAATATTCCCAATCGGCAACTGCCAAAGAACGAAGTTAAGCAATTCCGTGCGCGAAAAATTTTAGCGTGCCATATACGGGGTACCTTACTCCCTACTTCTAACCCTCACACACTTCGGAGGTGCGCTTCTCTTCTCACATCGGGATAGGTCTGTACTTTCACCCTTCACAATGCAAGTCGCCTAAAACATGAAAAATTCACGGCAAGAGCGTATAATCGCCAAGAAACGAAATACTATGACACGATTTGAAGGCAAGATTATCGGAATCATCGGTCCCGAAGGCTCGGGAAAATCCACCATCACCAAACGGTTGGCCGCAGAAACCGGATTGCCGCGTGTGTATCCCGGCGACCTTTTACGTGAATATGCAAAAAATGACACCACGGAAATCGGGGAGGCGGCAAGAAAAATGTTTGCGGAAAATGCGTATTTTCCGCCATACATGTTGCTTGACGTCATGAGGCGGCGGTTTGCTCAGGGGGACTTAACCCGCGGCTTTATATTGGACGGGCCATTTAGAACCGTAGAAGAAACCCGGGGCTACCCCCGATTGCTACAAGAAACACAATTAGATATGCCGGTGACCGTCGTATCACTCAGAATCCCGGGTTGGTTAAGCCTCGTTAGGTTAGTGTCGGGCGAAAATGCGAGAGCAAGGGAGGACGATACGCCCCAGGGTGTTATACGTCGGCTGGGGCATTTTTATGACATGCTGGGGTTTCGTATGAAGGCGATACGGGAAAACGGTTGGCACTCGTTGCACGTCCGCGCGATCGGTCAGCCGGAAGAGGTGTATCAGGGCGTCGTAACAGCGTTGCGTGCTGAGGGTTAGCACGATAGGAATCTCATACCCCATTCAAATCGAAAGACGGCAAATGCCGGGCTTTTTTTGTATGTACCCCCTGCCGGATTCGAACCGGCGATTCACGGGCTGAAAACCCGTTGTCCTAGGCCGCTAGACGAAGGGGGCGGTCAAGAGAACTCTATAATTGTAACAAAAAACACCACAAATTGGTATAATCTCCTTTCATTTCTTATGAGTGCCAATACTGAAACAAAAAAGAAAACATTTGATTGGGGTGACGGTCATGAAGTGGAAATTCCTCGACCGAATCTCAACGAAATTCCCGGCGACTCCATGATCTGCCCCATGCCGTGCTTTCCCGTGGGCGAAGATGAGAAAGAGTGGAAAAAACACGAAAAGCGCTCAATTCGACCGAAACGCAAAAGAAAAGAAGAAGAGAAGCTTTAGGTTTTCCTCACAAAGCAGGTTATTCGAGTGGTGATGTTAGCTAGCTTATGATGCACCGCGTTGGTTGAGGCGGTAAAAGCCCCGGCGAGATCCTTGCCCTTCAGTTGACTTTGCTCATTGCCACAGCGTCCGGTGACCAAGTAAAATCTTCCGTCAGGAAACTGAAGCATCCCGCGCTTGCCGGCCGCGACAAACGCTTTGCAGTCTTTGCAGAGGGGTTCCTCTTCTTTTATTTGTCCACGCATATATTGATTCTATTGTACTGAGTCCGAATTACCAACAATCCGGCGATTTACTCTTCCACGTACTCAAGCATTTTGAAAATGACGTTCCGCGATCCGCCCGGCATATGTTGCGACCCGAGGAGTACCGCCGGTGCGCTTTTTCGCCGTAACACGGTCGAGACCTGCAAAAATTCACCCGGAATACCCAGCTGAGCGATCACCGCGTCTTCCCTGGTCGGTTGAATCTCCAATAATCCCGTGCCGTCCGTTCGGACCGTCAGCTTCCAGTTATGCGAGACATTATTCCACCTGAGATCGTTGAGCGTGTACACCCCCGGCTGGCGATACCAATGTACAAGCGGCGTGCCCGTATAACCTCTTATTGCGCGATCAACACCGGCGAGTGTCGTTTGCTCGGGAAATATGGCAGGCTGAAATATGGTCTCCCTAATGGTCATCTGTGTATTATAGGCTATTTAAAGCTTTTCATCAACCGTTTCCCCTCTTGCGTGAAGGAGTACTTTTGCTTTTAAATAGTTGGATATGAATGATCAACTTTCTCCCGATTCCGTACAGGATGCCGATGTTATTGCTCCCGAAGTTTCCTCCGATAGCCCGAGTGCCGATACGGTGCTTGAGCTTGAAAACATGATCAAAAATACGGTCACCGTCATTGACCGTAACAAAAACGAGCTCAAAAAGTACAAGGAGATGCTCGAAAGTGCGCTTCTAAACGACAGCACGTACAAAGAAGCCGCCGACAAAGCCAAAGAAGCCAATAAGGAGAAGGGCAAAGCAAAGGCCGCCGTCATGCAAAACCCCGCCACCAAACAGATCGCGGAAAAAGTGAAAGACATGACGCAGGAAAACAAATACTTGGCTACCGCCCAGTCGGAGTATCTGCGCGAATACGCCAAACTTTCAGGCACAAACGAGATTGAAGGCGAGGACGGTGAGGTTCGCGAAATCGTCTATATCGCCAAATTGGTAAAGAAGTCCAAGCGCGGATAACCTAACGCGCGATTGCCACATCCCGACGTTTGGTCACAAAAAACCATTCTTCCTTGGGGACAGTCATCCAGCGGGTCACCACGCGATCCACATCTTTTTGCTGTGAGGTATGGCAATGTGCGGCGGCGACTTTTTGGGTAAATACGCCCGAGATATCCACGACCATATCCACTTCTTCCCGCAAAAACCCGGGAGGGAAAAAGACAAAGTAATCCTGCATGCTATCACTCACATCGCGGCTGGCGCAGTTATACCAAATCGCATCGATATCGGCATTTTTGCTATACACGTAGCTTGTTACCATCGCAACGGCGACGTGATCCAGGTGCCCGGAAACACCCCGAAGCTCCGTGGTGATAAGAAGCGAGGGCTTGTGTGCGTCAACAAGCTTTTGCAGGGCATCGGCTATTGCATGGTATGTATTATTGTTGAGCGTGCCGTCCGCAAAACCCAACATATGTACTTTGGACACTCCCAACGCATTGGCCGATGCGGCGAGCTCTTCTTTCCGCATGTCGGCAAGCGTTTTGCCGCCGACCGGGTGAAACCGCGGATCGGAAGCGCCGTCCGTCACGCAAATAACGTGCACGTCATACGTCTTGGCAAGAATCGCAATCGTTCCCGACGGACCGAACGCTTCATCGTCGGGGTGCGCTATCACACAAAATACGGTCTTTTTCATGTCTGTGGATTATAATACACATATGGAGATTTTTACGCAATTTACGCCGACCATTTCTTCGTTGTGGGAAAAGGCGCTCGCACGGGAAAAAAATCCGTATCCGTTTTCTACCCTGTCCTGGCATGCGCACTGGTATTCCCACTTTGGGGCGAATGAAACGCTTTCGCTCGTTGCCGATTCTGCAGGATCGGTTATCCTTCCGCTTGCCGTAAAGGACGGCATCGTTCACTTTACGGGGGGAGAGGAAATCGCCGATTATCTTGACGCCATAGGCGACGACGATACTAAACTATCGCTCTGGCAAGAAGCCCTTCCTGCACTCAAGGAACAAAAAGCAACGTCCCTCTTGCTTCGGAATATCCCCGAAGGCTCCCCGACGCTTGCGTATTTTCGTACCGTGCCGGGCGCTGATATCTCACAAGAAGACACGACACCGATCCTTACGCTTCCCGATTCTTATGAAGGGTATCTTGCCGCGCTCGATCGCAAGGATCGCCATGAATTGCGCCGTAAAATGAAGAAGTTTGAAGCGGAGCATACCGATCTCACCTTTTCCGTACGGGAAACCGATGCCATACGCATCAACGATCTCATCTTCCTCATGAAGCATGATACGGATAAAGCGACATTTTTGACCACCGAGGTGACGGAATTTTTTGCGGGACTCCCCGCTGTTGCACCCGATTCGCTTCGCCAGTTTGTGTTAACGGCAGGCGAAAAAATCATTGCCGTAACCCTGGCGTTTCAGACTCGTGATGCATTACTCCTCTATAATTCGGGGTTTGATCCGCAGTATCCGGGCGCAGGCTGGTATATAAAAGTAAAGACGATCGCCTGGGCGATCGAGCAGAAACTCACGCACTACAACTTCCTTCAGGGAAGCGAACGGTATAAGTATGATCTGGGAGGGAAAGATTTTCCGGTATACAAAATAACCCTTTCCTTGTAACGGCGGACTTTGCTATACTATCTTTCATCTCGTGATACGTACGCCACATCTTTCGAGTACCAAAGCCGCCGAGCTACTCACGAAATTCGGCCCAAACGCGCTAAGCGAGGCGTCGGCTCACTCTCCGCTCTCTATCTTCATTGACCAGTTCAAAAACATCCTCGTCCTCATGCTGATGGGTGCGGCGGGTCTCTCGTTTATTCTGGGTGATGAACTTGACGGTATCCTCATTCTCACCATCCTTATTCTGAATGCCATCTTGGGATTTGCCCAGGAATTTAAAGCGGAAAAAGCGCTTGCGGCGCTCAAACGCATGACGGTAGGCGTGGTGAAAGTGCTTCGGGATAATCAGGTAAAGGAACTTCCCAGTACCGATATTGTCCCCGGAGATATCATCTTCCTCGAAGAAGGAGACAAAGTCCCCGCAGACGCCATACTTATCGAGGCGCTTCATGTGGAATTTAACGAAGCGGCGCTGACCGGTGAATCGCTCCCCGTCGAAAAAAACACGACAACCGATAACGAGATATACATGGGCACGATCGTTACGCAAGGAAGGGCGACCGCAAAAGTTACTCAAACGGGTATGCGCACCAAATTCGGCTCGATCGCGACTAAACTAGGTGAAATCACGGACGAAGAAACGCCGCTGGAGAAGAAAATGGCGGTATTGGGCAAACAGTTAGGCGTTGTCGCACTCACGTGTGCAGGCATTATTTTCGGCTTGGGGTTTATTCGAAAGGACCCGCTGTTTGAATCGATTCTTACCGCCATCAGCCTTGCCGTTGCCGCCGTCCCCGAGGGTCTGCCGGCCGTGGTCACAATCACCCTTGCCGTGGGTACCCAACGCATGGCCAGGCAACGCGCGATCCTCCGAAAATTATCCGCCATCGAGTCGTTGGGCAGTGTCACGGTAATAGCCACTGACAAAACGGGGACGCTTACCCAAAATGACATGCGCGTAACCGACGTATGGGCGTCGGGAGTTTCGCACAAAATTGCCGAACTGCAAAAGAAGCAACCCGCGCACCTGTCGGAACTTCTGGAGGTCGGCGTACTGTGCAACAACGCCAGCCTTTCCGTCGTCTACAAAGGCGAGCCGCCGACCGTCATCGGCGACAAGACGGAAGGATCGCTGTTGTTATTTTCCCATGATATGGGCAAACAGCCTGAAGAGTTCCGCAATGACGGCAAACTCGTCGAAGAATTTGCGTTCAATTCCCTGGTGAAAATGATGACCGTCGTGTGGCAACAGGGCAAAACGACCACGGCCTTTACCAAAGGAGCTCCCGAGTCGGTACTTCTGCAATGTAACCGCTACAAAACGGGCGGAAAAGTCATGGAACTTTCCGACACCGAACGCAAAAAGATTGAAAAAGCCTTCCGGACCTTTGCCGCCAAGGGGCTTCGCATGATCGCGCTTGCCAAAAAGGAAATCACCTGGAAAAACCAGCCCCGGGAAAAGGTGGAACATGATCTGATCTTTTTGGGATTTGTGGGTATTGCCGATCCTCCCCGGCCGCAGATTGCGGGTGCGGTAAAACTTGCCCAACGGGCGGGCATTACAACCGTGATGATCACGGGAGATAACGAGCTCACCGCCCAGGCAATCGGCGCCGAAGTCGGCTTGTTACAAAAAGGCGATCAGGTACTCACGGGCGCCCAATTTGAGAAACTTTCCGACGCGGAAGCCATGAAAGCATTGGAAAAGACCCGCATCTTTGCCCGCACCACACCCGAACAGAAGTATCGCATCGTCCGTTTGCTCCAGAAAATGGGACATGTCGTGGCAGTCACGGGCGACGGCGTCAATGACGCCCTGGCGCTCAAACAGGCGGATGTCGGCGTCGCCATGGGAATTACGGGTACCGACGTGGCCAAAGAAGCGTCCGACATGATTATCACGGATGATAATTACGCATCGCTTGTCGTTGCCATCGAAGAAGGGCGCACCATTTTTGACAATATCAAATCGACGACCAAATACCTGATCGGCTGTAATCTCGGAGAAATCGGTGCCATTACGGGCGGCGTTCTTTTGGGATGGCCGTTTATCTTAAGCCCGCTACATATCCTGTACGTTAACCTGGTCACGGACGGACTCCCCGCCATCGGCTTATCCCTTACTCCGAAACAGGGAGACATTATGAGTCAGAAACCGCGTACGGAAAAGGCCATTTTCAATAAACATGACGTGATCTGGTTTATCGAAGTGGGACTCATCACCACGGTGGCGACACTGGTTTCGTTTGTGATAGGCTCCAAGGTCGATATCACGCTGGGGCGTACGCTCGCGTTTTTGGCCATTATTTTGGCACAGCAATACATCTTCTACGACATCGCAAGCCGCAACAAGACGATTCTCAAACTCTCGCCCAAGAAGTTCCCGTGGATTTTGCTTCCCGTTGTCATCATCATTATGCAGGTTCTGCTGTTGGAGGTGCCGGCATTTGAAAAAGTGTTTGAAACCACGGCACCGCCGATTATATTCTCGGTGGCAAGCGTGGCGATCACGAGCTTACTCCTTATCGCTTCCGAGCTCCGCAAGAAATACGGACGCCATTTGTATTACCATCATTAATAGGTCCGTATGAAACAAAAGAAACCTGCTCCCAAAATCGGCCTTGCCCTAGGCAGCGGCGGCCCCCGGGGACTTGCCCATATCGGCGTCATCAAAGCGCTTCTTGAATACCATGTCCCGATCCATATCATCACGGGCGCAAGCGCCGGATCACTTATCGGGGGTATGTATTTGGCGCTAGGGTCAATTACCAAGGTGGAACATATCGCCAAATCCCTAACATACAAAGACATCATCGCCGCCTTTGCCGATTTCGGTTCCCGGTCGGGAATCATCAAGGGCATCAAAATGGAACGACATTTGACCAAATTATTGGGCAGGAAGAACATCGAACACCTGTCCCTGCCTTTTGCAGCGGTGGCGACCGATATGAAAACAGGTGAAGCGGTCACCATAACCCGCGGCAACCTCATCAAAGCCATCCGCGCCAGCAGTTCAATCCCTGCACTTGTCGATGCCGCCTATATCGGCAAAACGTATCTTATCGACGGCGGGGGCTCCAATCCCGTGCCCGTATCGATAGCAAGGAATTTGGGTGCAACGCATGTCATTGCTGTTAATTTGGATACCTATCGCTTCATCCGGGAAGATGCGCTGAGAGTTAAACTTCCGACGGTAGCGGACATGGGACTGGCAGCGCTTCATATGCTTCGCTATAACTTGGCGAAAAAATTGTGTGAAGAAGCCGATGTGACGATCACGCCTGATGTTGCCGAGATATCTTCCATAAACCTTGCGGAATTTCTGCACGGAGAAGCGATTATCCAAAAAGGATACGACGCGACGATACAAGCCCTCCCCCGTATCCGTCAGGTCTTGAGTGTTGCCGGAATCCGCCTCAAGTAGGTATAATACGGCGTACTTCTATGAGTAACAAACAACTTATCCTTATTGCGGCAGGCGTTCTTGGAGTATTTCTCCTGATCGGCGGCATTTTCTTTGCAGTTGGCATGAAGAGCGCCGGCACCGCTCCCACTCCGACGCCGACACCGAGTCCGGAAATTACCAGTGCACCGACGCCGTATAGTACAGAAGCGCCGACGGCAACACCCACGAGAAGTATCACTCCCACCAGATCCGCATCGCCCACACCGACGAAAACACCGGCTCCGACCGCGACCATCACGCCTACCCCGTCACCGACGCCTACTCCCGGAGTAGTGAATATTGAAGCAAGCGTGACACCCACAACCAGTAACACCTGCACCCAAAAATACGTCTTTTCGGCAAAGATTTATACCAACGGCACGGCGACGGTCAAGTATAAATGGCTTCGAAGCGATAACGCCATCTCCCCCGAACAATCGATTACCTTCACTGAGGCGGGCATGCAGACGGTGACGACAGAATGGACGCGGGGACCAATCGCATCGGGAACCAACGAAGCGGGATGGCAACGGATCGAAATATTAAGCCCCGGCTCGGGACTCGGCAACAAAGCCGAATTTACGCTCTCGTGTCCGTAACACTTCGCTACCTCCGCGCACGGGACCAGAATGATCCGCGTTTTTTTTCAGATTCAGAAACAATCCCACGGCACAGTTCCTGTTCCTTTGGCTCCGCCAACACCCATCCGCCGTCGCTCCAGATGTAGGAAAATGCACCCTGAAAGTCCTCATTCGCCTGTCCCCCGTCTTTCCAAAGAATGATGTGCCGATGCGCTTCCGATCTGCCTTCGGGAGGCAGATGGATAACCTTTCGCACAAAGGTAATTCCACGTTCTACTGACATTGCTTTCATGGTATGTCGCATGATTACAAAGGTAAACAGGCAAGGAGTACTCTCTACAACTATTTTTTGCTATAATTATGGCTGACGGTCTGGTTTCGATCCGTATAAGCCAGTTCCGTCCGTTCTTTTCAGGGTATCATTGTTGCGGCGTGAGGTTGCGATTGAATAGCCGCAACACAACCTAAGGAAGAAAGGTGGAAAAGAAACCAATGGGTTTCTTTCCAAGAATGGGGCCTGTAGCTCAACGGTAGAGCAGTAGCCTTTTAAGCTATTGGTTCTGGGTTCGAATCCCAGCGGGCTCACCAATACAAAAATGCCTCCCCAATGGGAGGTTTTTTTGTATAAGTCCGTTCGGGTGCCGAACACAGAGGGTTCGCATGCGAGCACGAGCGAGCAGTACGAGGAAGCGCAGTCCCGCTTAGCGGGGCGAGCAAGCTCGTCTTCCCAGCGGGCTCACATTTTGTAATTACCTTCAAGAACTCTACTCGTCGATAATCTATATTTCTTTTCATTAACCATATATTTGTCAAATAAATTATTCATATTGCCAAGAAGCGTATAATGAGGGCATGAAAGAATACGATGATATTAAAACTAGAAGTGCGCCTGCGTTAGCGACTCATGGCGTAAAACTTGCTCAGAACCAGCAAACTAAGCATTTAGCACAAATGGAAGTGGATCAAAAAACACTATTAACATTTGTGAATAATTCCCTAGAAAGTTTGATCTCTACCATTAAAGATTCAGATAAAAAGAATGAAGCTCTTGGCTGGAAAATGTTTTGGCTTGCCATTGTGGGATTAATCCTGGCCGCAACCCAGATAATTCCCGCTATAGATATTCTGAGACAATGGTTTAAGTGGTGGTAAGTGCGTGGTATAATATAAAGAGTAGAACGCCGTAATCAATCTGGCCTACAGATCCGCGAAAGACTCGTGGACACTGGGGTCTTTTTTTTATGGTTTGGAGGCACTTGCCTTCCAATAGTTTTGGTATCAAAGTTGTAATTATCGGACATAAACCTCTAATCACAGCTAAAATTAGTATAGAAGGATTGATAGCCATATAAAGCGCTGAACGCCTGTAAACTAAGAATATGAAAAGCAAGAGGATCAAACAGCTTAAGCACCTATCCAAGAGTATTGGTCTCTGGGCGCTGGCTGTATTGAAGGAGACCACTGCACTAATCCTCTCCACCATTGCTCTGAAATACTTCCACATTCTATAGAGATAATAATGATTGTCTTTAGTGAAGTCCCCAGAAAGTTTCATCTGTGTTCTATTTTGACCATGCACGTTTTAAGCAATAGGGGGTATATTTTAGATACTATTGGCGGCTCTGTGCTACACCAGAGCTATCAAATTATTTAATGAATATCAAAGGATACAAGGGGTAATGAATTGGCGTAACTCCTGAAATAGGCTATGATATTCTTGTATTAACAGTTCAAAATAAGCAATATCGGGCTCACTGATACAATATTTCACCGACCTTAACATGCCGCGTAAAGACATAGATCACGAAATAAATAAACGTGATTGGGAAGTGGCGTTTGAAAACGCACGAAGCGTCCGCGCAAGAGACCCTCTTGTCCCGGGCGAAGTTGTCGTATCCCCAACGCATAGATATACTCTGGAGTTGATCGAATTCCAGGGTGAGGATGCAATATGTAGAGACCCAAAACGACCTAAAGGAAAACAAATCATAAAGGTAAATGCACACGAAGTAGTGCGGGCAACGGACTTATCATTTTTCCGAAGAGGATTTAACCAACATATGGTTCCCGTTATATTTCCGACACCTACTGATTCTGTCACAGAAATGGCAGGTGACAGTATCCATGGTTTAGAGGAGTTACAACATAGAGTCCATCAGAGAAGTCACAGAGAGGATAAAAAAACTTAATATGCTATGTCACTCACTTCTATCCATAAGTAATGCATACATCATATTAATTGGCAGTCATCCTGAGGCTTGCTTCACATATTCGTTCTCCATTTACCGATAGTTATCGTTCATTTCGTTATCCAAAACTAGCTTTACTTCATTTGCGCACCAATTTGTTTTCTGCGGGCATCCAAGTTGAAACAGTAACTGAGCATACTTCCGTTCCTTCTTTCATCTTCGGTTTCTCTTTCATCACATATTGCTCTTTAAACCCTGATGCCAGCATTTCCAAAAAGTAGGTGATGTTGGTAAAGCGGGTGAGCAATTTGGGAAACAGAAAACTGTGTTTCTCTTCATATTCCCGCTTTGGTACGCCACGCATGCGAAAATCAGCGGATTGAACGCCGAGTTGTCTGCTGGTCTCGGCAAACAGCGCCGCAAGGGGATCTTCACTGCCGTCTACGAGAAGCTTTCCCGAGGTTGAACTATCACGTTTCAAAATAAATCCCGTGGGTAAATGCGAAGGATCGATTCGTCCAAGAGTGTCCAAGTGATCCACAGGAACGTTACCTGCACACTGTACAAGATATTGCTCTCCCGCAGGCACCTTGTGATAAATCTTTCCGCGAAATGTGTTCATACCCGATTCGATCACCGTCCGATGCTGGCCGTCATAACGGGTGCGGTAAAACGTTCGGAGTCCTTTTGCCGCTTCATCCACAAGTCTTGCCAATAATTCATCGGGGTAAAGGAGGATCTTCTTTCCCGTCGCATATTCGCGTTTCGTTAACATGCCCGCTTTTCCCAATTCCTCCCGAAGTTCCGCAACAGACGCAGGGATAAATCGATCATCGGCAATCCGTCGCTTTGGTAGTTCGTTCCGCGGTGTCCCCTCTCCCATAGCCGTAGTGTAGTAAAGGAAATCCGGTTTGTCGAGGAAATACGACAATAACATCTACTCGAGCTTCGGAGCGACGAATACAATCCGTGTCCGATGCAGACCATCGAGACTCCTGGGATTGATAAGTACCGCCATATCCTCATCTTCCGTAGGCTTTATCGTGAAATCCACAAGAGGACTTTCATCTCCAAGTGTGAGAACTTCGCCTCTGCGTGCACGAAGCACGGGAAACGAAACGATGCCCAGGCCACGACGTGAACCCTGGGTATCAACGGTCATCGACCAATCGGCATTCACTTTTATCCTGAGACGCGGAACATCAAGCCCCCTTCCGGGATCGGTGGAAATCGTGACATCTCCAAAGGGCAAACGTCGAGCGGGACGCAAGAGGTCGTTGGTTACCGAATTTTCGCGCACCACATACAATCCTCCGTGAACTTGGGCAAGCACTTGTGCCGAATTTTCTTTTTGCAACATAGAGGAGGTATTATAGCCAAAATCGGCTTCTGATGCAAAGGAACGGAGCACATCCATGCGTCTCATCACACAGAGACATCGTCCAATGCGCCATGCTATGATTGGTGCAACAGCTATGAATGCCGTCAATCCCGCCGTACTGTTTGCCGCACGTACCGAAGAACAGGTTGCAGAGTACTTTACTTCCGCCGGCGCCGTTTCTCCCGCAACCGCAATACCTGTGCCGGTCGACAAACTCAAGGAAATTCTTGAAGCACCGGAATTTCTTGAGGTTCCGCTCGAACGCTATACCTTTATAAAAAGAACGCCGCAGGGGACGTACTATCTCGATCGCACGGTGCTTGCAGTACAGCAACGGACGCTTCGCACCGTTCTTTTCGTCATATTTATTACCGTCGCGTTCATCAGTCTTGTCAGCGTGCTTTTCGGTTTCTTCGGATTTATGACGAATTCCTGATATGAAAAAGCGGGCAAATACCTCCAAAAAACATACACCATTCACGCTGCTTTATCGCAGTATTCATGGTATTTGTTCCCTCTACGGCGGGGTACTGTTTTTTTTGTCGGGTTTCGGTCTCGTGCTTTTTTGGTATGAAAATTCCCTGCGGGTCAATCAACTCGCAGGAATCCTCGTAAGCCTGATCGGTAGTGTTATGCTCTTTCTCCCGGTGCATAAGACAACCGATACAAGGAAACTTACGGGATATTTTTTTGCACTCACTGTCGCGGTCATGTTATTGACGGGGTTGCTTGCCTACCCTACCTATATCATCACTATGGGTCTGCTTTTCTTGAAACTCTTTATCACGATGCTCCGACTTTTTTCCCTTCTCAAACTTTCCGGTGACACAAAGCGTATTCGCCCTTTGGTGATACAGGGCATATTACTCTCGCTCCTCGTGCTTTTTGCCTCAACCCAAGGGATCGGTTATCTTAACCATGCCTACGGCAGAAAAATTGCTCCACGCGTCATGCCTACTCCAACCCCGGCAATACTGGAAGCACGTACGCTTCCTTCACTCCGCATCCCGATTCCCGGCAAACCGACGCGCATTTGGCAACTTGATGATAAAATATTCATCCTTGAAACTACCCTTTGGGAAAACGGCGGCAATTACCCAACCCTTTTCATCATCCGCGACAAACTCCTTACTCGGGTCGCCCAAACAACCGGTATCCGATTGAATGCGGGAACGGTAACCATAGGCGATTTTGGAAATCCCGTTGTTTCCCCTGATAAGAAATACCTGTTTATTGAGGAACAGGGGTACGAGGGAGGTCGCACCCATGCGATAAATATCGCCACCGCCACTCCGCTGGAGACGCAAAATTACCCATCCATGCCCGGCACTATGCACTGGTCACCGGACGGCGGTTGTATCCTGGGAGAACTCTACGAGTACGGCGACAAACAGACCCTTCAGCTCGGTGTCGAAAACGGCAACGGCTATACAATGTATCCGTATGACCGATCGGTCAATACCGCAATGGGACTAGAGAACCTCCTCGTTCTATGGAAAAAAGAAACACCCTGTACCGCATTTCTTACATTTACCGCCGGACTCATGTTGCATCCGAAAGGAACGGGAGAAAATATGGATGAGGAAATTCTTTTTGACATGACCCATGGGCCAATGAAGCGAAACAGATGGCAACCTCTTTTTGATCTCCAAAGCGCCAAAAAATCCGCGTTACTCCGTCAGATATACCCCTAACCGCCGATATGGTACAGTGATATCTGTCACCCTATGACAAAACAGGAAAAAGCGCTCGAAATATACAAACGGCTGAAGAAATTCATGCCCGATCCCAAAATCGAACTGGATTTCAAAAATCCGTTTGAGCTTCTGGTAGCCACCATTCTCTCGGCACAATGTACCGACAAACTGGTAAATCAGGTGACCCCCGCACTGTTTGCCAAATACCCCACCCCGCAGGCGATGGCAAAAGCGGAAGTCTCCGACATCGACAGGCTCACGATCAAAATAAACTTCCACGCCAATAAGGCAAAAAACATCAAAGCGGCTTCAGAAATGCTCGTTGAAAAATACGGCGGCGTCATGCCCAAAACCATGGAAGAACTGGATGCCCTCCCCGGTGTTGCCCGAAAGACCGCAAACGTCATATTAGGAAGCGCATTCGGTATTGCGGAAGGGATTGTTATCGATACCCATGGGATTCGGCTCACGAACAAACTGGGACTGACGACATCGAAAGATCCCGTAAAGATCGAAGCGGAACTCATGGCGATGTTACCGCGTGAATACTGGATCGATTTCGGGCATCTTATCACCCTTCACGGACGTCATATCTGTACTGCACGCCCGCATGATTGCTCCGACTGTCCGCTTGGGGACTTGTGTCCAGAATACCCCTGGCACTAATGCTATATGGCGGCGGTGAGGTTATAGACGGGAAGAATTATCGAAAAGATAATAAATCCCATTGCGGAAAGCAGGAGAAAGAAAAGCCCCATTTCGTACTTATAATCGACAAGCTTACTGATCATAATCATCTCGCCTGTTTTGTACTGGCGAAGTTTTTCATCCAGGACGCTTTCCGATTCGGGGCGAAGCGCCAAAATAGCGAAAATGACGACGACAAACACGACAGCACGCATTGTCGGGTTTGCATATGCCGGAAGCTCCATGCCGAAATCCTGGTACATCGCCGTGAGACGAGGCGTTACCATGAACTCTAAAATACCGAAAATGAGGGCGAGCGCTCCGGCAAAAATCCACGAAACGATGCTTCGTCGTTTGATAAGTTCTTTTGCGTCTTCCTTTTTGATATACCCGAAGTACGTGAGCGGGGAAAATTGCATCATAGGTTACCTCCATTCCCAGGGTAATTCCAAATAATAAGTTAGGCAAGAAGGACTTTTGCCTTCGCCAATTCCGAAAGGGCAAGTTTGCGAAATGCTCGTGCCGCATTCCATCGGTCGGTAGCCCGGGTAAGGATAAGTGTGCGGAGCACGATACTGCCGGGATTAATTGCCTCTACTCCTTCGACCCGGGAATTTTCATGCACGTATTGTCCCATGGTTTTATGCTTGCGAAGGGTAGTAAGCGCCGCAGTAAGCGCTACTTCTGCGCTCTCAAGGGGTTGGTTCGTTTTTATCGGAATATCCACAATCACGCGGGCGCCTCGCTTGGAATAATTGATAATCTTCTTAATCTCACGGTTCGGGAATATATGGATTGCCCCGTTTTTGTCACGTAACCTGACGGTACGAAGACCCAATGATTCGGTTACCCCTTCGCTTCCCGCTATTTCCACATAATCTCCCACACGAATCGTGTCTTCGGTGAGGATAAATATTCCGGTAAAGAAATCTTCGATAAATGACCGAAGCCCCAAACCGATGACCAAACCCAAAACTCCCGCCGAGGCAAACAACGGCGTCATGTTGATCTTGAGGGTGGTCAGCACATAGTAGCCTGCAACGACATAGACCAACACGGTAAGCAAGCTTTTTAAGACAGATAGATAGGTCGTCGTACGGGAGGATTGCAGGTTTTTTGGCACCCGGACCACCCGCTCAATAACAATATTGACGCCGAAAGCGGCAACGACGGGAACCAGTAATCGGAGGGCAAGTTCCCAATTCATACCCCATATTATACCAATAATCGCACCATGAAGCCATTTTCCCCGTACCTTAGCGGCCTGGTTTGGCGTATGATACGAGTATGTTGCTCAAGAAGCGTTTTAACCGTTTTGCCGATAAACGGGGCACCTGGTTTCTCAAATCTCTCGAAGACGCGCTCGTCGTCAAAATACTCCCCTTTCTTCCTCCCTGGCTCGAGACCTATCATTTGACGCTTTCTACCCTTTTCTGGATCGCCCTTATTTTATTAAGCGGCTACCTGGCCATCCAAAACATCAATTACCTCTGGCTCATGTCTCTCGGGGTCTTCGGACAATATGTCACCGACCGCCTCGACGGAGAGGTGGGACGCGCTAAAAATACGGGACTCATTAAGTGGGGATTTTATATGGATCATTTTCTGGATTATCTCTTTTTATGCGCCATCGTCATCAGCTATTGGTTCCTCACCCCCTATGAGTACAAATACATCCTGTTTGTGGTATTGACCATCAGTGCGGCCTACTTTGTCCATATCGTGCTCTATTTTGGCGTCACCGGGCAGTTTGAGGTATCAAACGAAGGGGTGGGACCGTCGGAGTTCCGCGTACTCGTTATTGTCCTCAACACGATGCTTATATTTCTCGACCGGATTATCTTTGTCCCCCTGCTTCTTATATTTTTCGGTGCCAACATTTTTTACCTCATCATGAGTATTTATAAAACCCAAAAAAAGATTTGGGCGATGGATATGCGGGCAAAAAACGAACAGGAAAAACGCACTTACCGTGTACATTAACCCGTTACATTCGGGATATGCTCCAGCGCAATCATCGCATGGGTCACCGGATCAAGAAGCACGGCGATCACATCAATACGGAGCGACCTTGGCGTATTCGGATATTTCTGACAATAGTACTGCCCGGTACGGATGATCTCGGCGATTTTCCGCTTGGTAACCGCCTCTTTGGGACTCCCGTAATGCTCGGACGTACGGGTTTTCACCTCGACAAATACCAGCGTTCCCCGATCCAGGGCTACGATATCGATCTCGCCTTTTCCGCCGCGATAATTCCGGGCAAGGATGATGTAGGATTTTTTTTGAAGATACGAAACGGCGAGCGACTCGCCGAGAAGGCCTATGTTACTTTGCGGCCTGGGGTTTGGTTGCTTCGGCAATGCGGGTTGCATCTCGTCCGATCTTGCCGCGCAGATAATACAGCTTTGCGCGCTTGACGGCACCGTGTTTCTTAATCTCAATTTTTCGAATCCACGGAGAAATCACCGGGAAAATACGTTCGATACCGACGGCGGCCGCGCCCATTTTCCGTACGGTGAACATGGCGTTTTCATTACTTCCCTTGATGGCGATAACGATTCCCTCAAATACCTGGATGCGCTCGCGGGTTTCTTCTTTAACCTCGCGCTTGGTTTTGCCGGAAACTTTTTCCTTTTCGATAAGCTTGTAGTGCACGCGAACGGTATCGCCGACGTGCATGTCAGCGGTCAATTCCTTGTCACCATCTTTACCGGTCCAAACAATGTGATTTGCCATAGGAGTCAGTCAAGAAGCTTATTTTACCATTCCGGAGGCTTTGATACAAGCGCGGACATAGCTTATGAACAACGGATGCGGTTCGAGCGGCCGTGAACGGTATTCGGGATGATATTGCGTTCCCAAAAAGAACGGGTGAACATTGGTCGGCAGTTCGATAATTTCCGCCAGATTTTCGACGATTGATCGACCCGAAAACACCAATCCCTTCTCTTCCAACTGCTTGGTGAAATCGTCGTTAAATTCATAGCGATGGCGATGACGCTCCCACACGGTGCGGTTTGCGGGATCGCTATAGCCTGAAAATTCACGGTAACTCTGGTCGGCAAGCGAACCTTCCGTTACCTTGCATTCCCACCTGCCGAGGCGCATGGTGCCGCCGTACGCACGGCGTTTTTGGTTCTCTTCCTGCATCGGATTCATATGGATCACGGGATATTTCGTGTTTTCATCGCATTCCGTGGTATTGGCACCTTCAAGTTTCAGCACGTTCCGTGCGTATTCCACAACGGCAAGTTGCATTCCGTAGCAAAGACCGAGATACGGGATTTTGTTTTCCCTCGCATAGCGGATAGCCTTTAACATGCCTTCCACACCTCTTGCTCCCCATCCGATAGGAACAATAACGCCCGCCACCCCGGCAAGCAATTTTTCGGGAGCTTCGCCTTTTTCGATCTTTTCGGAGTTCACCCAGCGGGTTTTGACCGTCACTCCTTCCGCCCATCCGGCATGATCGAGCGAATCCATCAGCGCGGCATACGAATCACGAAGTTCATAATCCCCGGTACCGAAGTACTTGCCGACAATGGCAACTTCGATTGATTTCTTTTTGCTTTCCTTCACCCGTTCCAGGAGTTTTGTCCAACCGTCCATCGCTACCGCGCGATCGGGAAGCCCGAACATGGCAAGGATTTTTTGGGCAAACTGCTGTTCCTCAAAGGTCTGAGGAACCGCATACGGCGTTTCCTCGTCGGGGTTATTGATCACGTTTTCCGGCTCAACGTTACAAAACATCGCAAGCCGTTCACGCCTACGGATGTCGATGGCTTTTTCGCCGCGGCATACGATGAAGTCGGGTTGAATTCCCATCGAAAGCAGGAATTTTACGGATAACTGTGTGGGCTTTGTTTTGGGTTCACCCAAGTGATGCGGCGTCGGCAGGTAGCTTACGTGCACATGCACGACCGGCGCTTTTTTGACGGTTTTTAATATGCGGGATGCTTCATAGTAGAGCATGTTTTGGTACTCACCGGCAGTACCCCCGAGCTCAATTACCACAATCTCGGCATCATCCTTCTTTGCCGCTTCATCCATGCGACGCAAAATCTCATCGGTGATGTGCGGGATCGCCTCGACGTCTTCCCCTTTGTACTCGAAATTCCGTTCCCGACCGATAACGGCGGTGTATATCTGTCCCATGGTCACAAAGTTGTGCCGATAGACATTTTTCCCGAGGAACTTCTCGTATGTGCCCATGTCCATATCTGCTTCGGTACCATCGTCACACAAGAACGGATCACCGTGTTCGATAGGATTAATAAGACCGGAGTCGAGATTGAGGTAGTTTTCAAATTTGACGGAGGTGACTTTGTAGCCTCTTGCCTGAAGGAGGTATCCAATGGAGGCGGCGGTAACGCCCTTTCCTAATCCGGAGAGCACACCGCCCGAAACAAAAATATACTTGGTTCCTGTAGGGTGCATGGTTTAAGATACCAAAAAAAACCCTCCCCGTCAATATTTCTCCGTTTTTCACGGTAGGCAGGGCAGAAATGTATCAGGATCGCTTCTTTTTTGTTGCTTTCAATGGTTTTTTTGCGGATTTCGGCGATTTTGAGGCTGATTTCGGGGCAAAATTCTTCTGAAACAGCGAGTAAAAAACGTCCCCTTTGGTGATGACGCCCACGACTTCGTCCTCGTCATTTAACACGGGCAGTTGATCCACGTGCCGGACGATCATGCGGGAAAGCGCCCGCATAACAAGCGTCGTCTCACGGCAAAAGATAACTGTCGTAACCATGATATCCCGAACCTTGAGCGGCGAGAGTTCCTTGATCCGGCTTTCCATGGCTTCAAAATCCTGCGGCGTCTCCAAAAACTCCAATACATCCTGATAATTCGGGTACAGCCGAGCCAGTAAATCTTTGCGGGTGATGATGCCGACTAACTTGTTTTGGCTATCAACGACGGGAACGGTGTGCCAGTGTGTGGAGAAAATCTTTTTCCAGACATCTCGATAGGATGTATCAGGGGTTACGGTCATGACATCTCTGGACATGATGTCTGATACGGTCATTTGTGAAAGTATAGCACAAATGAAAAGTATCTTGTCAACGGGGAAGGATTATTGCGTCCTAAACGGTGAGGCTTTGTGTTTCCTTTTGCTGACCTTGAGCTCCAACATCGTGCGGTGCAATACGGCTATAGCCGCCGCTAATTCTTCACCTTTGGCTTTCCGTGCAATCAGATCTTTTGCGGAATCCATGGCCTTTTTGATCTCGGATTCGTTGATTTCATCGGCATGTACCGCACGGGAAACAAGGATGGTCACTTCCCCTTTGGGACGAACTTCCATAAATCCTCCGCCGATCGCCAGATAAAATTCCTTGCCCTTGGCGGTAATCTTCACTTCCCCTTCCGCTAATTGGGTAAACAGCGGCTCATGCTTGGCGAGCACTTCGATCGTCCCGTCGGGCGTCGGCACGGAAACCGAATCCACCTGTTCGGAGAATGCTTTCCGCTGTGGCGTGATGACATCCAGAAGGAACTGATTCATAGATTACTTTACCTCGTCGATGGTACCGACCATGTAGAACGCCTGTTCGGGCTTACTGTCATGTTTGCCTTCAAGGATTTCTTTAAATCCCCGAACGGTTTCTTCTACCGGGACGTATTTGCCCGGTCTGGCGGTAAAGGCTTCCGCAACGAACATCGGTTGGGTGAGGAAGCGTTGGATTTTGCGTGCTCGGGACACGGAAAGCTTGTCTTCTTCGGACAATTCTTCCATACCCAAGATGGCGATAATATCCTGCAAATCCTTGTAGCGTTGTAACACCTTCTGGACGCCTCGGGCGACTTCATAGTGTTCTTTGCCTAACACCAACGGATCCAAGATACGCGAGTTAGCGGTCAGCGGATCGATGGCGGGATAGAGTCCTTGTTCGGCGATGGAGCGCTCAAGCGAAATGGTCGCGTCCAAATGCGCAAATGTCGTGACGGGAGCGGGATCGGTATAGTCGTCTGCAGGCACGTACACCGCCTGCACGGACGTAATGGATCCCTTCTTCGTACTGGTAATGCGTTCCTGTAGCGCTCCCATTTCGTCGGCAAGCGTCGGTTGGTACCCTACGGCAGACGGAATACGTCCCAAGAGAGCGGAAACCTCGCTTCCGGCTTGCGCAAAACGGAAAATATTATCGACAAACAGCAAAACATCCTGGCCTTCTTCATCGCGGAAATATTCCGCCATGGTGAGACCGGTTAACGCGACACGAAGACGGGATCCCGGCGGCTCATTCATTTGTCCGAACACCATGGCCGTTTTGCCGATAACGCCGGATTCTTTCATTTCGTGCCACAGATCATTCCCTTCGCGGGACCGTTCCCCGACTCCGGTAAATACCGATACTCCTCCGTGCACTTCCGCAACGTTATGGATAAGCTCCTGGATAAGGACGGTCTTGCCCAATCCTGCTCCTCCGAAAAGTCCCATCTTGCCTCCCTTTACAAAGGGAGCCACAAGATCCAACACTTTGATACCCGTTTCCAACAGTTCCCGTTTGGTACTTTGCTGAGCAAGCGGCGGAGCCGGCCGGTGAATCGGGTGCTTTTTGACGTCACCGATGGCTTTGCCTTCATCGATGGGTTCCCCTACCACGTTAAAGATACGTCCCAAGGTCTTCTTGCCGACGGGAACGGAAATAGGAGCACCGGTTGCCGTAACGGTAAGGCCGCGGGAAAGCCCGTCGGTAGGTCCTAATGCGACGGTACGAACGCGATTGTCCCCCAAATGCTGTTCAACTTCCAAAATAAGCTCTTTGGAATCGGTAAATTCCGTGGGTACCACAAGTGCCTCATACACCGCCGGCATGTAGTCGGCGCTAAACTGCACATCGATAACGACTCCCTGAATCTGGATAATCGTTCCCTGTTTTGAAGATAAATTTTTTGCCATATATATACTCCTTTGCTTTATTCGACTGCTAGTCTAGCGGTCACCATGTCCGTAATTTCGTAGGTGATTTTTTCTTGTCGTGCTTTGTTGTATTGCAGGGTCAGGTCATCCTGCAGTGAATTCGCGTTATCCGTGGCGTTGTGCATGGCAATCATGCGGGCAGAATGCTCCGCCGCTTCAGCCTGCAACACCGCGTCTCGAATCTGATTTTCCACATAATGCGGCAACAGTGCCGAAAATACTTCCTCAACTCCCGGTTCAATCAAAAATTCATAGTTGCCTTCTTTGGTCGTCGCATCGGCGGCGTCGGGCGTGATAGTGAGCGGAAGAACGGTTTTGACCTTCGGCATTTGTTTGACGGCGGACAAAAATTCATTGGAAACCAAATCAACGGCATCATACTGCCCTGACAAAAACTGCTCCGTAAGATAGGAAACGAGCGCCGGTACCACGCGTTCCCACGGGGTGGTGTCGGAAAAATCCGCTTTTACACCGTGTCCCAGACGGGTCACGAAATCTGCACCCTTTTTCCCCAGGGTAATGACGTCATAATTCGAATTTCCGCTATAGTGTTTCATAAAAAATCGAAACAGCGAGGTATTGAGTCCCCCGCAAAGCCCCTTGTTGGTCGAAAGCAACACGACGAGCCGCTTTCCCGTAGGAGCCGGCGTCATAAGCAGTTCATGGCTATGATAATCGGTGCGCGTTGCCAACCGGGTTACCATCTCATAGATCTTCTGCGCGTAGAGTTTGCCGGAAAGCGCGGCGGCCTGCGCCTTTTTCATCTTGGCGGCGGCCACAAGCTCCATTGCTTTGGTTATCTGCGCTATATTTTTTGCGCTTTTAATCCTTCGTTTAATAAGCCGGATATTTGCCATACCGTATGTTATTTAAAGGATTTTGCAAACTCGTTTATTGCCGTTTCCAACCCTTTTTCAATTTCCGGAGTAAGCACTTTCTCTTTGGCGATAGCGGTAAGCGTCTTTTTATGTCTCGCCGCAAGATAGGTCAGGAATTGTTTTTCAAATTCCGTTACCCGATTCACCGGCACTTCATCAAGATATCCTTTGCTTCCCGCCCACATGATCGCAACCTGCTGGGTAACGGGCACCGGCTGGAACTGTCCCTGTTTTAGGAGTTCCATCATGCGGCTCCCGCGGGCAATCTGCTTTTTGGTTACCTCATCTACATCGGAGGCAAATTGTGCAAATGCCGCAAGATCACGAAATTGTGCGAGATCCAAGCGAAGATTCCCGGACACTTTCTTCATGGCCTTAATCTGCGCGCTTCCTCCGACGCGGGATACCGAGAGTCCGACGTTGACTGCAGGTCGTTGTCCCGCATTGAAAAGATCGGATTCAAGATAAATCTGTCCGTCGGTAATCGAAATGACGTTGGTCGGAATATAGGCGGACATGTCTCCTGCCTGTGTTTCGATGATGGGAAGGGCGGTGATCGATCCGCCGCCCTTGGCTTCAGAAAGCCGACATGCACGCTCAAGCAATCGACTGTGAAGGTAAAAGACATCTCCCGGATATGCCTCACGACCGGAGGGCCGGCGAAGCGTCAGGGATATCTGGCGATATGCCCATGCGTGCTTTGACAAGTCGTCGTAGATGACTAACACATCCTTGCCTTTGTCCATGAAGTATTCACCGATCGCACACCCCGCATACGGGGCAAGATACTGATACGTGACCGGATCACTGGACGTGGCGGCCACGATAATGGTGTGCGCCATGGCGTTGTGCTTTTCCAGATCCGCGATCACTTGAGCGACCCGGGAAGTTTTCTGCCCGATGGCGATATAGATACAGATTACGTCTTCGCCTTTTTGGTTGATGATCGTGTCGACGGCGATGGCCGTTTTTCCCGTGGAGCGGTCACCGATAATAAGTTCTCGTTGTCCGCGACCGATCGGAATCATGGCATCGATTGCCTTGATACCGGTCTGAAGCGGGGTCGTTACCGCCTGCCGATGAACGACACCGGAAGCGATGTGCTCCATGGGATACTTGGTCTTTAAAGTTGCCTTCCCTTTGCCGTCCACGAGTTCTCCCAACGGATTGATCACGCGTCCCAACAATGCCTCGCCAACCGGAACGGAAAGCAGGGCACCGGTACTTTTGACTTCATCACCTTCTTTAAGCGTCAGATAATCGCCCAGGACGATGATGCCGACTTCGTCTTCCTCAAGGTTGACGACGACACCTTCAACTCCGTTTGCAAACGTCACCACTTCCAAGTATTTTGCTCCCGGAAGACCGGACGCTTTTGCCACACCATCAGCGAGCGTCGTGATGTACCCTACGCGACGGGCTGAAACACCGGATTCATAGCTTTCCAGCTTTTTAACGAGTTCTTTGGCAATAAGTGATGCGGCGCTTGTTTTCATAGGTTTATGACGAAACGGTGACGATAGATGCCATGGCGTCTAATTGATTGCGGACACTGGTGTCCATCACCCAATCCGCCATGGTGATACGGATGCCTCCGATAATCGAGGGGGTCACCACACTGGTAATGCTTACTTCATGTCCCGAAAGCTTTGCAAGCATGCGCGCAATACTCTGTAGCTCCGCGGAAGTGAGTTTCACCGCTGATTCTACCGTCGCCCGGTGCTCGTGTTTGGCACTGTTCGACATTTTTATCAGCAATGACTGCACCTTGGGAGATACGTCACGGACTTTGCCGCTTTGCTTCAAGTGTGACATGACCCCTTCTACAAATCCTCGGGCATCTTTGGAAACAGATTTCATAGGAATACCTTGATCCGCTTATGCGGATTTCTTCTCCTCTCGGACGGCCCAGCTCTCCAGATCCTTTATGCGCTTGGCGATAAGGGCATGCTGTTCTTTGGCGCCCATGACCTGCGAGAGAACCCGCTTGGCCATGACGACAGCAAGCTCAACCGCCTCACGGGATATGTCCGCTTTGGCCGCTTTCTTTGTTTCCTCTGCTTCAACTTTTGCCCGGGCAAGGATAGCTTCCGCCTGTTTATGCGCTTCAACAACAAGCTCCTTTTCGGTTTCCTTGGCTTGTTTCTTGGCATCTTCGATAATGCCTAACGCATCTTCACGGGCCTTGGCGAGTGCTTTCTCATGGCCGGCTTTGAGTTTTTCTTCCTCTTCCCTCATTTTGGCCGTGAGCTCTACACCCTCCGCTATTTCCTTTTTCCTCTTTTCGAGCATCGAAAGGATCGGCTTGTACAGTAATTTTTGGAGCACAAAAAGGATCACCAAAAAGTTGATGACCTGAGCTCCCAATAATGTTGGTTCAATACCTAGCTTATCCATGGATCCTTTCGTTATACAAATTTGATAATAAGGGCGACGACGAGTGAGTAAATAGCGATAGCTTCAGCAAAAGCCACGCCCAAAATCATACTCGTTCGGATTTCACCTGCGGCTTCCGGGTTTCGACCCATGGCTTCAAGTGCTTTTCCGGTAAGGGCGCCGATGGCGATTGCCGGCCCGATACCTCCGAGTGCAACGGTTGCACCCATCATGATTGTTTTTACAACTGCTTCTTCCATTGGTAACTCACCTCCTTTTTGTTTGCGGAACTGTTATATCCCGCTTTATTTGTTTATAAGTATACCCGCAAATAGCCTTGATGCAATATGCATCATCATGCCGCATGTGCGGCTTCCGCATGCTCTTCCTCGCCATGTGATACGGCAACGTTAAAGAATGCGGTCGAAAGCATGGAGAACACGAGCGCCTGAACGACGCCTACAAAAAGTTCCATCATCAAGAACGGGAGCGGCACGACGAACGGAATCAAAAATGCCAAAACGGCAAGCAACACCTCGCCGGCAAAGATGTTTCCGAACAAACGGAAGGCAAACGACACTACCTTCGAGATATCGGAAGCAAGCTCCAAAATGCCTACTCCGAACATAATAGGATCCTTAAAGTTAATAAACCTAGAGGAATAATGGAATCCCAAATTCTTAAACCCGTAGTACTGCATGGCCAGTACCGAAATGATGGCAAGCGCAAGCGTCAGATTCAAATCCGCGGTGGCGGCACGGAACAGCGGAACAAATTTCGGTCCTCCGTGACCGTTCTCTGCACTCGCGGTAGCCGCAGTGGTGGATTCCGCATGGGTGGCATCGGCGGTCGGCTCTTCATGGGTGTCTTCAACGACCTTTGCGGGAGCGTGGGAATCCTCAACGACGACCGGCGCCGTTTCGGCGGAAGGTACCGTTTCATGCGCCGCTTCCGCAGTCTCTTCGGTGCGGAAATAGCCGATGGTACCCACACCGGGGAGAAGACCCACCCAGTTGGCAATCAGAATAAACAGAAAAAATGTCGCAACTAAGGGGAAAAACTGTTTTACATGCTTGCCGGCAATGGCGGAGAAAAAGTCATAGAGCCCTCCGACCAGCATCTCAGCCAAAAGCTGAAGGTTACCGGGAATCATTTTCATATTGCGGGTGGCCAAAACGGAGAAAATGATGAGTATCGCCATGACGATGAAGGTCGTCAAAAGCGAATTAGAAATGGACAGTCCATAGACTGTCCAGAGTCGTTCTGCCGCAAGCGATATATGCAACATAATAAGTACGTATTATCCGATAACTGCGCTATTATCTCTTACTGACCACATCACGCACAATACGTATCAGTGATGCACATGATAAGAGTAATCCAAGGCCAAACAAAACCAGTGTGGCGGTCGGCTTGGTACCGAATCGTTCGTCTATTTTGACGCCTCCGATCAGACCTGCCACCATCGGAAGAGCAACGTCAAACCCTATCTCCCCCGCAAGCGACGCATACTGCCATCCGTTCCCTGTCGACTTTTTCTTTTCGGGAACTTTGATTTTTCGGGGTCGGATACCGGTTTCCACGTCTTCTAAAATGACGTCAAAATGCTCTCCCTCCGGATATTCACTTTTTTTGTCAGACATAGGTAATTGTATCACTCATGTTTCACCCGTCAATCGGATAATCCCCGGTCCTGTGACATATCGATGGAGCGGACGTCGTCCGCAAGCAGTACGAGCCGATCATCTTTTTGATCAACCTTTGCCGATATCATGACCGCGGCATCCCTCACCCATAACGACATGGTGCGGGCATACAGCTTCGGGAAAATCACTACCTCCATACCGCTTGAAAGATCCTCAAGTCTGATAAATGCCATCTCGGCATTACTTTTTTTTGTCACAATTTTCTTAATTTGAGTGACGAGTCCCACCACTTGCACTTTGTCCCCCACACGTTCCTCATTAATTTGTGCCAGCGGAACAACCTCATCCTTTTGTGCCATACGGGCAATTGTTTTTTCCAACGGATGAGCGGTGAGGTAAAACCCCAGGAGCTCCTTTTCAAACGACAAAAGTTCGTGACTTGAAAGTTCTTCAACCTTCGGAAGCTGTTCCGTCACCGCCTTTTGCTCGGCACTTCCGCCCTCGTCAAACAATCCGAATTGTCCTACCGAGGCGGCTTTGCGCTCTTTGTGGATCTGATCAAGCATGGTTTCCACCGCGGCAAGGAGTGCCGATCGTGAACCGAACATGTCCATAGCGCCCGCCCGCATGAGACTTTCGAGCGTTTTTTTGTTCACCTTCGATACATCCACTCTCCGCAAAAAATCGGCAAGCGAAGTGAACTTGCCGTCCAGTTTTCTTGCCTTTAATATGCTGTCGATCGCCGCTTCCCCGACATTTTTGATGGCGGAAAGTCCGAAACGGATATTGCCTTTTTCCACCGTAAATTCGATATCGGAGGTGTTTATGTCGGGAGGCAATAACGCAATCCCCATGCGCTTGCACTCGGCTACGATCATGGCGATTTTTTCGTTTCGCGTATCTCCCGTGTTGGCGCGCGATTCCGCGGTCAGCACCGCCGTCATGTATTCTACGGGATAGTTTGCTTTAAGATATGCCGTCTGATAGGCGATGACGGCATAACACGCGGCATGTGCCTTGTTAAATCCGTATCCTGCAAACGGCTCGATAAGATGGAATATGTCTTCCGCTTTGTGCCGAGATATGCCGTTTTTGATACACCCTTCGATAAACTTTTCCTGCTGTTTCTTCATTTCGGAAGCAATCTTTTTCCCTACGGCTTTCCGAAGCTTATCGGCGTCTCCCCATGAATATCCCGCCAGTGTTATGGCGGTTAAGAGAACGTCGTCCTGATAGCAGATCAACCCGTAGGATTGTTTCAACACATCCTTCAGTTTCGGATCGGGATACGTGATGCTTTGCGGATTATTTTTTCGCTCGATATACTGCGGGATCACCTGCATGGGCCCCGGACGGAATAACGCCACCATCGCCATGAGGTCGTATATGGTCGTGGGTTTCAATTCCTTGATATAACGACGCATACCGGCGGATTCAAGCTGGAATACCCCGGTCGTTTCGCCGATGGAAAGCATCTCATACGTTTTTTTGTCCGTTAACGGAATGGAATATAAATCGATCGTTTTCCCTTTTACCTCTTCGATAAACTTGAGTGCCGCCGCCATGATGGTTAAGTTTCGTAGTCCCAAAAAGTCCATTTTCATGAGCCCCACGCCGTCTTCACCGACCGTGTACATGTCATACTGGGTTACCACCCTGTCTCCTTTGCTTTCACGCTGAAGCGGAGTGTACTCGACGAGCGGTTTGTCCGCGATAACAACTCCCGCCGCATGTACGGAGGCATGGCGGGCAACCCCTTCGAGTTTTTTGGCGACATCAAGTAACCGCTTGGTTTCCGGCTCAGCCCGATAGGCGGAGGAAAGTTCGGGCGAAATATCAATCGCCTTATCAATCGTCATACTTGCTCCCTGCGCTCCCGGCGGAATCATTTTGGAGATGCGATCGGGTTGGGCATACGGCATACCAAGCGCGCGCCCCGCGTCACGGACCGCTCCCCGGGCTTCCATGGTACCGAAGGTGATGATCTGGGCAACTTTATCGTCCCCATACTTTGCCGTCACATAGGCAATTACTTCATCGCGCCTGTCGTCGGCAAAATCCAGATCGATATCGGGAGGACTCGGCCGGAACGGATTTAAAAAGCGTTCAAACGGCAATCCGAAAAGAAACGGATCGATACCCGTGATATTTAATATGTAGGAAATGACGCTTCCCGCGGCCGAACCTCTTCCGGGACCCACCCCGATTTTTTGCGATTTGGCCCAATTGACGAAATCCTGCACAATCAAAAAATAGGTCGAATAACCTTTTTTCGTGATAATGTCGAGCTCGTATTCGATGCGTTCCTTGATCGTGTCGGTCACTTCCTTGTACTTACCCGGCAGTCGCTCATACACCATCTCCCGAAGGTATTGTTCGGGCTTTTTGTCATCGGGAACGGGAAATCGGGGGAGAATCCACTTCCCCACCGAGAGGGTGATGTTGCAACGCTCGGCAATTTTTACCGTGTTTTCGATTGCCTCGGGATATTGTGCAAAAAGCTCTATCATTTCTTCCTGACTCCGAAGATAAAAATCAGGGGATTCCATCATGGAAAGCGGACGGTTTTTTTCGATGATCGTCCGTTGGGTTTGGACGCAGAGCAATATTTCCTGCGCCTCGGCATCGTCTGCATTTACATAGTGCACGTCGTTGGTCGCAACCAACGGCAATCCCAACTTTCTGGCGAGAGCGACGAGTTTTTCATTGGTGCGTTCAATTTCGGGAATATGCGGGTGCTTCTGAAGCTCGATGTAATAATGATCCGGACCGAACAATTCAGCGTATTTGGCCGCGACCTCTTCCGCCTCCCTGATTTTGTCCTGCATAAGCAACTGCGGCACCTGACCGGCAAGGCAGGCGGACAAACAGATGATGCCTTCGTGGTGCTTGGTCAGCAGATCCCAATCTATGCGCGGCTTGTAATAATAGCCGTCCAAGTGCGCATGCGTTACGAGCTTCATCAGATTACGATACCCTTCCTCGTTCTCCGCCAGGAGTACCAGATGATACGGATCGGTATCAATCTTGCCTTCCTTGTCGAGCCTGCTTCTTCGCGCGACATACGTTTCGACACCAAGAATGGGCTTAATTCCCGCCGCTTTTGCTTTGAGGTAGAATTTGAAGCTTCCGTACATCGCCCCGTGATCGGTAACGGCCAGCGTATCCATCCCGAGTTCCTTGGCGCGCGCAATCAGGAGATCAAGTTTGCCGAGTCCATCCAGCAGGGAAAATTCGCTGTGGACATGAAGATGTACGAATTTTGCCATGATTATAATTTACTTGAGAGAAGCTCCATGACTTTTTGTTTGTCACCTTTTCCCGCCAGTTTTCGGAGCACCATGCCGTACAAAAACATCTTGGATTGTTCTTTGCCCGCTTTATAGTCCGCTACCGCTTTGGGGTTTTCAGCAAGGACACCGTCTATGGCTTCAAGAACGACACTATCATCGATAGCATGTACCTGTTTGCTTGTGATGATATCACGCGCAACCGATTCACCGGTCACCGCGGCCGTATCGGCAACTTTATTGATAATCCAGTTTGCGGCAACGGTACCCGGTATCTTCGCATCCAGAATATCGGATCGATGCATCACCTCCGCAAACAGCGCCATCTTTTCAAAATCATCGGCAAGTGTGCTTGCCTGTGTATCATTTAAACCGAAAGTTTCTTTGACTTCCTTTTTATAGGCGTCGGGCAGTTGGGGCATTGCGGCACGAATTTTCGCAATATCTTCATCGGTAAAGCGAAGCGGCGGAATATCAGGTTCCGGAAAGTATCGGTAATCGGCCGCTTCTTCTTTACTGCGTTGGGAAACGGTTGCATTTTTTGCTTCATCCCACCCGCGAGTTTCTTGCACGGGGAGCTTCCCACTGTCCAATATCGCGGTATGACGCTTGATTTCATATTCGATGGCGGCCGCGGCGAATCGGAACGAATTAATGTTTTTGACTTCCACTTTGTATGGAGGCAGTCCCGTCTCACCCACTTTACGAAGAGAAATATTGGGTTCCAACCGCATGGAACCTTTTTCCATATCTGCATCCGATATACCCAAATATCGCACGATCTGGTGCAGTTTCTTTAGGAATTCCTTCGCTTGCGCACTACTGCGAATATCCGCTTCCGTGACGATTTCGACAAGCGGCACTCCCGAGCGGTTAAAGTCCACGAGCGTCACCTTTTTTCCATTTACGACGGCGTGTTGCAGTTTGCCCGTATCTTCCTCAAGATGTACGCGATGAATCCTGACGTCGCCAAAAGACGTCGGAATCACCCCGCCGCGGCACAGCGGTTGGTCATATTGGGAAATTTGATATCCCTTGGGGAGATCGGGATAAAAATAATGCTTGCGATCAAACTTGGATTCCTTGGCAATCGTGCTCCCGAGCGCTAATCCCAACATGATCGTCCACTCCACCGCTTTTTTGTTGGGGGTGGGCAAAGCTCCGGGGTATCCCAAACAAACCGGACACGTCCCGGTGTTCGGCGGTTTGCCGAAATGGTCGGCGGGACAGCCGCAAAACATGCCGCTTTTGGTTTTTAATTCAACGTGTATTTCCAGTCCGATAATCGGTTCGTACGTATTCATAGTTATTTTTGTACCCACGGATTCCATCGGGTTGCCTGTTCAAAAGCATACGCCGCCCGGATAACTTTTTCTTCCTGCCATTGGTCACCGGTAATGTTGAGACCAAGATACAAATTTGTCTCCGGATCCCGCATGCACGGAATGTTGATGCCGGTAAGACCGGCTATAGAACTCGCTTCAAGTAACATATCTTCCAGTTCGCCGTACAGCGGATTCCCCGCCGTGGCTCCGATCTTTTGGGCAAAACCGGGTGATGTCGGGGAAATAAGCACGTCATATTTTTGGAACAGTTCATGATAGTTTTTGACGATGAGACTTCGTACCCGCTGTGCACGGACATATATGTTTTCATCCAGCAGAGCACTTAACGTAAATGCGCCCAACATAACCCGCCTTTTTGCTTCCATGCCAAACTCCGTCCGTGGATTGCCGTATCGGATACCGTCGTACCGTGCAAGGTTTGAGCTTACCTCACCCCGTTGTATTACCGTATAAACGGCAATCGCGTAATCGGGGTTAAGGATTGTCCCCGGCTTGATGTCATGGGACACGGGAACCGCGTCCACGTTTGCGCCGAGTCTTTCAAATACTTTCACCGCATCAAGCACCGCATTTGCCGCTTTTTCTCCGTGCAGTGCCGGATGATCGACATAGCATACGCCGATATGCATACCCCGTAATTCAGTCGTCAATGCTCGGGTAAAGTCGGGCACGGCGTTCGTCGATGACGTGGCATCATACGGATCATGACCGGCGATGTGGTTTAACACCATCGCACAATCTTCTACCGTTTTCCCGATGGGACCGGGACTGTCCGTAGAGGACGCCATGGCAACGATACCCGATCTGCTGACTCTCCCGTACGTCGGCTTCAACCCTACGACGCCGCACCACGACGCGGGCTGTCGTATGGATCCCGCCGTTTCCGTGCCGAGTGCCACCGTTGCCATATCTGCCGCGATGGCGGCCGCACTGCCGCCGCTTGATCCTCCCGGCAGGTATGCAGGATTTCTCGGATTTTTTGTTGCCCCGAAATCGCTTGTTTCCGTGCTACTGCCGTGTGCCCAGGCATCCATATTGGTTTTCCCCACAATGACGCCGCCCGCCGCTTTTAGTTTGCCGGTAACGTGGGATTCTGCTTGCGGGCGAAATCCCTTAAGCACGTTCGAGGAAGCGGTGGTCTCCAAACCGACGGTGAGGAAATTGTCTTTGACGGCAACCGGTACTCCTGCAAGCGGCGAGTCGAGAAGCGACTCCGCACTTTTTGCCGCTTCCGTATTTAACGACAGATAGATGTTTAATGCTTCGTTTTTTTCGGCAATTGCATCATTTATGTCGCGGTAGAGCTCAGCATGGGATATCTCTTTTGCCTTGAGCTTGGTAACGGCTTGTTTTAATGTTAACGAATTAAGTTTCATATCAATCTTCAAGAATTTGGTCGACGACGAAATATCCGTTATGAATCCTCTTTGCATTGGCGAGCGCCTCTTCCTGACTGAACATGCGGGACGTATCAACGACGTCTTCACGAAGTACGTTTTCTAAACCCGTCACCTGGCTGGTCGTCGTAGTACCGCTAACATCAACGTTTTTGAGTTCTTCAACGACGACCATTGTTTTATTAAACCCGTCGGCCAAATCTCCTGCCTGACTATCGGTGATGGGGATTCGGGCTATTCCTGCAATCTTTTTAACGTCATCCGATGAGAATTTTGTATTACTCATGGAGCCATTATAGCGGAAATCTCATCATCGTGAAGCGGGTACTTGCAAAAATGCCGGCATCTCGGGTAATTTGTTTATATGACCAAATATCGCGCGGCAGTTCAGCAAATGCTTGAGGAAAACAAAGAGCTTTTTGACGAGTTTAAACCGATCCACGATGCATATGTGCTAAACCCCGCGGCAAACCAAGCCAAATACAACGCCATCGGAGCTAGTGTCATGGACGTCATCCGTGAATACGAACGACGGCTGTGCGCCAAAATGGGAGCGGGTCAGTACAGCAAATTTTCGATGAATCTTTCCGAAAAGTTTATGGAGGAAATCAAAAATATTTACCCCAAAATCATGTTCATCGGGGTGGAATAACTTACTTCACTTCTTCGGCGATAAGCCCGCGTTTAATTCGCTCGATCGTTTTTTGCGGATCGCTGGTGTCCATGACGATGCCCTGCCACCCGCGCGCGGTTGCCGCCGCGATGTTTTCCGGGACGTCATCGATAAAGAGAATCTCTTCTGGTGATACTCCCGCCGCTTTTTCCGCTATCTCGTATATTTTCTCTTCGGGTTTGATTACCCCGTGATGGGAAGAATCAATAATCGCCGACCAGGGAATATCGGGGATGTGTCCTTTCCGCAGGGAGTGATCGAGTACCCCCGGTCCCGCATTAGACAAAATGCCTACTTTATGGGTAGTGCTGAGAACACGAGCCAACTCGTGCATCGGGGTAACGCTTAAGAAATGATCAGACCAGAAGTCTCCGGCATCCGCGGGAACATCCGTCATACCTAATGCATCCGCAAATAATTGCATGTATTGCGCAGGAGATATGTTGCCGCGACATTCCTCGCGCCAGTTGTTTTCAAACACGGCGAGCACGGATGCGTAGGGTACGTTGTATTGTGCCGCCACCTTTTTGTGCGCATGCACAAAATTTAACAGCACTCCCCCCACGTCAAAATAAATAAATTTAATCGGCATTTTTTTCATGAATCAGCGTACGGAAGCATTTGCTTCATGTTCAAGGGCATCATCAAGAGGAGCTAATTGTCCCACAACTTTGGAAATTAGCCAATCGGCAATCGCGGGATTTTTGGGAAGAAAAGGTCCGTGGAAATACGATCCGATGGAGTTTTTGTACGTCGCTCCCTCATACCCGTCACTGCCGTTGTTGCCGCCGCCACTGATCACTTTTGCTAGCGGCTTCATGCCCGCTCCCAACGTGGTATAGCCTCCGTGATTTTCAAACCCGACAATCGTCGTCCCCGCAAGTTCGGGAGGGTTAATGATTTCGGCAACCGTGTTGCCGATGAGGCGTTTTGCCTGATCTCCCGGGTGTTCGGTGATTAAATCCCATATCCCCGCTCCGGGAATCGGATCTCCCTGGTACGGTTTGTAATACCTCCCTACGAACTGGTAGGCGGCGCACACAAAGAGTGCGGGTGTCCCCTTTTCGACCATCTTCTTGACGATCGGCCCTTTGCGACGGATAAAATCTTCACCGGCAAGTTTTTGTTGCCTGTCCTGCGCTCCTCCCATAAAGACGATGTCGCAGGAAGCAAGTTTGGCGGTAGCAGTCTCGAGCGTCACCGGCACCACTTCAACCGGGATATTTCGCCATTCGCACCGTTTGCGAAGTGCTATCACATTCCCCCGATCGCCGTACGTGCTCATGAGATCAGGATATAACCAGGCGATTTTTAGGGGAGCGTTCATAAGATTTTCCTTCCCGTGAGTAATTTTCTGACTTCAAGCATGCCGGAATAGGTGGCGAGCACAAAAAGCGTTTTTCCTTTCGGAGTAGCGGCAATGCTTTTGGTGACCGCTTCCGCCAATGATTTTTCTACCCCGACGCGCTTATCCGCATATTTCATCCGTACCGCCATGTCGAGGGCGCGATCGCCCGATACCGTCACCTGCGTACGGTCAGGAATCATTTCAAAGTCCACATCCCAAATCCAGCTCACATCACGGCCATCGGGGATACGGTCATTTAGAACGATGAGCATTTGGGAGGCATGCATCTCGGTCACCGTACGAAGCGAGGCATTAAATCCCGCAGGATTTTTGGAAAGCACTATTTTTACCGTTCTCCCGTCCACTGCGATATCTTCCTGTCTGCCGAACGCGGGGGTAAAGTGCGACAGGGCGTCGCGAATTGTTTTCTGCGGCTCACCGAAGGCACGTGCAGTGGCGACGGCGGCAAGTGTATTGTACTCGTTATACAACCCCGGAAGGGCACTCGGCCAAGAGTGCACAGACGGCGAAGGACGGGTATTGCCGCAGGAAGGACAATGCCAAATCCCCAAATGCGAAAAGAATATGCCTTTATAGACCAGTCTATGACCGCAGGAGGGACAAAATGTCGAATCGGTCGCATGTTCGGCTTTGGTTAAAAACTTTTTGGTGTCCGTGATCCCGAAATAAATTACTTTTGCTCGACTTACTTTTCCCAATGAAGCAACCCCCGGATCATCGGCGTTGACGATAAGGGTCGTTTTTGCCGTAAGCGGGGCGATCGCCTTCGTCCATTTCTCGACAATGACATCAACCTCGCCGTATCGATCCAACTGGTCGCGGAACAGGTTCAAAAACACAAGGTGCGTCGGCGTCATGTACCGCAATACATGCGGCAGGGAGTTTTCATCTACCTCAAATATGCCCACGTCGGCGGTAATCCTCCCCAGGAAGTCAGCATGTCTGATAAACGAAGAAACGATCCCGTTTAACAAATTCGCTCCCGTTTCGTTATGGATCACCACATTCCCCACTCCTTCAAGCGTCTTTTTAATCATGAGGGAGGTGGTGGTTTTGCCGTTGGTGCCCGCAACGAGGATGCATCCGCGGAAAAGGGCACCGGCAAGCGACTGGGCAACATGCGGACGAAGTCGAAGTGCCACTTCTCCCGGCCAGGTTTCCCCCGCCCCGAACCCCAGCGTTTTACTGACGAACGAAATCAGTTTTGCGACAACGATGACGAGTCTATCAAGACCGTGCATAGCCTGATTATCGCGCATCGGAGGGAGGTGAGGCAAATATTACGTCACGTCTGCCAGCAAAAACGCATGGACAAAAACGACGGTTGCTTTGTACGTAATCGTTTCGACGCCGATGGTGAGCGCCACGTCGTTGTAACGGTCGGCAACCGTATAACGGTACTCCCAATCGCCATCGGTAACGGGAGAAACGGTTTGCGTAAGCCGCGTTTTGTCGCCAAGCGTTTGTAACATGGATTTCAGCGTGGCAATGACCTGTTCTGCCGTAATGCCGAGTGGCAAAAGAATGGTATCGGGAACAATCCCTCCCGCATAACTGCGAACGCTGGCTTCCCCGCCATTTACGGCGATTTCCTGCCCTGCTCCCGTTCGTTTCACCAGCCACTGGTCGATATAGGTCGCATCATTGTCCGTTGTTTCCGTACCCGTAAGATGCACGGTGCCGCGCGTAACATTCTTCACGGCATTGGAGCCCGCAAATGTGGCAAGAAGTCCTTTGGCAAGGGTGGTGTGCGTATCCATACACTTAGAGTGCTCTCAATCGCTTGATGCGATCTTCGATCGGCGGATGTGTGTTAAAGGCATTGGCAAACCATGCGCCGAAGTTTTTGCCTTTAAACGGATTGGTGATGTAAAGATGTGCGGTGGCATTGGTTGCCGCTTCCAACACTTCTTTGTCACGTCCCAGTTTCTCAAGTGCCCGGGCAAGTCCTTCTGGGTATCTTGTCAGTTTGGCGCCTGAAACATCGGCAAGATACTCGCGATTGCGGCTAGCCGCCATTTGGATGAGCGTTGCGAGAATCGGCGAAAGGATGGCAAGGACAATACCTACTATCATCAGAATACCGGCAAGCCCCCGATCCTCATCCCGATCACGCCTTCCCCCTCCCCACCAAAGTGAGCGAAGGAACATATCGGCAAGGTAGGCAACCGTGCCTACAAGCACGGCAACCACCGCCATAAGTCGCGTATCATAGTTTTTGATGTGCGACAGTTCGTGAGCGATAACGCCTTCCAATTCTCGTCTATCTAATCGTGACAAAATTCCCGTCGTTGCCACGACAATCGCGTGTTTGGGGTCGCGCCCCGTGGCAAACGCATTCATGGCGGTGTCTTCGATCACATAGAGCCGCGGTTTGGGAATACCCGCCGCCATAGAGAGATTTTCCGCGACGGTAAAGAAATCGAAATCGCGCTTCCTATCTGCAGGTCTGGCACTGGACATGGCAAGGATAAGCGAATCTCCCCAGTAGTAGCTTGCCCAGCTCGAGATCACGGAGAAAATGACGGCAAACCACATGAAGCTGTTCCCGTACCCTAATGCATGGCCGAATACATACGCGATAAGCACGACAAACGCCACAAAGACGGTCATGATCACGTAGGTTTTCGTGATATTCGACTGAATCGCTGAAGAAAGTGTCATTGCTTACTCGAAGCTTACCTTCACGTTTTTTCGCTCTTCCTCTCCTGCGGCGAAAAATTCCTTCTCATGGAATCCCAACATCTCGTTAAAGAGTGTGTTCGGGAACATCCGGATACGGATGTTATAGTCATTGACTACCGAATTGTAATACTGGCGACTGTAAGCCACCTTATCCTCAGTGTCCGATAATTCTTTCTGAAGCTGGGTAAAGTTTTCGTTTGCCTTAAGCTGCGGATACGCTTCCGCAACGGCAAATAACTTGCCCAAAGCGCCGGTCAACATATCGCTTGCCTCCGCCTTGTCGTGAAGCGACTTGGCACCCATAAGCGCACTTCGTGCCTTGGTCACTTCGGAAAATACCGTTTTTTCATGTTTGGCATAGCCTTTGACCGTCGAAACGAGATTCGGGATCAAATCCGCACGACGCTTAAGCTGGATATCAATCTGACTCCATGCTTCTTCAATTTGCGTCTTTAGGGTGACAAGCGCGTTATACAGCGACCAAAAATACATGAGGACGAGAGCAACGACTCCGATACCGATCCATAACATGTTCATGAAGTACTCCTTTCGGCTAGGATTTCAATAACCAGGCCTTAAATTTATTATAGTCTAAGCAGTTGACGATGTCACGTTTTGTCACCCATCCTCTCCGTGCTACCGAGACCCCATACGGCATAAGCAACATGTGCTCGGCGGCATGGGCATCGGTATCGATGGAAAACTTGAGACCTTTTTGAACCGCGTCATAGGCCAATGTGTCGGGTAAATCCAGTCGGTCGGGATAGGCATTAATCTCCAGTGCTATGTCATGTTTTTTGGCGACTTCAAAGACTGCAGGCCAATCGGCATCTACCCCCTCACGACTCCCCAGGAGTCTTCCCGTCGGATGACCGACAATGCGCACTTTCGGGTGGTGCGTCATGGCGGTAATCAATCGCTGGGTGACGACGTCACGCGGTTGGGCAAACGACGAATGGAGCGAGACGATTACGGCATCGACATACGCAAATGCTTCATCGGGAAGTGCCAACGTCCCGTCCGGCTGTATATCAACCTCACACATGAGGAAATATTGTACCCGTCTCTTTTCACGATTCATCCACGAGGAATATTGTTGTTCATATGTTTCCTTTCGGCGCTTCATAATGTCCACTATAGATTTCTCGGATTGATTACCCCGCGGGTTGTGATCGGAGAACCCGATGTACTCGTATCCCAGTTGTTCCGCTTGCGTCAGTAGTTCACCGATGCTATTTCTTCCGACATCGTGGGATGACTGTAAGTCATAACTCGAATGCACATGCAAATCTCCCCGCATGTCTCCCCGTTCGACTAACTCAGGAAGCGCATGTTTTTTTGCGGCGGGGATTTCTCCTTTGTCTTCCCGTAATTCGGGCGGCACGTAGGAAAGACCGATCGCTTTATAGAACGCCTCCTCCGTACTGTACTCGGTGACTTTGCCGGTTTTGACGTTTTTGATCCCATACTCGTTGAGAGACAATCCCTGCTCGAGGGCAAGTGACCGCAGTTGGATGTTGTGATTTTTGGAACCGGTAAAATACTGAAGCATGGCACCGTACGCTTCCGGCGTCTGCACCCGCAAGTCCACTTGTCTTCCGTTGGCAAGAAGGAGCGTCGCCCCACGAGGGCCGTGATCAATCACTCGCTGATGCGGAAATGCCAGGAACTGTTCGAGCACTGCTTCGGGCTTTTTCGTAGCAACGGCAATATCGATATCACCGATGGTCGCTACCTGCCGCCTGAGACTTCCCAATGCATCAATGCGAATGACATTGCCACCTGTTTTGATATGCTCCATAACTTCGCGGGCAACCTGGTCGGCATACGGAAGCGGCATACGGTTTTCCTTAATCGCTCCTTTGCGGAATGTTGCAATTGCTTCGAGAATCACGGATTGCGATTTTTCACCGAAACCTTCCATTGTGGCTATTTTCCCCGCTATGCCGGCTTTTTCCAGATCATCAACGACGGTTTTAGCACTCTCCAATTTGAGATGGGTCACCAAAGTGTATGCTTTCTTGGGACCTATCCCGGGAACAAGAAGTAACGGAAAGATAGCTTCGGGGACTTTACCCAATACCGACTCCCAATGGGTGGATTTGCCGTTTTTGAATAGCTCATCAAGGTTACTTGCTATCCCCCCGCCCACGCCAGGAATCTCTTCAAGCTTTTTGTCATCCCAATAATCTTTCACTTCGCTGGTTAAGTGCTCGATGCTGTCCGCCGCCCGTTCGTAGGCAATGATACGGAATCTGTTTTCCCCCAATATGAGGTATGCCGCCGCTACTTTGCGAAGGAGTTCCGCGATTTCTAGATTCGTCAAACGATCCTTTTGCACAAGCCAAGCGTATCACACTCGTTGTACTACCCTCAAATATGAATTATAATGTCAAAACGATTAGCAAGCGGAAAGAGGAGCGGAAAAAGACTATAACAAAAGTCGACCTTCGTTATCGGGGTAAAATAGTTGCGACGGAGTGCCGGATGGTGAGAGCCGTCGCAACCCCTTGGTAGGAAGGGAGGTTGGAAGGGAAACGTCGTTTCCCGTCCATGAAGGGATCGTAGCTCAGCCTGGTTAGAGCGCCTCCCTGTCAAGGAGGAGGTCGGGGGTTCGAGTCCCCTCGGTCCCGCCCAGTCCCCATCTCTGCCTGGAATGGAGGAAATTGTCATAATGGTAGAAGAACTCAAGAAAAAACTGAGCAATCCCGATTCCATCGTTTCGTTATTCCTCGGAGCCGCGGTCGTTATCGTGGTAGGAGTCATGATCGCAAATTACCTTCGCGAAAAACAGCCCGAAAACCTCGCAAAGACGGAACAACAAAAGATGGAAGCTAATGCAACCGCATCCGCCCAAGGGAGCACCTATACCGTCGTAGCCGGTGAAACGCTTTGGAGTATCGCCGCAAAAACGATCGGTAGCGGATACAACTGGGTGGACATCAAGGAAGCAAATAACCTCGAGAGCGCGGACGTTATCGAAGTCGGTCAGAAGCTTACTATTCCGAAAGTGGCCAAGCGCGAACCCGGTCAGATCGCAAACGCCATGGTGGAAACCAAGCGCCCTGCCGACGGAAAATACACCGTCAAAAAAGGTGACTCGCTTTGGAATATTTCCGTTGAAGTATATGGAACGGGCTTCCGATGGACCGAGATTGCAAAGGCAAACAATATCGCCGAACCGAACATGATTTTTACGGGGAACGTGTTACTGCTCCCGTGATTTTCTCGTTCGATTACGATAGCATATAAGAAAGGGATTCCTCCCAGGGACTCCCTGTCGCGGGATTAGTACACCGGTAGTATGCCACCTTCCCAAGGTGGAGAAGGGGGTTCAATTCCCCTATCCCGCTCCGATTGGAAATTACAATCCTATGATATATATCGCCGGCGATAAACACGGGTACTCTGCGATAAGGTATGTTACCGAATATCTGACGGAAAAACGTATCGCGTTTGAAAATCTCGGTGTTCAAAACAGCGAAACCGACGATAAACTCGAAAATTTTCTTCCAAAAGTCGCCTCACAAGTGCTTTCTCAACCGGAAAATAGCGGCATTGTGTCTTGCGGCACGGGAGTCGGCGTCGAGGTGGGTATAAACAAATTCAAAGGCATCAGGGCGTGTTTAGCCAATGAGCCAAAAATCGCAAAATGGGGAAAGATATACGATAAGTGCAACGTTTTGTGTATACCCGGCTGGGAGATTGACAGAGAAACCGTTTTTGCGATTCTTGACGAGTGGTTTGGTAATTCCTATGACGGAAATACTGATAGACTGAAGATGTTTGAAGCGTTTGACGCGTGGAAATAACGCGTATTTACCTATAAAGTAACTTCAGGAAAATGAGCAAATCATCGATTCTGCCGCAACACCAAGATCATCCACGGATAATCTATACTTAACTCATTGTGTTGAAAAAAACGATACGTATTTTATTGGTAGTATTCCCCCTCCTTTTTACCGCAGGGTTGTGGATATACGGTTTTATCCAGGCTAACGATTTCTCAATAGCAATTAAATCAGCCGACAATTTTACCTACACCAACATATTGGTTATCTTTCCGCATCCCGATGATGAAGCGCAATCACTTTCCGGAACTCTTGCCCTTTTCGCAAAAAATAATGCGCAAATTAATTGGACTATATTGACGCGGGGAGAACGCGGCACTGCTGACGCACATCCGGATGACAACCTGAAACGCATCAGAACCCAAGAATCGGAAACCGTGGCAAAAATTCTCAAGATAGATCCGCCATCGTTCGGTGATTTTCCGGATAATCAATTGGCGGATCACGAAGATGCGCTTACAACGTATGTACGGCTACAAATCGCAACATATAAGCCCGATTTGATTATTACCTACGATGAATCAGGAGGGTACGGGCATCCCGATCACATGCTGGTATCCCGGATTGTTACCTCGTTACTCAAGACTGACTTTCCAAACATCCGATTATGGTACACCTCCACACCCGAAAAGTTATTTAACCAACTCTCCCTTCCCACGCACATGGCAACTAATCAGGAATTTCTTAAAAGCCGCAAGCCGCCTACCTTCCGCGTCTGGATCGGTGTAACGGGGGTAGCCGCGAAAATTCGGACAGTATATGCGTATAAAAGTCAATTTAATTCTTTTATGAAAAGCGTACCGATAAAACAGATTCCGATGTGGTTTTATATTTCTCTCACGCCGTATGAATACTTTCATGACGTGAACTAAACTATAGTTTAACGTGCGTTCGGTCTTCCCTCTATCGCTTGTTATATATGGTGAAAGAATAAAAATGGAAAAACAATATTTTGTGCATGCCCTACCATTTTCGACCCTGGTACTATATGCTGAGTGAAGATCAGTATGAGCACGACAACCGCAAAAACTATCGACGCATACAATCGGTTACAGTCCGGCAACGAACGGCAAATTTGCGTCCTTCTCAAGGAAACCATCTATCACACTTTGCCGAATGCGGAATCTAAAATATGGCACGGCGGCCCCGTGTGGTTTCTCGATGGCAATCCGATCGTCGGTTATAGCATACTGAAAGCAGGCATAAAACTGATGTTTTGGAGCGGTGCCGATTTTGATGAGCCAGCACTCACCCCCACGACCGGCAAATTTAAAGATGCGTCGATAATTTATACGCAACCCGATCAGATCGATGTGAGGGATTTGATGCGGTGGATAAAAAAATCAATTCGTATTCAATGGGATTATAAAAACATCGTCAAACGCCGGGGGAAGCTTGTCAGAATAAGCAACTGACAAGTGGACGCCGCAAGTGAGCTCGGAATGGATCCGGTAATCAGCGTGTATGAATTCAACAACCCGCACCTTTCTCATAGGTATCCTCCTGGTAATTGCCATAATTTTTGGGGCATTGAGATATACCACGGGGATACAATCAACGGTCCCACAAAGCGCGGTGGTTCCCGCAAATACAGAAGGGGCACCTACCCCTACCCCGTCGACGCCAATGCAGAAGAACGTCCAGACGAATGAAGATGCGTTTGCCTCATGTGTCGTTTTTTCCCGACGAAATATGAATACGTATGGCAGTAATCCCAATATGCTTGATGACCGGTCGGAATTGCGGTGCAACAATCAGGGTACCTGGCAAACAATGGTGACGGTAAAGGATAAGGCGGGTTCATCCGCATCAGCGCACTCGATTTATCGGTTCTGGAAAGACGAAAACGGGTATCGGCTTCTTATCGTTGATACAAACGGCGCGGGAAGTGGCGAGGGAATCGGCAAACTCGTTACTCTTTTTAACGACTCCGCCGTACTCAATTCATGTTTTTCGTTTCTTCCGGAAGATTTTTCCGTACTTTCGGCCGAAAAATGGAATACACCGCTTTCCGCGGAAGAATATGGGGCTATCCAAAAAAACTTATTGAGCAACACAAGTTCAGGTTGTACTAACTACACCATTGCTTCGTCCGTGCGTTAATTTTGTGTCCGGCTCATACAATTTGCTACACTGATATGTATGCTCGGTCATATTGCACTCTACGCATTGGGATTTGCCGGTATATGGTTCGGTGCGGGTATTGCCATACGGGCGGTGGAGAAAATCGCCCATAAACTCCGACTCTCTTCGTTTCTCGTTTCGTTTCTCGTGCTAGGATTTTTTACCTCGATTAGCGAAGTATCGGTGGGAGTCAACGCCGTGCTTTCGGGTCAGCCTGACATTTTCGTGGGAAATCTTATCGGTGCGTCTATCGTGCTGTTCCTTATGGTGATTCCCCTCCTTGCCATTGTGGGGCACCCCATATCCATAAACAAAGAAGTACGCGGCCGCCATCTCATCCTCCCACTCGTGGTTGTCGCTATCCCGGTCTTACTGTCGTTCGACGGCATGGTAAGCCGTATTGATGCCATCATTGCGGTTACGCTCTTTGCACTATCGGCACTGGTTCTGGAACGGCGGAAAGGGTTTGTCAAAAACGTAGCGACGTACGCCACTTTCAAAAATCTGTCGGTAGCAACCGAATTTTCCAAAACGCTCGCGGGATCGCTTATCATTTACGCCTCAAGCTGGATGGTCGTCAATCAGACGCACTACTTTTCTACCCTGCTGGGGCTTTCGGATTTTTTCATCAGTCTTATGGTTATCGGCATCGGCACCAACTTGCCGGAACTTTCCCTGATCGTGCGCTCGCTCTTTATGAAAAGTAATCAGGTGGCGTTCGGCGATTACCTGGGTTCGGCATCATTTAACTCCTTCCTTTACGGCATCCTTACGCTCTGGCACGGAAAATCCATTATGTTAAACAATAGTTACGCGGTAAGTTTAGGCTTTCTGATAGTGGGACTGGTCTTATTTTTTATCTTTGCCAAAAGTAAGCACACTATTTCACGCCTTGAGGCATTGGGATTATTTACGCTCTATATCGCGTTTTTCCTGATTGAAGTATTTACGCACTTACCCGCCTAATCACCGAAGGTACGTGTCGATATTCTCCAGGTGCTCTTCGTAGGTTTCAGCACAGTGAATCTCCCGGTCCGATGAGTGGAGATAGAAAATACAGTCCGTTTCTTCAGGGTTGAGCACTGCTTCAATCGCCGCAAGCCCCGGATTACAGATGGGCCCGGGCGGAAGTCCTTTATTGCGATACGTATTGTACGGCGATTCCAGGTATTTATCCTGCGGGACCACTCTCGGCCACCAGCCGTCCTCGCTGTTGCCGCGTATATACTGAAGCGTCGCGTCGATTTCAAGCCGCATGTCGATGTCCAGCCGTTTCCATATGATGCCCGCGATAAGCGCCTTGTCGCTATCTCCGCCCGATTCCCGTTCGATAAGCGATGCGATTTTTAGCGCCGTCGTCCATTTGATATTTTTTGCCGTAAATTTATCGACGTACGGCGCGAATTTGGTATTGAAGTTATCCAGAAACCGTTTTGCCACAAGCTGTACGGGTTCATCGGTCGGCAACAGGTAAGTATCGGGGAAATACACCCCTTCCCGATATTCGGCAGAATCGGCGTTATAGTTGTTCCATTCGTTTTCCTGTTCCGGGGTCCACCCCAGCGTCGTGCCCAAGAGTTCACCGATCTGCTCCTTCCGAAGTCCTTCGCGCACGGTTACCCAGAAAAACTGCGGGGTATCCGTGATTTTTTCCGCGACGACCCATGCGGGCATAGACGTATTGAGTCTATACCCTCCCGGAACCACGGACTTCCCCACCGCGGTAATGTCCATAAATAACCGAAAAGCAGTTTCATTTTTGATAAGCCCGAGCTTTTTGAGCTCTGCGGGCACATCAAATTCGGCATTCTGTTGTGGAACGATGAGCACCCATTGTTCGGCAACGCGACTTACCGGTCCCAATGTATTCCACACGCCGAATCCGATGGCACAGAGAGCGAGGGTAAATGCGATGAAAAAAGAAAAGATATGCTTCATGAAGGAAAACCGATTTCCCCATGATACAATCTATCTATGGAAAATTCCATGACAATCGCCGTTTGTTCCGACTGGAAGGACTACGAACTGATCGACAGCGGCAACGGCGAAAAACTCGAACGGTTTTCGTCGTATATCATCTCCCGCCCCGATCCGCGCGCCATATGGAAACCCATGGCTCACGCGGCCGTGTGGGACAACGCGCATGCCCGCTATATACGGGGTTCAAAGGAGGAAGGGTACTGGGACATCAAAACACATCCCCCCGCAAACTGGCAGGTTCGCTACCATGACCTTGTATTCACCTTAAAACCCACCTCATTTAAACACGTCGGGGTGTTTCCCGAACAGTCCGTCAATTGGCGATGGATGATGCAGACAATTGCAGGACGTCCGCTCAAGGTATTAAACCTCTTTGCGTACACCGGAGGTGCCACCATGGCGGCGCTTGCGGCGGGAGCACATGTTACCCATGTAGATAGCGCCAAGGGAGCCATCGAATGGGCAAAAGAAAACGCCACGGCTTCCGAACTCATCGATAAGCCCGTCCGTTGGATCACCGATGATGCGGTGAAATTTGCGGCACGAGAGCTTAAACGCGGTAATACCTACGACGGCATCATCCTGGATCCTCCGCGATTCGGCAGAGGACCCAAGGGCGAGGTGTGGAAAATTGAGGTGGATCTGCCGAAACTTACCCCGATACTCGCGGGACTTTTATCCCCTACCCCCGCGTTTGTTTTGATAAACGCCTACACCGCGGACTTATCAGCACTCGTGATCGGTCATTTACTGCAGGATATGACGGCATCACTTCCCGGCACACGATCGTTCGGGGAACTGACGATTGCAGATTCGACAAGCGGTCGATTACTCCCGCACGGTATTTTTGCCCGATGGAGCGCTTCCTGAGCAGATTCAAGTTTGCTATAATAAGGTGCCCTAAAACCGATGCGAAAAGAGCGAGGTTGCAAAAAGGGTATAATCCGTTGCGAAGGGGTGATACGGTTGGGAGAACCTTCGCAACTCATTGAAGGAAAAGCGTTGGGGAAAAACCTCGGTTTTGCCCCATGAAGATGCCCCCTTAGCTCAACGGCAGAGCAGCGGTATCGTAAACCGTAGATGTCAGTCCAATTCTGACAGGGGGCTCCAAAATTTATGATTTCATCCCGATTACGAAGAGTTGAGGAAAAAAAAGCTTCCAAACGGATGGCAATGGCCGTTATCGGGATGGTGGGAACACTCGTGTTCCTTGCGCTTTTCGGCGTAAAAATTCTCATCGGATTCAGTGTATTAGTGGATAAAATTCGCGGGAACTCCCCCGCCCAACAGCAACCGCAGGAATCCCTGATCCTTCCGCCGGTACTCGATCCGCTTCCCGAGGCCACCCATAGTGCTACCCTCGACGTGCACGGCAGGGGAACCGCGAAAATGACGGCAATACTTTTCGTCAATGACAGTGAATACAAAAAAGTGCCGATTACCGATGACGGAAGCTTCACCGTCACGGATATTCCGGTCGAACCGGGAACGGTCACCGTACGCGCCAAAATTACCGACGGAAAAGACAACACCAGTGATTTTTCCCCCGTCATTTCCACTGTTGTTGATCGAACCCCGCCGAAACTGACCATCGACAATCCCGAAGATAACATCACCGTCAATGACGGGACACATAAAGTTACGGTTAACGGGATCACCGATGAAGGCATGAAAGTGACGATCAACGGACGGATTGTCGTCGTAAAATCAGACGGATCGTTCACCTACAGTATGCCGTTAAATGATGGGGATAATCTTTTGACTATTATCGCCAAGGATCCGGCGGGTAATGAAACTTCGCAAACCCGTAAGGTTATTTATAAGCCGTAATTTCCTGTTCCACTGTTCCAGTGAGTATCCACAGCCATACCAACACCCACGGGTAAAACAGACTATTCACAAACAGACTGTGCAAGAGGAGTGCGGTCAACACACCCAGATACGTAGCCGCGGACAACCGATGCTTCTCGCCAGCTCGGTACAGTCGCATCCCCGAACCAAAAAGTGACACGAGCAACCATACGTACACCCCAAAACCGACAAGTCCTGTCGTCGCTCCCACAAAGAGCAGGCTCGTGTCCAATCCTGCCCCCGCCCTTGAGGGGACGGTCGATTCATCAAGCCAACTCCGCTCTCTCGCCACAAACCGCAGAAGATTAAATCCGTGACCGAATAACGGCTTTTCTTTGATAAGGGTGATCGCCCGCTGGGCAGTACCGACCCGGGCGTACGAAGACATACTGCGGAATAGGTTGCGGCCTTCGCCCGAATTCGGCAGTAACAGAAAACTCACAAGAACTGCGGCGATGACAAACCCCGCCAGCTTTTTATACCCGGAAAGTACCGCCCACACGATAAGACTGCCGACCAGTGCGACAATACCGCTTCGGGAATACGTCAGGACAAAGGCAAGCGACACCAGTCCCGTTAGCGCATATCGAATGAACGGTTGCATGCCTTTGTGTTGTGTTCCCAGAAGCGAAAGGAGGGTAAGCGTGAGGATGATCCCCATAAAATTAGGATCAAGCAGGGTTCCGAACAGCCGCTGGTAGTGAGGATCCCACCCGAGATACGCAAGATTCCGTAAATCGGGGTACCAAAAATACTGAAGCAAACCGACACCCGCCATACACACTCCGGAGAGGGTGAGGGTACGCCGCCAAACGACGGGGGAAAATAATTTCCCCACGGCTGTCCAATACAACGCGGCATACATGAGGAAACGGAGCACATAGAGGAGTCCTCCTCCCACGACATACAGCGGCACATTTGTCACCGTCTGTACCAGTGAAATAAGGCAGATTCCGGTAAATGCGATAATCGGTGCCCAAAGATGCGGGATTATACGCTTTTTTCCGCTTCGGAACGCTCCGTACAAAACGAGGAAAAGCACGGAAACATCAAGCAGGGTCACCCGCGCACCCAACGCGACGGGCATCGAAATAATGTTTCCCGCGATGAGTCCCGCGGCAAGAAACAGTAAGGGATAGTGCATATCAAAAAATACTTACTAGCCAAAGTATAATCGCTCCGATAGTCCCGTGAGAAGCGGGTATCCACCCGAACGGCAAACCGGTGAAAAATCCCGGTGATGCAACATTGGCGCTTATCAACAGATACCCGAGCACCAAGAGGCCCCGAAACATCTTTTTTTCATTACGTTTCCACAACACAAAAAAAGTCGGAATCAAAAAAACAAAGTGATGTTGCCAGGCAATGGGTTCGACAAGCAAAAATACCGGCATTGCAAGCCATAATGCCTCGGGAAACGGTATTTTATTTTTTCGGAACGCAGAGGCGGTTACGGTGATGATGATACCCGCGATAATTGCGTACGAAATAACGTCTGTTGTTCCCATTCGCGCCAACAATCCCGTAATCCCCTGATTGTAGTAGATACCGTGATCCTGCCATGTCCCCATTGCTTTCTGCATCCGTTCCGCGTATCGCACGTACGCATCAAATCCGTACACGCCCAACGATGCGATACCAACACCTGCCATCCACGCACCAACGGAAAGCAGAGTCGTCCACCGACGGTATGCCACAAGCACCGCCAGGAGAAGGATAACCTCCGGCTTGATAAGGACAGCCAGCGCGAATAATCCGCCCGTTACCAGCCGGTGATATTTATTTTCATAATAAATCGCACCGATAATGAGTGCCAACGCGTAAAAATTAACTTGCCCCATTCCCAAGGTAAATTGACTGGGAAATGACAAATAGCTCAAAGCGACAAGGGTAAGTGTCGTTCGCGTGTCGGTTACTCCTGATCGTCTTGCCAGGAACCATACGATACCGACAAGACTGGCAAATGAGCCAAGTATCCATAACGCTTCCATAATTTCATACGGAAGAAGCGCCAACGGGGAAAATACCAATAGCGACGCGGGGGGCAACAGGTGGATGGGACGCGGGACGTTTCGTATCACCTCTCCGGCCGCCTCGTAGTAATAGAAAAAATCCGGTGCGGATGTGGCGATGATGCGAAACACGGAAACCGCGGCCTTGAGCGCCGCGCCGACAACGACAACCCATTGAGCGACGACAATTACCCGCGCTGATTTTGGAGTTGCCATATTTTTGCTCGGGTAAGAAATGAGTGAAAACTCATCATGAGGGCAACAATACTTCCCACAACACCGTCACGGTACCCTTGCTTGCCGACATAGTTTAGGAAAAATTTTGCCAGCGGATACGCGACTATCTGCCATACCGTAACCCGGGTGCCGGTTTCATAAAAATGTTTTGCGTTTATCGTGGAATAGTCGTTGATGTCCCGAAGAAATTCCGCCACCGTCTGATGCGGCATATGCGTAAGCGGAGCATTGAGTGTCCCGACAACTCCCGCCACCTTCCATACCTCATGTACGGGTCGGTGCCATTTGCCCTTTCCGCTCCTGCCGAGGCGGAGGAGTCGCACCCCTGCCGTCTCACCGAATCGTAATGTCGTTCCCCAGAGCACATCCTGCCGTTTGAGGAAGAAGCCGCTGACATCCACCTGAAGAACCGCTTCTTGTATCTCGCGGGCAAGTTCAGGACTCACCACTTCATCGGCATCGACAAAGAGTATCCATTCTCCCCGGGCTTTGGATAGTCCGAAATTACGTTGAGCGGCAAAATCACCATTGATGGCACGAGTGTGCACAACCGCTTTTTTTCTCTTTGCGACGGCAATCGTGTCATCGGTGGAATTGTCGTCTATGACAATCACTTCGTTGCAAAATCGCACGCTATCAAGCGTCATCTCGAGTGTCCGGGCGGCATTGCGGACGAGAATAACTGCGGATATACCCATAGTATGTATTCATTGTATCATACGGCTATGACGCGAAAATCGGTGTTTTTGGTCATCATTGCCGTCTATATTGCCGTTTTCAGTGTGCATGCGTGGTATCTCCAAAAAACCGTCTATGGTGACGGCATTTTTTATTATTCCTGGCTTCGATCGGTCGTCGTTGACCGTGATATCCACTTTGCCAACGAGTACCTAAAATCATCGGTTTCTCAACCGATGATTACGGAAACCAAACCAGGCAATAAGTACAGTATCGGACCGGCACTGTTTTGGGCACCGCCCTACGTAGCGATCCACACCGCACTACGGGGAGACGGATGGACGTTAGCGTATCAGGTTGCGGCAGGGGTAACTTCCGTTGCCGCTTCTCTTGCGGGACTCATTTTATTAACCCGCCTGCTTCGTTTCCCGTCAGCCGTGATTGCCAGTACTATTTTGCTTCTTGCCGGTGCGACGAATTTACTGTTTTACGGAGCAATCGATCCCGTGAATTCACATGCGCTTTCCTTTTTTTGTGCGGTGATCTTTTTGGCGTTTTTGGGTATGCCGCAAAAAAATTGGAGTGCAATCGGCGTGAGTCTTGCCCTACTGGCATCCGTACGACTGCAGGACCTGGTGTACGTTTTGTTATTGTTGCCGCATGCGAAGCAGATTCGTTGGCAGAATTTGCTTGCCGGTTTCGGGATCGGGTTTATACCCCAGCTGGCCGCGTGGTACGCACTCTACGGCACCCTCGCCAATCCATACCTTGCGGGCGGCGAAGGTTTTACGTACCTCAGACCGCACATGTGGGGAGTACTTTTCGGCATCCAAAACGGTCTCTTCCTTTGGACGCCGATTGTTGCCGTGGGCGTGTACGGATTACTCAGCAAATGGCGGAAATATAGGATGTATCTGCTCATTTTTGGCTTACAGTTATACTTTGTGTCAAGTTGGAGCACCTGGTGGCAAGGTGCCAGCGTCAGCGGACGCATGTTTGTGAGTACACTTCCGCTGATTGCATACGGGATTTCAGAGGTTATATCTACCCTTTATCGCCACCGGATTCTTCGAGGAGTTCTGCCGCACATCACCGTGAGCGTTTGTGTCATCAATGCCCTGGGGATCGCGTATTACCTTGTCAGCCACTAAGCACTTCGTTGTACAAGTCTGCAATTTGACGGGCTCCGACAGTTATGTCGTGTACGACTTGTGCCCGTTTGCGCGCATGCGTTGCCAGCGTAGCGCGCAGTTGCGGTGTGGTCACTAATTTGGTTATGGCGGATGCAAGTGCGGATGCGTCGCCGGGTGGAACAAGCAATGCCGCGCCGCCGACGTTTTCCGGAATACCTCCGGTGCGTGTCGTCACAATAGGGAGCCCTGTTGCCTGCGCTTCCAGAAGCGTCATCCCATATTGCTCTTCCCATGTGGCAATCGGTTTGCTCGGGGCGACAAAAATATCGGCTGAGCGATAGATAGTCGGCATCCGGTCATACGTAGCACTCTCTAAACTAGAGTGCCAATTTTTCCCTTTTTCCTCGGAAAGCCGCAAAACGTCCCGTTTGAGTGCGCCATCTCCAACGAATCGCCATCGAAATTCGTACGTACGTAACTGCGGCATAGCCCCCAATCGACGTACGGACTCAAGAAGCTCGTCTATCCCTTTTTCCGGAACCAGTCTGCCGGCATATAAAATGGTAAAGGACTTTTTCCCGGGGGCTCCTGCCTTTCGCTCCCACCCTACGTGCGGATGAAATCGCGACGTATCGACGTGTGCCCCGATAACGCTAATGCGCGCGCCGTCAGCTCCCTCCATAATGAGTGCCTCTTTGGCCTTCCGGGTTACGGCGATGATGTGATCAAGCTCCTGAATCGCCCGTTGTTTGAAAGAAGCCCGCCCCCATATGCCTTCATTGGCATGGGGAAGCGTCTCCCATACGGTGGCGATGACTTTCTTCACCATACCCGCCTTTTTGGCATCAAGGCATTGCTTGGTGTAGTGGTAGTAGGTTTCGGCGGTATGCGCGATATCTACACCCGCAAGCCGCTTCTCCAGCCCGAATAGGTAATGCGCATCGACGAATATTCGATTGAGGATCGGCATCTTGTACGGAAAATTCGGTATATCCATAGGGCTAAAAAGCGCGGTCACCGGGAAGGGAAAAGAGTGATGAATGCTTTTTTGGGATCCGATCGCCGTGAGATCAAAGCGACGAGAGAGCGGCGCAAAACTTTGCATATCATACCGGTTTAGAAATGCGCCGCGGACAAGGGCAACTCGTGGTTTTTGCATACGGATGGGGTTAGAAAACACTCGCAACACTTTGTGCAAAACCCGACCAGGTAAATTGCTTGGCGCGTGTTTTCCCCATATGCGCCAAGGTATGACGGAGATCTTTTTGTGTGGCTATTCGTATCATCGCACGGGTGAGGGCGGCGTCATCCTCCGGATCCACCAGTAGACCCGCATTTTCCACCACCTCAGGATATGAACCTGCGGTTGATCCGATAACAGGAGTGCCCGTCGCCATGGCTTCAACGACCGGAAGACCGAACCCTTCAATGAGCGATACACTGACAAACGCGGTGGCACCCCGATAATACTGGGAAAGGGTTTCATCATCGACAAACCCTATCGTGTGCACCCTGTCTCGTATGCCGAGCGCGTTAATGGTTGCCGAGATCCCCGGATCTAACCAGTAATCGCTTCCCGCCAGGATAAAATCATACGGCGTTTTACTCGACTTCAAAAAATCCGCGAATGACCGAAGCATCATCGGAACGTTTTTCCCCGGTTTCAAGGAACCGACAAACAAAAAGTACGGATTCGTTCCCTTAAATACCGGACCGGTTGGATGGAATTGTTTTTCCACACCCAAATAGGCAACCGTGAGCTTCTCCGGCCGTACCTTGTAATGTTTCCGTATGCTTGCGGCGGATGCATGTGAGATGGTGATGATATGATCGGCACGCCGAACGACATCGGCTGTTTGTCGGGAAAGGGCAAAATACGACTCGCGATAAAATTCTGGCTGATCCATGAATCCGACGTCATAAATAAACCCGATTTTTCTAACGTCGTACAATGTAAGTGGAAGGGCTTGTGAAATACCTAAATACACCTCTACGGGATGTTTGATAAGTTCTATCGGTTGCCAGATTTTTTGAAACCCGTGGCGCGGTAATCCGACAAATGAAACATTCTTTCGGATAAGCGAAGCACTACCCTCCTCTCCCCTTTTGAAGCTGTACACCCTATAGTCATTTGCCGCGGCAAATCGGGGCAATTCTTTCACGAGGTTATAGGCTACCCGATACACACCGACTTTTAACCGGTCATCCGAGATAGAAAGTGCACCGCCGTCTATGCCAACCTTCATAATTTTCCTTCCTTTATCATACCAAAGCGACCGAAGACGAAATCGCGAAGCCCGAGCAATGCCCCTTTTTCCCGGCGGGCGACGTGTTCATACAGCGTTTTCCCCAGACGGAAAAATTCGTAGAGCTTTACGGGAGTAGGCGCCAGGCGGGCAACAAACAGCATATGATTCCGCGCGAGATAGTACTGATGCAACTCCGATCCTCTCCCCAATGAAGCGGATTCTTCATGGGCAACGTCGACAAGATCTATACGCGTTAACGGATACCCTGCGTTTTTGGTACGGATGCAGTAGTCCGCGTCTTCGTAATAGAGAAAGTACGGTTCGTAGAAGTAGCCGACTTTGCCGATGATGCGCTCATGGATCGCAACGCATGAACCCGTGAGATAATCAAGCTTTTTCGAGGGAAGAATGGTCGTCCAGCGACTTTCATCGAGCCCCGCGGCAAAGGTGCCTGCTACACATGGAGGAAGTTTCCGGAGCTGACGAATAAGCGATAACACGGCCGGTCGGGTAAGCACCATATCCTGATTTAAAATCACAAACCATTTGGCGCCGAAGCCACTGGCGTTATGTATCCCGATATTTGCCGCCGCACCGTAGCCAACATTTTTTGTCTGCGACAACAATGTAGCGCGCCCCACATCATCAAGGGTCAACGTTCCTCCGTTATCGACGATAATGACGGGATACCCTTCCAAGATACGAAGCAACCTCCGAAAGTCGCGCATCTTCGGGCGATACGCGATGATAATAAATGCGATGGACTTGTTCATTTTCTCCTGAGCAATTCCCCGCCTTCCGCCGGCGGCGCGCCTATTTTTTCATACTTTGCCGAAACATACAAGAAAAGTGCCTCCGGCGCGTATCCATCGTAATATTTATTCGGCGGATGAAACGGAGCGTACAGGATGTACTCGGGCTTTGCGGCTTCAAGCGAGCGGATCAGCCGGTCTTCCATGCCGGGAACTTTTCCGTTCCACGGAAAAAGAGGAACCCAGGGAAGCACTACCGGTGTTTCATTTCGCCCAAAGTACACATAATCGTAATTTCCCAAAACATACAGACTCCCGGGAGCATGGTCATCGAGATATGAAACAAGCGATTCATACTTGGCGGTAAAAAAAGTCGGTTGCATCGGGTCACGAAGCGTGACAAAGACTCTGAAGCTCCGCCAGCTCCCGAGAATTGTCAGACATATCGCAAAAACAAGTAAGACAATTCGCGTGTTTTTCTTGTGATAATCAACGGCTCCGAGAAACGAAAGCCCCACAGCAATAAACGCAAGCATCGGTTGCAATCGATGCAGTCCCCATCGAGGAAGACCGGCCAAAAGTACCGCCACCGTGAACACGATAAGGAGCAATCGCTCTTTTTTCATGGGTGACAGGATAAGTGCGGCAAAAGGGATGAGCGCCGGGGCAATGAGGGTCAGATCGGAACGGGGCGGAGCAAGCGCATACATGCTTGATTGTCCCGACAGAAAACCCAAAAATCCGAATACCCAGAAGCCGTATTCGACACCCGCACCCCGAAGAGCAAAGTATCCCCACGATATGCCTTGCATGACAACGGTAACCGTACCGACAGCGACCGCATGAAGAAAGGATGAACGTTTTTCCTTTCCCGTTAGCCAGATAAACAGACATATGAAAGCAAGCGGCCAAATAGCGGTTTGTTTGATCAGCGTCGCGATGCCCAGGATGGCTCCCACCAAAAGCACGCGGGACAACCGAGGTCTCTCAATATAACCGAGAAGTAATAAGTAGGTAAGAAGGTAGAGCGGGGCAAGTATCGTCTCATACCAAATGGTATTACCGGAAAAAATCGGTTGCCAAAGAACGAAAAAGAAAAGAGCAATAATGCCCATCAATCCCGACTTTGTGACTTTCCTGGACACCACATAAACCAGCCAATCGGTCAGCAAAATAAATCCGTATGCGATAGCTCGTTCGGAACCCGGACTATAACCGAGAAGTGAATATAACCCATGAAGCAAATAATATGACCCGGGGACATACGCGAGTACAACATCCCGATAGTACAACAGTCCTTTGCTGAGAAACCACGGATAGACCAGCATCTCAGGCCAATCCACGAATGTCGTATGGAACAGCAACCAAAAATGGAAGGCAATCGCAGTAAGGAACGCGGTGATCTCCAAATACGGATTTAGCCGAAAATATTTCGCCATAGCAGTAACCAATACATAAGGCTTTCCATATAGCCGAAGCAAAGCGCTATGAGTATTCCTCGCCATCCGTCCCGCCACCCCTCATCTTTAATGGCTCGCGCCCAAACCATATGAGGACCGTAGAGAAAAAGTTTTTTGAGTGTTACTCTTTCTCCTGCTTTTTTCTTTTCCCCTGCCATCTGCCATGCATATTTAGTGAATTTGAGTAGAACATAAGTAATTGACCTATATGAATAGTGCAATATTTTGCCACGACATACGCCAATATCTCCATTTACGGATATTTCCTCATGTATTGGCAACTCCGATACAGATGCTTTTATTTTTTTAAATAAACGTACTTTTTTGTACACTTCCCCCCCATATAAAAGTGGCTTATCACCGACATGGTTTTGATATCTAATTGCATAGCCTGAAATCAAGATATTAGGGTTGCTAATAATCCTTCGAATATCAATTAAAAGATCGTCTGTAACGATCTCATCAGTATCAAGCAATAAGACCCATTCATAAGCGGCAAGTCTTAAGAGATGATTCTTTCGAGCACCTAGAGGCTCGTAACCATTTTGACTAATATCTACGATTATTTGTGGGTTTAACGGTAATACGCTTTTAATAGTTCTAATTAAGTAATCGTCTATTTTTTGGCAAATGATCAAAATAGATATCATAATTATAATTTCTTCAAAAGAAGTAAAGATAAACCGCCTCGATTCGTTATAACACTTAGCAACTCAATTATATGTAATATAGGCATAAGGATAATAAATAAACACTTAGTGAACATATTTTTCTTGAATATGCCCATAATATTTAAGATGAAGTCATTTCGATCTTGGTATGTAAATTTCTTTAATATGATAAATCCTCTATTTTGCATGTATTGCGATATAAAATCAAAAGAAAAATGAAGCACATGGTCGGGAATTGACCACCAATCCCATTTTTCTCCTGTAATATATGCCATATAACTTTTGTAATTTGGTACTTGAAGCAAAAGAAGACCATTTGGTTTTAAAACCCGCTTTAGCTCTGTAATATTATTATTAATGTTAATGCTGTGTTCTAGTACATCAAGACAAGTTATCACATCAAAGAAATTATCGTTGTAAGGTATTTGATCTAGGGAACCTGTAGCGATATTCAGTTTAGAATTAAGTTTTGCTACTTTCCGCAATTTATCGTTTGGTTCAACACCATATGGATTAAAAAAGCTATTCTTTTTAACATATTTTAGAAAAAAGCCCGTGCCACAACCAATATCAAGCAAGTTTCCATCTGTTTTATATCTATTGATTAAATGTAGGAAATTTTTATATCTCTCATTAAACTTACTCAATTTTTCCTCATAATCTTTTGCATAACCTGTTTCATATTGTTTTTTTATAAATTTTTTTCTTTTTTCTTCATCTACTGGGTTAAAAAGTAAGGTGCATTTATTGCATGAAAAAATCACATGACCACTTATATTTGCATATTCACTAGTAATTTCTGAGCCACATGATGGACACGGATACATGCGGGTAGTTTATCACATTCTTTATGTGGTATTTCTTACTGACAATATTTTTATGTAGTGCTATTTTCAAAATTATATTTGTAGCCGCAGGAGATTTATGAAATTATTCCTGTCCACTCTAGCGGTTTTGATTTTCTGTATTTTTCTTTTAGCTCAAACCACGTCGGTTAAGGCGTCTTATATCTTCTCTGATTCCTTTTTAAACTCATATAGCAATGAATGGAGCGTACCTAGTGGTACTTTCCCTCCCGTTTTAACTTCATCCGGGATTACAGGTACTGATATAAGTAATTCGTGGACTGTTTTGGAATATGCTATTGCAGGCAACTATATTTATCAGATTGAATTTGATATTACTGTTAATAAATCAACAAGCCAACAAACATGGGGACTTGGTATAGGTGATAACCAAAATAACTGGAAAATTATAAACACATGGCAAAATTATCTTCAATTACATGATTCAAATAATAACGATAAGCTTGTGTCTTGGAATCATTCTTTAGGCAAGCATCATTTCGTTGTAAGAATATCACCTCAATCTAACACAGACATTATTATTTATGAGGACGATATTTTGTTAGGATCCGTTAACACCTCTTCTTCCTTTGAATTAACTAGAGTTTGGATATCTTTTTTGGGTAACGGAGACTACGAAATGGCAAATTTTGTTCTTTCCACATACGAAGAACCTACACCGACCCCAACGGTAGAACCGACATTAACCCCGACACCATTACCCACTTCTACACCCACTCCTACACCAACGCCTTTACCGACGGCGACTCCCACACCGGCATCTGAAGCACCCCGGAAAGTTATCGTCATACATGGCGCGGGAGGAAGTTGGAACAAAGACGCCCTCCTAAATTGCAAAACGACCGAATATTCGGGAGATTGGTCGCCGTGGAAAATAAAAAATGCTGATATATATGATTCACTTACCAATAATATACGAGCACACGGATATGAAGTGTTGCCGTTTTACTACGATTGGCGAAGAAATGCACCGGATTCCGCACAACAACTCAACGCATTTATCACTTCCCGAGTGCCAGCCGGTCAGATGGCTGATGTCGTGGCACACAGTTTTGGCGGAATAGTGAGCCGAACATATGTGGCATCCGCAAAAAGCGAAAGTCGTATCCGATCGCTACTCACGGTTGGCACCCCGCATCAGGGATCAGTGCTTGCATATCCTGCGTGGTCTGCAGGCGAAATGTGGATAGACGATATCTCAATACGGCTCGGATTTACCATGATGCGCGTAGGGTGTGCCATAAAAAACGACATGTCCGCGCGGGAAACAGTACATATGTCAATTCCGGCAACACAAAACATTTTACCGATATTTGATTATCTGAAAACACCGTCGGGGAAAACCATTTCCGTAGCGGAAATGACGGCAAAAAATAATCTGCTTCCCGATACATATGTGCCGCCTTACTACGACATACGGGTAGGTGCTCTATCCGGTTCCGGATATCAGACACTTCGCACGCTAGAAGTACAACCGGCAAACAAAAATGATCGTCGGCTAGGGAATTGGACAGACGGTAGGCCGACAAATAATAAAGCCTATGCCGATGGTGATGGCACGGTATTAACCGAGAGTAGCATGTTATCGGATGCTGAAAATGTAATACTTCCGCTCGATCATGCCGGATTGGTGACTGATCCGACCGGAATCGATGCCATACTTGGTTTTCTTGATAACCAGGCTTTTACACAATCAATGCTGAGATTGAACAGGCAAACACCGATCAAAATCAAACCTGCAAAAAACACCTCGGCACTTCTTCTCGTTGCCGATAACGCGCATCTTACGCTTACCGACAATAACGGAAATAAAACGACCGATGATGAAGGGCAAATCACCATTCTCGATCCCCACCTGCAGGCATATACCCTTACCGTCATACCGTCTAAAAAATGGTGGTGGCAGAAAAAAGCGAAAATTATCGTTATCCAGCTCTTCGATGACGGCACTTCAACCTGGAAAGAATATACTCACGCGGGCACCGGGAGCAAAAAATGGAAACTTCGATTTGATGCGCATCGAAAAAACAACGATATCCTACATGACCGATGATTCGATGGCAAAATGAACCGCTATTTTACCTCGTGATATTTCAACATTGTTTGTAGCGCTACTCTTGAAGGATTAAAAAGTACCGCTTTCATTTCCATGTTCGGCCAGACCCCACGGCGCAGATAGATACGGGGCGTTTCGGTATGCCCGTCTATGGTAGCCATTTTTTGCCACGGCCTGTATGACCGGAGCCTCCGAGCTCATATTATGAAACTCAAACGCAAGTCCCGCCTTTTCTAACGCTTCAGTGACCGTAGTCGTCGCGTCACTGATTTTGTAGCCATATATATCGATCTTCCACTTGGCTTCTGTCATGGATGAATTATACCGTAAAATTCGTACTTTAGCGCGTATTTACAAGGCAAAGCGGTTACTCAGCAAGGAGAATCAGCCGTGGACCCGGTCGATCGGACTGAGGAGTACGCGAAACTCTGGTGAACCGAATATCGGTGATATTTGCCCGCATATCACACATTGCCTCCCATCCTGTTTTTTGAGAAACATACGATGCCCTCTCCTCGCCGTCGGTTGTCTGTACCATGAAGAATGCTCCTTTATCGTCGAGAGGACTTTCAAAAATAAGAAGCGCTTCGGACTTTCTGGCACCGTTCCGCTTGCCGTGCGCGTGAAACACGTATTGTTCGCATTCCGCAATTTGCGTACTCACCTACCTCCTTTGCCTACGTTCTTGCGGCTATTTGCTCACTAAATCGTTTTCCCAAACGACTCTGCACTCCGTTAACAAGATTTGTATGCAACACCAACGGAAGCGTTAATTCATATGCCTCCCGTCGTTCCCGCTGGTGCACAAATTTGGCGCGCCAAATGTTTTTTGCCGGTTCTACCGTAAATTCGTCCATCCGTACCCCCGATCTTGCAAATGCTCTTCTCAACCAATCTTCTCCGTTCCCTCGTTTTTTGAAGAGTTCGACAAAAGGCAACGGTTCGATAAATCTGCCGAAAAGATCAGCCTCAACAATTTGATCGTCGGTATTTATCGTGATACTCGGCGTATGCCCGATCCAATGCACCGAAAGTCTGCTGGAATCACGCCGCCCTTTGTCCCCATTCCATGCAATCGTGAAATTCGGCATCGCATCAAGTTGTGCACCGACTCGTGCCGACCATCCGCCGTCGGCAAAGTATTCATGCACGTTATGGTATATGTGATCCATACGCCTGCCCGTTTGTGCATACACCCCGACATAATCCATGGGGTAGTGGGTACTAAGGGGAGTGAACGTCGTGCCGGTATTATTCACCAAGAGATCTTTTAACGTATTGGGAGGCGCCTCCTCGCCGAATAAACCGGGAAGCTTTAACCTGAGATCGGGAATGACCCGATCCCGCGAAAGCACCGTCTCACGAGTATCTCCAAATGATTCGATCAATAATGCCATGATGTGAAACTTTTGGGCAGACCCGGAAAACTATACCAGAAAATACATGAAAAGCGCAATGGAGCGCTCTTTATGGAGTAGGAGTAATTGTTGCAGATGAAGTAGCAACCGGCGGTATTGTCGGGGTTGCCACGGGACATACGCCGCTCCATAATCCTTTATTTGCCTCACGGGCGCTTTTTTCTGCGGCGAGAAACGTATCGACATATGAAACATCAGGTGGATATGTGCTGACATGTGCATAACCTTCTTTCACCAGGTATTCATTGACCATGACGTCCCCTACCCATACATACCGAAGCAACCTGCCGAATTTATCCCGTTGCGATACGTCACGAACCAGTTCGACAACCTTTCCCTGCACCAATTCTTTGTTTTTTGCGCTCGCTTCTTTGCCGTAGCACTGCACGGGTTTATTCGGCGCCACCGTTTCCGGCGTATCGACACCGATATAGCGCACCACCTCACCTCCCTCAATCTTTATCGTATCCCCGTCCACGACACTTACTACCGTCGCCAAGACTCCTCCGTGGACTGGCACCGGCGTCGCCGACGGGCTGGCTATTTGCGTTGTCGGCGTCGGTGTACCCTGCTCCGGTACCACCTGGGCTATCGGGTAGTATTGCGAAAATAACGTATAGCCGATCCCGGCAAATACCAGAATGATCGTGGTTATCTGCACGGCACGCTTTTTTCCGGTAAAAGGCGAAAGAAGTGTCACGAGGGAATTTTTCATAAACCACCCACAGGCATTATATGATGATTGGGGTAACGAGTTCAAAAAAAGAGGAGTACAACTTAGTTATATCCCGCTTGTGCCCATCGGGCGAGTGCTGATCCGCGTTTTACGGTGAGGAATCCCGTGCTATCAAGCCGTTCTTCATTGAGCGCGGGTGTTGCACCGTATGCCTGCAATTGCGCATGCCACATATCCGATTCACCCATAAAATATGCCAATCCAAACGGATATTGCGTGTTACCGGTGTGCGGCATCGTAGCATCGTAATGCTTGCGTATATCGGGGGTCATAGGATTTGCTATGAGGAACAATCCGCTCTTCAACCGTCGAAGCTCACCTTCCACAAACCGCAGAGGATGTTTGCGAAATTGTTTCGAGACTTCTGTCAGCATGTCGGAAAAAACCATCGGATCAAACGACCGCTCAGCCCGGGCGACGAGCTCACGCACTGCGGCTTCTTCTTGGACGTTGAATCGCTCTATACGTGCCATAGGGTGTAAATATACACAAATCGGAGGAAAAAATCAAACTATGGGATTCCTCGTGATGCTCGCGGCAATAACGGGAATACGAACACATACTGGTGGACCCGAGAGGACTTGAACCTCTGACCTTTTCAATGTCAATGAAACGCTCTAGCCAGCTGAGCTACGGGTCCATTCCCGGTAGGAATTTGCATGTTTCCTTCCCGGTATTCACCCCTATTATACCCGCTTTTCCCCCGCTTGACCACCTCCCAGGAGTGCTCTACACTGGGAAACAGATATGTTGAAATGGCTCGGAAAGATGATTGCGGGTTTTTTTGATTTCCTCCAAGGGATTGTGGCTATCGCCGCGGTCATGGTTATGATTTATCTGTTTGTCATGTCCCCACAGGAAGTAAGCGGACATTCCATGGAGCCGAATTTCCATAACGGCGACTATATCCTCACCAATAAAATCGCATACAAAATGACCAATCCCGCCCGCGGTGATATCGTCATATTTAAATCCCCCACCAACAAAGACATCGATTATATTAAGCGCGTGATCGGATTACCCGGTGAAACGGTCATGCTCAAGGATCAGAAATTTTATATAAATGGGAAACTTCTTGAGGAGCGCTACAACTACAATAAGCCCGTCTATGGCGGATCGTTTTTGCAGGAAGGGGTCGAAATTGTCGTTCCGGAAGGGTTCTATTTTGTCAGCGGAGACAATCGACCGGGAAGTTCCGATTCGCGCGAATTCGGTCCGGTATCCAAATACGATTTCATCGGCAAAGCACTCCTCCGCTATTGGCCGACCAACTCGGCAGGTATTATCCCGCACCCCACCTACGACTTCTAAAAAGGGAAATTGCTTTTCTTTCGCGACGGGGAATTATCGCTTATTTGTCGCTCATTTTCTCGTGCATGTGCTTCAATGCTTGGCTTGTGGTTTCGAGGTTACCGCGAATCACAAACACAACGCGCGCTTCGACTTTGGATTGGGTGATCTTTACCAGTCCGTTCACCGACTGCGCCAGGTCACGGGCAATGGAATCCAGGTCATCACTATGGATGCGTTCGATCTTATGTGCGGGTGACTGTTCGCTTTTTGCCTTCATGCGACGGGCAAGGTCTTCCGCTCGACGCACCGACGCACTCTCGGCAAGGATTGTCTTGTATGCGTCCACCATGAGCTTGACGTCATTTAAGCCGGCAATCGCCCGGGCATGCCCTTCGCTGATGGCATTTGATACGAGTCCGTCTTTGATTGCGTCAGGAAGCGCCAAAAGGCGCATGGTGTTAGAAACGTACGATTCGCTTTTCCCGATGCGTTTGGCGATACTGGTTACGGAAAGACCGAATTCCTCGATTAATCGTTGGAACGCAAGCGCACGATCGATCGGATTAAGATCAACCCGTTGCACGTTTTCCACGATGGCCATTTCAAGCATCCCCTTGGCGGATGTTTCCTTGATAAGCACCGGTACCGTGGTAAGACCGGCAATTTTTGAAGCTCGCCAGCGGCGTTCTCCCGCAATGATCTGATATCCCGCAGGTGTCTTAGCCACAACGAGCGGTTCGATAATGCCGTGTTCTTTGATGGAATCGACGAGGTCAGCAAGGAGGTCGGGAGCGATAAGTCCCCGCGGCTGGAGCGGGTTCGGTTGCAATAAGTCCAGGTCTAAATGAAGGATCTGTTGGGTGTCTGCCATTTATTTTTCGTGCGAGGGCAAGACCGACACGTACCGTTTACCACGTTTTGTGATAAAAGAAACCACGCCAGACATTGTGGCAAAGATCGTATAATCTTTTCCCATGTCTGTGCCGTTGCCCGGATAGAACTTCGTCCCCTTCTGTCGGACGATGACGTTGCCGGAAATACAATTCTGGCCGCCATAAATCTTCACGCCTAGACGCTTCGAAATTGAATCTTTGTTGCCTTTTGCGGTACCGCCTGCTTTTACGTGTGCCATATAACTTTTAACAAACTAATTTGTAAAATCACCACCGAAAAACCCGATTACTTACTCTTTTGAAAAACGTAAAACTCGCGTTTTACGACTGCTTGCGGACGGCTATATTCTATAGGTCCAGCCATGAGAGTATATCCGAGGCTTTCACATCTGTCAACAACATTTTTCACGCGCATCACCGCGCGCTGGGTTGCATATGCAGGCATAGCCATCACAATTCTGCCGCCTTTTTTCATTACCAGTGCCCAATCTTTGAGTGCGCCGATATAGAGTTTCTCAAGTCCTTTCAGCACATTTTTAACTCGCTCGGGAGTGAGAACGGCGATGTTTTTGGTATCCACGGGTTCCCCCATAAACGGTTCGGTGACTATCGCATCAATACTTGCCGGCGCGACATGTTTGGATATATGTGTTGCGTCGCCGACAAATACGTTGGCATAGAGCGGTGATGCCACCGGGTAATTTTTGCGGAGCCATTCAAGATTTTTCTTGGTGTGACCGACGGCATCTTCGGAAATGTCGCACCCCACGACGTTTGATCCCCGCAACAATGCTTCGGCAAGAACCGTTCCCACGCCGCAAAACGGATCCAGAAGCATAGTCGTATGAGAAGAATCATGCGCGGCTATTGCGATATTGACGATCATTCGGGCAACCTTCGGGGGTAACATTCCCGCCTTGGGATCAACGGCAGGTCTGCCGAAATCCCGCTTATTCCAGTCTTCAAAATCCTGTACCGCCCGGGTTACCCCGATGCGATTTTGTTTCCCGACTTTTATAATCACCAGCTCAACCACCTGTTGTTTGGCGACAACGACACTCGAGAGTGCCTCATCGTGTTTCGTCTCGACATAGCGGGCTATGATTCCCCGTTCGGTTAATCGTTTCTTTACGGCGGCCGTAAGACCATGAGACACCTGCGTACCGTAGGCACTGATACCGAACGTTATATGATTATCGCGGGTTTCTTCAAGAAGGACCGATACGAGGAGATCTTCCGAATACTCCTCGATTTCATCATTTGCCGTCACGATTTTGACCGTTCCTCCGAGTCGTTGCATGATGTCGGCGGGATTGTCGGAAAAATCAGGGACACTCGCAATACCGGGCGCGATGAGGCTTGCGGTCGGATACAACGACGACAACTCCAAAAAAGACAAGTCGGGAGTTCTTCCAAAAATAAAGAGGGTTTGTTTCATGCATCAGGCGACTGCCGTCACCTCAAGCCTGGTCAACTGTGCACGGAATCCTCGCGCACGTCGGTATCGCACCTTAGACTTAAAGCGGTGGATATCGATCTTTTCGCCTTTTTCCTGGGCAATAATGGTTGCAGTCACTTTCGCACCGCTAACCGTGGGCTTGCCGACTTGAACCTTTTTACCGTCCTGTACGAGAAGGACGTCGGTGAATTCGACTTTGTCGCCGGCTTTGCCGTCAATCTTATCGACGGTGATAACCGACTTCTCACTGACCTTATATTGTTTGTTACCGATTCTTACAATAGCGAACATAGGTACATATTATATAGCTTCAGCCTATCCAATTGCAATGCTCCCGTTATCTTCGCCCTGTCGGCGAAGCGCCAGGAGGAATCCGAAGGCTATGCAAAGCGACAAAATCGAGCTTCCCCCGTAGGAAACGAACGGCAGAGTAATACCCGTAACGGGGATAATCCCCATGTTCATACCCGCGTTAATGACGACTTGCGTCAGCAACACCCCAAAAAGTCCTATGGTGTAAAAAAAGACAAACGGGTTGCCGATCCTGCCCTTCACATAGGGTCGGATAAGTTGCCACAAGAGGACGGCGTAGAGAAAAAGCAGGATACACCCGCCCACGAATCCGAGTTCTTCAATGAGGGTGGCAAAAATAAAATCCGTATGATACTCGGGAAGAAAACGCAGATGACTTTGCGTGCCCATGCCGAGTCCCCTGCCGAAGAGTTGGCCGCTCCCTACCGCTATCATGGCCTGCAACGCATTGTAGCCCGCACCCTGGGGGTCGGTGGCAGGGTTTAAGAAGGTAAAAATCCGGGCTTTCTGATATGCGGCAAGTGCTTTCCAGAAAAGCGGGAAGCCGATGATCCCGATCAATCCTCCCAAACCGAAGAGGATTAACGGAAATCCTCCTGCAACAAGCATTGCCACCCAAGAAGCGGCATAGACAAGCGATGTCCCTAAATCAGGTTGCCGAAAAACAAGAAGGAACGGAATACCGAATACCAACAGATGAAGCGGCAACGATCGCCATATGCGGGGAGAAAACATCACCGCCATGCGGGCAAACGACAAAATCACGAGCGGTTTGACAACTTCCGACGGTTGCAGTTGCATGCCGAATATGAAAATCCACCGCGACGAGCCGCGAATCGGCTCACCGAAGTATGAAGCGATCAGAAGGATGATCGATAGCACATACCCGTAGGGTGCGAACCACCAAAGCAGTATCGGATCGAGTTTGGAAGTGACGTACATGAGCACACCGCCGAAAATAAGGAAGAAAAGTTGTTGCCAAAACAGACCGACATTGGTGGTAATGAGGCTAAAAAGCCCGATAAGCCCCAAAAGTACCAGCGACAAGAGGACAACCCAGTCTATGTGGTACTCTGCGTCGCGGTAACTATGTCCGTAGTTTCTCCCCATGTGATGTCGGTTGCTAACGTGTCGTTTTTGACTTCTTCAAGAAGTGTTTCGGGCAATGATTGATATTCTTTCGAAAGCACCAGCGATACCCTCTCGTCTATTTTACAACCTTTCGTTTTTCTTAGCATTTGAATCTCACGGACGAGTTTTCGTTTGTCTCCCTCCGCCTTGAGTTCCGGCGTTATTGTTGAGTCCACGGCCACCGAAAGTTCTTTGTCGGTTTTTACTACTTCACCGGTTTTTATGTTAAGTTCCTCAAGGAATACCGAGATAAGCTCACTCGTTAAATCGGTATGGGTTGCGGATGAAACCGTAATCTTTGCCAGCGGTTGCCGTATCGGGATGCCGAGCTCCTTGCGTTTGGCGTTGCCGAGTTCCGCAATGGTCTGTACAAACGTCATCTGTTCCTCAAGGGAATCATCAATAAATGGCGTATCAGCTACCGGCCAGGACGCAAGATGTACCGATTCGTCTCCGTCAACAAGGTTTTGGTAGATAAGTTCGGTGATAAACGGCGTTACCGGTGCCATGAGGCGCACGAGGTTGACGAGCACCCAACCGAATACTTCCTGCCCTGTCGTATCGGTTTGCAGTCGCGCTCTGCTTCTTCGTAAATACCACGTCGACAGTTCGGTAATAAACGCAAGTAATAGTCGGCAGGTCAGCGTCGTATCATACCCGTCCATCGATGCGGTGGTATCGCTGATAAGCCGATTAAGCTTGCTCATGATCCATTTGTCGAGCACGTGTACGGGCACGGGGGCAACCGTCGGCGCCGCCGTTTTCACATACAGTTTATAAAAACTCACCACATTCCATAGGGTCGAAACAACCTTCTGATACACTTCCTTTACCCCGTCTTCGGAAAAGTTCAGGTTCTCTGCTTTCATGACAACCGACGCCATGAGGTAAAACCGCAGAGCATCGACACCGTATTTTTCAAAAAGGAGCGACGGATCCGGATAATTCTTTTTGGACTTACTCATCTTCGTGCCGTCTTCGGCAAGGATCGTTCCCGTGGTCACCGCATTTTCAAACGTATGGGTACCGAAAAGCCCGACCGACATCACATGAAGCGTATAAAACCATGCGCGTGTCTGTGCGATATATTCGGCGATAAATTGCGCAGGATGTGCGCTTTCAAATTCTTTCTTGTGCTCAAACGGATAGTGAAGCGAAGCATACGGCATACTGCCGCTTTCCACCCAACAGTCAAAGACTTCGGGGATCCGTTTGCCTTTGATCGTCTTTGCGTCATCCACCCATACTTCCAAGTCATCCAGAAATTCCCGATGGATATCGGTGAGTGCATTTGCTTTGTCGGTATCGACCGCCCAAGTACGCAGTTCTTCGAGCGATCCGATGACACGGGTGGTATTGGTCACGGGGTCCACCCAAACGGGCATCGGAGTTCCCCAGTAGCGTGAACGGGATATGTTCCAATCCGGTGCGGTTTCCAATCCTTTGCCGAAACGTCCGTGCTTTAAGTGTCCCGGGTACCAGTTGATTTGCTCGTTTTGCGCAATCAGTTTTTCCTTGAGTTTTGCGATATCGATAAACCATGCGGGTACGGGCGCATGATACAGCCGCGTCTCACAGCGGTAACACACGGGAACACTGTGGAGTCGATCTTCATTGCGGTAGATAAGACCGCGTTTTGCCAAATCCTCATTGACCAGCGGATTTACTTTGAGCATAAACATCCCCGCCCAGGGAGTCACTTCGGGCTTCATTTTCCCTTCGCTATCGACATGCTCGACGAGCTGAATATGATGCTTGGTCATGACGCGGTAATCGTCTTCGCCATACACGGCAAGCGTGACGATACCCGTGCCTTCCGCATCGGCAACATACGGATCGGCAACCACGACTCCCGCGCGTTCTCCGGCTTTCCGGGGATAAAAGTCATAATGCAACTCAAACGTAAGCTTTTCCAGATCCTCACCCGTGTAGTGCCCGACAACTTCATACGGATCATTGTCCAACATCCCCAGCGTGCTTTCCGCCAAGATGTACTGTTCCCCTTTTTGTTTGACTTTAACGTATTTCATGGTCGGATTAACGGCAAGCGCGGGAGTGGCAAGTTTATTCCACGGGGTTGTTGACCATGCGAGTAAGTACGTATTTTCTTCTCCGATCACTTTATATTTGTAGGTGGTGGAAGGACCGTTCATGTCCTTGTAACTGTTATCCATGGCAATTTCAAAGTTAGAAAGCGGGGTGGCACACCGCGGGCAATACAGGATAACTTTTCGTCCCTCATACACCAGATCTTTTTTGGTGAGTTCCTTAAACGCCCACCAGACGGATTCCATGAACGTCGCGTCCATGGTTTTATAGGAATGCTTAAAGTCCACCCATCTGCCGATTCTGCGGATGACTTTTTCCCATTCCGTATCAAAACGGAGAATGGCCGATCTGCATGCGGCGTTGAACTTATCGATCCCCATCGCTTCGATACCTTTTTTGCCGCCGACAAGGCCGAGTTCTTTTTCGATCATGTTCTCGATGGGAATCCCATGACAATCCCATCCCCATACCCGATCGACCCGATATCCTTTCATCGTCCAGTATCGCGGAATGACGTCTTTGATCGTCGAAGCTAATATGTGACCGTAGTGAGGAAGTCCGGTGGCAAAGGGAGGGCCGTCATAAAATACGTACCGTTTGTCTTCGGGGCGTTCGGAAACGGAACGCTCAAAGGCATGGGATTCATCCCAAAACGACAGCACATCGTGCTCGCTGGCAGGTATATCCAGCTTTTCCTGAAAATTATCTTTGCGTAATTTTGCCATAAAAAAACCCGTCCTTTCTATCATACTCTAAAGGACGAGTCGGCAAACACCGATCGTGGTACCACCTTTGTTGCTTCTTGAACTGCTATAACGGGCTTACCCGAGGAATTCTACTTTCTCATTTTTGAGATTTCTTTTCCCTGCCTTTCCCGATGATAGTCGGGATCAATCGCATTTCCATAAGCGAGTATAACAAATGCACCACTACGAAACAAGCCGTCGGAGATAAATAAACGAAGCGTTCGATTACTTTTTGCGCGGGGACCGGGATTTTTTATTTTGGATGATTCGCCCGTCAGAAAGCGTAATAACGCGATCCATCATATGCGTATATTCTTCCTCATGCGTTACCATAACAATCGTCTGTCCTTGCTTATGAATCTTAAGAAATGTCTGAAGTACCTGCTCCGACGTTTCACTGTCCAAATTGGCGGTCGGTTCATCCGCAAAAATAATTTTCGGCTTATGAGCAATCGCCCGGGCGATACTCACGCGCTGTTGTTGCCCGCCCGATAACTGACTGGGTAAATTATCGCGTTTATCCGCAAGTCCCACTTCAGCCAACACGTCGGAGGCGGTCCCATAGGCACGGGACGATGAGTATCCCAACATAAGAAGCGGTGCCATGATATTTTCCGCGGCAGTAAGCGAAGGAATGAGCGCATAATCCTGAAAAACATATCCGAGTTCACGAAGCCGATAGTTGACACGCTGATCGTCGGTAAATCCCGAGGTATCCTGTGTATCAAGAACCACTTTACCGCTGGTCGGCGTATCCAGCAGACTCAGCTGATACAACAGGGTACTTTTGCCCGAGCCGGATCTTCCCGTAATCGCGAGAAATTCTCCGCGGGCCACGGACAGCGATATGTCGTTTAAGACCGTGATTTTCCCCGTCCCGGTTTTATATTGCTTGATAAGATGTATCGCCTGAATCATAGTTATCTTCCTAAAATTGCGTCGAGCGTATTTTGTTTGACCACGATGCGCGCGGGTATATATCCCGCGGCAATAGTCGCAAAGAAGAGTACGACGACTCTCAGTAATACCCCCGGCACATCCGCTACAAATATACCGTCGGAAAAGGGAAAGTTTATCGGATTGTCCGCAAAATACGGAACCATAAGTCCGTACACGACGACAAGGCCCAACAACGATCCCGAAAGCGCATAAAACATTGATTGAAATACATAGGAACATTCTATGGCAAGTGAATTGACGCCGATTCCTTTGAGAATACCGATAAACTTTCGGCGGGTTATGGCATTGACGAAAATGACGATGAATATGGTGATGGATGCTACCGCGAGCCCGATGCTCCCGATTAAATCTCCAAGCAGGGCAAAGGTCGCGGAGATATCACGGATAAACTGCGGCTGTGCTTCCTGCCACGTCTGCACTTTGGCCTGTGCATCAACGCCGTTCCCCAAAAGAATTGTCGCGATCTCCTTTTCCGAACTCCTTCCGTTTGCCCGGATAGCGATTTCATTAACATTAAAATCATCTCTGCCTATCAAAGGACGGAGTTCCCTATCGAGCATAAAGACTCGGCTATCTATATTTGTTACTTTTGCCTTGACGACGCCGACGATCGTTACTTCTTTGACAATCCCGTTCACCGTAAGGCGGATCTGTGTTCCCACATCGGCAGTCTTCAAAGACGCCGTCCCGGTGCCCGCCGCGGACTGATACTTGCTAAGCAGTGATACGCCCACCAACACCGCATCATGATCATCCGGGGTGAGGTATCTGCCGCTTATCACCTGTCGTGATAAATTGGTCAATGCATCCTCACGTCCCGGGTCAATGCCCACCATGACGGCATTTGCCGTATCCGCTCCTTCATCACGACGCACGACGGTCTTGTAATCGGCTTCAATCGTTCCCGAAGCGATGTACCGTGCGCTCACGGCTCGTACCTGCGGGAGCTGTTCGGCGATTTCCCTGGGCAAATGACTGTCTTCAATGTATTGTTTTTTGTCGAGCGTACTGAGTAACACATCTCCCGTATAGCGTTCCCGATAGGATCGTACGGAGCCCTCGGTAAGGCCTACCAGAATCCCCCGAACAACCACGAGGTTGAGGAATGTCAGCATCATGACAAAGGTGATAAGTAACGTTGTCCAAATGCTCGCCCGCTTGATATCCCGAATAGCAAGGAAATAACCAACGGATACCGCAAGGGAAAACATGTCTAGCTTGTTTTTCATACCCTGAGATTATTCGGCGGACGGAATGAGAATCATGTCCCCTTCATTGACCCCGTCGAGTATTTGCGTGATCGAGCCGTTTTTCTTGCCGACCGTTACGGGGACGGTCACCTCACTATTACCCTGCAGGCGACGGACGGCAGTTTTGCCTTGTTCCGTTCGGGTGAGCGCGCTATTGGGAACAACCAGTACATCGCGCAAACGATCGGTTTCTATAACCACGGTTGCCGTCATACTCGGACGCACACGATCATCATTGGCATCCGTCAGTGCTACATATGCCTTATAGGTTACGACGGCGTTTTCGTTCTCTCCCACGGTATCTACCCGCGCGACGGTAGCGGGGAACTCTTTCTCTGGAAATGCGTCAAAACGCACACTCGCGAGTTGTCCCGTCTTCACTTTCGAAATATCGATTTCATTAAGTTTCACCATAACGGTCACCGCACCCTCGGCAAGAATCCTGAGCACCGGATCCCCCTCCGCGGTACTGGCGGGATTGGTGAATTTTGCGCGGACATAATCCCCCGTATCTACCGCAAGATTAGCCACAACGCCGGAAACGGGCGCTTTGATAACACCGTTTAACGATGCCTGATACTCGAGGAGCGCGGCGTTCAAGGCGCTTTGTGCGGCCGCAATTGACGCGTCGGCATCCAGGTATTTCTTCTCGGCGGCGGCAAACGCGATTTTCGCGCTTTCATATGCGGACACAATACCGTCAATTTCGTCCTGTTTGTACGCTTCTCCCGTAGCAGGATTGACGCCTCCCTCGTTACGCCGTTCATCCATCTGCTGTTTGGCGATAGAAGTGTTGATAACGAGCGTTCTTCCGGATTCCAAACTCGATTGTAAAGATATTTTTGTTTGCTTTGCGGCATTGAGACTCGCAACGGCGGCTTGATACTGTGCCAACATTGCCGCTTTTTCATTTTCCATTGCCGTACTTTTTACCTTGAGAAGTTCCGTTCCTGCGGTCACCGAATCACCGTTTTTTACGTACAGTTCTTCAACAATACCCGTTGTGGGGGAAAAAACTTTTGCATTATCCGCGGCGTTTGCATTGCCGCTTATGACGATGGATTCCACCACTTCACCCTTACTGATTCTGTGGGGAGCGGCCGAGGAACCACGACGAAAACGCGGAACGATGATTGCCGATATGACGACCAAAAGAAGCACCACACCGATTCGCTGTGGCAACGAAAGCGATGCGGCAAAACTCCGTATTTTTTTCATACCGAGTTATTATAACAGGCATAACTCCTCCATGAGGTATGAAATCTCTCATTACCCCTGCTCTGCTCTTCTGATGAGAGAACCGCTATACATTCTTCTCTGTTAATCTGCCTGAGTAAGCGCCTGCTATTCGACCTCATTCCATCGTTTGCCCGATACCGATCGTCGGACACTAAGACATAGGTCCCCGCCGGCCTTGTTCACTACACAACATCGGGGTTGTTCGGGTTTGTTATGCAATGCACAGAATTTTCCCCGTAAAAATATACAATCTTCATTCATGGTATATCCGCCGCCCTCTTCTTCGACAAGCGTCGCTCCCTCTTCCCGGAACATAGCGGCTTCATCCTCGGTGAAATCAAAAATCACCCGATGATTCGGTTGCATCTTGCAACAGGCGGCATCGCAATCTCGCAGACATTCGAGTTTGATCATACGGCGCCGTATTATAACCGAATACTCGCTCCACGAAAAATGCGGGTTACGGGAATTACAATCGTTTATTGCGGTATAATAATCCCGTTATGGGCTACCGCACCGTCGCAAAATGGGAAATAGATATCGGGGAAATGCAGGAAACACAGGGTCTTGCCCGAATGTTCGGCAGTCTGTACCGTCAGGAATTCGGTATTAAATTTCGAAATCAGGAAACGCGTTTTACCGTCAAAACGTCGGATCTCATGACTCTACGGGAAATTGAGAGACTTCTTCCCCAGCTTGCCCGTATCCGTTATCAGCATCACCATAAATACGGAACGGGAAACGATTACGGCAGACCCGTTGAGGATGATGAGATAACCGCAACACTCGAAGGCTTCGGTGTACGACTCCCCGGATGGCTCAGATAATTCCTTTGCAAGACATTTCGCACGCACCCGATCTTGTGTATTTTCCTGAAATGCACCAGGCATGCAGAGAAAACTTCCTGTTGTTTGCCACACGAAATAATCGCGCGCGATGTGAGCATTGAGGCATACGTATGTCTCAGAAGATATTGCTATTTGGTAATCACGTATTCTTTCTCGGGAACCGCTCCGACAAATGTCATCGTACCGTCGGCAAATGATACTTCATCCGCACCGAATGCATCCGCATGTTTGGCAATCACGTCATTAAGCACCGATTCAGCCTCTTTGTTTGCCCGCGCCACTATATCACCGGGGATAGGAATGGCACCTATTTTTACGGTGCGCGCGTCAACTTGCACGGAGTTGTTTCGAACCGATCCTTTGCCCAATACGTATATAGGTACGGCAAACGGCGGAATCGCGTATGTTTTCATCGCATCGCGTATTTGCTGTTCCGAATACCCCAACGCCATGGCATAAGGCATGGCTTTATCGACAAGAAGGATCGCGGAACTTTCTATAGTTCCGTCGTCATGGATCTTTATCTGGATATTTTTCACCGGATAGTTTTTCCATGAGCGGTTATTTGAGTGCGCGGTAAGTTCGGTGCTGTTCATGGTGAACGAAACGGATTTCTTCCCTTCCAGCCGAAAATCGTCCGCTGGAGAGGCATCACTGGGAAGCGAAATTATTTCAGTGCCTCCGCTCTTTTTCCATGCGGCACGTGAATCGTCGAGCGCATACCGTATCCCCAGATCTTTTTGTCCGGCTCCGATTAGATTAGAAAGACCCGGAATAACGCCGATCCCGGCAAGGATAATCGCCACGATGATGATGACGAGGGAAAGAAAAATGAGTACATATTTCATATGGCGACAGTATACGCCACCCATGGCACATTGCTGTACGATATCCCACCGAATGAAACGTAGCCTCGCTACCTGAAACAAAAGGGAGATGCGTCACTTATTTACCAGGGCATTGAGGAAACTGTTGACGACAGACAGGACGATAACCGCAAGCACGGCGGTGCCGAAACCGTCTATCCTGAATCCGGGCACGATCGCACCGGTAATAAGCATAAGAAGGGCATTAATAACAATGGTAAACAACCCAAACGTCAGAATATTTATGGGAAGCGTAAGCAAGAGAAGCACCGGTTTAATACTCACGCTCAATATCCCCCACACGATCGCAATCACAAAAAGCGAAATCCATCCGCTTATGGTAATACCCGGGAGAATATATGCGGTAATATAAAACGCCAACGCATTGATGAGAAACCGCATCAGCATGAATTTATTATACACGCATACGTCAGAAAGCGCTGGTCATTTGCCGCGTTTAGGTTTATCCTTCTTCCGACGACGAAGAAGGAACTGCAATAACGTCATACCCTCAGGCAATTGGTATCGAGATTCTTCCCATGCTTTATCACGCGTGCCCGTCAGCGTATTGTTCTCTTTTGTGCCGGATCGCAACGCCGCACCGTCCCGTTCTTCATGAAATTCCGAAATCGCCCGCGATAGGTCGTCGTCATGCTCAATTCGGATCGGTTCATCTTCTTTTGCCATACAGAGGGCAGAACGGTCACAATAGTACACCTTGTTCACGTCCATTGAAAGGAAACTGCAGGATGCACGTGACCGGATAACCATCGTAAAATGTTACAATGAGAGACGAAAGGAAAAACAGCATGAAAAAATACGGCGGATTTTGGAAACGGTTATTGGCGTACGCGATTGACTCACTCCTCATATACGCACTTTTTTGGCTGATTCCCGGCATCGATATGGATAACGCATGGGTCAATATGCTTATGTTTCTGACGTGGACCGCTTATTTCGTATGGATGGTGGGCACCTATGGCGCCACGATCGGGAAAATGATCCTCAAAATGAAAATCGTCAAAGAAAACGGCAAATCACTCACCTATTCCGATGCATTACTGCGGGAGCTCGCCAGCTATTTGTCCTTCCTGGTGCTTGGTCTCGGCTATTTTTCGATCGGCTGGGATCCCCGCAAACAGGGCTGGCATGACAAGATCGCCAAAACGCTCGTGGTAAATGCCTAACCAAGAGACATAAGAAGACCGGTGATATCGAGCCAAATAGTTTTTCCCGTGTCCGGTTACACGACTTCCTCGAGGTAATAATCGCAGGCAAATCCTTTGTCCTTTTGATGCCCGTGATGATGTGCCTCATCAATCACCTTTGCATCGGCAACCTTCCACCTTTTCCCGCGGTACCACGCGATATGCCCCGTCGGTATGCCATCGAGATCCGTAACCATCCGGCGAAGTTGTTTGGACGGATGATCGAGGTGAATATGAAGTATTGCTTTTCGTGCCGGTCGTTCACTGAATGTTTCTAAACCCGCGCCAACCAATAGATCATTGGTGATATCTTCCGCCGTATATGTTTCGACACCTTGCCTGCACATAGATTTGATAATTATATCAAACTATATCAATACGAAGAGGGTGAGCGAATTATGCAAACTGCAATACCGACATGTATTCATTTCAAGTCGCGAACAAATAATTGATCCTGCTGGGACCATCGGAGATGCGCAAGCACGATAAAGGCCTTATATCGTTCAAGTGCCTGCTCAGATCTTGCTCCGTCAATGTTTTCAATATCAATAGGTTGCGGCATACCAAGCCTTCGCACCCCACTTTCCGGAAGAGTAGCTACGGCAATTGCTTCCGACATCAAAAAATCATCCCAGCGCATCCCCGTCGCCACTCTCCATGAAACTTTCGACCTCGCTCCTTGTAATTGTTGTAATACCATGTTATCGCCGCGGGCTTCAAAACTACTCACAGCGGCCTCAGTGTTTTTATAGCGAAGTACCGTCGAAAAGTCACCGGTTATGGGCGTACGCACCACATGACGCTCATGCCCGACAAGTAATCCCGTATCAAGCCGTTCGATATCCAATTGAGGCACAATCATGCGGAGATATCGACGATACGCTCCCGATTGCAACGGGTACCGTTCTTTCATTGCTTCAAAATTCATAGAGATGCATTATACCTCAACGGATAAAGGTACTGCCATCAAGCACACTAGAGTACGAGTGTATGGCCGTTTTTGCGTAGCCATGTTCGTGCCGATGCATATTCGGGATAAAACTCCCCTACCCGGGCCCAAAAGGACAAACGATGATGCGGATGAGTGATATGGGCAAGTTCATGGATTACGACATAATCAATAATCGAAATCTCGGCCAAGATAAGCCGATACGAAAAACTGATGGTTCCCGTGCTCGAGCAGGAACCCCACCGGCTTGAAGTATCCCGTATGGAAACCCGCCGATAGGTAACCTTCATTTTTTCGGAAAAAAACGATACCCGTTTTGTGAGAAACTCCTTGGCGTATTTGCGGCAGAATTGTTCCATATGATACTTCGGCTTTGCGAGAAATTTTTTGGGAAAAAATATTCGGGTGGGGGTGAGCACAATAGCACTGCCGTCCGTGAGGTGGAGTGTGTAATCCTTTCCTCCCAATCGAAACAATTCGCCTTCTTCATACACTCTTTCTTTCTTCTTGGGAACGGATGCCAGTCTGCGCCGCGTGTTGTCTATCCAATCTTGCTTTGATGCGACAAATTGTCGGATAACAAACTCCGGCATGTATTTGGGAGCACGTACTTCCAGTTCACCCGTCGGGAGAATATGAAGGGAAATAGATCTTCGGGGAAGACGTTTGAGGATATCAATGCGCATACTCTGTAAAACGTATAGTACACTATCGATATTTCTTCGTCACACTTGCATTACTCTTGGAATATCCATTGACGCAGTACTTCCGCCACTCCGTACCATCGTCTGCGAATCCATCGTTTTGCCGAGATAACACCGATAACGTTACGTTCGGCATCAATCACAGGCTTTCCTGAAAAACCGAAATCCACGCGCTGACCGAGCGAGGATACGATCAGCTCCCTCGGGGCTCGGCGCAACAAAACAGGTTCTTCTTTCGATACACGCTTCACTCTCTCAGCCGGCGGCATCAAGGGTACCGGAGACCCCAAAGTTACGTATTCCATGCCCGGTGTATAGTGCGTAGCAACGGTAAATGCTTCGTCCATCGCTACGGGTTCGCTAAGCGATATATCGCGTGATCCGGCTACCTTTTCGAATGCAAGACTCCTAAACGTTGCATTCCCAACCCTATTTCGCAGAATAAGCGCACGAGGCTCATGCGTTTTGCTGTCATGGCTCACGTGATATGCGGTAAGGATGCGGATACTCCCCTGTAGCCATATTGCACAAGCACCTCCGATAGGACCGTCGCCAAAATACGCATCAAAATTTGATTGAGCGAGTTCTTGGGTATTCATAGCGCAATGGTGCGCATTATACTATAAGCTTTTTTTGAGAAGAAATAAGTACACCTTTGTCCAAAAGCGGCTGATTCGATAACTCTCTCTCATTTACTTTCACAAAGTCCAACGGAAGACAAAAGCGGCGAAAATCCCACCAAACAACCCACCGGACCTTCCGATGGGTTGTCGTTTAACACAACTTACTTATGCACAACCAGATTACCGCTCGAGATTGTGTATAAGGCAGGGCTAAAGCCTGCACCTGTCTCACACCATGTCTTTGCCGTACTCAAATCTCCGGTAGCGGCATGACCGTACGTATCACCGTTCGTTCCCGGCGTCCCTCCGTCATGCACCGCGGCAACCACATAAAGCCCGGTCAAACCCGGCCATCCCTCAGGAATCTGGAACATAAACCGTGCATTACCGGACTCATGGTCGACGGATGCACACTGAACAGTTGCCGTGTAATGTAATACACCGTCATAATCGTAATTCCAGTATTCAACCTGTCCTTTATCAAACATGGTTGAACCCTGATCAAATGCGCTAAATTGCATCTGTTGACTGGGTCCCGACATCCAAATCCCCCCGGTGGCTTTCTTTACGTCTTTGCCTTTATATTCGTAAAGCACGTCAAATCTTGTCCAATCAAAGCGTTCATCCGATTCAGCGCCGAATACCATACGAACTTCAACGTATCTCTTGGCATTTATTGTACGGATACTACTGTTGTTGTTAAGACAGAAAAACGGATACAGACCGTCGGTTACTTGGGTATTGTAGTTATTCCGATATACTCCTCCGGACATTAACCGTTGATCCGTGTCTCCGTCCGTCCGATATTCAAAACAGGCGGCAAAACTTCTCGGCTGGATGAAATTCAGCGTCACTTCGCCGACACCAACACTCACCTGATCGACGTGTGCCCAACCGTTTGATCTGTTTATATCATTGGTACTGGGAGTCACCGAATTCACCGCGGCATACGCCGTCGATACAAAAAGCAAAAAGGCCAAGCTAACGAGTACCCCGCTAAAAATCTTTTTCATCTTGTTCACCTCCTTTCATTATCAATTTGCACAAAAAACCCGCCTCCGCGGCGGGTGTCACGAAACAACACTACGTACTTTTTCTACGTAACTTTTCATGTCTTTTGTATCGTATCACATCTTATAGTCATAGTATGTAAAGCACCATACAACCGACCTGGCGGATATGGAATAAAAGATTGCTATGTAGGGGACGGATACATCTTCTCCACCGTTATTCGATATGCACGATCTGACCGAGGATCAACCGTATCAAACCCAAGCTCATCCTCATTGCTCAAAATCCATTGTTTGATCAGAGCTCCTCCAATGAATTTGATTGCGTTATGCAAAGTAATTGTTCAAATACATGTTCAGACAAAATAAACTCATGGGATAAACAGTATTGCTATAATCAATGCGTTGAACCGGTCAAAGCTGAATGTCAATCTAAAACCTTATCAAAAACTAAATCTGACTATTTCTATAAACTGGTAAATAAATATTATTATGAACTATACTAATTATTAGTATGACACCAATACTTATAGGGTTTATTATATTTACATTAATTATTGTCATAATAACTTTAATTCTAGAAAAACTACCTACAGATCCTAATGGCAAAACTAGAATGGTAGTAGAGGGCCCTGATGGAAAGAGCAAAACTTACGAAATGTCTAATAAGGATGCCGATAATTTCACCGAGGCGATCTTTAAGGAAAGGTTTTTTGGTACGAAGAAGTGATTATGTTCTCTAAAAGGTAATTAAATTACACAAACGCTTCATTTGTCCCAAGCCACTCCCTGGTTCCTCGCAATACCTCATAAATTTGCAGTCACCCTCCCCATGACATACATAACCAGGCTCAATTATATCCTATAGTTTGCAATTCCTTAACTTTTCTTCTATAATTGCCGCCGACGTAACCCTATGGCAGAAAAAAGAAAACCCACCATCTCGCCAGAGCAGATGCCTCGCTTCTCACACCCTCGCTGGCTTGCGGGTTTTCTCGAAGTCGGGGGCAGTATGAAGCTCACTATCGTGCATAATCATCAGAATGGGCATGAGACTCCCCAGGCACGACCCGAAATCGCTTACGGCGACGATGATCTGGATCGGATAACCAGACTTCGTGCGCTATGGGGAAGCACCGACAAAGTTCGAATGGCGCGCTCCACAAGTTATGCGATTGTCCGAGGTGACCGTGCGGTATATATGGCCAACTCAATAGCACCTGACGCCCTATCAAGACGCACTATCATCACCGCATTTCTTGATTGGCTACGTGCCGATTTTACCGAAGACCGTGTGGCGATAGCAGAGGGTGTCGTTGGGAGACGAACAGTTGATCCCGTACAACCGAAAGAGTACCGCGGACTTGTACAAGACCCGGAGTTTGTCGCCGGAGTTATCGATTGTCGGGCTCGCGTGGCACCGGGCGAACAACCGGACAGAAAAAGAATTTCGTATTGGATATCTCACGTGGTTAAAGTGAATTCCGTAAACGGACCGCTCCTTGAGGCATTGCAATCGCAACATGGCGGACAATTTGTTCAAATCGGAAAAATGGGAGAAACCGTCCCTATACGCGGCAAACAAGTTACCCTGAAAAACGATGCATTTGAATGGATACTCGGCGCGGCAAACGCAAAGAACTTGATTACCTGGGCAAATCCAAAGCTTCCAATATCAAACGAAAAGTGAATTTATCGTTAACTCCTCTGGCGCAGAAATGCGGGGATGTCGAATTCGTCCTCTTCGGGAGGCGCGTCATCAGTTTGCGGAGCAAAACTCACGGGCGGCTGTTGTTTCATGGGTTGCTCCATAGGAGCGACGGGTTGCGCCGTCGGCTTACCGAAGGTCGGAGATTGTCTGCTGAAACTTCCGCCGTACCGCGGATCCATGGCGGGCTTACTGCTTAATTCACGCAGGCGCTTCTTTGTTTCGTCAAACCCCGTGGCAACGACGGTAATCTTGATTTGGTCGACCAATTTTTCATCAATGATGGCGCCGAAAATGATGTTGGCATCGGGATCAACAGCAGATGAAATAAGCTTTGCCGCTTCGTCCACTTCTGCCATCGTGAGGTCGTTGCCGCCGATGATGTTAAATAACACTCCCTTGGCTCCTTCAATGGTCGTTTCAAGGAGCGGCGAGGCAATCGCGGTACGTGCCGCGGTTGCCGCACGATTTTCACCTACTCCCGTGCCGATTCCCATAAGGGCACTTCCTGCATTGGTCATGATGGCGCGAACGTCAGCAAAGTCCACATTGATAAGACCCGGCATGGTGATAAGGTCGGAAATACCCTGCACGCCCTGACCCAACACGGAATCCGTGACGCGGAAGGCTTCGACCAATGTCATTTTCTTGTCGATCACTTCAAGGAGCCGTTGGTTCGGGATGACGATAAGCGTATCCACTTTGTCCTTAAGATTTGCGATCCCCTCTTCCGCAGATACCATGCGTCGGGTGCCTTCGAAGTGAAAGGGCTTGGTGACCACGGCAACGGTAAGGGCGCCGACTTCTTTGGCTATTTCGGCAAACACGGGAGTAGCTCCCGTTCCCGTTCCGCCCCCTTCACCGCAGGTCAAAAAGACCATGTCGCTGTCGCGGAGATGTTCGGCAATCTTTTCCCGTGATTCCTCCGCCGCCTGTCTGCCGATATCGGGGTTGCCGCCTGCACCCAAACCACGGGTCAGGTTGTCGCCGATTTGGATTTTGCTTTGGGCCTGTGAAAGTAACAGCGCCTGTGCATCGGTGTTGACGGAAATAAAATCCACACCGTTGATCTGGTTATTGAGGATCATGGAGTTGACGGCATTACTCCCGCCGCCGCCGATGCCGACGACTTTAATTTTGGCAAACCTCGCGATATCCGGTTTTATAAGCATAGGTATATAAATACTATGATAGTAGATTATTCCGTCAGGGGCAGTCTCACGGGGTTAACAATTTAGGGCAAGAACGACTTTACCAGATCAATGACCTTTCCAGCAAGTCCCTTTACTTGTATGGCACTTCCGATTTTTCCGAAACCGGAAAGCAATGATCCTGATGACTCGGATTTACCCGTCGAGTTCCCCCACAACAGCAGTCCGACTCCCGCGGCATAGGAAGGAGTCATGATTTCATCGATAAGTCCCGTTATTTTTTGCGGAATACCGATGTGTACGGGCATCGCAAGGTTTCTTCGGGCCGCTTCGACGGCACCGACGGTCAGCGCACCGCCGCCCGTGATCACGACACCCGAAGGCGTCATCCCGCCGAATCCGCTACGCTTTATTTCAAGTCCTACCATCGTGAATATTTCGTTGAGCCTCGGCTTGATAATACCTTCGATCAACGTTTTCTTCGAAATCGATCGCATGCCCTCGGGAAGCCCCAAATCGGAAACGTCAATCTCATCATCTTTTTCAGTCTTGCTTTTCGGTTTCTCGTCTTCACTCAGGACGGGTGTTTTGGGCAATTCACCCAAGCGAAGCTTGATCTTCTCGGCACTTTCAAGTGACACCCGAAGTCCCGCGGCAAGATCCTTGGTGATGTTTATCGCACCGACAGGAATAACCGATGAATACGAAAGCGCGCCTTCCACGAAAATCGCCACATCCGTCGTTCCTCCACCGATATCGACTAACACAACTCCCAATTCCTTTTCCGTATCGGAAAGCGTTGCGGCCGCGGCGGCAAGACCGCCGAACGCAATGCCCGCAACTTCCACACCTAACTCAGACACGCATTTATGCAGATTACGGATTGCGGTTGCTCCTCCCGTAACAAGATGGGTTTCCACTTCGAGCCGCACTCCTCCCATCCCGATGGGATCAACTATCCCTTCCTGACCGTCCACGATATACCCGCGGGGAAGGACATGGAGAATCTCTCGAGACGTCGGCAACTGTACCGCTTTGGCGGCATCAATGACACGCTTTACGTCAAAGGCGGTGATTTCTTTTTCCGGCTCGGCAACGGCAACCACGCCGTGCGAATTGAGCGATGCCACATGCGCTCCTCCGATACTCACAAACGCCTGGGCGACGGATGCTCCCGCCATGCGTTCGGCGGCTTCCAAAGAGGCGGAAATCGCCTCTGTCGCTTCTTCGATGTTGACTACCTGGCTTTTTCGGAGTCCCCGACTGGGTGACACCGACACGCCGATAATGCGGGCTTCTCCTTCATCGGTGATTGCGGCGATAAGCGTGACTATTTTTGAGGAACCGATGTCTATTGCAGAGAGGATGCGATCGCGTGCCATAAAAGTGGTATGAAAACTAGTAATTGGTGATGACCGGTTTTTCAAACCGCAAATCTATCACCGTGGGCAGTGTTCCTTTCATTCTAAACCCCTCTACAATTATTTGTAAAGTATCTGCTTTCGCGCTTAAGTCGCCTGTTTGAGGAAGAAATATGTTTGTATTGCCGAGTTTGGCAAATAATGACTGCGTATCTCGGGGAGCGATAACCGAAATATCGGCATTCCCCTTCATCTGCCGCAGAAACGACAGCGCCGCTTCCACCCGATCATCCGTGACTCTTCCTCCGGTTGAGAGAATGCCGACATCAAACACAAGTAACGGATGCGTATCTTTCCTTCCTACCGAACCCAAAATCAGTCCGTACTCATCCAGTTCATAAATATTTCCGGCGGATTCGATCAGTACGAAAGTGGGTCGTTTCATAAGATGCACCACGAGCGTTCCCGGAAATTTCCGTTCAAACGATACGTCTTTGAGCAGGGGGTACGTGGAAAGCAATTCTTTACGGAATGTGGAAACGGGCAGAAACAGCAGATTCTTGCCGAACTTTTCCCGATCCAGTTCTATCGTCATTCCGGGCGCATCCACGATAATATCGCGGATGGTGAATGCCCGAACAAGAAACATGGCAAGGATAAATGTCCCGATCAACAGCGCCGCCACTCCGCCGATGAAGCGTACCGTTCTTTTTAGGGTGTACGTCGTGAGCCGGGATGCCATGGTCTTTAGTTATCGTCGGGGTGTCAATACTTCCGAAACCGTTTTCATGAGTCGTATCGCCCCGTCGTGCGGTGCCGTGGCGGCAAGCGCTTTCGCTTGTTCCTTGCGCTGTGTCATGGTTGCCGTGATTGCATCGATTGCGGCAATTAAGGACGCCGCGGTAAGCTGTCGCTGTTCAAGAATTATTGATCCTGCTTTTTCGAGTACTTTTGCATTATGGAATTGCTCGTTACCGGCAGACCACGGCAGAGGTATCAGTACGGCAACGGCGCCGACCAGCGCCAATTCCGACACCGTATTTGCGCCGGATCTTCCGACGATAAGCGCACTATGGTGCAATGCCCAACTGTATTCTTCGGCGGTGAAAAATGCCTTGTGGATATATCGCTTTCGGAGACTTTGCGGCAGTGCTCTTGCCGCTTTGTCCCCCGCTTCCACGGAAAGCCTCCCCACCTGATGCAAGACCGTGTAACGGCTAAGGAGTTTTTCGAGTGCCGCGAAAACGGCGGTATTGATACTTACCGAACCCGTGCTTCCGCCCACGACAAATAACACGGGGGTATCGGAATCAACGGCAAAAGGTGATGCTTTGGGAGGCGTGAGTACCGCACTCCGTATGGGCAGTCCGGTCACTTCCACGCGGCTTGTTTTCGGGAGCATGGCCGTCGTATCCGCAAAACTCACACATACGCGTGTTGCGATACGGGCGATAATACGGTTGGCTAAGCCCGGACGAGTGGTTTGTTCGTGCGTGATAACGGGAATACCCAAAAGTTTCGCACACAAAGCAACGGGAAGCGCCACATACCCGCCGAAAGACAATATGCCGTCCGGACGCTTCCGAAGAAGCATGATAAACGCCTGCGCAAAACCGACGGGAACCTTGAACAGGGATAAAAACATTCCTATCCCCAAATCTCGTTTCAATCTGCCCGCGGTAATCGGCACAAACGACACCCCGAGATCGTGAATAAGGCGGTATTCCTCCGAAAGGACTTTCGTTCCTTCCAACGAATACTTTCTCCCGACAAATATGAGACGCCAATTCGGATGCGATTGTCGTATCGCCTCTATGGTAGCGATGGCGGGAGTCACATGACCGCCTGTAATGACGAGCGTTATCGGGTGGTTCATAGTTTGTTTCCTGACTTACTTATATTATAGACAATACCAAGCGCCGCCAAGGTTACGACCAGCCCCGACCCTCCGTAGGAAATAAGCGGCAACGGCACGCCGGTAAGCGGAAGTAACGCTACCATCGAACCCGTGTTGACGAGCGCCTGTGCACCGATCCACGAACCCACTCCCAACGTAAATAATTTGCCGAACGGATCGTTCACCCGTTTGGCGATTTTAAAGCATCGCCAGACAAGAAATACGAACAGTGCAATGACGATAACCGCCCCGAAAAACCCCACTTCTTCTCCGAGGATGGCAAAAATGGAATCCGTGTTCGCCTCGGGCAAGTATTCGTATTTCTGCCGTGACTTCCCTAAACCCACCCCGAAAAATCCCCCCGATCCCAACGCGATAAGCGCCTGGCGGATTTGATATGACGCCCCCAACGGATCCGATTCGGGATTGAGGAACGTCGTGACCCGGCGGAGTCTATACGGCTGTACGACGGCGAGTCCAGCGATACCGACAATAAGCACGGGAATAAGCCCGATAAAATGCCCTACGGGAGCACCGGAAAGAAAGTAGAGTGCGATCGAGGTAACGATAATCGTTATCGCGGTTCCCAAATCCGGCTCGATAATGACGAGACCCGATACCATGCCGAGCAACAGAAGGAATGCCAATAATCTCCCGTGCTCTTTGGTGGCAAACCACGCCGAAAGATATAGCACCATGGCCAGCTTGGCAAATTCCGCGGGCTGAAGGACAAAAAATCCGAAATCAATCCACCGATGCGCACCAAGCGCGCGTACGCCGAGGCCGGGGATAAATACGGCAATAAGCAGGATGAGCGTTACGACGATTCCCGGAACCGCAAACCGTTTCCAAATACCGTACGGAATACGGGAAAGAATCGTAAATCCCGTAAATCCCAACAGCAACCATTTCACCTGATCGCGGACAAAATGATACGGATTGGAAAAATCCCTAAACGCGATGGCCACCGAAGAATCGTACACCATGATGATGCCGATGATGGATAACACGACCGTCGTAAGGAGGAGCCACCGGTCCCCCCGGCCTTCCGAATTTTTTATATGTCGTACCGCACTCTGCCTATCTGCTTTGTGCGCAAGTGATGCAAAAATCTTCATGGTGCCGGGATCTTAACTCAGAAGCGCAAGCCATAAACCAAAGAGTGCCAAGACAATAGCAAGTATCCAAAACCGCATGACGATTTTTGACTCAGGCCAACCTTTCACCTGCAACCACAAGTGCAAGGGGGCGGCGGCAAAAAGCTTTTTGCCCGTGATTGATTTTGCCACAAGTTGGACGAGCGAGGATGCGACCTCAAGAACGAATATCCCTCCGATGACGACCAGTGCCGGGGTTTTCCCGAGAATCAGTCCGACCACGGCAAAGGTGGCACCGAACGAAAGCGAACCGACATCTCCCATGAATATACGGGAGGGCAAGACGTTAAAGTACAAAAACGCCAACATTCCGCCGATCCACAACGCCAAAAACAGGGAAAGCACGGTGTCCAAGATAGCCGCCGATAAAAACCAAAATGCAAAAAGCGCAATCACCAGTACTCCCGCGGACAGTCCGTCCAGTCCGTCGGTGATATTAAACGCATTGGCGAATGCGATAATCACAAATACGGCAAACGGTATGTACCACCATCCGAGATGAAACACCCCCAGAAGCGGCAGATGGACGATGCCGATCTTCAAATCGTGTACCAACCAAAATCCGATGATACCCGCAAGCAATATTTCAAGGTATAGCTTATGCCGGAGTCTCAGACCGAAAAATCCGTTCTTTACCCAACCGAATGTTTTTTTCGTATCATCCAAAAGACCCAACAACCCGAACGAGATAAAGGTGAATAACAGAATCTTTACCTCACTTGCCAACGGATACACCGACGTAATCGGTATCCAGAAATAGTACATGAGGACCAGCAACACCGGCAAAAGCAGGGTCGTGAGCGCGATAATCAGAAGTCCTCCTCCGACGGGAGTGCCTGCCTTGTGATGGTGGAATTTGTCAAAAAGCGGGGTTCGTTTATTGAACATGTCGCGGGTGACCTGATCGAGTCTGCGAAGCTTCAAATGATACAGAAGTTTGATAAACGGGATAAACAATACACTGTGGATAAGCCACGAAAATAAGACGACGCCGAGAAGTAATTGCATAGGTTAATACCCGAAAAGGGCAACTAATTTGGGTCCCAATATCAGTACCGCCACCAGTACCGCACCGAATGCTACGGTCAACATCATACCTGCGGCGACATCTTTGGCGATTTTGGCCTCTTTGCGCCACTCGGTGGTGATAAGGTCGGTCATTGATTCAAGTGCGGTATTGATCATCTCTGCGGAAAGTCCCAATACGATGGTAAATGCGATGATCGCTCCTTCGACGGGACTGACCCTAAGGTAGGTGCACAGAAAAAGCGCGAGAATTGAAAGCGCGATATGTACGCGAAAATTCGGCTGGGTGGTGATTGCCCACCAAAGGCCGGAAAACGCGTTTTTAAATGAGATATGGTGTTGCATCAATATCTTTTTCATATCCCTATGCTCCTAAGTATAGGTGGTAGCCCGGTAAAACTCAACGAAACGGCATAGTCGCCTAATCGTACCCTTTCATAAGACGCCTGATCGTTTCAACGGTTCGCGGAATAATGTACAAGGGAGACAACGGAATATCCTGCGCATGCGAATATTCGACCACCCTGCCCCCGAACCCCTTTTTGAACAATGTTATTCCTCGCCATGGATGATTTGGGCTGTTTTCCGGTGCTATACCCCAAAAATTGTACACTTTCATTCCTCTTTTTTTGGCATCTTTGATTGCTTCCCACTGCAGAAGAGGCGACGCGGGTACTTTCGACTGTACCGATGCGCCATGGTGATATATCGCCTGATTGCCGTAATACAGGATAATCGCCGACGCCGTCGTTTTGCTTTCGTATTTGCCTAAATACAGCAAGGCCTGTTTTGCTTTCGCAAACAGCGCAAATTCTTCCCGTATGCCCACATGCGGGACAAATCCGTGGCGGTTGCTTGTCGCTTCATAGAGCGAAAAAAATTCATGAAGATATTTGCCGTCCGTGGTCGTAAAGACTTCCACCCCTTCCTTTTGCCCGCGACGCACTTCATAACGTACCGTTTTTCGCATACCGGAAAGCAACTCTTCTTCCGATTTATCAAGATCCAATACCCAGCAATACTCCCCGTCCATCCGATGCATGGCGGCGGGTATCGTGCGCAGGCGGGAAAACAGTGATGCGGTTTCGGGGGAATTCGGCAGTAAGGGACTGATCCGTATGAAGACGCATCCTAACTTTTTTGCTTCTCGGGTCAGCAGTGCAAGGGATGCTTTCCACGTAGCAATGTCCTGTTTTTCAAAAACCGGACCGTGTCGCACATGCAAGAACTTTCCCCGTTTTGCGTTGACGAGCACGGCTTGCGCGACACCCACAAGTTTGTCACCCCGGTAAAATCCGTATCGCGACACGGCAATGTGGGCGTTTTTTTGTACTTCACCCCATAACCAGCTCTGAAAAAGCGCCTGAGGACTGTGTCGGAGGATAAACCATTCCCACGTGGCGCGATCTTCGACAATACGCATGAGGAGTTTCATATCGCTATTGTACGTGAAAGGATGATTCGGCGCCAATCGTCGTCATTTCCCCGTGTCCGCAATACAGCATGGTGCGCCCGGGGAGTTTCATCACCCGCGCAATTGACCTGACAAGCTCGGTCCTGCTCGCATACTCATGATCCGTCCGTCCCACCCCGCCGCCCGAAAAAAGTAAATCCCCGCAAAAGAGGGTATTTTCCGCCTTGTCATGGAGGCATATGCTTCCCGGGGTATGTCCCGGCGTTTCCATGACCGTCAGCTCGTGGGTACCGACGTGCAGGATGTCTCCTTCCGTAAGATACCGACTCACCAAAGGGGCAGGATCGGATGCAACACCCAAAAAATGTCTCGCAGTCTGCGGCATTCTGGCAACCAGAAATTCATCGTTTTTATGGATTGCAAACGGAATACCAAACCCCGCCGTCACGGCAAACGCACCCATGATGTGGTCAAAGTGACCGTGGGTTGCAACCACAAGAGACGGCGTAATTTTCTCACGAAGCAACGTGTCGCTTATGTACTCGGCATCATCCCCCGGATCCACGACGATCCCCTCGCCCGTATCACGATCGGCGAGAATATAACAATTGGTAGCCATTTGACCGACGGTAAGCGAAAAGATTTTGAGCCGATGCATGATGGTTAGTCGGCAAATATTTGCGTGAACATTTTGCCGTATATGCCTCCGTCAATGACGCCGATACCGATCCGACCGAACCGGGGTTCCAAAATATTTGCCCGATGTCCCGGGCTGTTCATGAGACCCTCGTGCGCGCTCGTGAGATCGGGAGCGTAGGCCAAATTTTCCCCTACCACGGTGTAGGAGATCTTTGCCGCATCCATCCGATCGGCCGCGTTTTTTCCGTCGGGATCATAATGCGAAAAATATCGACGCTCGAACATATCCCGACTTTTTCCTCGGGCAACCGTGCTTATTGAAGGATCCAGGGTAAGCGGTGCAAGGCCTTTCTGCACCCGTTCTTTGTTGACGAGATCGACCATCCCCGATTCTGCGGTGCTATCGGTAGTATAGACGACGCCACGAGTCGGAATATCAAGCGGTATTTGCTGTTTTGAACCCGGCTCCACCGTAAGGAAGGTGACGGCTTTTTTTGCGGCCTGCGAAATCGATGCGGTAATATCACCCGCATAACGCTGTGCAATCCGCACCAATGTACTCCCTATGAAGGATGCGTTAATATCCTGTTTTATTGTGCCCCGTAACGGAAGGGCAAGAATCAAAAGCAGGAAAAAAGTAATCAGAATGCACCCGTTAACCGCGGAAAGTAACGCGCCCAGAACCTGATTGATTTTTGACGCATGGAGTTTGCCGGGCAATCTATTGATTCCGAACAGCAATACTTCTTCAATGACAAGCTGAGCGATGAGGGCGACACCCGCATACCCCACAACCGAAGTCCAAGCGGGAGTAATACCGAATTTTTCGCCGAGAAAACTTCCGACGACGCCCTGATAGCGTATGGCAAGCCAAAGGGAATCGATGAACGAAAATAAATTGGCGATAAGCGTCAGACTGCCGCGAATCCACCCTTCATACAGATGATATAGGATAACGATGACGATGATGGCGTCTATCCAATAAAGTTGCATTGGTTAACGAAGTTTCCGGATAAGCGAAACGACTGCGCTGGCATCCTTCCCGCTTATCAGGGTGGGAAGATTGACTACTCTCGATGCGGCGGATTCCGCAACGGGACAACTTCCCTTTTTATAGCCGATACTGATAAATGCAACACCCCGGGGATCGATAATATTATTATACCAATTCCCCAAAAGCACCCCCTGTTTTTTCGCTTTCGACCTCATATGTTCCGGGTTAGCCACTTCAATGGTATATCGCAAAGGGGCACTGCCGTTTGTCAGTTTGGGCAGGGTGATACCGGGCAGAGTAGCAAGCGATTCGGCGTAATATGCCGCAATCGATTGACGCATCTTCGTGTAGCGGGTAAGTTTTTTCAGTTGTCCGATAAGCAAATAGGCAAGCGCCTCGGGATATTTTGCCGGAAACAACAACGGTTTGCCGCCCGTTTTTTCCGTCGCAAACACCGGAAACGATAACAACCGCATTCGTTGCAAAAGAAATAAAAGCAGTTTTCCTATGCCAAGTCGGTACATCGGCAGAATGAGCGCAAAGAATATCGGATGCAAAAGTTGCTGGGCAATCCAACCGGCGTTTGGTTGCGGTACGCGTTCGTGATAGCGGGAAAGCGCATCCACCGCTTTTTTGTGTCTGGCGCGGATAACCGCCGCTCCTCCCCACACGCTGGAAAGCGATTTATCACGACCGAAACTGAAAAAAGCCGCATCACCCAAGGTTCCCAACGGCGTATCGTTGCATCGTGATCCCAGCGCATGGGCACAATCCTCGATAAGAAGAAGATTGTGCTTTTTGGCGATGACAAGAAGCGAGTCCATATCGGCGGGGACACCGAACGTATGTTGCACGATAATCGCTTTTGTTTTTCGGCTGACGCATTTTTCTACCGATCGCGGTGCGCTATTGTAGGTCCCGTCGATATCCGCATAGACGGGAGTCGCCCCCGCCCACAGCACACCGTTAGGAACGGCGACACACGTGAACGCCTGTACAATCACCTCGTCTCCTTCTCCTATACCGAAGCTCTTGAGGATTACTAACAGCGCACTGCGTCCGCTATTGAAAAAAAACGGACGATCCCCGTTCCCCAAATATTCGGCAAACCAACGGGTAACTTTGGCGAGACTCCCTCCCCGTTGCCACCGCCACGGCGTCAAAAACATACCGAATGCGCGCAGGACATCATCCCCTTCGGTATCAGGCGACAACGAGGCTGATATGACGCGAGCAATACCCATAGCGGTTATACAAGCAGATGCAATGCGTGTTCGGCATCTTTTCCCTTAAAAAGCACGACATCGCCTTTCTGCACCTTATCACGGATATACGTGGCAATCGGTGACGGAGGACGGATATATACGGGACATTTCGGAGAAACTTTTTTGACGCCTTTGATAAACGATTCGGAAAAATTACCGTTTGTCAGGAAGATGACATCGCAATGCTTTGCGGCAACCTCTCCCACCGCCTCATGTGAACTCTGTGCATATGCGCCCAACTCTACCATTGGTTGAAACACCATAATGCGTTTTCCTTTCTGATCGCCCAGAAAACGAATCGCCGCCATGGCCGCATCGGGATTGTTATTGAATGTATCATCGATAAAAATGCTTCCGTTCACTCCGGGTCGAACCCGCATGACTTTTTCGGCGGGACTGACCGTACTTGCCGCTTTTGCCGCAGACCGAAAATCCATCCCGACTGCCACCGCTCCCGCAATCGCCGCCAGAATGTTGCCCGCTTGGTGTACTCCTACGACGGGTGCGTGGACGGATATTTTTTGTGACTTGTACCTGCATTCAAAGCGAACGCCGGTGATATCCGAACGGATATTGTCGCCGTAAAATATTTCGTCGGCGAGAGCGGCGTGATTTTTGTGAGGCTCCCGTACCGTCCATCCCCAGATGATACATCCGTCCCGTCGTGCCCACTGTGCCATGGTACATACCCTATGGTCATCCAGGTTAACTATCACGATGCGTTTTCCGACCAACCCTTGTACCAGCTCATATTTGGCCTGCATCGTTGTTTCGATGGAACCGAACAAATCCTGGTGTTGGGGATTGATAGCCGTGAGTATGCCGACTTCCGGATGAACCATGGCGGCCATTTCCCCTATTTCTCCCGGCCGGTATGCCCCCATTTCCACCACAAATACCTCATCATCGGCTGAAAGTTTCCGCAGGAGCAATTCAGCAATCCCTATCGGCGAATTTTTGCTTGCTTCGGTTTTTATCGTCTTATGCCCCGTGGCAAGAATTGCCGAGACATATTCTTTGACGGAGGTCTTTCCGTAACTGCCCGTGATGCCTATGACCGCCATTTTTTTGTGTCTGGAAAGTATCCCTATGGCCTGGCGAATTTTTATTCGGTGGTATAGCCGCGTCGGTATCGTCAAAAGCACGACGATAATCGTACTCACGGGAAACAGCAAAAGATCGGTGATTGCAAGAGACACGATCCACGGAAACGGCATAACAAACGGGGCGAAAATGAGCGTTCCGACGAGAAAAGTACCCAACAGGATAACTTTCGGGGAAACCGGCGGCAGGTGCCAATTCCTTATACTTCGTGCGTACATACCTCCCACGACCGCATAAAAAATCGCCAACAACGCTATCGAAATGTCCCGCAGACCCGGAACCGATGCGAGCATAAGGAGGAATATCGCAAGAAGGTGCGTTTTGGCAAAAAGCAAAGTCTTGCCCTGTGCGGTCCCCATGTGGATGCGCATCCTATCGATACGGTATTCTTTGCGCCACCATAAAAAGAGCAAGCCGGCAATCTTGTGACCTGCTCGGGCGGCGAAACCTATACCTCCTAAGGTTACAAGTAGTTCCATATCACGTTTGCAAAAATTCCATGACGCGAGCGGCAAATTCCGCGGGGTTTTTAAACGGAACGGCGTGGGTCATTTCCGGCATGACGATGAGACGGGAGCCTCGGATGGTATCGCGCATTCGCTCCGCGACCGAAACGGGGACTATCGTGTCGTTTTGTCCCCACACCAGGAGGCAGGGTACGGCAACCGATCGCATGGCAATCGATAAGTCATCCGCCACAATATATTTAAACGTTTGTCGCATCGCGCCTTCGGCACGTAAAAATTCCCTGGCACCGGCAATGTAGTACAACCATTTACGCGCAGTGTCCGCGATATGCCGTAACCCCGGGAGCTGAAAAATAATTCCCCCGATTTTCGAAATAATCAGGAAAAAGCGCAGTTTCTTAGAAGGGATAGGACTGTAACCCGGCGTACCCGTCAAGACGATTTTTTTGACTCGTGAAGGATACAGCTCGGTGTATTTCAACGAAACCCTCCCGCCGAATGAATGACCGACGAGAATGGGATTTTTTATCGTATGTTTTGTAATATACCGATGAAGAAATTCCGCATAATCCGAAACATGCCAGGCGACATCAGGGGCTTTTTCATCTCCGAATCCCGGCATATCCGGGGCAAAGACGCGGAATCCCGCCTTACGAAATCTGTCGGCAAGAGCATGAAATCGCTTCCCCGAAAGGTTCCAGCCGTGAAGAATAATAAGATCCTGTTTCATAGGGCATCAGATTTTTGCTTTATATTTATCCCGATTATTTGTACCCACTGCACGGGTATTTTTTTTGACGACAAGGGTGCTTTTTCCGGTACAAAACGAATCGGCGGGAATATCGGCATCAAGCAAAATGCCCGCTCCTATCAGGGAATTTGCACCTATTTTGACACCGGGCATAACACTCGTATTTACCCCTATGCGTACCCCTCTGCCTATCATGGCACCCAATTTTGTTTTTTTGGTATTTATTTTTTGTTCTCCGACAACGGAGTGTATTTCCCCTTCATCCAGCCGCAGGTTGGCAAGCACCGATCCCGAACCCATACTGACATCGCCTTCAAGAACACTGTCGCCGACATAGTTACTGTGGAACCAGCAGTTGTCGCCGATATAGCTCCTCGTGATATCGGTGTTAAACCCGGTAACGCAATTTTCACCGATAATGCTGTCTCGAATGATATTATTGTTGCCCACGATCGTGTTGTCACCGATATACACCGGCCCCACTATCTTCGTGTTTTCAAAAATCTTCACGTTATTCCCCAAATATACGGGGCCTTCAATACTTACGTTGTTTCGTATTTCCACTCGCTTTCCCCGGCCGGCAACCAATCGGTGGGTGAGTAAATACTCGGTCATATCCAGTACATGCCAGGGATATTTTAGCGAAACAAATTCACGCTCATAGGGCACCATCACGAATCGATCCTTTGCCATAAGCGCGGTGAGGGCATGTTCGTACCTATCGTCGGTTTGCTCCGGAGCAGATTCGATGGCGGCAATCAGACTGTCGGCGTCGGCGATATATTGTCCGCCGAAGTACACGTACTCGCTCGGCGTCTTACCCTCACCGGGTTTTTCTTTGATACCCACAGGTCTCCCCTCACGAAACACCAGATATCCCCCGGGGAAATACTGCTTCGGTTTCCAACCTACGATAACGCCGGATACGTCCGGTCTGACACTTTGTAACACCGTATCAATGAGGCAATCATCCGCCACATCGTCTCCGATGACGACGAGGATCGCTTTCTTCCGAAGTTCGTTTTTTGCGGCAAGAAGCGCTCCCGCCATACCGGTTGCTTCTTTTTGCACAACCACGGTGTGCGGCACGGGGAAATGCATTGCTTCAAACGTTTCAAGGTTACGCTCGCTTACCACAAGTACGAGACGAACCACTTCAGGCGGTAATTTGTTCGGCAGGGCATAATCGATGACTTTTTTTCCGAGAAACGGGAAGAGGGTTTTGTCGGTACGAAACGGCGCAAACCGCTTGCCGATACCCGCTGTGAGTACCACCATCGTAACATCGCGTTTCATGGCAACTGCTCCTTTTTCCGGCTGATGGTCGCGCCTACGGAACTCAACCTGCCTTCAAGGTCTTCATAACCGCGATCGATAAGATCAACGTTGTGGATATAGCTTTCGCCCGAAGCGACAAGCGCCGCAAGAACAAGCGACGCCCCCGCCCGGATATCATCGGCTGAAAGCACGGCGTTATGAAGCGTCGACTTTCCGTGAATTCGTATGCCCTGATGATACCCTTCTTTCCGGTCTTCCCAATTGAAGTTATAAAAATCGGGAGGATTTTTCACCTCGGGGTCGTAAAAAGTTATATCGGCACCCATTTTCATAAGCTCTCCCACATATGAAAATCTGCTTTCAAACACCGTTTCGTGAATCGTCGAGGTACCTTCAGCCTGCGTCATAAACACCGCCCACGGCGCCTGCCAGTCGGTCATAAATCCCGGATGCGGGAGCGTAACGATGTCCGTCCCCGTAAGGCGGCCGCCGCTTCTGTACCGGGTGCTCGTTTCATCTATCGGCTCATACACCCCGCCCGCCTGTGCAAATACGGACAAAAATGAGGAAAGGTGTTTTCGTTGGGAGCCGGTGACGATAAGATCTCCTCCCGTAATAGCCGCCGCGATGGCAAACGTTACCTCTTCATTTCGGTCAGGCATGATGGTGTACTCGACGCCGTGCAGTTTATCCACTCCCTCGATGACAATGGTTCGGGGAGTCGTGCGCCGAATGTTTGCACCCATAAGGTTAAGACAGGCAATGAGATCATCGACTTCCACTTCTTCCGCGGCATTTTCTATGACGGTTTGTCCTTTTGCAAGCACCGCGGCCAATATGATGGTTTCGGTGCCGGTGTGCGTATTTTTCGGGAATGTCACGGTAGCACCGTGAAGCCCTATAGCCGTTGCATGAAAAAATCCGTCTTCCGAATTGTAGTCAATGACGGCTCCCATATCCCGAAGTCCCACTATATGGCGGTCAATCGGACGCGCGCCCAATCTGCATCCGCCGGGATTGGGAACATGTGCTTTGCCGTATCGTGCAAGAAGCGGACCCAATACCATCGAAGAGGTCCGAAGCCGTGCGCCGATATCAAGAGGAACAAGCGGTTCACTCGCCATTGTACCGTTTTTTATGACCAAATCATGCCGGGTAAATACGGCGGAAACCCCCAGACTCTTCAGGACTTCGATAAGGGAAAATACGTCCTTAAGATGCGGGACGTTGTGAATAATGATTTCCTCGTCGGTGAGGAGGGATGCGATGAGGATTTTCAAGGCGACATTTTTTGCGCCCTCAACATGAATCGTACCGGTTAGCGGATTGCCGCCTTTGATGATAAACGTATCCATATCAGAATTCTCCCACCCGTATAATCTCTTCTTCGAGACTCACGCCGAATTTTTCCTTCACGGCTGTTCTTGCCGCCTCGATTAATTCTACCACGTCGACTGCCGTTGCATTTTTTCTGTTGATGATAAAGTTTGCATGCACCGGCGAAATTTCCGCGTCTCCGATTACCTTTCCTTTCATCCCCGCGTGATCGACCAAAAAGCCCGCCGATGTCGTGTAGTTGGGGGTTGCGGCGGTAAGCGCCGATGCTTTGGAAATGTTTTTGAACGTACATCCCGCGGAAAATACCCCCTGGGGCTGTGTTTCCCTGCGATACCCGATGCTTTCGTTTGCTACCTGCCACAGTCGGTCTTTTTCATCCTGGACAAGGGCAAAGGTGACCGAAACGACGATATCACCCGTTTTTTGCAGGGCGCTATAGTCGTATGCAAAGTCGAAGTAATCCCGCGATACGATCTTGCGTTCCCCTTCCGGAGTGAGGAGTTCCGCCTGATATACCACGTCTCCCACGTAGCCTACCGGTTTCGTCCATTTGGAATTCATAAACGTCGCCCCTCCCACGCTCCCGGGAAGACCCAGTTGCATCTCAAGCCCCGATAATCCTTCTTCTATCGTAAATCGCACCAGCTTGTTCATCGAAACTCCCGCATCCGCCTCGACAAAGACCGTTTTTTTCTTTGCTCCCTGTTCCACTGACCCGCGGATCCCCCTGATCGTAATTGCCTGTGATGAATTTTTTATGACAATCCCCCGTATCCCGCGATCTCCGATGAGAATGTTTGTTCCGCCGCCCATGACAAAAAGCGGCAACCCCGTTGCCCTGGCGAGGGATACTGCCGTAATAAATTCTTCTTTGGTTTTTGCCTCATAAAAGTAATCGGCCGGCCCGCCGATTTTGAAGGTGGTGTAGCGGGCAAGCGGCTCCTGTTCTTTCACTTTCGGAGCGAGTCGGCTTAAAAACTCATACAGTCTGTCCGTCATAATGTTACCTCCCGTATGACATCGTGTTCCCAATTATATATGTCTCCCGCGCCCATAAACATAACGACGGTGTCATGATCCGACAGGGTGTGAAGAAGGGTTGCCACCGCGTTTTGGTCTTTGGCAAAATGCACCTCTTTGTGATGGGGAGAAAGCTCATTAACAAGCGTCATTCCCGTGATACCCAGCGTATCGTGTTCCCGGGCAGACGCGTAAATGTCGGTAAGAATGACGGTGTCCGCATCGGAGAAACACGCGCCGAATTCTTTTAACAGCGTTTTGGTTCGGGAGTACGTATGCGGCTGAAATACGGCAATAATCCGGGATGACGGATACCATGATCTCGCGGCCTTGAGTGTTGCCGCTATCTCGGTGGGGTGATGGGCATAATCATCGTAGAAACGAAGCGCGTCGGTACTTCCGGGTAACGCCTCAAACCGTCGTTTTGTGCCCGTAAATCCGGTGATGCCTCCCTTGAGTACGTCCCAACCGACGCCCGCAATATGCGCAGAAACCATTGCCGCCACGGCATTTAGCACGTTATGCCTGCCGGGAACCTTCAGCGAAAATTCACCCAGCGAAACTCCGCGTTCGTGCAACGTAAAAAACATTCTGCCGTTCCCTACCCCCACATGCGTAATCTGATATTCCGCATTCGGGGAGAACCCGAACGTCACGACGTTTTGTTTGCCGAGAAGCACTCTGCTGTTGGCATCGTCGGCATTACATACGACGGTGGTACTTTTTTCCTGCAGTTTGGTAAATGCCGCCTGGACCTGGGCAAGATCGGTGTACGCATCGGGGTGATCAAAATCAATGTTGGTAACAATGAGTATCTCGGGAACAAGCCACAGAAACCGCGGCGTCTGATCATGACCGGGATCCGTAACATATTCATCGCCCTCGGCGATGAAAAAACTGCCTTTTCCTTTTCTGCCCGCGGCTCCCAAACCGTTAATCGATCCGCACCCGATTGCCCAGCTCGGTTCACTTCCGGCGCGGGAAAGGAGCACCGCAACCATGGCACTCGTCGTCGTTTTGCCGTGGCTCCCCGAAACGACGATCTGACGCGTTCCCTGCATGATCATCCCGAGTGCCTGCCCGTGCGGAAATACGGGGATGCCTGCCTCCCGAGCGGCAACAACTTCTACATTATCCCGTCCGTTATGCGCTCCGGTATAATACACGACGTCAGGTGCCTGCTTCCCCGTCATCCTTGATGCGTCAAAGCCGACCGAGACGGGAATCCGTGCCCGATCAAGTTCTTCCTTTGTGGGAAAATCATCCGCAATATCGCTTCCCGTCACCTTCACTCCGCAATCGTTGAGATAAACGGCAAGCGCAGACATGGCAACGCCCTTGATCCCCACAAGATGGGCATGCTTATACGGAAAGTTTGTGTGTTTCATAATGAATTATCCGGTAATGCCGATCACCCCTATAATTTCCCCGAATGTTTCTTTGGTATCTTTGCGAAACGAAAAAAAACGGTCATTCTGACACGACGTGCAGGTAACCGGCGCATCAATGTGTACCTGGGTAACGCCTGCGGTAAGAAGCAGTTGTCTGTTCGCATAGCCTATATCAGCGTACCAGGTATCACCGCTGTTTGAGATAATCATAGGATCGTTGCCGAACTTTTTGGCAAACAACTCAGCCCGATCACTCCCTATAGCATAACAGCATCTGCCGATATGCGGACCGATCGATGCATAGATAGTAGCTGGCGTGGCTCCCTGTTGTTTCATACGGGTCACCGCATTTTGCACGATACCGGCAAGCGTTCCCTTCCAGCCCGCATGCACTGCGGCGACAACTTTTGCCACCGGATCCGCAAGAAGCACCGGCACACAGTCCGCCACATGCACTTCCAGCATGACGGATGGATCCGCCGTTACCACTCCGTCGACTCCCGAAACCGTCCGGGGAAACGTCGCATCGACGACCGCAACGTCCGAAGCGTGCACCTGTTGCCCCCGAATGACGGGACGGGTGGTGCCGATAACCGTTTTGATAAACGCATCGGTATTGGATGCAATTCGTCCGTCTCCCAATGTGCGATCCGAATAGCCGTGCGTAATGCCGGGAAGTCCCGAAAGAAGTGTCGATTGCCCTCTGCCGTTTGTATAAATCATCGTGATTTCTTCCGCTTTGCCAAAAGCTTTTTTGCCGCAGACGCATCACTCCAGGGATATTCCTTTGTCCCGCGACACAAACTTTGTTCGTGACCTTTTCCGGTCAATATGACGATATCCCCCGGTTTGGCCTGCGAAAACGCAAATACGACCGCGTCTTTGCGATTGGGGTACCGATGAACTTCTTTGCCCTCGGGAATGCCTTTTGCGATGGCATCCATGATATCCTCGACGTTTTCGGTGCGGAAATCCTCCTCGGTTAATACGATACAGTTGGCGTACTTTGCCGATGCGGCTCCCATCAACGGCCGTTTTGACTGATCCCGAAGTCCCGCGCTTCCGAACACGTGAATCAGGCGTTTTCGCGTCATCTTTCGCACCGTTGAAAGCGCTTTTTCCAATGCGTTGGGAGTGTGGGCAAAATCAACAATAACCTTGAACGGTTTTTCCGCGATGACCTGCATCCTCCCCACCACCCCCGAAAAATGCTTGAGGGCAGAAAGCGAAACGGAACGGGAAATACCCAAAGCATCCGCTACGGCAAGCGCGGCAAGCGCGTTATATCGGTTGAACATACCGGGGATCTTGAGGCGCACGGGATGAGTTTTGGGATTCACCATACTGTCGCGGCGTATGCCGTAAGTGATGTAGCGTTTCTTGGTAAGATACGGCATGCCCGCCATATAAACGTTTGCTTCATCGCGGTTTATGACGGCAACTTTTGCCTGCGAAAGCAGGGTAAGTTTGGTTTTCCGATAGTTTTCAAACGTACCGTGCCAATCAAGATGTTCGTGCGTGATATTGGTGATCGCTCCCACGGCAAATCGAACGCCGAACACCCGGTACTGACTTAGGGCGTGGGACGTAACTTCAAGTACCATGTGGGTGTCGCCGTGATCCACCGCCTCCCGCAGATACCGCTGTACCCACCAGGCGGTGGGGGTGGTGACATGGAATCCCGTGTCATAGGAACGCCCCGCAATCACCGCGTGCACCGAGGTAATCATGGAGGCTTTTACCTTGGCTTTTTTCAAAATTTCATACACCATCGTGGTCGTGGTGGTTTTCCCGTCCGTACCCGTGATACCGATAACCGTGAGTGACCGGCTCGGAAACCGAAACCAGATATTGGCCACAATAGCCACCGCGAGATGGTAGAGCCCCTTGAGGGTTCGTAGCATGAGGCTATTATACCGAAAGTAAGCCGACAAGAGCAAAAAAGCACGCTCAAAGCGCCCACGCCTGTTTCATCCGGTGGAAGGGAAAATCGTTGGGAAAAAACCGCAGGTTTTGTCCCAAAGTGGTCAGCGCCCGAGGAAGCCTCTTCCACAATCGTTCATCTGAAGGGAAAATCGTTGGGAAAAAACCGCAGGTTTTGTCCCAAAGTGGTCAGCGCCCGAGGAAGCCTCTTCCACAATCGTTCATCTGAAGGGAAAATCGTTGGGAAAAAACCGCAGGTTTTGTCCCAAAGTGGTCAGCGCTCTATGTTACTGAGGAGGAATTCCCCAGTACGTGAACAGATCACGCGCAATCGTAAAAAACAGCGGTGCGGCGGTCTCCGATCCCCAGGGAGAACTCGTGGTCTCGCGAAGCGTCACCAACATAACAAAGCGCGGATTATCTGCGGGAGCAAACCCCACAAATGAAGCGATGGTTTTTGTAGCATCGTAATGCCCTGCAATGGGGATCTGTGCCGTTCCGGTTTTCCCCGCGACCCGATAGCCTTTGGGTTTTGCCCATTTCGCTTCACCGTTATCGACGGCCGCCACCATCATTTCGGTGACAATCCGCGCGGTTTCCGGCTTGAGCACCTGTTGCACCGTTTTGGGCGGGATGGTGATGGTTTTTCCCGTTGCTTCCCGTATTTCCTTCACAACATGCGGCTCCATGAGCTTTCCGCCGTTGGCGAGCGCGGCTATTGCGCGTACCATCTGCACGGGAGTTACCGCGATACCCTGGCCGAACGATGCGGTATATTGGTCGACTTCACCCCACTCTTTATCGGCACGCAGATCGGGAGAGGCCTCGTCCTCAAGGTCTATGCGCGTTATCTTGCCGAAGCCGTATTTTTTAATCGCGCTTATGAGTTTATCCTTGCCTAATTTTTTCGCCACATAGACCATACCGACGTTACTGGAGTACTCAAGCACCTGGGTCATCGTTATTTTGCCGTGATATTGGTTATTCCAGGTGCGGATTTTATACGGTCCCACTTCAACCGGCGCGTCTTCGTCCATGACGGTATCGGGCTCAACCAGGTTTTCATCAATAGCCGAGGCCATAATGAGAGCCTTAAACGTACTTCCTGGCTCAAACGAACTTCCCACAATGGGATTTTTGTATAGGGATTTATCAAACGCTGAAAAATTCCGTGCGTCATAGTTGGGGAATGCCGCCATGGCAAGAATGCCTCCGGTAGAAGGATCCATGACCACGATGTTGCCTTCCTTCGCCCCGTACCGTTCCATGCCTTCCTTAAGTCGCCGTTCCACGATCTGTTGCACCACTTTATCCATCCATAACACCAAGGTGCGTCCATCCTCGGGCGATATCCGATCTTCCTGACTGATAAGGATAGGGGCACCGTGGGCGTCTTTTTCGAGTCTTCGGGAACCGTCTATACCGCGGAGCTGTCTATCGTAATACCCTTCCAGACCAAAGTACCCTTTGTCCGAACCGTTGACATCGCTCCCCACAAACCCCGTGAGGTGAGCCGCCGTCGAAGCCTCGGGATAAAACCGCTTTGGTTCTTTCTCAAATCCCAAACCGCTTAATTGTAACGCCTTGAGCTCGGTTACCACGGGCAGTTCGACGTTGGGGGCAAACGGCACCCACCCCCGGGCTGTATCGGATAAATCCGTCGCCATCTTGACGGGATCAAGTCCTAAAATTTTGGCCACCTTTTCCGAAAAATCCCGGACATCCGTGATGGTTCTCGGCTCGCCGTACACCACATAGGCGGGCTGATTTACCACAATCGGTGCGTATTTGCTGTCCAGAATTTCGCCGCGGGCGGCGGGAACCGTAAATTGTATGAAGTGCTGATTGGCGGCGGCTTTTTGGAGCCTTGCTCCCGAAATAATCTGCCAGTAAAAAAGACGCATGATAACCAGCGAGAATCCGATCGCAAACAAGGTAAAAAGCAGTGAGGAGCGACGCTGTGTAGTGCCCATTCCATTATCCTACCACGGACAGCACTACTGTACCGGGGTAAGTAGCGCGTTATGACCGGTATCCAATGCGACCGGTACCTGTAACGATAGGTTAAGAATCTGTTTGGTGGTAGGCTCGACGAATCCTTCGGCTAGCGCGCGTTCACGAAGCTGTAACAACGACGAGGCGGAGGCAACGGCTATGGTAAGTGATTCACGAGCCTCATTCTCTATGCGGACGTCGTGATCAAGAGAAGCCATTTTTTTGCCGAGTGTGGCAAGTTCATTGGAGATGATGACCTGGACGATAAGAAGGACGATAGCGGTAATGGGCAGAAGTATTTCAGCGATTCGTAGCAGGCGTTTCATGGTTTTGTTTTGTTGCTATTCGTAATTTTGCACTTCGGCTTCTCCGGTTGTTTTCCGCTTCTTCATCGGTCGGCCGTATGGGATGTACCGTTTCCACTTCCCACCCGGCTTTCCGCATAAATAACTTCACGATGCGGTCCTCGAGCGAATGGAAACTGATAACGACCAGTTTCCCTCCCGGAACCAGCAGCTCTTTTGCGCCGGTTAGTCCCTCCCGTAAGCTTCCTAGTTCATCGTTTATCGCAATCCGCATTCCCTGAAATACTCTTGCCAAAACCCCGTGTCTCTGTTCTTCTCCCGGCACGATCGTTTCGATAATTTTCACCACATCACCCACGGTGGTAATGGGCTTTATCGAACGGGCGCCGACAAAAGCGTGAGCAATTGTGCGAGCCAACTGTTCTTCGCCATAGTTACTAAAAATGTCATAGAGTTCGTTTTCCGTACTTCGGTTAACCAATTGGGCAGCAGTGTCTCCTCCTGACGGATCCATACGTCCGTCAAGGGGAGCATCGGTGAACCGAAAGCTCATTCCCCGCTCGGGTGTATCTAACTGCATACTCGATACCCCAAGATCAAACAAAATTCCCGAAACTTCGTTAAACCCGTGCTCGCGTGCGAGTCTTACGATTTCCCGAAAGTTCCCGTGTACCAATGTAAATGTTCCCGTCGCGTGTTCGTTGTCCAGTCGTTCTCTTGCCAATTCGAGTGCCGTCGTATCCTGATCGATACCCAAGAGCACTCCTCCTCTTTTTATGATTTCCGAAGCATGTCCCCCGGCGCCTACCGTCGCATCAATGTATTGTTTCCCAGCCGTAACATTCAGGGCGGCGATTGCTTCGTCTCTCAAAACCGATATGTGGTGTGTCCTCATACGGTTCCGAGATCCTTGGCATACGCTTCCCAACGCGCCGTATCCCAAATCTCAAAATGGTCTCCGGCTCCGATGACTTTGAGTTCCCGCTTAATCTGGCCGTGGTCTTTAAGTTGTGCGGGCAGTAATATCCGCCCCAACTTATCAATTTCGACCTTTTGGGCTCCGGCAAACAGGTACCTTCGTACTTGTCTCCCTTTTTCATCGGTTACCGGTGTGTCAAGGTGCTTTCCCGCTTCGCGTTCCCAACTTTCCTTATCAAATCCGAAAATACATCCCTCGTACCCTCTGGCCAGTACCACTTCCTCACCGGTTATCTCTTGCCGTATCTTTCTCGGGAGCGTCACGCGGGCCCGATCATCCAAGCTGTGTTCGTATTCCCCCAGGAACAAATTCATGACTCTAATCTACCACTTCTTCCCACTAATATCCATAGTTACCCATTTTTCACGCCGTGTCAAGGGGTGTTTCACGGGTTTTCCCCACCATGGTGTGAAATGAATCAGGCGCAGAGGCAAGCGGAAATAAATGAGCAAACAAAAAACCCACCGATTGGTGGGTTTTTAATCGTCTCGCAAAATTCTGTGTTACAGATCAAAATCCTTACTAAACTGACTCTTTTTTCCCGCTGTATCCGTAAATTCCATGACAATCGTGACCTTGGTCACGCCCAAATCAGGCTTACACACGTTACGTGAACAGGTCCCCAAGTACACTTCCCGTTCAAATCCGTCCTGTCCCGCCACTTCCACCGGTTTGCTTCCCGAATTCACTCCCTTGATAAGCCCCTGGCTATCATAGGTTAACTCGTAGCCCACCGTGGTATATTTGCTTCCCAAGGCACTCACCTTGAGTACGACCGTATTGTCTTTGACCTTGCTGAAACTTGCATCAACAACGATCGAGGCATCCGCTTCGGGAAGGTTTTCCACTACTTCTTCCTCAGGAACCGGGGCGGGTTCTGCAGACGGCGCCACCACTTTATAGACGACGACTCCCGTGACAACCACGAGAATCGCCAATGTTGCGTATAACAGGGTCATTTTATGTTTCATAAGTGCTTGCATAGGTCCTCCTTATGCTCCCAGCTTTTGCTGAAAATAGACTAAAAGATCGGAAACGTTCACGTGATCCTGCAACATGGTGTCGCGGTCACGCACGGTTACCATCCCGTTTTCTAGCGTACCATAATCGATGGTGACGCACCACGGGGTTCCCGCCTCATCCTGCGACAGGTAGCGTTTTCCGATATTGCCCCGCTCGTCCCACGCGACCGACATATGTTTTTTGAGCATATCGTGCACTTCACGCGCTTTGGCTACCAAATCGGGTTTATTGGCCACCAGCGGGAACACGGCAACCTTATACGGCGCGAGTGTCGGAGAAAGATGCAGGACGATACGCTTTTCCTGCTGTTCGTACGAATCGGCAAGGACCATCAAAAACAACCGGTTGATCCCTACTGCAGGCTCGATCACATGCGGCACAAATTTTCTGCCCGTTGCGGAATCCACCCAGGAAAGATCCGCACCCGAATGCTTGGCTTGTTGCGTAAGGTCATAGTCGGTTCGATAGGCGATCCCCCACAGTTCTTTCCATCCGAACGGAAATTGGTAATCCAGATCGTAAGTTTCCTTACTGTAGAAGCTTCGTTCTTTATCCGTATGGCGTCGCCATCTGACATTTTCTTCCTTAATCCCCATTTTCTTGGTGACAAAATGCCACATAGCATCCTGCCAGGATTTAAACAATGCTTCCCAATGAGTGGTTTCGGGATCAAAGAAGTATTCGATCTCTCCCTGCTCCAGCTCAAGCGTCCGGAAAATAAATTGACCCGTCGTAATCTCGTTACGAAATGACTTCCCGATCTGTCCCACACCGAACGGAAGCGTTACCCTGTTCGAGTTAATGATGTTTTTGAAATTGGTAAATATCCCCTGCGCCGTCTCCCCGCGAAGGTAGAGCTTGGACTTTTCGCCTTCCACCACACCTAACTTGGTCTCAAAGAGCAAGTTAAACTGCTTGGGTTGCGAAAGCGGGTTCCCGTCGGGACTTTTGATACCGTGCGCTTTGATAAATTCGCCCATCTGCTCTACGGTTAAGTCTTCAACCACGGTCGTATCTTCAGGATGTTCCTTTTGCCATGCCTCGATGACATGATCCGCACGGAACCGTTTGTGGGTTTTGGCGTCCTCAACCAGCGGATCACTGAACGATCCCACATGTCCTGACGCCACCCAGGTTTCGGGATGCAGTAAAATCTGTGAATCAAGTCCCACCATATCGCTCCGGTCGCGGATAAACGTATCCCACCAGGCATTTCTGATATTGCGCAAAAGCTCGGTGCCTAACGGACCGTAATCATACGAACTCATCAGCCCCCCGTATATCTCGCTTGTCGGATACACAAACCCGCGCCTTTTACACAGACTGGTAATTTCATCGAGCGTTGCCATATATGCCTCCTATAAAAAATCCCCCACCACAATACTATTGTGATAGGGGTCCATTACATCTTTGGACGGTTCCACCCTACTTTCCCGCCGCGGCGGGACAGCTTCATTTATGTTATATCGCTCCTCCGGTGCCGGCGGGATCATCGCGTTTCCTGTTCAGTCTAACCCAAGCAATACTCCCCGTCAAGCCTTTCGCGCTATCAACAATTTCGCAAAATCGGTGCTTTTGATCCGCCGTTCGGTGATTGTTTCTATAAAATCCTGCAGTTTCTGTCCCGTTAGCACCTTGCCTTCGGGCAAAAATCCCAACGTCCACAACAGCGAAAGCGTAAAATCCTTTCCCGTTTTATAGATACCGGAAACCGCCCCGCTCCGAATCGATTCCATGGCGTTACAAAAAAGCACAAAAACATCCGCCTGTTCCTGACGCTCGGGAAGCAAACTATCGATAAGTTCGGCAATGTAATATGCCATACTCACCCGTGCCAAATCGCTTCTCAACTGCTCGTAGGGTTCAATGGTGGTTACTTCCGAAAGATGATCAAAGGTTTTCCCCACATGCAATACGACGCTTACCCGATTAAAGACTTCCAGATGTGAGGCTCTCCGGCTACTCGTTTTGCGAATCCCCTTGGCGACTGCCCGGAGCTTGCCGTATTCTCTGGTAAAAACAGTGAGTATCCTATCGGCTTCACCGATATTTTTCCGTTTGAGGATTATCCCCTCCGCCTTATATACCCGAGGAGCGGTCATGAAGAGCTTAGAGCGTTACTTCAGTATCGGTATCCAGGATGATTTTCTTTCGGTCTTTGCCGCCCAATCGGATGACCCATTCCTGTCCGTCGGTGCCCGGCTGTTTTTGAATAAGAAGCCGGTATTTCCCGTCGTCTGATTTGATTTCCGAGGTATAGGTAAGTTCCATACGCGCGGTTCCCAACGGATTGACGATCAGGAATCCTTCAAACACGGTCTTTCCGAGATCGTTATAGGTGTCCATGGGTTTTGCCTTGCCGTCGGTAGGTGAGATGATTCCCTTGCTTTCGACAAGCTTACTTCCTTCGGGCGCATAGACACGCACCCAGTTCCGAAGCGGCGCGTTAAGACAGAGTCCTCCGCTTTCCAAGCCGCAGTCGCTCCCCTTATACGGGTTTTTATAGTCGACGGTAAGTTTGGTTGTTACCGTAGAACCGTTCACGGTGACATCCTTGGTGACCTTTTCACTCACGAACATGTTGGATTTTGCGCCCGCCATGTTGCTGTTATTGACGTGGACATAATCCCATCCTGCATTTTCTTTGTAGGCAAGGAGTGCGGCCGTTTCGGAGGCCGTCATGATACGACCGGCCATGTTAAAGCTTTCGGCCGCTTTCTGTTCTTCTGGCTTTATGAGGAATGCCAAGACATGCTTTTCGTTCACTTCGGCAAGCAACATCTGGAACAGTTTGCCCCAGTATTGCGAAGGAGACACCCCGAGCGCTTTTTGCATGAGCTGTTGGAGCAGAATGCCGATGATGTCTTTGCGTTCCGTTCGGACGTAGTTCACCGGACGGGTCGAATAGTCTTCCAGTTCATATACCGCTCTCGGACAATCACAGCGTTTATCGGTATCGGCTGAAAACACGCGTCCCCCGATGGTTTCAGGGCCCAGTATCTTTAACGCTTCCACCAACACATGGGTGTCAACGGCGATGATGCCGTCAACATCTTCAACCCCCGCCGCGGTTTCATACATTTCCAAAAACTTCTGCATGGAAACCTTGTAGTCGGGACTCAGGTTGCTGTCACGGATATAGAGGTTATAGACGTTCTTGTGAAACGTCGTAATCTCACGCGGGGCGGGGAATTTCTTTTTCAATGCGTCATCCAAATCATAGATATTGGTCGCCTTCTCAAGAATCATTTTCCCTTTTTCGATGCGGAAGACAGCATATGCCGTCAAAAATCCGCCGGTGGAGCGAAGCTCTTTGTCGTTTTGGAAAAGGACAAGATATCGGCGCATGGAAGGCTCTCCCAACATAGCCGGAAGATTGACTAAGAGCGGTTGGGCGTTCACAAAAAGGTTTGCGGCGTTATCGATGACGTCCTTCATCTCGACAAGTCGCGCCCTCACAACCGTCTTGCCCACCTTGGTTGGGTATCTGTTCGGATCGATTTGATCGATTTCCTTGCGCAGGATATCGATGGCGGTGGACATTTCGTTGATCTTGGGGGTTAACGCCTTCATGGTCTTGACCGCCACCTGGATGCGCTCATCGGCGGATCCCTGTACGAATTTACTCCCGCCGGTAAATCCCAGTAAGTCGGCATTGGGTTCCAACGCCTCGATCGCACGATCTGCGGCATCTAATGCGGCAAATCCCGCCTTGATCCCGTGATCGCCGTCTTTGATGTAGGCACCGAGAAACGGCACATACGAAAGCGGCATCACTTTTTTGTATTCGTCGGAAAGTGCGGTGAACGACACGCGGGTTTTGGCTAACCCGTCCTTGGTTGCGGCAAGATCCTGGTTTTTGAGGGATTCCGCCGTTTGTCTACCGATGGCCGCCACGTCTTTGGCCTTCGCCATGACCCCCCTCAGCGGAAGCAACATCACTCCCACAATGGCGACAAAGGCTACGATAATCCCCAACGGGATCAGGACATATGCGGCACGGAATTTCTTTTTCGGTTTCGGCATCATGGGATCGGGTTTGGTATCAACCGTAATTTTTTTGAGTTCTTCAACCATGGAATTATTGTCGGGTGTTGGGGGGAAAAAGTCAACCCCATACGCTCCCCTTTACACCGCCCCTTTGCCCGAAATCATGGCCCAGGGACTCTTGAGTAAGATATAAATATCAAAAAGGAGCGATCTGCGAAGAACGTAATCGGCATCTAACTTAATGCGCTTGTCAAAATTCACTTCACTCCTGCCGGAGACCTGCCACCACCCCGTTATCCCGGGGCGAGCAGAAAGCACGATCTGCACCAAATCCTTGGTATGCGGATACTTTCGCTGTTGCTCGACCAGTTCGTCGGCGTAATACGGACGGGGACCCACCAGACTCATATCACCTTTGAGCACATTCAAAAACTGGGGAATTTCATCAAGAGAGTGTTTCCGTATGAAGCGCCCGACGGTGGTTACCCGGGGATCTTCTTTCAGTTTGTAACTGTTTCGCTTGTACTCCTGGTACAGTTTTTTGAGTTTGGGATCGGTACGAAGTTTGGTATGGGCATTGACGATCATCGAGCGGAATTTATATAGCTTAAACGGACTGCCGTCCTTTCCGACGCGTTGGGGCGTATCGGCAAAAACCGGTCCCGGACTGTCAAGCAGTATGGCGATCGCCACAAGCGTGCTGATCGGCAAAAAAATAATACCCAGTACGACACTGCCGATAATATCAATACACCGTTTAAAAAAATTGTACATAAGGTCCCGATCAGGTCAGATGATCGTGTTCGGTGCCCTGCATCGCCTCGACCGTTTTCTTTACTTTGGGAACGGATGTTTTTTTACACACGAGCAGTACATCCTCGGTGTTGACCACCAGGACATCATCCATATCGATCGTCACCACCAGTTGCTTATCATTGTAATTGTAGACAAGACTGTCGGACGTATCGGTAAGCATGACCTTCCCCTGCGTCACGTTTTTGTCCTTGGATTCTTCAAGGGCTTCTTTGAGCGCTTCCC
>CAYUZE010000002.1:33888-52002 GCA_964449585.1 uncultured Gammaproteobacteria bacterium | reverse complement strand
TATCGCTCCAGTCGATATTATCCGAAACGACCAATGCGTCTTTGGGATCGAGTTTCTCCAAGATCGCGTTATCAAAACTTATTTTCTCGAGCGTCGGATATATTTCATCCAGAAGTTCGGAAAAGCGCGGTGTCCCCCACGCCTCGACTATCTTTGCAATGTTCTGGGCGAGATTCGGCGCGAAGGATTCGTACTGTTTCCACAAAAACGCGGGTGTGGTCACAAAGTATCCTAAATTCCACGCATGGTGTCCGCTTGCGAAATATTTCTTTGCGGTTTCCGCATCGGGTCGATATTGGAAGTCCACAAACGTGTGAAACGAAATTCCCTCGCGATTTTCCACCTCGTTCCCATACGAAATCCATCCGAGATTTTCGCTGGCAAAACGGGGTTTTTGGGAGACAAAGACGATCTTGTCGGGATCATTTTTGACGACGTCACCCGCTACCCGGAGAATTTTTCGGAAATGTTCCTCTTTGCGCACCAAATGGTCGCTCCAGAGGATAACCATGGGTTCGTTCGGGGTTTCTTTGGCAAGGATTGCGGTCATGAGTCCCACCGCGGGTCCCACGTCCCGTACCTGCGGTTCTCCCACGACCTGGCGCGGCGGAATTTCCCCAACTGTTCATGAACGATCGGGAGGTATTGTTTGCCGGTAGCGATATACACGTCTTCCCACGAAAAATCCGGCTGGAGGCGGCCGGCGGCAAGCTGTAAGGTGGATTTATCACCGATAATACGTTCAAATTGCTTGGGGGATTTTTTTCGCGAAAGGGGCCATAAACGGGTACCGACTCCACCGGCAAAAATGATTGCTTTCATACAAAGTATGGCGGGTGACCGGTTATGCCGTCACCCTACCGTTATCCTTTCATTGTATCAACCGATAGCAGAGGGGAATCGTCGTATTTTTTGCCGACAAATCCCCGCGCTATTTATTTTTTAATTGGAATACCAACGAACGAATCCGATTCGCAAACGACTCCTCACTCATATCGAGCACCTGTTTGCGACAGGCCACCGGTGATATGGTCATGGTCATATATTGCATTACGGCATTTGCCACCGCTGACGGTGTCTGCTCGTCGAATAATACGCCGGTAACCCCTTCGGCGACAATTTCCGAAACCCCGCTATGCCGATATGCGATAACGGGCTTCCCTATCGCCTGCGCTTCCGCGGCCGCCAAACCGAAATCCTCATCGGCGGCATAGACGAATGCGCGACACCCCTCATAATAGCCAACTAGCTCAGAATCTGTCAAATAACGGTCTATGATCTGCACGGTGGGACCCGCCTTTGCCGAAAGCTCACGCTTCTGTCTGCCGTTTCCGATGATGACAAGCGGCAACGCAAGTTTGTTAAATGCATCGATGATGACATCAAGCCGTTTGTAACTCACCAGCCGGGATACGGTGAGAAAATATTCTCCGTTTTCCCCTTTTCCGTTTCGCGGTGAAAACTTTTTCGTATCAACGGGGGGATATATGACCGCCTCCACATCGCGATGATAATATTTTTCGATCCGTTTCTTCACGTGACGGGAAATCGCCACGTAATAATCAGGGCGGCTTGCGGCGATCAGATCCCATCTCCGAAGCATCGGGGCAAACATCTGTAGTCCCACCGACGCAAGTCCGCTTATGGCACCCAATCCGGGCTGTTTTTTGTATTGGTCAAAGCCGCTCCACAAATACCGTGTGGGCGTCAGACAATAACACAGGTGCAGTGTTCCCGGCCGGGTGATGATGTTTTTTGCTTCCGCGCTGGTGACGGAAATCACGAGATCATAGCCTTCAAAATCAAACGATTCAAAGGCAAGCGGGGTAAGAAGCGGTAACGGCTCATGAGCACCCGCGGCGCCGGGAATCCGTTGTAAAAATGAAGGATGCACCGTAAAAACATCCGCCCAGGACGCGCGACGCCTGTCGTACACCGCCGTAAAAATCGGCGCAGACGGGAAAATCGCATGGAGTGCAAGTAACACCCGCTCCGCGCCTCCCCATTTGTTGACGCGATCATAGACGAGTGCTGTTTTCATAAAGCGAGAGTGTGTCACGGGCCATTTTTTGCCATGAATATCGGGTGAAAAACGATGCATCGACGGAAGGTTTCTTTATTTTTCCCGTAGAGAATTTTGCAAGTTTCGTCGCAATATCGTCAGGATTTTTTGGATCAAAGTACGTCACCGCATCGCCGAATATTTCGTGGAAAATGGGAATATCCGACGCGAGTATCGGACACCCTAGAGACAATGCCTCCAACGCCGGCAAGCCGAATCCTTCCATAAGGGACGGGAAAACAAATGCCGTCGCATTGGCATAAAGATTAACCAGTTGCGCATCGTTTGCCGAACCGAAAAAAACGATATGGTTGTTCATGGCTTCTTTTTCCACACGGCGCATAAGCCGCCGATAAAAATAATCCTCATTGCCGACGAGCACGAGCTTTGTCGTGTGCGACGGATTATCCGCGCGATACTTTTGAAATGCCGAAACGAGCATATCAATGTTTTTATGCGGATACGCATTTCCCACATACAGGAAATACGGCTCTGCCAAAAGCGGTTTCATTTTTGCCGCCGGCTTCTTTACCCCTTCGTCCACGCCCTCATAAGTAACCGCGATGCGCGATTCCGCAACATGAAAATGATCGGTAATTTCCCGTTTTGTGCTTTCCGACACGGCGATTATCTTTGTGGCATTCGTAAGTCCCACGGCAAGTTCCACCCAATATCCGAATCGCTTGAGGTAATAAAGCGGCAACGGAAGCGTGGTTGCCTTGCCGGTGGAAAAATGCAAAATAGTCAGATCATGGATCGTGAGGATCATCCTGCCGCGGTACAGGACGGGCGGATTGTGATACGGGATATGGACAAGATCGAGGTGATCTTTTTGAAACAATTTCGGCATGGCAAACTGCTCTGCTAGGGTATGCCAATGAACGTCCGCAAGTACTTTTTTCCACCGCGGACCGGGAAGGGTGAAACGGGAAAATGACTTGCTGGTCAGATAGATGACATATTCGTTTTTGTCATCGATACGCGAAAGTTCACGAAGCAGATTCCGTATGTATCTGCCTACCCCCGTTTCCGCAATAAGTCGCGCGTCGATGCCTATTTTCATAGTTGTATCAGATACCGAATTTTGTAAGTGAAAACAGCCGCAGGCGATAAAAGGTGTCGACAAAAAAACTTAATACCGGTCCGTACTGTTTGGCATATGTCTTGGTATAAAACAGCCAGTTGTATTTGTGGAAATATATTTCGGTCGTTACCCGCCGTTTTTTCAAAACGTTCGATCTGCCGCTTTGCTTTTTTTTGTGCAAAATAGTAACTTCCGGATTGAACGTGATTTTCCATCCTTTTTTCCGTATCCTATATGCCCAATCGATATCTTCCCCGTACATAAAGTAGTCCTCATCCAGTAAGCCGACCTCCGCTATCACTTCGCGTCTCACCATAAAAAACGCCCCCACGATGCAATCCACTTCATGAATGACCCGGAGATCCTTATACCCCTGATGGTATTGTCCGAACAGTCGCGACGTGGGGAATAGTTTTTCGAGTTTGGTTAAATACGTGACCGCGGCCCAGGGTGTGGGAAATCCCCGATGACACGCAGGATCCATGGAGCCGTCGGGAAGCAATATCTTGCAGGTGGATGCGCCCACGTCGGGGGCACTATCCATATAGGCAATCATGACGGCAAGCGTGTCGGGAGGCACTTCGGTATCGGTATTTAAGAGAAGCACGTATCTTCCTTTTGCTTTTTTTATGCCCGGATTGTTGCCGGCGGCAAATCCGAGATTTTTTCCGTTTTTAATAAGGTGCACGCCCGGAAACTCACGGGTAATCATCTCTATACTGCCGTCGGTGGAACCGTTGTCGGCAACGATTACTTCCATGGTGTAGCCCGTAAGCCGTGAAGAAAGCACGGTGGTAAGACACGTTCTGGTGAGTTCTAAGGTGTTGTAATTTAAGATGACGACCGAAAGGTCGATGGGATGATTATTTTTTTTCATATGCTTCCCGCCATGCCCGTTCGAGGTTGCCCGCAATGCCGTCCCAGTTATAATATTTTTCGACAAGCCGGCGCGCGCGGAGTGCGATGGCTTTTCCTTTTTGGGGTTCTCTCGTAATCGCCACGATATGCGCCACAAATTCTGCAGGAGTCGTCGCTTCGAAATAGTGCTCGCCGGCTTCGGCATCGAGACCGGCCATGCCTTGCGGTGAGGTAATAATCGGCAGACCCGAAGCCATCGCCTCGAGCATTTTAAACTTGGTTCCGCCGGCAATCGCATGGGGCGCAACCAATATATCCGCTTCCTTATACACTTTTGCGATGTCCGGGACACTGGTAAGTGCCGTACCGCCTTTTGCGACAATGCTTTTTTTCATCGCCTCGGGCATATCCACACCGACGACGGTCAGTTTTGCTCCGGGAAGCGCCAGCGCTATTTCCGGCCAAATGGTAGTCAGCAACGTATTGGCGGCATCACGGTTGGGGTGCCATCGGAAGTTTCCCACAAAAAGTACGGTCGGTTGCCGACGCCCGGGTCGGACGACAAAGGGAAACGACGCAAGATCCACGCCGTTTGCCACCACGGCAACGGGCTTTCGAAGATAACTGCCCATCACTTCGGCATCATGGGACGATACCGCGGTAAGCACCGTCGCCTGTTTCCATGACAGGTGCTCCCATTTTTTTAACTTATATACATCCCACGAAAGCAGAGCCCTCAGCACGGGCACGGGGAATCTTCGTACATACCCGTCATACACGTCATATTCGACGTTATGTTCCGAAACAACCGTCGGAATCGTATGCGCGGGCATTGACGGCATGACATAAAAAGGCTCCATATGCACAAGATCAAAATGTTTTTTGGTGATCAGCTCGGAAAGCAGTGTGCGCATCAGCGCGTTATCGTACGTCGAAAGCAAAAACGGATATTTTCCCAACAGGGCACGGAGGTAATATTTGGGTTGCCATGCTCTTCCCCTCAGCACCATATGAACGGCTTCACAAAACGAAAACTCACGCGAAAACACCCGCTCTTTATCGCTTCGTATAAATGATACGAGTGTGATACGGTGCTTTTTGCTCAATCGTTTGAGCAGATTATACATACGGATCTGCCCTCCCGAGTACAGGGGGTACGGCAACACGGCGGCAACTACGAGAATATTCATAAGATCGCAAACTTCATTCCGGTAACCATTGACGCACCGGTACTCATGTCCGGTTACGGGTTATTCGTTACTTACTTTTTTTGGCATCTTCGGTTTTGTCAGATCAATAATGGCGTATCGGTCATTGCGCACGAGAACCGTATAGGTTTCCGCAAGCGTTTTGGTCTCCCAATCGCTATCGGTCGGAGATACGGTCACGTAATGGGTTGCGCCCATGGCGATTTTTTCATCGATGTCAAACCCCAACGGCCAACCCGATCTTCCCGTTTGGTATAGAAAGGTGGTGTCGCCGTTATACGGAGCGATCACTTTTGCATCCTTTGGAAGGAGTCTGTCGGCATCCGTCCCCGCGGTGATAATTTCGGGGCGGTTGATCCAATAATACGTGCGGATGGTGTACCAGGAAAATGCGACAAAAAACAATGTGGACACCGCGGCAAGAGCTACTCCCGCCGTCCGTGAAAATGCGGTCCCCGACACGAGCAAAGTGTACCCTTTTGCGGCAAAAAGACACAGGATAGGAATCAAAATAATCTGATAATAATCATGCTGGACATTTCCTGCGGCAAATATCGAAAGGTAGGAAAGCCCGCCTACCGCCAGGAGCGGCAGAGTCCATCCTTCTTTTTTTTGCCGCGGAACGATAAAGCCCAAGGCAAGCGGCACGATACCCCAAAACCCGAACATGAGTTTGGCGATCCGTTCGGCAAACAACCACTGGAACCATGCGCCTTTGAAACGAATTTCCCCTTTGTTCAGCAACCAGTCAAAAACGGGTATGCCTTCGGGATAGCGGGTAATCCAGTTGCGCCACCACAACAATGGAACCAGTGAAATGACACCGAAAATGACAAGGGAAACCAGTGTGGAAAGGCCGAGTATGCGTCGCTTGAGGAGAAGATACGGCACCGGCAACAGCAAGAATCCGGCAGTCGGCTTCACGAGTACCGAGACGCCCGCGGACACGGCCGCAAGAAGCAGTGTTCCCCACATGACGGATTGTTTTGCGGACACCCGAAAAGTGAGATACACGGAAAGCATTGCCCAGAAAACCGCAAACGTCTCCGGTAACACCGCCCGCCCGTAGAATATGCTGTACGGCATGACCGCATAGACAAGCCCCGCGATAATCGCCGTACCGGGTGAGGTGAGTTCCCGCATCAACAGCATGAGAAGCAATGCGGTACCGGCGGCGGCAAGTATGGATACCAGACGAAGGGCAACCTCAAGAGAAATCGACGGAAACGCTTTTACCACCAACACACTTGCCGCCTGATACAGCGGCAATTCGACCATACGCCACCCCTGCGGGTTATCCTTCCCCGACTGGATATTGGAAAGGTCGTGATACCGCGGATGCAACAGATCGATACCGCGTGCAAGAAATATTTTTGCAACGGATGCCGTGTCCACCTGCCGGAAGCTGTGCCAATCCGCAATCGGCGCATTGATCTTATAGAGCCGTAACGCGAGGGTGAGGACAACTACCGCAATACATCCGATGCGAAAGAAGAGCGCGTACTGCCGTTTCATGGTTCATCCACCTCGATTACTTTCGTCGTATGCTTGGCAACTTTCAGCACCATGTCTTCGAACAACAACACGGCGGGTGTTCCGAGCGGAGTCGTTATGTTGAATGCCTCTTCCACGCTTGGCGCGCTATAAACAAGGTACGGATAGGGATTAAATTTAAACATGTGCCACATCGCATCGTTTAAGCCCGTCGGAAATATCCACGCTCTCCCGTACCGGATCGGCGTGTTGACGAACGCAAACGCCTGTTTATCCTGCAGTGGGAAAAACGAATGCTTGAGGGAAAGAATCGTTGTTTGGGACACGTCACTGGCCTTTTGCCAGTCACCCAGCACCCGGGTAAGCTCACGGGCATTCCATGCGATCAAAAGCGCAAATGCCACGATCAGTGCAAATCGCACGGTTCGTTCATGCTTCTGCCAGATAATCTCCGCCCACTCGCCCACAGCCATCACCACAAACGCCGATGCCAACAGTCCGTATCGTTCAGCCGCGGTACCCAAACCGACAAACGGAGCAAGCGCGACGCCTGCCGTTACCAGCCACAGCAATGGGGCTTTATAGCGCCTGACAATCGTTCCCGCATATTTTCGCACTCCCAGGAATGCCGCTCCGAGTGTTACGACACCGATTGCCGCGGTTTGTGTGACAGACTGCCTTGCCGTTTCCCGCCATGACGCAAATACTTCAATCGCCGCGGGACCGACGAAGAGCGCACTGAGGTATGCCGCGGTGTTTCCGACCCCGTTCACGAAGAACCGGCTCCATCGGATACTGTAATCCCCGCCCGGACTGACCGCATGCACCGAATTCCGGAGGAAGAAATACGCGGGTATCAATGCAAGAAGCAAGATCGGCCGAACCGATCGGATACCAAAGATTGCCATACTCACGAATACGACGATACCCGGTGCGACGATGCCCCCTTCATACGACAGCATCGCCGCCATCGTGGCAAGCCAAATGCCGAGCCATATACCCGTCGTCACAAAGCGATTTTTGTGCGGCACCTGCGCGGCGAGCACTACGGCAAGCACCGTAAAGACCGACGTGAGCATGCCCGATAATCCCGACACCCACACCACGTTTTCATGATGGACCGCCATGGAAACGAACAAAAGAGAAGCAAGAAGGGCAATCCCCCTCCGTACCCCGCGACGTTCAAGAAGGATAAGTATCATGACGGCAAGCAGTGCAAAAAGCATAAGTAACGTGAGGTGATACCCCCACGGCTTGAGCCAGAAGAACGAATACAACATAAAGTACGCAAGTTTCGGTACGGGTCGATAGAAGAATCCTCCCGCGTCCGTAAAGTACTTCGCGATATCCGAGGAAACGGTGGAAGCCGACCAACGGAGCCACGTGAAGTCGTCTCCCATGAAGTAAAACGTGAGCGCTTTCCCGTAAAGCAGTAAAACGCTTCCTACAATCAGTAGCACGGCACTTGCTTTGCTTGTGATGATTTTCCACCACATGCGGGCATAACTTGTCCGTTCACCGGGCGTACCCGTCAACTGCGCGATCGCAACTCCCATCAAAAACCAGAACGGGAACGCAACCTTGGATGCTTCAAAGACGTCGATGAGTACGCCGTTTATAAGGAGTCCCACGAGTCCCGCAAAGATTCCCGTCACAAACGAATCGGCAAACATAGGAAGCTTCGTTCCTCGCCTGAAGTAAAGGAAAAAGGCCATAAGAAATATGCCCAAAAATGCCGCGGTGCCCACTATTCCTGTTTCCCCCAACATACGGAAATAATCTCCGTCGGATGCGACGTTGAGCGATGAATAGCCGCTTCCCAATAACATATTCCGGCGGAACGCGGCGATTGCTTTCGGCCATTGTCCCTGGAACCTGGTCGTTATGGATATGTCATACACAAACGCTTTCTGTACCAGGAAACTTCCCGAAACGGTCGCGATTTCCCCGCTTCCGGTCGCCAGCGGACTGCTGGTATAGACTTCGATCGTTTTGACCGTTTTGGTGGGTTTTTCCGCAACCTGCGGTACGCCGATAAATTCGCTTCCCTTGGGAAGATTTTCGGTCGCGGGTGATTCCTGTTTTTCAATAGTCGCCGTTCCGCCTTCGAGCGTTTCGAGGGTGCCTATAGGTTGTCCGGTCGAAAGGTCTATGACCACATCGGAAAATCGGAGTGTTTTGTAAAACCGTTCCGATGCCGTCGAAACGGAATTTAACAGCATAAAACTGACGACAAACACCGGGAGAATCAGCCAGATTTTTTTCTTCCACACCAGCATGGCGGCGATAGCGACAAGATACACCCCGAAGGATATACGGGATGCCGTAAGGAGCAATCCCACAAGCGAGAGCGCGGCGACTGCCCAAAATACTATTTTTTGCCAAATTTTTTCCGCTCCCAACGCCAGCGCGCCGAAGATCGGGATGACAAATACCAGGAATGCACCGAGATCATAATGGCCGCCGAACGTCGAGGGAATCCGTGCCGTGGGCGGAAGCCTGAGCGGCAATCCCTTGGCAAATTCTTCGTTCATGGTAAGAAATGCCGGGAACCCGAACAGTTTTTGCCCGAATCCGTACGCCACGATCACGACGGTCGTGATAACCAGCGTCCACACCACCGCAGGAAGCGCCCTGGGTTTTTTGATCACGGCAAAGTATCCCACAAAGAAAAGCCCCATATACTCGAGACGACGAAGGAAATGCAAAAGCCCCAAATGCGGTTTGAACTCCGATAGGGCCGGATGAACGGAAACGATCGCCACCGCAAGCGAGAGGAGTCCCACCAGCCAATAACAGATGATCGGAACGGTAAGGGGTGATTTGGGGAACAGTTTTTGCCGCCAAAGCATGAGGGCAACTCCCCCCAAGACAAGAGCTACCAGAAAGTCCTCTAGCCGGATATATACCCACGTCTGAAACACATCCAGCAGGGGGAGTTTCGGATACAGCGGGATAAACGCGAGTAATGCGCATCCTGAGATAAGGAGCCAATATTCCTTACACCATGCGATAAGCTTCTTCATAGGTTTCCTTAAGGAGCGCCTTCCCGAGAAGGACGCCCACCGTCCACGCCAAGACCGCTTTGATTTTGAGCATCAGTCGAACTACGGCAAGCGAAAACGGCGTACCGTGTTTCTTGTACAAATAGACAAAGCCCCGGTAAATGTTTACTACCGGACCTTTTGTTTTATTCGTCGAACTTGCCGCTCCTAAGTGTACGATAAGACTCCGCGGATAGAAATAGGTCGGATACCCTTTTTTCCGGGCGCGCATCAATAAGTCTATCTCTTCCATATACATGAATATGTTCTCATCAAACAAGAGATCCTGCATAAAAAGTTTCTTGGGTGCCAATATACACGCGCCGGATACCCAATCCACTTTTCGCGCCCGATTGGGTGACCAGCGGGTGAGCCCGATAAAATCGCCTTTCAGGAACAATGACGCAAACACCACGGGAAGCGAAAAGAACGGCCCGCAGGAACTCTGGGGGCTTCGGTCGGGGTTTAACAATTTGGGCCCCACAAATGCGTTGGGGTGCTGTTTAGCATACGATACGAGTTTGCCGATCGCATTATTTAATACGATGGTATCGGAGTTGAGTAGCAGGATATACTCACCCTTTGCGGTACGGATGCCCTGATTATTTCCTTTGCCGAACCCTACGTTTTCGCTGTTAAGTATCGTTTTGACCGACGGAAATTTCTTTTTGAGCATCTCACGGGTGCCGTCTTGGGAAACGTTATCGACAACGATAATCTCGTAGGCTAGCTTGGTCTCTTTCAGGCTTTTGATAACCGAGGCCAAACATTCCTCGGTAAGTTTTCTGGTATTGAAGCTTATGATAATAACGGATAAATCGGTTGCCATGGTGATACTTACTGGAAAAGACGGGCAAACTTTAACGTATAGGTAAGCTCTTTTGCCCGCTCACGAATTACCTTGGCGGGCACTCCGCCGACCACCGCATATGGTGCCACGTCTCGGGTAACCACCGCGCCGGAAGCGATAACCGCACCCTTGCCTACCGTTACTCCCGGAAGGATGGTAACGCGGGTGCCGATCACCACGTAATCCTCAATGATGACGGGTGCTCCGATTTCCGCAAAGGTCGGGCTGTCGATATCGTGTTCCATGGTATAGACGCGTACTTCTCCCGCAATCGATACGTTGTTTCCGATACGAAGCGGCCGTTCACCCTGTCCCGTCAGTTGACCAAGGTAGCTGGCCAGTTTGGTCTCGCCTTTTTTTGTTGTCCGTTTGTACCGGCCGTCCAAAAACGCATCGTTGCCGATAATCGTATTGTGTCCGATGGAAACGCCTGCGGGGTTATTAAACTGTGCCCGCCAATGAATCGAGGAATCCTTGCCGATTCGTACGCCGAAAAACGTCCGATACAAAAAAAGCCGCACGATATGACTCGGAATAAATCCCGTAAGTGTCGCCAAATACACCCAAAAATCGATGAGTATTCTCATGTGTCTCCTTTCGCCGCGGCTTCCGAAAGCACCCGCATGACCTGATCGGCCGCGCGCTCCCAGGTAAATTCGGCCGCGCGCTTTTTTCCGCCAGTTATGCGTTTGGTACGGTCGGCGGATTTTTCGGTCAGTGCGGTTTCAAGTCCGCGGGTTATACTTTCGACGTTTTCCGGTTCGACATAGATCCCCGCATCCCCTGCTATCTCGGGGAGGCTCGAAACATTGCTCACCACGACGGGGATGCCATACGACATCGCTTCCAAAACCGGAAGTCCGAACCCTTCGTACAGGCTCGGTAACACAAAACATGCGGCATTTTTATACAACTCCGGCAGTTCGTCGTCGGGAACAAAATCCATAAATTTTACGCGATGTTCCACCCCGAACCGTTTGGGAGCCGCAAGAATTTCCTCATAGAGCCAGCCTTTTTTCCCCACGATGACCAGGGATATATCGGTTTCATTGAGTTTGCTAAACGCTTCGATCAGGCGGGTGAAGTTTTTTCGCGGCTGGAGTGTCCCGACGGTAAGGATGTATCGGCGCTCGGTATTCCGTGTCGTTTCGGTCGTTGCCATAGGAAGTTTGTTTTGCCAATCCGTCAGCGCGGGATAGGCAACCGTCACCCGATCGGCGGGAACGTGATATGCCTCAATTATAGCACGTTTGGAGAACTCACTGATCGTAATAATCCTCGCGGCGTGACGCACCGAATAGGCGGTCCAATGAATCAGTTTATGGAGATCCTCCCGACGGAATAACTCGGGGTACGAAAGGTAGGAAACATCCATAACGGCAATGACCCGGGGTATGTTCACAAAACGGGGCAAATAGTGTGTGGGCGAAAATACCACATCGGGTTTTTTTGCCGACGTAGCCAACGCGAGGGGAAATCCGATAAACGTCCAGAGTTTTTTGGGGAAACAGACTTTGTAGGTAAAGTATCGCGACGCTTCCGGCATGTGCGGACGCTTCGGTTCGGGCAGATATACCGTCACTTCATCAAACACCCGCCGTGACCCCTGTTGCATTTTCGCAATTTTGGCGATGAGCTCAAACGCATACCGTCCGACACCTACTCGGATTTGGGCATTTGCTTCGTAACCGTCAATGGCAAGTCGCATAAGATTATTTCGAAAGTCCCGGGTACACTACCGCAAGTTTTTCCGTAGGAATCCCCAGAAGTTGTGCCGCATCCTGTCTGGTTGCTTCCGAATCGCATAAAAACAGCGAACATTCATGTGCGGCACGCCTCAAACGCTCGGTGTGGGTCTTGACGATATTTGCCCGGAATTGTCCGCCGTGTACGGCCGCCCGGTTATGGGATTCCTCGGGGTACCGCATGATGCTCAAATCATGAATGGTGGTGATTCCTTTGGCGGACTGGAGCGGCGGCTGTGTCCAATCACTGCTCCAAAATACGTCCACTTCACCGATAAACCGCTCGACGGGCACGAGGTGAAGAGTATTCCACAGATAGGCAAGGAGGCTCGGCGGCAGTTTTACGGACACCAATCGGATTTGTCGGTCAGGGCGGCGTAAGGTATCGGCAAATGCACGAAAAACGGCCGATTTCCGTAGCGACGCTCCGAACAACACGTATTCATGCTCGGGGTAGCGGGAAACCAGCGCCGAGACGAGTCTTGTTACATAGACGGCAACCCCCGTCCCCTCGTGGGCAATCTGACTTATATCTATACCGATCCTCATGTGTATCCTTTGGGGTGGCTTGCATGCCACTTGTATGCGGATTCGACGATGCTTTTGATGTCGGAATACTTCGGCTCCCAACCGAATGCTTTCTTCAGTCTGCCCGGATCGGAAACAAGAACGGCGGGATCTCCCGCGCGCCGATCGGCAAGCGTTGCCTGAAAATCACTGCCCGATACACTTCGTACCGCATCGACGACCTGACGGACGCTCACCCCGTTCCCCGTCCCCACGTTAAAGACATCGGAGTCATGGCCGTTGCCGAGTGCCTCAAGCGCCAAAATATGCGCTTCACACAGGTCTTCGATATGGATGAAATCACGCAGTGCCGTCCCGTCGGGCGTTTGATAGTCCGTGCCGTAGATTGAAAATCCTTTTCCCGACCCCAGAGCCGCGCGGCAGGCAAGAGGGATAACATGCGTTTCAGGGTCATGCACCTCGCCGTGTGCGCCGTCGAGTGAAGCTCCCGCGGCGTTAAAATACCGAAGCGCGATGCTTTTTATCCCGAATGACCGGTCATAGACCCGAAGCAACGCTTCAAACGTCCATTTGGAAAGCCCGTACGGCGAGACCGGAGTTTTCGGATGATCTTCCGGGATCGGCACCGTGACGGGATTGCCGTAGACTGCCGCCGTTGAGGAAAAAATAATCCGGGAGACGTTATGTTCCCGCATCGCCTCAAGGAGCACGACGGGCGCGATGACGTTATTTTTCATGTACTTTATGGGAAACCGCACGGATTCTTCGACCTGCAGGTATCCGGCAAAATGCAGTACCCCGCCAATCTCATGATCGGCAAAAAGCTTCTCAACGACTTCCTTATCCCCGACATTGCCGACGATAAGTTCCGCTTCCTTGGGGAGTGCTTCTTTGTGACCGAATTCGAGGGTGTCCAAAACGACGGGTTGGTAGCCGCGGGAGGCTAACATGCGGGTCATATGACTACCGATGTAGCCGGCACCGCCGGTAACGAGGATCTTCATGTCCTTTATTGTACCGTATGGCGACTTCTTAGTGAAATCAGGATAAAGACGAGAAAAAAAGCCGCGGCATACCAGGTAAGGCGCTCCGCGGTAAAGAACGTCCATGTGGCAAACAGCGGGATGGCAAGCGCAAGACACAAAAGTCCCGCCCACACAAACAGCACGGGCTTTTTGAGCGCAAGGAGCGCTCCCAAACTGACAAAGAAAAGAATATCCTGCGGTTTCATGGAAGATACCGTGAATCGGTACCAGTTAACTGCCGGCTGATAATTTTCGGTAATACTCGACGGTTTTGGTCAGTCCCTCCGTGACTGAAACGACGGGGCTCCAGCCGAGTAATGATTTGGCCTTCGTAATATCGGGCTTGCGTTTGGTGGGATCGTCGGCGGGAAGCTCCGTGTTCACGATAGGAACCATTGCACCCGTCATCGCTTTAATTTTTTCCGCCAGATCCTTCATGGTGTATTCCTCGGGGTTGCCGAGATTTACCACTTCCCCTGCTGTCCCCTCTTTTTCCATCAAGGCAATAAGCCCTTCTACCATATCGCTGACGTAACAAAATGACCGGGTTTGCGAGCCGTCGCCGTACACGGTAATCGGCGTACCCGCGATTGCCTGATTGATGAAATTGGAAATCACCCGTCCGTCGTTTTTTCGCATGCGGGGACCATACGTGTTAAAGATCCGCACGATCCGCGCATCCACCCCGTGATTCCGTACGTACAGCATGGTAAGCATTTCCCCGAATCGCTTGGCTTCGTCATAACACGCGCGTACGCCGTTGGGATTGACGTTGCCCCAGTAGGTTTCCTTTTGGGGGTGTTCCTTGGGGTCACCGTACACTTCCGATGTCGAGGTGAAAAGGAATTTGGCATTGTGCGCTTTTGCCACTTTTAACGCGCCGCGTGTTCCCACGGTGTTGACGAGCGCCGTTTCCTCGGGATACTTCTGATAATCGGGCACGGACGCCGGCGACGCCAAATGATAGATGTAGTCGACGGGTCCCAATACCGGAAGCTCGCGGGTCACATCGTAGTTAATGAACGAAAAGTCGGGGTTCTTTTTTGCCTCGGCAAGATTATCTTCTCTTCCCGTAATCAGATTATCGAGCGCAAATACTTTGTATCCGCGGGCAAGCAATGCATCGACAAGATGACTGCCGATAAACCCCGCTCCCCCCGTTACCACACATGATTTTTTATCCATACAAATATTATATCGCAATCGCTATGCCGATTCGTGCCGAACTTGTACGATTATCTATCAGTCCGTTTCGCCTTCACCTGCTCGTTGATCCATGCGTAGGTCTGGGCGAGTCCGTCATAGAGTTTTGTGGAGGGTGCCCACCCGAGCTTCTTTTTGATGAGACGATTATCCGATGATCTCCCGCGAACACCTAACGGTCCCTTAATATGTTTAATCTTTAACTTTTTGCCGGCGATCTTCATTACCATTTCGGCAAGCTCATTAATACTCACCATTTCTTCCGATCCGATGTTCACCGGTCCTTCAAAATCACTGTCCATCAGCTTGCGTACTCCGTTTAAACATTCGTCGATATACAGGTATGATCGCGTCTGTTTCCCGTCGCCCCACATTTCGATGGTGCCGCCATCTTTGGCCTGCGCCACTTTCCGGCACATAGCCGCCGGAGATTTTTCCTTTCCGTTGTTCCAACTTCCCTCCGGACCGAATATGTTATGGAATCGCGCGATGTGCACTTCCATACCGTAGTTGCGCTTATACGCAAGATACATCCGTTCGCCGAAGATTTTCTCCCACCCGTATTCACTATCGGGTGCGGCAGGATATGCGGAAGATTCCTCGCAATTGGGGTTATTGGGATCCATCTGATTTCGTTCGGGGTAAATGCAGGCCGATGAGGAGAAAAAGATTTTCTTTATTTTGGCAAGTCTTCCGTAATGCAGTGCGTTAAGATTTATTTGTGCCGAATTATGCATGACGTCGGCGTCATGATCTCCGGTAAAGATATACCCTGCGCCCCCCATATCGGCCGCCAATTGATACACCTCATCAAACGGCAGGTTAAAGACTTTTTGACAAAATTTCTGATCACGAAGGTCGCCGAGCAGGAACTCGTCAGCAGGACTTTTGCTGTATTCATGACGTTTGATGTCGGCTCCCCGCACCCAATAGCCTTCAGCCTTTAATCGCTTTACCAAATGACCGCCAATAAAGCCTCCTGCACCGCACACTAACGCTGTTTTATGTTTTCGTGATATTTTTTTCATAGACTATAAAAGTAGGTTACTCTCGCGAATAAATTATTTATTTATTTTGATTATTATACATATTCCGACAAAAATTACCCATGCCAGGATGAGCAGGGGGCCTACAACGGGTTGAGGAACATATCTTACAGTTGCAACTCCATGAACTCCTTTCGGAATAGTATATTCCTGCAAACCGTCGGGTGTTCGCTTTGGTTTCAATTCGATATCTTGCACTGAAAGCATCCAATACGGATTGTATGTCTCTGAAAAAATGATTGAAGAATCGCTAGCTCGTTCTGGTATTACTAATGAGTATTCCGCTGGAGATATCATCGATACCGAAATTGATTGATTTGGCTGATCCACAAAAAAAGAATGGCCAAACGATATCGATGTACGCCAAATTGAAATACCGTTTATACGATCGTATCTTTCATAACGACGTGTTTCATCAATGGCATTAATTATTGACTGCCGAGCATTATTATCCGGTTTTCCATCTTTTACAAAAAGTTCATGTTCTACATCACTCGGAACAACAATATATTTGACTCCGTATCGTGCAAGCTGTTTATCATTTCCCTCTTCGGTGATCCAGGGAATAAACGCAGAGGTGCTGGCAATAGACAGTGTCTCTAATGAGATTGCTCGCTTGTTATCATCATAGTAACCGTATCTACTTCTGGTTGGAACCCACAGAATCCGTGCAAAACCGTTATCCTCTCTCAGAAAATCCTTTAGTAAGACATATTCATTGGGTACTTTACGTGGAACTAATGTGCCGCGTATCCTGCCGGTATAAAAATCTCTGAAAGCGAACAACAGTAGACTCAACAATAAAGCAAAAAACCCCGTGCGAAGGTATATAAACAGTTTTTTATGTTTGATTGCGCGCATAACAGCATCATTAGTACGTTCTAGCGTGTAGGCAATAAGCACCGTATAGGAGATTGAAATGAGAACATAAAATTTTGTCGGATCACGAAACATAACAAATCCTGGAACATGCGCGAACATCCACTCATAAAGAGATCCGAAAGGCTGATTAACCCCTTTTGCTAAAAATGCTCCAATGAGTCCCATAAAAGCGAAGAACAAAATTTTTATTTTTTTCTCACGATCTTCCTTACCAAGGAACAATAGGGAACTGAAGGCAAGAATAGGAAATGCAAGAAATTCGGGTCGTAAAAATGACATTTTTCCGAAGATATTTTCCGGCCAATTCGGATGAAGCAATGACATGGTATGAGATTGGTCTGCGAAACTGAAAAAGCGAAGCGCATCGGAAGATAAATATACAGGGCTCAATAAGGTATCGATGGGAGTTCGGTAAATAATTAACGGGAGTATCCAATACGCATGCAACCCGAAGATTATGAGGCCGGCACTGATCCCGACTAGCATGAGCCTAATATATACAACTTTCTTTACTCCTTTATTCAAAAAAACAAATACAATATAGGGCACAATTGCCATCAAGGTGACATAAAAAATTCGCGCGTCAAACATAAGCTGAATGGCGCCTGTGATTCCGACTAAACAGGAGGTGCGCACTAACTTGATAGATTCTCTACGGAGCAGATCCACAAGATGCGTGCTGAGATGAATAACAAGTGGTGCTATCGCAATTGCCCAAATCACTCCCATTTGTCCTCCTGAGAGAACCATAATAAAGTGCGTATTTATCACATACAGAATTCCCAAGAAAGAGAAGCGCGCCCTGACTATGGAGTGGGTAAGCCTGATACTTGAAAAGCATGCGACGATGATAAGCGGGATAAACCACACGATTCTCTCCGTAAATTCCCACGGAAGAGACATATTGGAAGCTATCCGGGCGGTGATAATGTACCACGTATCAAGAGGGGCCAATATCATTTTCCCCCCGCCCAATCCGTTTCCAAAATAGGTTGACCATGAAACCACCCATGGGTTCATGGAGCTGGAAAGCTCCACAAATCTGTATCCCCAATCGCCGGATGAAAGCGTACCGCTGATTCCCC
>CAYUZE010000002.1:12927-33878 GCA_964449585.1 uncultured Gammaproteobacteria bacterium | reverse complement strand
CATCGAACAAATAGCGGGAGCAACAACATCATTGACAAGAATACGAAGATCATAATTATTTAAGCTACGATTGCCCTAGCTTTCGTACAATTTTTCTCAACGGTGAAACTATTTTTGATAATCTCGCTCTTATACTACTTCCGTTGTATTCCCATATATACGCGCATAAAGCAAGTGCGATGAAATAATAAGTCCAAACTGCATATCCTTCGGCGATATCAATTTTGTTGAGTGCCACGTATACGGTCGAAAGCATATACATGGCCAAACCTACGATAAAATAGGCACTTCCGCCGATATTAAACTTTACGATTACAAAAAATAGGGTGGCAAGCTTTAAATATAACTCCGCTTCATATCCCATTTCCTGCAATGGAGAATAGACCGAACTATAAATACGGTATGCAATAAACACTATAAGAGCTACGGTTACATACCTATTTTTCATAATTTTCCATATCAAATACAACAGAGTCGGCAGGAGATATAAAAGAATATAGGAATAAAACTCCACGTCCTGTGATAGATTTTCAATTTTTATCTTAAAGTACTTCATAAATACTCCTAAATCTTTCAAAGGATGTATCTTATCCACACGATATTTTGTTAAAAAGGCGACAGTATCAAAATGCACCTGTATACCTTCCCCTTTCGTATATTCGCTTTCAAGCATAACGGTGTATCGTATATTTTTAGATTCAATAATCGTTGGAAATCCTAGAGGGTAAAAATTTCCCCCGTAAAGGACACGCATGTCATAATTTCCCGTAAATAACAGTTCGCCCGTATCCTGATTCATTAATTTGAAGGTAATTATCCCTTCAGGATCTTCTTTAGGTAACTTGAAACGCAGCGCAATCGTGCCGAGGTTATTCATCTTGGATGTGAAGCTGAATTGCACGGTTCCCGGGTTCGGCAAAGTTACATACTCATTCTCCCCTACATTTCTCTGATGATAAAAATTCAAGGAAAAAAAGCTTGCACCCGGATAATTAACGATCCCGTATAAAAATCCGATCAACGCCAATATGCACGGAATAATAATCCAGGCAACACTTACCTCTAGAAGAGGGTAAAGTATGTAATATTGTTTTTTTTGCATGGAGGATTTCATCGTGCACTCCGCTTAATTCACATTTTTTTTCCTTTTTTGTACATACCAAGCGTAAAATACCAGTGCAACAGAGATAATGTAACCCGTTGCGCTAATGAAATTACCGATATTCTGCAGTCGTTTGGGCTCAAAAATTATTTTTAATTTTAAAGGCTTGTCGCCACCTTCATATCCCTGCATATTTCGCATTTGCGCCGTATCGATCTTCCATGCATTTGCGTAACCGAATACTAGGGTATTCATTCCCGGCAAGTACGGTACTGTATATTTTCCTTCCTTATCCTCCAAATACACACGCCAAGTCCGATAATATGGCTCCAGCAATACCATATACATGCTTTCATCTGTGTCATTTATGGTCACGGTATATTCGCTTTCATTATCCTTAACGTATGTAAGATTATGATGTAACTGAACTTCTGAGAGTGAGGTGGTGAGATATAGAACATCGGTGGCATAGGCAGGATTGATTTCGTAAAGTTCGTACCGATCACCGAACGTAGCGATAATTCTTCCTTTCATATGAGTGATAAAGTCAGTAGTTTGCAATTGATCTAATTTATTAGAACCCCAAAGCCATATCTGATAGTCAACAGCAGAAGATGGAAGATTTTGTTTATTTAGAATAATGTATCGTATGCCTAACTCTTGAAACAATTTCCCAATAGCTTCATAGTTCTTTTCTTTAAGGCCCTTGATTATGGTATGAAAAAGACCAGGTCTTGTAGGGATATCAAAGCTTAGCTCTCCGGTATAATCTATTTTATTTGTTAACGGGGTAATAATTGATGGTCCACTATAAAAATGATTTGGTAACTTATCATCTTCGATGTATATGTATGAGGGGAAAGTAAAGGGTAGCCATACAAAATGTGCGCCTGTTTTCATTTCCCTCAAAATGGATGTCATGTTAACAAAATCTTTGTTCAACATGCCTGATATATTTGTTGAAAATTCCTCATTATTATGTCGAGGAAATAAGTACATCGATCCTGAATAAAAAATTAATATGAATACTGAAACACACATAAGTATCGTGATCTTTTTATAACGCTTTTCTAGAATATATAAACTTAGAGCGAGCAAAAACGAATATTGAAATGCAAGAGGTGATGCAAACTTATCATATGCTGTTTTAAATATGGGAAATAAGGGAATATACTCATTTAATAATAAAAACAACTGCAGACTCCAACGATCAATGTTTGGCGTAAACAATACGACTGTCGAAAGAAATGAAAATATACTAATAAGATATACGGATCTTATTGAATGATTTTTAATTGAAGAGAAAACTATTCCACCAGACAAAATTGGCAACAAATATATTGCATTAAGCGGACTGAAAATTATGGGAATGAACCACCCTGTCCTCACTTGTTGAAATAGTTGCGCTAATACAGAGTTAAGTTGGGAGATTGCCGCTATGTAATTGGCTGTTAATCTTGATGCGCCCTGAATTGAACCCAAAGAGATAGCAGAAGAGCCGCTTTCCTGCGCCATCTGCGATGCTACTATATGAATAATCCAATGGAAATTGAGAAGTATAAATGTTATTAAAAATATAATAAACATTTTAAGAAAAATCTTGGGGTGCATCTTGAGTTCAAAAAGTAGCAATGGAAGAACAGAAAAAAAGAATGCTCCATACCACGGAAGTGTTATAAGAGTCGCACTAACTATTGAATATATTAATGCGCATATAATCGGAAATATGTATATATTCTCTCTGACAGAGCGGATGAACAAATATAGCAATAATGGGCTCACACTCACAACAAATATTGACATAAGTTCGTGCGAATATAAGGTGTTTATAAGAAAATTTGATAAAATATAGGTTAGACCTGGGATAATTCTTGAAATGCTAGAAATTCGATTCCGATATCCTATATATAAACCTAGAAGCAAATAAAAAAATAAAAACCCTCCGGCTAGATTTGCTCCGTACATGAACAACTGCACATTTAGGAATGGTATCAAGGATATGATCCAAATAAATATATAAAAGGGTGTCAAAAAGGCTGGAGAGAAATAAACCCCATATGTTCCTAATCGATTTTGGGTAATAATGGATGATGAATACTGTTCAAAAAAAGGTTGTGGCATTACCCAATACATTCTTGTGTCGTCTCCACCGACACGATACTGTCTTCCCCAAAAAAAGAGAGGAATCAAAAATAATATTATCGTGATAAACATCACTGAATGCTTATCAATATATCGATATAATTTTCTCATTGCATTCATTTAGAAGCGTATCATTTGAACTATGTCTATGAACATATCTTCATAGAGCTAAAAGTTCTGTAATAACTAATGATGATTTGCACATTAAATTGATTAGTGGATGAGCTGATTACCTCTCACATCTTCTCATAGTGTGTTGAGTTTCCATAAATAATAGATATTTGACATAGTCATCAACATATCAGATTATAAAGTTGTGAATATAGATAAATAAATTTATGTTTTTGCAATAATGAGGCAAGTTGATACACACCATGGAGACTGCAAATAAAATGGAATTCGGATATTTAACTTCGTATGTAATCTCCACACAAAAGGAGCATATGACATCGGAATGAGTGTCACAGAACGAAAGCCAGCCTCTTCAAACAGTTTTTTCCAATTTTCTGGATGTAATACGTATTTGTGTGTTAAATCAGCCCACACATTTTTCGGATATGGGTACGGACTTGTGCCAACAAATTCACCTCCATTTTTAAGTAGCGAATGAATATGATGTATCGTTTTCAATGGATTATCTAGATGCTCCAACACCTCAAATGCGCATACAAAGTCATACTTTTGCTTTGTTCTATATGATTCAATAGAGATATTATGTAATATCCTTTTTTTGAAATGCATATTTGCAAAAGTTACTGCGGAGGAATCAAGCTCTAACCCATAGTACTCTATGCCATGTGGCAAAAAAGAATAAAAACCTCCCAAACCAGCTCCGATTTCCAAAATAGAATGACACCTCATAAAGCCAATATGTTTTTTGATAAAATTCCATTGAGAAGCGAACCATTGACGATATAGATCAATGTCTCTTGCAGAATACGTCATTTGATAATGCTCACGAAAATAATTGGAGTACTTAGAAATATTTTTCATAACATATCTCTCAATATTTCATCATCCAGATTTTTTGAACGAAAGCAATGTATTTGTATAAAATACTACTAGTTAATAATCTATAAAAGGCTATTTCTATTTAATATTTTTTTTTCAATAAATATTTTTTTATCCTTATATCGCACATAGAAAAAATGATCACCAATATTTTGCTCCTTTTTTATGGTCTCATTAAATGTTGATTTGTTAGAAAATACTCCAAACATATACTCACTGCTAGACTCAATTCCTTGCGAGCCCATATTCCAAAGTTTTTCACTCATAAGAAAACTTTTTGGTATAACACCCTGACGAAAGTATATAACCATAAGGGTATATCCTATACCCTGCTGAAATGGTAGAGGTTGATTTTCGACAATATAATTGTTTTCGCTTTCAATAAAAAATATATTTTTTTTAGAGTTACTTAAATTAAAAGTATCAAATGATGCAACTAAATCTTTCCGAACCTTAGCGGCCTGGGTTTCTTTATGAATCACATTCCTCACCGTTACAAAGTTACCTACTATAACAATAAACGATATTACACAAAGAAGCCCTTTTATTATCTTGTGAAACCGTTCGTATTGTATGGAGGAAAAAGCAATAAGTAACGGCGGTATAAGAGCATAATAGAAGCGGAGCTCCATGTAAGAATTGGGTTTTCGGATAAGAAGGTGCGGCGATACTAGACAAACATATAAAACTACTCCAAGGAGCAATCGGCGTGCGTGTATGTAATTACGGGCAATTATAAACATAGTGACAAGCGCGAATGAACCGGCTATTGATATAGAGATAACCATGGGTTCCAACTCAATCAATCCTGTCAGACCGGACAATTGCATAACATAATTTCTCAATTTAATGGCCAATGAATACATGTGTGTCTGATACACCAGCGTCTGAAAAACGGAGGCAACTGCAGTAACTATAGAACTCCATACGATATTGATAATTCCCCCACCCTGCGATGAAACATAAAATTCCGCATGATTCTGTTTTACTATTTGCTGAAGAGTAAATCTGATAACAAGCATCGATAGCATAAAGAAGTATGGCAACGTTTTATATACTGACATGCGAATATTTTTATACTTCAAATAATATTGAAGTACAAAATATATACCTAAAAACGCCCCGATTTCTTTAAAAAGAAAAGCAATATAAAAATACAAAAATGCCATTCTTGCATCAATCTGCCTGCCATTATTTACATATGACTTAAAACTATGCATCGATAAGAGTATAAAAAATAAGGAGGGGAGAATTGTTACGGAAGCCGCAAACCATGATACCGAAGATATAGCAACACTACTTGTGAGAAACAAAACTGATAAAATAAATGAGGTTAACTTTCCAACTGATTCCCGAATCAAGTACCTATATAGGAGATAGACTACAGCTCCGTGTAAAAAAATGGTGAAAATGGCTATCGGCAGGACATTAAAACGAAAAAGGGAAAAAAATAAATAATTAACCAATACACCCAAAGGTCGCCCCAAGCCCAAAATAAAACTGTCTATAAAACCAAATTGCCATACTCGACTAATTCCCTGAGCGTATAAGCGCCCCATCGTAAACCACTCATCCTGCTGAAAAAATGTGAATATGAGTTCAAAATAAGCGAATATGCTGAATACTTGAAACAATACAAACATAGCTGACGGATGCTGAAACAACACTCTTCCGGTTATCAGGCTATGTGTATATTTATTCAAACGTTGCTGAAGCTTCATCGCTTGCCCCTTATCATGCCCATATACCCAACAAGTAATTCAAGGGATTTTAAAAAAAATAATCCAAAACCGTGATGGGGCTCACGAATTAAGAGATCTATATGCCGAAAATAGCTCATAAATTCCTCAGTTACATACCTTATTGTGGAAACATTATTCTTCTCAAAATAAAAACGAGCCGTTCGGCCATAGGAATGCTTCTTTCGTAAATCGTTGATAAGACTGAATTCGCGCAGATCGTGTGAAATATAAGAATTACTATACTCTATATCACCGAAATCACTGTATGCACGGTGCACGTCAAGATCCTCCCCCGCCTGTATTGCTGTGTCATATCCCTTTACTGCGTTAAATATCCGCGTGCGAACTGCACGCGCTGATTCAATATTTTTATTACTCCAATAACATCTACGCTCCAGTGATTTAACTCCTCCCCAATAATTGTTATATATATCATGCTCAGGAATAACTACGGCTACTAAATTTTTGTTCTTGAACTGTCGTTGTATACTTTTTAATAAGTCCTTATGCATATACATATCTGCGTCAAGGTGAATTAAGATATCACCCTTTGCATATCTTGCTCCAATATTCCTTGATCTAGACGGCGGCGAATAAAAGGGTGTCGTATCGGTAGAGATTAGTACGAGTCTTCTCATGTCTTTCCTTTTGTACTTACGTATAATTCTCTGCAACACGGCATCAGATCCTTGGTTAACAATGATAATTTCAAAAAAAGGGTACGTTTGTCCATATATGCAATCTAAACATCTATCGATAAATTTTGATGCATTCTTGGTTGGTATAATTACTGATATCAAAGACTTAGAGTTATTCATTGTTTCATCGCAATGCTACTTTCATAGATATGTTCAATAGTGCGCAGGGCTATTTTATATTGTTCCTTACGCACAATTTCCATTTGATCCCTCAGTCTGTTTCGATTGGCTTCTATATATTTGGCCATGCGAATAAGCGTATCTCCCGTTGCCTTTTGATATGGGACGACTAACAATTTGTCATAGCGAAGCTGACGCATAAGACCGTAGAATTTTGGCTCATAGGTAATCGCGATAAAGGGAACGGACACACAACTACAAAATATAATTGCATGCATTCTAGCGGCGACAACAAATGAGCATTGCTTATAAAGTTGTTTAAGCTTAAACGGATCTGATCTGAAATACATGGCAGTGACATTATTTCCGAACTTTCTCAGAAGTCGTTTTGCCATATCATTATCAGTTATAGTATGGCAGGTAAGCACGATTGAATATCCGCATTTAATGCGCTCTGAGATGAAATTCGAGATAGATTTCTCAAAAAAATCTTCTTCATTTTTTTTATGGTTATTTTTGAGGCAAATGGCTACAACTTTTCTGTTATTTTTTGCCGGAGCGGGTGTAATATATTTGGTGAGAAGATTAGCAATATCAGCCGTTAATACATGTTTTGAGATGCCGATTGTATTCAAGTATTGATAACTTTCCTGTTCTCGTACACTTACCGTACGTGCCTTTTTCAAAAAATATTTCATAACTAACATTGCTGCTTTATTAGAAAAAGGACCGATCGATTGAGCCATAAAATGAAGTGGCTTTCCATGAATGAGAATCAGAATATACGTAAGAAATCTTAAAAAATAATTATAATTTTCATTTAAAAATCCTCCCCCGATACTAATTATGATATCCGCTTCTCGAATAGCTGAAGCATATTTCCTTCTCTCACTCCGAATACACCACATTGAGTGAATACCAAAAATGGACAGAATGGACCAGAGGAGAAAACATCCATAATCAAACAATCCGAGCATCAAGGATCTCATTACCTCAATATTCATCTTGGTTACAAACAATTTCTGAATATCTATAATCCTAGGGAATTTACGATATGCACTAAGTGAAGAATTCATATGAGTCACAATAGGATGGGACACCTCAATCGAAATGGTGGGCTTTTTAAAGACTCGGTTGAGTTCACGTATTGTCGATATCAAAATTGCCTCATCACCGCTGTTTAATGAAAATGAATCTAATATAAGAATATTCATATATATTGGCAATTATTCCACGTCGATATCCCGAAAGTTTTTTAAGGTTGATGTGAGAAGCAGGTAATATTGGATTGGGGGATGTTTCACTATTTTAGGGAAAAAAGCATGATCTTCCTGTTTTCTGATCATCTTCTGTACGACTCTTCGTTTTCTGAGCGTATCCGTAAGGTTGACTATATTCCAGCTCACTGCCCTAGCTATAGCGAAAGCGACGGGTTTTCTATTTGATGCAAACATGTAGAAAAAATAAAAAAAACAAACGGCCAAATGAATTGGAAGCATACGAAGAAGGGATAGAGAACTGTAATTTTTTATATATGAATGAATCCTGTTTTTGAATGAATGAAACTGAACAAAGTCATTATCCATCTGTCTACTGGTTGCCCCCATCTTATGAAAAATGATTGAGCGAGGGGCAAATACCACTCTGTATCCAGCCAACCAAATTCTGTGACACAAATCAGTTTCTTCAAAATAGGCAAAATACCGGCTATCAAAAACGTCACCATCAATCAGAACTTTTTTCAAAGCTTCATTTCTTAGCATCATGCAGGCACCTTTTGCCGAATAGAGAGTAATTTGCTTTTCATATTTTTTTGTATTTTTCTTAGCATATCCATAGTGATATAAAAATCCCGTCGGTGTCTGAAAAGCACCGACTGAATCCAGTAATGAGGTATCATCCATCATCAAAAGCTTACTTTGGGCCGCACCTATCCCCGCATCACGTTCAAACACATTCACAAGCTCATTTATAAAATTCTTATCTGCCCTTGTATCATTGTTGAGCAACAGTATATACTTCCCTTTTGCCCGCCTTATCCCTATATTATTGCCCCCAGCAAACCCAATATTATCCTTAAGCTCAATTATATGAATCTTGGGAAAATACCTTTTTACATACTTCAGCGAATCATCAGATGAACCGTTATCAACGAGAAGAATTTCCAAATTTTTATAGTTCGAGTCCTTTAGACTTTTCAGGCAGTCTTTCAGGAATCTTTTCCCGTTATAATTCACGATTACGACCGATACGAGGGGGATTTTTCTAATTGTTCTCATTTTTTTGAAGGATAACCATGACATTTGATGCCCAGAATTTTATGGATAGTTGCTACAGAATACGATTATGTAATTTTTTCAACTTTGCGATGACCGAGTATCCTATCTCCACAAGTGCTATGGAAACATGTCCTTGACCACAAGCAGCAACAAGGGTTATTGATTTTTTGTTTTCTGGGAGAAACGATTGCAATCGTCGAGTATATTTATTCCGCCACTCAAATTGCGTATTTGTATATGCATTTACATACTCTTTGTCATAATAGTTTTTTTGATGCTGGTTATGTAAGTTTTTAAACACCCTATCATCGAGAAAATTTATCACTCCATTGGTGATGGCATACTGCTTTTTGCAACGAACACAAATGATTGCTTTTTGACCCCGACCTGAGAGCGCACCACCGCAAGACGGATAGCAAATTATTCTTAAAAGCTTATTCATAGTGCCTTGGCAAACTCATACTCATATATTTTATATATATCGTTCTTTTCTGCATATAGTCTACTCTGCGTACATATGTGTGCGTTCTTTTTTTTGTCTTTATAGAGATCTACAATACCCTTGGCAAATGAGCATGGGTCTCCCGGTACTACGATCCCCACGTCGTATTTGATAACGCGTTTGGAGAAATTATAGCCGTTTGTCACAATGGTTGGTATCCCCGCAGCCGCATAAATTTGAATCTTCATAGGATCTGTGGTGGTAAGAAGTGAAGAGTCATCCCTCCTATAGGGCGCCAAACCGCAGAGATATGAACCGAGTTTCGAAGCATACGTAAATATATCCTGATACCCATGTAATCGAACATGCTTTTCCAGTGAATATTTTTTTATTTTATTCCGTATGATTGCTTCTTCTGATCCTACTCCGATAATATCCAGTCTGAATGACGGCTCATATTTATGTATTTCTTTGAGTATGTCCGGTAATAGATCAGCCCCGTTCATGCGATTAAGCGTTCCTATGAAAACAAGTGTCGGCGTTTCTAACTTTTGATGCCTCCTGGGAAAAAGCGCCACCGGAACATTTGCGGGAATCACCCGTATGGGTTTTTGCTCCTTCATCCTTCTGCTTATTTGAATATCGTTCGATAATGCCCAATTTATATCACTGTTTGCATACGCAAAGCCGTCCAGCAAACGATACAAAACGTTCATTTTCGATCCGCTAAAACGTTTTTTTGCAATACCGTGCGAATAAAAAATAATTCTTTTACACCCCCCGATACGGCGGAAAAATATCGCTATGAGCGCAAGAAGGGAATTTTGTGCAATAACGAGGTCAAAAGATTGATGACGCATCCGAAATAACACCCACAGCCCCTGAAAGAAATGCAGGATATAGGTTAACGATGGGTGTCCGACGTATGTACGAATATTCTTCGTTGCTATCTTCTTGCCATATCTGTACTCATGCACCTCGATATGCGTGAGTAACGGAATTTCAGGAAGTGGGAATTTAATAGCTGCTACGTATTGTGTTTTATGATCATTCAAATAAAGGGTCAAAAAATCTTGCATGGCCGTAGTGGCGTAATGGGACAGTAGAAGCACTCGGGAAGTCTTGTATCGCTCTTTGTTGGTATCTTTTTCGATCATATATTCTCACACATATGCTTTATTCCCTTGTCGATAGTATATTGCTCCTTAAAGGGTGTAAGCGTAAGAAATTGTTTGTTTGAATAGTTCCGATGAACAGATTGGCTTTCTGGCGGTGAGTACGTTATTTTTGATTTTGAACCTGTAATATCCACAACTTTTTTGGCCAGTTCGTATAAATTTATCCGTTGTGATCCGATAATGTTCACCGGTTCACCCGTTGCGTGCTTCTCAATAAGAAGCGTTAGTGCCCGTGCAAGATCGGTAACGAACATAAATGTTAATTCCTTGCTTTTTGGTGCCGTAATCTTTATCGGCTTATTGGCTTTGGCAAGATGTATGAATGTCGGGATAACTCGTCCTTTTGCTACATCGTCCCCGGGTCCATATACGTTGCCCGCTCTGGCAATTGCGATGCGAAGATTCTTATCGTGATAATACTTGCCTAAAATTTCTGTATATCTTTTTACCCATGCATACGCGCCGATATCTTCATCAAACCAATAGCCCCGATTAAAACGCTTATCCACCACACTTGATTTTGATATTGCATAGACTTCTACAGAGCTCATTAAGAGTAGCCGTGATACCCGGTTTATTTTGCATGCATCCAAAATATTCAACGCGATTCTCGTGTTCGTCTGCAAGATTTCATGTGTATGCGCCTGCTTATACGCCGTCCCGCCATCTAAGCCTGCGAAATGAAACACAATATCGGTGTTTTTCAGGACGCGAACGGTATTTTCGCGATTATTTAAATCAACGACGCAAACTCGTAGATTTTTTTTCCGTACGGCATTAGGTTTCTGTTTTGATCGATGAGACACTAGTGCCGTCACCCGGGCACCATGTTCAGACAAAAATCGTACAACATGACTTCCGATAAACCCTCCGGCTCCGGTCACGGCAACTTTTTTATTAATCCAAAAGGAGTCACTCATGATTTTCGCAGTATTGCAGTAAGAATACCTAGCAATCCGGCTGTGTATTCGACTGTCCTCATAATAATAAAGGCGAGTGTATCAACGGGACGGTGGAGAAACAATCTCCAGTTACGGATATATGCCATACGTATGGGAAAGTAACTTTTGGTTGCCGCTTTTGGTCGCTTCGCAAGGTATAACAACGAATCTCTGCCGTACATATATCGTTTTCGAAACAGTTTTCTTAGCGTAAGCGCCCCTTCATTATGACGAAGGATTTCGGTACTCCATTGAGTGACGAACCCCCCTTCTTGCAACGCTACCGCCAGATCCCAATCATCGCCACCGCCACCCAGTGATGTATCAAGCCCCCCTAATCGTTTCCATACGCTGGCCTTCACAAAACGAGGGGCTTCAATAGTTTTGTCTCCCCAGTAGCATCGCCGCTCTAAATTTTTTGCCCGTGCCCAAATACCTTCCCCGAATGAATCCTCCGATACGATTACCGCGTCTGCCCCTTTTTTACACAGATCAACGCAATTTTTTATTACCTTTGGGGTCAACTCCATATCTGCATCGATAATATATATGAATTCACCGCTAGCTTTTTTCGCTCCGTAATTCCGTCGGTAAGGAGCATCAAAATATCCCCGGGGCACCTTTGGGGTATAGGTATAGACATGTGCACCATACTGCTTGGCTATTACCCTTGTGTCGTCGGTGGAGTTTCCGTCAACGAGAATGATTTCAATATCTTTGTATGTCTGAGCCCGCAGACTTCGAAGGCAATTCTCTAAAAAAACGGCGGAATTTTTTGTGGGTATGATGACGGATACTCGTCCCTTTTTCATAATATTTCGATAAACCGGTTATACGATACTTTCCATGTGTGCTCATCACTTACGCCGATTGCATTTCTTTCCATCCTTTTGCGCAACGAGGTATTTTGTATGACTAACATCATGGCATCTGCAAGCTTACGGATGTCTGGGTTTGTTGAAAGCAATATCCCGCTACGAAAATCAGCAATAGAATCACATAATCCGGTCACACGCGTACCTATACTCAGCGTCCCGCAGGCGGCGGCTTCGGTTACCACCATCCCCCATCCTTCCTTTACCGACGGAAGCAGAAGCGCCCATGCTTCCTGCATGAGTTTTACCTTCTGGTCCTTGGGGTGCTTATCAAAATATAAGTGGTCTTTGTTGACCAGAAAAACATTTTTTTGCAGTCCGTACTCGTTAATCATATCTTGGAGCCGTTGTTCCATCGGTCCGTAACCGACGATAGCAAGCTTCGCATCAGGGACTGATTTGACGACAATTTGCATGGCCGCAACACACATGTCCGGCCGTTTCATAGCGGTAAGCCGCGCCACAAAAACAAAGAGCGGTGTCTTTGACTTCTTCCCCGGTTTATAGCGATCGTGATCAATCCCTATGGGAAACGTGCTGATATGGGAAAGCGGGATGCCGAACGAAGCAATATCCTTTTTTACGCTTTCCGAATAGCATACAAACCGCGTCGTTTTATAAGTGAGGTACTCAAGCGGCTCCAACAGATATGCGATATGGGAAATAATCGGCGGCAATTCGTAAAAAAACACTTCCTTGGCCAGTTGATTCACGTAGGCTATTCGTTTCTCCCTTGGCACGTATAATGGTGTTTGCCAGCAAATAGTGTTGACACAATCGATTACTTTATCGGGTTTTTTGGCAAGTGACCGATAGTACAGGAACGCTTCCCAATACACCGTAAACCGGTTACCGCGACGGATAACGCGGATGCCGTCAATCGTTTCTTCCTTTTTTCCGCCGTTGTACGTTCGGGAAAACCACGTCACGGTATGACCGTCGCGCACTAACCGTTTGGAGAGTTCATAGAGGATAACTTCCGCTCCTCCGACATCGGGGTTTTTTATATCTTTCCAGTTGAGGATCAGGATATCCATAGATTGGCATGATTATACCGCTTTTTGCGCACAGGCAATGAGCGACGTCCCGAACGGAAGCGGGATCCGCTCAGTAAGGGAGGTATCGAGCCGCATGAAAAGCAACAGTAATCGGTTAAGCGGAGCGGCAGGCATGCGAAGCACGTCTTCTAATACCGCCATCGTGTCATTTGTATGTGAATTCGGGATCATAAATTTTTTCACCAAAAGGTGCGGCAGATACTGAAAAAATCCGAGGTATCCCACGAATCGCACGGTGTAGCCACTTTGTTTGAGTGCTCGGGTAAGCGATGCTTTTGTATAACGGCGTTTGTGTCCGGAGGTGGTATCAAACGCGCTCCATAGTTCCGCCCGCGCCGGGACGGTAACAAACAACATGCCCCCGGAATTGAGTAAAGACCGGCATCTGCCGAGTGCTTGTACGTCATCGGCAATATGTTCGACAACGTCAAAAATACCGACTGCATCATACTTTTTTGCGGGTGTATAGACGAAAAGATCGCCGACGACAAACGATGCGGAAGGCACGCGTTTTCTTGCATATCTGATGCCATCACCGTGCATATCCAGGCCGGTCACCCGAAACCCCATCGCGGCAAGTTCACGAAGGACATATCCCGTACCGCATCCGACTTCAAGAAACCGTTTTCCCAGGGGTTTGGGAAAATATTTCGTGATAATTGACCGGATCGCATGGTTTCTGCCGCGAAACCAAAAATGCCGTTCTTCGCGGTCGACAAGAAGCGCATAGGCTTCTTTCGGGTAATCACTTGCGGGAGATTTTTTTGCCGTCATACATGCCCCGTATCAGGTGAAGAGCGAGGCATTCTCCCGCACCCATTCATACAGTTTTGTTATGCCCTCAGTAACACCCGTTGTCGGTTCCCAACCGAATTCTTTTTTCGCTTTTCTTACGTCAGCAACAAATATTTTCTGATCACCGGGACGCCAGTCCTGCGGGCTGACGCGGATGGTTTTTTTAAATAATTTTTCCAGCAGCGGACCGAATTCATGCCACACCGATAACGTATTTTTGGGACCGCCTCCGATATTATAGAGGCCGCCTTTTGTTTTTTTGCCTGCGGCAATCGCCATATCGTATGCGTGTATCAGATCATCAACGTACAGAAGGTCGCGCACCTGTTTCCCGTCGCCGTAAATGGTAAGTTTTTTCCCGATGGTGGTGGCGATGATAAACCACGCGACCCATCCCTGATCCTCTACGCCGAACTGTCGCGGTCCGTAAATACACGATTGACGGAACACCACGGTGTCCAATCCGTATATCCTGCCGTAATCATGCACGTATTGATCGGCGGTTCCCTTCGAACAGCCGTACGGCGAATGAAAATCCAAGGGAGCGGATTCACTCACTCCGTGTGAAAGCTTTTCATACGCATACCGGCCGTTTTTTTCAACGACCGAAACATCTTCCATTCCCCCGTATACTTTATTGGTTGACGAATAAATAAGCTTGGCCCGGCTGGAACTTGCCCGCATCGCTTCAAGCAGGTTAAAGGTACCCAACGCGTTGATTTCAAAATCTTCCCGCGGGTCGAGTACCGATGTGGTCACGGCAACCTGCGCGGCCAGGTGCAACACGGCGTCGGCGTTTTTCAAAAAACCGACGAGCTTGGCCACGTCGGCGGGTTTCCGGAGATCTCCTTTGATAAAGGTGAGTTTGCCGCCCAAACGCTTAAGCCAGGCAAGATTTTTATCGGTGTTTTTCCGCGAAAGATTATCAAAGACCACGACATCGGCTTTTTTGCCGAGGTAAAACGCTGCGGCATTACTGCCGATAAACCCCGCACCCCCGGTAATGACGATACGCATAACGATCCTCCTTTACGGGACAGATATTTTAAAATTCAGTTCCTCATCAAAGCGCCATTTGCGCTTGTTTAAGTTATCATAATACCGCAGAAAGCGTAACCGATAAAATACCGCGATCGTATCCCAGAGCATATTGAGGATTGTTTTCCACACCCCGGTGGAAGTGATGCTGGAGGCTCCCGTAAAATCAAGCTCGACGGGCGCTTCGTAGATACGGGTGTACCCCAGGTATTTGGCGACGGCGAGTATTTCGATATCGAACGCGAATTGTTTCACCACCAATCGCGGCAGTACATCCTCGAGCACCGTTCGCCGGTACAGCTTCATCCCTACCTGGGTATCCCGCACATTCAATCCGAAAAGAAGCCGCACCAACTGCTGATATCCCCAGGAGAGAATTTTCCTCTCCAACGGATACATCACTTTGGAAACGGGATGCCGTTTGCTCCCGACAATGATATCCGCGTTATACCATTTGAAATGCTCGAGCATCATGGAAAGCCCGAGCTCGCTTAAATCTCCTCCCGCATCGAGAAACCCGATCACGTCACCGTGCGACTTCCCCATACCGAAACGGACGGCATACCCTTTGCCATGGTTCGTTTTGTACCCGGTCACCGTAACTTTTGTCGAACGGACTTTTTTTGCCTCCTCAAAGCTTTTGTCATCCATCCCGTCTATTACCACGATTACTTCCGTCGGCACATGGAGCAACTCAAGCTCCGCCAGGATATTCTGCAACTGTTTGCGTATGGTTTTTTCCTGATGATAGACGGGAATAATAAGACTTAACAGTTTCATAGGCTTACCGCTTCCGGCGATAGTATAGCAAAAGACCGATAAATAACCCGACGGCAACCGTGATATTTGCGGTAATGATCGAAAAGATACTATCGTGGAATGCCACGATAGCGGCAATCTGGACAACCGACGCTCCCGCAACAAACGCCCATACACCCGTCTTTCCATGCCCCAAGAGCGTCATAATCAACACGTAACACAGCGAGTAAAACGATAAAAATATTCCCATCCAACCCACATGCGGAGCCGCGGGATAATACGATGCGCCAAACAGTAGCCCCAAGGCGATATGAGGGAACAGAAAATATCCGGTGGTAATCCCGAAAGAAACGGTGCATACCGCGAGCAACGCCGCCATCACCAGATTTCGCGAGCCCGTATTTTGCTTGGTTCGCTCCGCCACAACCGGAAAAAGCACATATGAAACGCTGCTCGAGGCAAAGTAGACGATTTTCCCCATGACCGAAAGCGCCGCATAATAGCCCGCTTCAACGGGCGGCAGAAAATGTTTGGCAAGCAGGATATCCGTACTATAGAGCGACGTGATGCCGAGCATGGTGATAAGCGACGGTGCCGAATAGGAAACGAATTCTTTTTTGGAAATCCCGCTCGGTTTGGCGTTTGCCGAGTAGACAAAACGAAGCGGGAGAAAGTATGCGCCGAAACCGACAAGTCCCGTCAAAAATCCCGCGATAACCGTTTCCACAACACCCATCGCCGCCCCTATAATGCCACCCAGTAACCTCAATACGGTCGTAACGTTGTTCATCACCATCGCGGCGGTAAAAAGCTGGAACCCCTGCAACAAACTGGTCTGGACGACGGTCACGATCCATAACGCGGAGGTAAGATACATGAACAGGATGGAGACAGGATGTGAAATGTGCAAAAAATCAGCAAGTATCCCCATAAGCGGCAGGACTGCCGCGGTTCCCCCTATCGCGACGATCGTTAGCCATTTCATCGTTTCGAGGCCGAGATTTTTTGCCTTCCCTACCTCCTGTTTTGCGCGAAATCCCGCGATATATTTGGTAAGCACCGTTTGGAGTACCAGTGACGGGACGTTCAAGAGATACGAAAACGAAAACAGTGAGGCAAGTTCTCCGTAGGAAACGGGTCCCAGCATTCTTCCCACCACCAGGTGATAGGCGTACGCGCCGAGATTGGCGAGCGTTGAACCGATAAGGACGACGGCGCTTCCTCTTGCCAGGGGATGGGAGGCAATTCGGCGAAAGAAAGAAATAACCGTATTCATGGGCGCCAGAAGCGGTAGCGAACGAGCGTAAGCAGGGCAATCACCCCGTCCCACCAGGTCAGCTTTTTCCCTTCTTCAAATTTTCTTCCGAAATAGGAAATCGGTACTTCATAAATCTGATGACCCGATCGCAGCAGCTTCGCGGTCACCTCCGGCTCAAAATCAAACCGCTTGGCGTTTATTGTAATGTTGGAGAGCGCGTCTTTCCGAAATGCCTTATAACCAGTTTCCATATCGGTGATATTGGTGTTGTAAAAGATGTTGGTGAGCAATGTGACAAACTTGTTGCCAAGTTCATAGACAAACATGGTGGAAAGATGCGCGCCCAAGAATCGTGAACCGTAGACTACTTTGACGCGTTCGTTTTCAAACGGAGCCAGCAGCGTGGGATAATCTGCCGGACTGTATTCGAGATCGGCATCCTGAATAAGGATGATGTCTCCGGTCGCTTCCCGTATTCCCCGGGAAACGGCGGATCCCTTTCCCCCGTTTTTCGGCATGACGATAAGCCGGATTTTTTTCTGCCAATGCTTGAGCAGTTGCGGTGTTCCGTCGACGGATCCGTCGTCTACGACGATGACTTCTTTTGTCCATCCCGGCACCGTTTGGGCAAACACGCGGGTAAGCACCGACTCAATCGTCGCCGCTTCGTTATAGGTGGGAATAATCACGGAAAGTTTTTTCATATGATCAGGAAAGCGACGCATAGACCGACGCCGTTTCTTTTGCCACCCGTTTCCAGGTGAATTGTTTTGCCCATTCCATTTCGTTTTTTACCAGCTGTTTGCGTTCCTTGGGCGGAAGCATAACCGATTGTCGTATCGCCCGCGCCAGTTCCGGGGTATTTCCGGGATCCGCACTGATTGCGGGACCCGTAATTTCCGGAACGCTCCCCCGGTCGCTTGCCACCACGGGCACCCCGCACATCATCGCCTCGATCACCGGGAATCCGAACCCTTCATACCATGAAGGAAGCACTACGGATCGTGCACCGGAATAGAGCGCGGACATATCCTCATCCCGGATAAATCCGGGGCGAACCACATGTTTCCCTATCCCGAGCGACGTAATAAGCTGCAGGATATCACGGGTTTCCCGCAGTTCCGTATTGGAAAACGCGCTGCCTGCCAACACTAACGTTGTGTTTCTGCTTCGGGAAAGTTTTGCCCTGGTCAGCTTCCACGCGGCAAGAAGTCCCGTAACGTTTTTGTTCCAGTTCACGTCCCCGACATACAGCACGTATTCCTCCGGCAGATGATATCGCTGTCGCATGGCACGAATCCTCTGCTCGTCGGTGACCCGCTTATAGGACGGCGAGGGGGCAAGGGGCACTACATGGATTTTTTCTTCCTGTTTGCCCGTCAATTTCGCGATATCTTTTTTGCTTGATCGGGAATCGGTCACAATCGCCGCGGCTCCCATAAGCGATAATCGCTGTATTTGCCATTTTACCCTGCCGCGAATCCCGGGCGGAAATTTATCCGGAAATAGCAGCGGGATCATATCGTGGACGGTTACCACCGTAGGATAGTGCTTAAAAAACGGCAGGGTCAGAAAAAAAGGGTCAAAAAACGGATAATGCACGACGTCCGTCTTTTTGGGGATATCCTCAACCCGGGTAAAAAAGGAATACCTGTGCCCTTTTTCGTATTTTACCAACGCGTCAATGAGATTTTTGGTATAGACACCCGTCCCCCGCATCCGGTGTTCGGTCGAGAGCGGCAACGTATTTATCGCGATATTCATAATTGCCTCTTGAGTATAAACGATACGAATGTGACAGACAACGAAAGAACGCCGATAAAAACGGACAGCCGCTGCCACCATGTCTCGTGCAGTGCTATCTCGCCTTCCCGTACGCCGGAAGGAATCGTAAATGACGCAAGACCGCGTTCGTCGGGTTCACTGGGTATTATTTTTTCTCCCGTGATAAATACCCATCCCGGATAGTGCGCGACGGGAGCGGTAAGCGTCCCGCTTGCGGTGGCGGTAAAGGATACCGCATAACGGCTCGGTGCCGTTTTTTCCGCGGAGACGGTTCCCGATGACAGAGAAAACGGCGTGGTCGCAAGCGACTTGGGATCGTCGGTTATCCATCGGGTCTGAAACGCATTCCCGAGCGACGAGGTGCCGCGGGACAATTGTTCATGCGCAAAATACTGTGCATCCGTCCGCGGCTGATAGATAACCGGATGAAAATACCGCCAGGTAAATGCAAATGCGCACACCACGATCAGAACGCTGACGACGTTTTTTCGCGCAACCGCGGCGGCGAGTATCGGGGTCGCTATGACGATAACCGCAAGGAGCCGCCACGGATACTGGATGAGCGAAAGCGGCGGGATCATTTGCCATACAAACACAGAGACCGGCAACATGGAAAAAACGGCGGCAACTCCGAGCAGCCGAAAGAAGAGGATTTCTTTGCGAAGGTGATTTTCTTTCCGGGAAACAAAGAGACCCGCGATAAAAATCACCATCGGCATAATCCCGATCTGGTAGGACATTTCGGTAGCGCCTCCCGTTTGTCCGCGGTAGCCGCTTCCCCAGGATGGGAGCAATAACTGGTCTAACCGGGGAAAATAATCAAACACATTCACGTTACTGAGCCCGCGAATGAACTGCCGTTCATAGAGCGCGGGTATCCAAAACACACTCGACATACCCACACCCAGGAGTATGGCAAAAAGCCCGTGCCGGCAAAATAAAAAAGCGTACAGAAAAAGTACCGGCACAAATAGCATCGCCATAATGTTGTGACTGACGATAAGAAGCGCCACACCGGCGGACGCCATACCGTATCGTTTTTTCGTAAGCGCAAAGAGTGTTGCAAATATGAAGGCGATCGCCCATATCTCGCCTAGGGAACCGCGGATATACATATCAAGAAACCAGTACGGTACAAATGCCCCTGCCAGCGCCCCGATCGCGGCACGAAATGTACCGAATTTTTCCTTGAGCCAGAGGTATGAAAAGAGCACGGCGACAATATAACCCGTTGCGGTAACTAATTTGACGCTATCGACAAATGAAAATCCGAATACATGAAACAATGCGCCTACCAGGTTGGGAAACGGATATTGAAACGTAAACAGCGGGATCCCCAACCCATAATTTAAATCCGGAGCCCATCGGGGAAATAACGTGCCGCCGGAAAGCATCGTAAAATACTGCCAGAACCGTATAATGTGATATTCACCGTCATGGGTCGGAATAAATCCATTCCCGAACAACGGTGACGCGGCAAAAAGTACCGGAATAAGGACAAGAATAAACGGCATCATAGACGCTTTTTCGGAAAAATCCGCGATTCAAGAATCATCGATATTCCGTAGATGATGAGCGGAATTGCGGTAAGTACTACCCGTGCTATCGGCGTTATCCCCCCGTATTCCCTTGTCGCTATCCACGGAATGTACCGTGCCATAAGGCCCAACGAAAGCCAAAACACAACCCCGTGCATCAACCCGTTTGTTGTTCTCGGGATGCACGCCG
>CAYUZE010000002.1:0-12917 GCA_964449585.1 uncultured Gammaproteobacteria bacterium | reverse complement strand
CATACCAGGGATACATTTCTTCACGCAAGGGACTAACGAGAAATACGCCGACCATAAGCCAAAACGCCAGACGGTACTTTTTTTCCGCTGAAAATTTGGGAATGAAAAGCAACGGCAACAAGACAACGGTTGCCCCCTTAATAAGGATCGAGGCAATAAGGAGCAGAACGGATCCTATTTTTGCCGGTACACCGTGTTTTTCCGCCACAAGCAGTGCCGAAAGCGCCAATGCCATCATCGTTCCGTCGTTGTGTCCGTTCACCAAAAGCTCCATGACAACCAACGGATTTGCCGCAAAAAACAGCACCTGATCCCACCGTTTGGTTTTTTTATAGATGAGCCAACAAATGACCGCATAGGAAATACCCGCAAACAACTTGAAAGAAAAAATTGCCAAAAAGATATGACTATTCCCCAGTGCATGCGGAATACCCGTTAGCGCAATCCAGACGGGACCGTAGAGGGCAAGTTTGTTTGCCGCGCGGGTGAACGAAAGCATGGGTTCGTTGGGTATCTCGATCGGCATAACCACATAGGGATTTTCTTTATATTGGTACGTCACCTTTGCGGTCGCGATATAGTTGAAAATGTCGTAGGAAAGTGCCGGAAATGAAAAAATGGCAATGCTAAAAAGCAGGAAGATCCACCGGGGAATTTTTCTGATTTTTTCCGCCGTTTTATCACGCAACACACTCGCATACGCCGCATACCAAATGATCATAAGCCCCGCAAACAGGAGGGCGACACCCGGTGATTGCCGGTACACCGCGTATCGCAACATCGCTTCAATTTGCCCGGTGTACGACGGGAACGGCAATGACAGGTGCGGATCGATAAACCCGTACGATATGATCCCGAAGTATACGGCGGCAATGATGCCCGTTACGTGAAGTATTCGTTTCATAGGCTGTGCGGCAGGTCCTTTCCCGCATCTGTTCTGATACGGAGCGCCTGTTCCAACAGTGCCGCAAGCGATAACGGGGTCGCCGCGGCTTTCTCCGGCGTCCACGTGACGGATTCGGGAACACGCTGCTGTATGTCGGATAACACCCGCCGATGCTCAGCGATCGCATCGGTAAATTGCGAGACAAATGCCCGAACGTCTTTTCCTTCCCGGTCGGCTATGCGAAGATGCGGCGCCGCCTCACGAAACTCCGTATCCGAACGTTCGAGCGCTGAAACCGCCAACAAATACTGTTTGTATTCAAACAGGGTTTTGGCCTCGACCAGATACTTATCGGCAAGGGAGAGATGATACTTATACCGGGAGATCGAACCGAAATACAACGGTTTTTTTACCGTGTCGATGATGCGGGCAATCCTATACAGCTTGTTTCCCGGCATCGCCGAGGGGTACGGCAACACATAGTCGGCACGCACCGACGGAGCAAACCACAGAATAGCAATGCTCAACAGTATGACGAAGAAACACCGATCGTTCATGATGCGAGTGACAACAAATATGCTTTGGGAAAGTGAAGCGCGGAAAATAAGGCAAACAGCAACCCCCGCCACCCGTCAACAAACCCTTTATGACGGATAAAAAGCAGGAAAAACGTCGCAACCGGCTTGCCGATGAGATACCTGACGGCCTTCACCGGGCTGCGATTATTTTTTGTGTGCGCCAGTTCCTGCGCGGTAAGTGCTATATATGCCGCCGATTTCTTCCAGTATTGTGCGATGGAGACATACGAATAATGATCGAGCGCATGCGAAAGTTTTCCGACCGATCCTGTTATCGCTATCTGTTCGTGCACGCTTTTTTGCGGGAAGCTTCCTTTCTCGCGGCGGAAAAGACGGATCACATAATCCGGATATTGCCCTCCTTTGCGGAGCCAATCGCCCAAAAAGTAATTTCTCCGCGGTATGGCATAGCCGTCAAGTGAACGGGGGTCGCCGCATACCGCACGGATTTCTTCGGCAAGCGCGCTATCCACCACTTCATCGGCATCAAGCTGCAACACCCATGTGCCGTGAGCGTTATCGAGCGCTTTTTGTTTGTTGATATGAAACATTTGCCGGTTATTCGTTGCAATAACGGTGGCGCCGCATGCTTTGGCTATCGCAGCGGTGTTATCGGTCGAATTACCGTCGACAACCACAATTTCATCGGCAAGCGATTGCACCGAATCAAGGCAGCGCCGTATATTTGCCGCTTCATTATAGGCGGCAAGTGCTACGGTTATGCGGATATTCTTTTTCGCCATATGAGTGCTATTGTACCAATTGCGGCAAGGATAACGAACGCGGCTAGACTTATGCCGTCGGCAATCCGCCGTAATTTGGTCTCCGAAAACTCAAAGCGGATATCATAGCTTCCCGGCGCAAGCTCAAATGTCATGAGCCCGCGGTATGCCGGATCCTGGAATTGCAACCTGTCGGGAGGAAGCGGCGCCCCGTTTATCGTCACCCGCCATCCGGGAAAATACAGCGTATTTTCTACAAACCGTGCCGTGTTTTCCACCTCCACATGATAGGATCGGGAGGTGCTGGTGCGCATTCCCTCCGTTATGTTGCCCTCGTCGGGAATAAGGTATGCCACACGCTCCGGTCTGTTTTCCATGAACCGCACCGACCAAATCGGACTGCTCTCACCGGTATCGGTGGTGCTGTTATAAATGCCCGTAAAAAATGATTCGGGATATTGTTTGTACTCTTTGGCGCGCCACATCGGGACGGTAGTGATAATCGCAACCGCGACAAGAAGTACGGCGGTTTGCCTTCGCCGATTCGGAGGAGAAAGAGAGACGACAAGCGCGCCTATTACGGAAAGCAGAAATGTCGTTACGGACAATAGCCGCCAGGGAAATTGAAACTTTTGCAGAATCGTAACGGTATTCCATAACGGACCTGCGGCACTCGTCATCGCATACACGGTAAAAAAGAGTAAAACGATACAGGCAATAAGAAGTTTTTGCCGTTTTGTATTTTTCTCGAGCACGAAAAACGCCATGATAAGGGCTAACCATTGGGAAGCCCCCAACCACTTGGACAGCTCATTCCCCCCTCCGTAACTCCACGGTGAATAAAGAAACGCCGTCCACGGTACGAATCGTCCGGCAAACTCCCCCGCGGTGACGATATCCCGTAGCGTGTATTTTCCTTCAAAAAATCCGGGCACCCAATAAAACGCCGATAGCAAAAACCCCGACCCCACCGCCAACACCGCAGTCACCGCAAATCGTGCGCGCTGTTTTGCGTCGTATGCCGTCAGATACAGTCCGTACCACAAAAGAAGCGGTAAAAACATGAGACTTAATGCGTTGTGGGCAAGGATAAGACACGCCGTGGCAACGGCAATGCTTATTCCCGGAACAATCCCCCATCCTTTTGATACCCTCGACAGGGTAAGCAGTCCGTACGCGATAAGCGGCGGAAAAATAAACGCGATGTGTTCGCCGATTGCTCCCCTCACGTACAAATCGATAAACCGGTATGGCGCAAATCCGTAAAGAATCGCCGCCGTTATCCCCGCCGCCATCCCCCAGGACGCGTTCGCCCACAGATACATACCCAAAATACTGGCGATAAACCCCGTCGCAAAAACCAGTTTTGTACTGTCGACAAACGAAAATCCCAAAAAGTGAAAGAACGACCCGATATAGGAAGGGAGCGGATACAGGAACATGAGAATGGGATGTCCGTATCCCCAATTCAAATTTGCCGCCCATCTCGGCACGATGTTCCCTTCGGAAAGCGACCGGTAAAAGTTGGCGATCCGTGCCACGTGATCCTGTCCGTCATGGGTCACGGGGAATCCCGGGTTGAGTAAATCAAAAAGCGGAAGGATCGCGGCAAGCAATACAAACAAACCGACGGCAAATCGTTTTACCGACGGATGCTTTTTTTGATCATTTTCTACGGACATATTCGGGTAATGTTTCATACATCTATTTTGTCACCGCTACTATCGCCGTCCCGCCGTTTTTATCGGTAAATCGCTCAAGAATTCGCGCCCCTTCGGGAACTTCACCGGTGTCGTAAAGATACAACGTATCAGGCTTCATATCGGAGGCGCGCTTCGGGAGAAATCCGAAGGCATATGACCCCACGGTATGGGATGCTTCAAACCCCCCGGATATCGTCCCTCCTTCAGCAACATATTTTTTGGGATCATAGTTGGTATAAAAGAGGAAAAACATATACGACTGATACAGCGCTCCCTGATTACTTATTTCAATCCGGGGATAGGTTTCCTCCCGTTTTTTTGCATACGAAACGGCTTCCGCTATCGCGTATTGAAAGGAGTCGGATTGTTCACGCGGAAATCTGACAAAGTATCCGTTCCAAAACATCGCCACCCCCGCGGCTACGACAATCGTCGCCATAACCGCGATTGCGTTTTTTCGGCGGACACCCGCCAACCCGGCGACATACCAACACCCCAATGCCGCAATAATTTGTATCACGGGGATTGCGGTGTAAAAACGCATGGCGTGCGGCGCGCCGGTCGTGAGTGATGCGGGTACCGGAGCAGCGAGAAGATATACCAAAAGGAACAAAATGATCTTACCGGGAATCTTTTTTTTCAGAAGGAAAAGAACACCGGCAAAAAGCATCGGCGCTTCCCATAGATACAGGAGTCCCATACCGGGAACTTTGTGGGCTTCCCTATCGGATCCCGTAAAGAGCCAGCGCGGAGAAAAGTGCGCGCCATAGTTTCCGGCAAAAATGCGAAGACCGGTCGTATACTTGCTGTGCCATACTCTCCCGACAACATCGTTGTTTCGTACGGCCTCGGTATACTTTATCGTCGCCGTAACCATCGACGGTTCATCCGGCGCAAACGCGCTTGTTCCCTTAAACCGCGACATGCCTTCCGGCGAAAGACTGACAATCATTGCCGGTATCGCAATAATGCTCCCCGCCGCAATAGCGAGCAGCACCTGTTTTTTTGCCTGCAGCATCTCCCTCCAGAAAAGAAACACGGATGCCGCGGCGAGACACGGAACGATAAGCTTCTGGCTTTGATATCCGTGCAGCGATAATGCAAAAAAGATTACCGAAATGATCCAATCACGTCCCCGTTTAAGGATGACGGCGCAAAGAAGAAAATATAACCCGAGTACCTGAAGCGTCAGCCCCAAATTTGCCTCATGTCCCAAACGTGAGAGATAAATATGCCAGGGTGAAAGTGCGAGGATTCCCATCGCAATCACACCCACATTCCTGTTTCCGAGATATTTTTTCCCAAGAAGCATCCCGATCCGGTAGGTCGCCCACAACGTCATAAGCGAAAGTATAAATGCGGGCATTCGCACGGCAAACGCCGTCAGTCCGAACAGGTACACAAACGGAATCGTAAGGTAGACGTACAGCGCAGGCCGAAAGTCATCATACGCCCGAAGCAATAGCGGAAACGGCGTGCCGTATTCGTCTTTGCCCGCCATGGCGATCGAGTACGCGTTATAGCCAATTGAAACTTCATCAAGTGACGGCGAAGGAGGAACGCTCCAAAGTTGATAGAGGCGCAAAAATGCCGCGGCAACAAATAGTGTAACCAGGATATATCGCTTCATGCTCAGTATTATTCCGAAATTCGTATCGCATCCGGTCCGTCAAGGTATGAAATAACCATCGGGCTTCCGGGTATTTCTTTCGGTGATCCGATATAGAGCACCGATCCGTCATGCTTTTCATCAGCCCAATTGGGAATGGGACGGAATTCATATTTATCGAAACGGTTACGCACTTCCTTAAACCCGCCCGATGCGGTCCCTCCTGCGGCAAGATAGGTCGCCGGATCATACTTGGTGTAAAAAAGGAAAAACATATGCGGCTGCTCGAGTTTTGTCGACACCACGATTTTTTCATATTTGTGTTTATTCGCCTCGGCATACCGCACCGCCTGCTCATAACCGTATTGCCAGAACGGCGAGAATTCGCGATTCAAATGCACATAATACATGTGGAAATAAAAGATGATGTTGGCTGCGACGGCCAACACTACGGCAAGGCTTCCCGATATAAGGATCGACCGCACGATCCCGCGGGATTTCCGTATCAGCGACGCTCCATGCCGGTAGCTCTCATACACTCCCATTGCAATGCACAGTTGCAGGACCGGAAGGACAACCAACGTGCGAATGGCATGCGGCGTTTCCGATGTGGGAGAGGCAGCAAGCGGCGCAAGGAGAATCCAGCTCGTTATAAGTGCCGCCAACTTCCCGCCTTTTTTCCATAACACAAAAAACCCGAACAACAAAAACGGCAGTTCAAAGAAATACAGTAGCCCGTTATCCGGAGCGTGGTGACGGTCGTTGTCGCCGGTCAAAAACAGCCAGCGCAGCGAAAAGTGACTGATATATCCGTCAATAAGCGTTTTTGCGTACACGATTCGCCGGTTCTCAAGCAGCGCACCCAACCGGTCGCCTGAATGAATATCATCTTCAAGTTTTTTGACCGAGCGCATGAGTAATCCCGTCGTATCGGAAAGGGTGCTTGTTCCCTTAAGCCTTGTAACCGATGTTTTATCAAGCACCACCGGAATCAGGGGGGCAACGGTGAGTAGCCCTACGATGATGCTTATCGCTATTTTTCTTTTGTCGACAAAAAGTTCTTTTCTCCAGAGTGTGCTTACGACCAGCAACAGCAGCGGCACAAAAATACGCTCGCTATGGTACGCGTACAAGGAAAGCCCGAACAAAAACGCAGCAAACGCCATCCAGGGAAGCGACGTGAGGCCGCGGAAAAATGCAACGAGCCCCCAAATGTTGAGGGTAACGCCGGTATTGGCTTCAAAAGCTATCCGGGAAAATTGCAAATGCCACGGTGAGATAGCCAGAAAAAGCGAAGTGAGGATGGCTATGGTATCGTCCTTTTTCTTTACCAAAAACGACACGAGATAGTAGGTGCCGATAACCGCCAAAATTCCCATAACGGCAGACGGCAATCGCGTCGCCCACGTGGTAAGTCCGAATATTGCCACCGATGGAACGGCAAGATACGTATAAAGCGGCGGCTTGTAATCATCAAATGACCGAAGCGTACGCGGGAGGAATATTCCATACTCATCCTTTCCCGTTTTCAATATCGAGTAGGCATTGTATCCCAAAGCCGCCTCATCCCAATCCGGGGAAACGGGCACCATGCCAAGCTGCCAAAGACGCAGGAACGCCGCAAGAATAATAATGCCGATAAAAAACAGTTTTTTCATACTCAGTAGTTATTCAAACGCGACGAGCACCGGCGCTCCGTTGAGTAACCGTACGGTCTCAATCACCCGAGCCGTTGCCGGCACATCCTTGGGCGGCATGATATACAGCACCTTGCCCGAAAAATCCCCCGAGCCCTCCCGTACAAACCGGTATTTGCCGAACCCATAGACATTGTAAAATCCCGCGGCGTCAAACGACGCATCTTTTGTTGCGGTAAATTCCGAAAGCGGCGTTTGCTTGTAAAACAACGCATAAATATACGGCCTGCCGATGCTTTCGGTTAACACCACCGTATCAAAATCTTTTTCATACTTTTCCGCAATCGCGATGGCGGACTTATAGCCGTATTGCCACTCACCGGAAAACTCTTTGGGATAATGCGCCATAAGGGTATGCCAGAAATAGGCAAAATTTGAAAGAAACAGGAGTACAACAAAAAGACTTACGCCCGTTCTCCACTTCGTTTTTATTGCCCGGATCGCCGCGACCATACCGTAGGCGGTAGCCAGCATATAGACCGGAAGACCGTTCTCTATCCGAAGCGCATGCGGTGTTTCGCGGGCAACCGCGGTGGGGATGATGGCGCTTATGAGCCACCAGAGGAGGAATCCCCCGACAACCGGGTAATCGCGAAACAGTGCAAGCCATCCGAACATAAGAAACGGTGCGGAAACCAGAAGCAACTGCCCGACGTCCTGCACGGAGAATTTGGGATTCCCATCGCCTTTGATAAATAAGAACCGCGGTTCCAAATTATCAAAAAAATGGATGAAGTATTCCCTTGCATACCCCACCCTCCGGTTATGGAGAATCGACGAAAGCGGCGAAAAATTATCCGCTTCCCTTCTCGTGTTGGAGGTTAATACGGTGCGAAGATCGGTAAATATACTTACCTCTTCAAACCGTAGTCTCGCCTGTTTTGACACGAGATGCGGCGCGATGGGGATAAGGAGGATAAGCGCCGCAAGGATGCCGACGACAGCCTGCTTCCTTGCGCGAAACAGATCGTTTTTAACGATAAGCAAAAGTCCCCCTGCGATGAGCGGCGCCGCATAACGGGTGCTGTTAAAGGTGTAAATACCCAATATAAACGGTATCCACGCAACGTAAAAATACTTCGGTTCATTTCGACCCCGAAGCACCGCCCATATGCCGGAAATCAGGAAAAATACGGCAATGTTCGCCTCAAATCCCGCCCGCGACAACATGATGTGCCACGGGGTAACCGCCATCAGCGATGCGGCAACCAGACCGATAGCATCCCGCTCCTTGCTGTCGCGAAAAAGCTCCCGGGCTAACACAAAGAGCATGCCTACGGTTGCCACGCCGAAAAGCGCCGAAGGGAGCCGCACCGCAAGTTCGGTAAGACCGAACAGCGCGACAAACGGTACCGTAAGATAAATGGGCAGCGGCGGCTTGTAGTCACCGAATGCCGCAAATGCATCAAGCGGCATGAATGTCCCGTGCTCATCCCTGCCGGTCGTGAGAATGGTGTACGCGTTATACCCTATCGATGCCTCATCCCAGGAAATTGCAGGGGGATTGGTGCTGACGCGAAACGTACGAAAAAAGAGTGCTACAAGAAGCACACCCGCAAGCAACGGTATCACGTACTTATGCTGTTTCATGAGTGATTTTTTCATCGAGAACCTTGAGCCCGCCTAATGCATACACCATAGACAGGTAACCCAAGTGGCTGTTGTTGAAATACCGGCTCATATACCAATAAACGGTCAGAAACACCGCGTAATAAACAATCATCCGCGACTCGTCCGGTCTCCCCATAAACCATCGCATAAGGATGACAAACGTCGGCACGGCAAAAACAATCTGCCAATATATAAACGGATAGTAGGCATGGATATCGGTAATGATCCCCGCATCATACAGCACCATCCCCAATCCGTACCCTGAGACCGGGTAACTAGTCGCCGTTCCCCCGGAAAGGTAAAGGATGACGCTATCGATAAACGCGCGCGCGTCCCATAAGAGGAACGGAACGGTAAGGGCGATACCGATTCCGGTCATGACCGCAAACGCGATCCAGAACATGCGGCGGCGTGCCGTCGTTTTTACCCACAGCGCGACAAGATAAAACGGCGCCATAAACCAAATTGTTTGCTTCGAAAGCAATGCCAAGGCAAACATCGCCGCACTCAGCGCATATTTTTTATAGGAAAGCAAAAGGAGCGCACCGACAAGCCATGAAAGCGCGAAAACATCGCTCCGTCCTTCGACAAAATAATCCACGACGGACGGTGACAAAGCGGTGATAATCATCCCGATGCGCGCGACCCCTTTGTCGCGGAACCAAAACCATAAAAACAATAGTAGCATCGCCATGGTGAAAAGCGATGCCATACGGCCGTCAAAAAATCCGAAGACGGGAATTCCCGTGTAATAAAAAACAAACGGAAACAACAAATACCAGGGAGGCATGACAAAGTGATACAGTGCGGGGTTTACCGCATCCCGACCGAGTTCGGCATAGTGGAAACTTTCCACCGGAGTTCCGAAATATGTTTCCTTATACGGATTTTTTCCGACGATCAGATACCGCATGGCCGCTTCCTGCTGCAAAATAATGTCGTGCACCCCGTAGACGGGCGCGGTTTTTGCGCGATCAAACATCGCCGTCACCGTCGCCCCGCCAAGGGTGATACAAAACGTCGCGATAATAAAAATCAATTTTACGGCGTGCAGATATTTTTTGTATTTTCCCAGGAGCTCCGGATAAAACGAGATCAAACAATGAACCGAAAGCAACAAAAACAACAGTCCGAACAGCCAATACGGGGTTCCGTCAACCGGAAGAATCCGGTACTTCATGACGACGGGTATTGCAAGCGCAAATAAAAGGAGCGAGTCGACGATACTAAGCCACATACCTGACATTGTACTAAATAGACCTATCCTTGACTATTCAGCGTTCTGACCCGGATGATTTCCTTTCAAAAAGATAAAGCCGTCCATCCTCTCCGTAAGGAGTAGCAACTCCCTCATCCCGAACATAGGACCACTCTTTTGTAAGGAGAATTGAAGGGTAGGTTCCGCTGCAATGCTCCTCATAACACAGCGCCTGTATACTCTCGATTTTCGTCACTTCCGGAGCCGGCGGGCATTTTTTTGTATCGCACACGAGGATAAGGAGCTTACTTTTTGCATCGGTCACCGAAAGCGGCGAAATATTTGCCGCAGCCATCTGATACCGGTAATGCAAATCCGAGTAGGAACGGGAGGATAGGAGCGTAAAGGTGAACGGTGCGCCACCGCTCATGTCCGCCATCTTTCGCGTCGCCGCTTCCGTTCGCGCGATATCATGCGTGCCCGCATGCAACAGATCAGTTTTTGTAAGTTGTACCACGGCGATTATGATAACGACACCGATAAGCATTGCAGACCACCATTTTTGTTTTATTTGCGATGCGACCGAAGCCAACATAAGAAACGGCACCGGGGTGATGAAGGAAAGATAATGGTCGTGCACCACCCCGCTATAGCGCACCATGCCGCATACCCCACCCGCAAACCAGAGGGTGAGCAGGAGGTTTTTTTTGGTTGGTTTGAGAAGGAAAAAAACGCTCCAGAGCGCGAGCGGGATAAGCACCGTCCATCTACTCATCCACGGAAGCATCTTGCCCATGACCCGAAACGAGTAATCCAGCGCCTGCCATACCATGGCACGCTTCCCTATCGCCACCGTCGTGCCCTCTCCCAAAATGCCAAAAATCCCCGTGAGGTTGCGAAATTGCACGGTTGCTTCATAGGAGAGAAACGGCAATAGTACGACCGTAAATCCTAACAGCCACAAGAGGGCTGCGATGGTAATCTTCCGAACAGCAGCGATCCGAAGGAAATACGCGGCAACAAGCACGATCCCCGTGAGCCCGATAAAATAAAGGTTCGGATAATGGAGCTGTACCAACACGCCTACCGTTGCCCCTACGGCAATCCACCACGTCGCCTGCCATCGCGCGTATGCCCTATATATAAGGAAGAAGAACAGTACGGAAAATAGCGGCACCATATTCGGTTCCCAAATAATCCGATCCGCGGCAACAAGCGGAGGCGATATCGCCCAGAGAAGCGCGGCAAGCCGTGCGGGCACCACTCCGAAAATTTCGCGAACTGTCGTATAAAGAAGATAAACGGTGATAATCCCAAGAAACGCCATCCATACCGAAACGCCGAGAGGGCTTCCTCCCAGTACGTACCCCGGTGCTAAAAGATAGTAAAAAATGGGTCCCAAATGATGACCGCTTAACGTCGTGGGACCGGCAAAAGGGATACTCCCTTGTTCGATAAATTGCCGCATAATGAGCATCGTTCTACCCTGATCGCCCAAGAATTCGGTCAAGACTCCTATCCTGGGCAACCGAAGCAACGCGGCGGCGGCAATAATTCCCGGCAACCAATAATCAGTCGAACGCGACTTGCTCATTCTTCTCGTATTCTTGTTATAATGCCAATAGCTTCAAGCTGCGATATGCATTCATTTAAGCACTATATCCTTGTCATTGCAATTTCACTCCTGCCGTTTGTCTCCATTTTTTCGAGCGATCTTGCCCCGCACACGCACGATAGCCCGGTACATTACGCCCGTATCGCAGCCTATTACAAAGCGCTCTCGGAAGGACAAATCCTTCCCCGATGGGCAGGGGAATTAAATTACGGGTACGGCATGCCGCTGTTTAACTTTATTTATCATGTTCCCTATCTGGTCGCCGTACTCCCCGTTGCCTTAGGAAGCGGCACGGTATTTGCCTTCAAATTTTCCCTTGCCGTAAGTTTCATTCTTTCCGGTATCTTCATGTATTGGTTCGCCACTGTGTTTTTTAAAGACACAAAACGGGCGGCGATAACAACCGCTCTCTATCAGTTTGCCCCGTTTCACCTGATTGATCTTGTGGTGCGGGGTGATATGGCGGAAGGGTACGCACTCGCATTCCTCCCGCTCGTGCTTTTGTCACTCGTACGGGGATTTGAACGCAAAACGGCGTATGCATCAATGCTTTTTACCGCGCTCGCAACGCTCCTGCTTATCATTTCGCATAACGCGATAAGCCTCGTGTTTTTCGGCGTCTCGGTACTTTTTGCACTTGTGTTTGCCCCGACCAACGGCAAGCGCATACAGGCCGGCATGGGACTTGCCCTGGGACTTGCGCTTGCGGCATTTTATTGGCTCCCCGCGCTCATCGAGCGCCGGTATACGTACGGGGATTTATTCATGAAGGACATGTACCTTTCACATTTTGCGCCGCTTGCCCATTTCTTTATTCCCAATTTGACCGACGCGGCAACGCTGCAGACGGGCGGAATTGCCGTTTCTTTGGGACTTGTCCCGACCCTCGGTTTCTTTGCCGCGATACTCATCCTCATCAGAAAGAAACTCACGAACAAATCAGATCGACTAACCGTGTGGTTTTGTCTATTTTTGAGTATCGTTGCGCTTTTCGTCATGCAACCGATGAGTAAGCCTCTTTGGGAAACCATCCCGATTCTCCGGATGTTTCAGTTTCCGTGGCGGCTGTTAAATGTAACGACATTCTCCCTTTCGCTCATCGGCGCCGTCGTTTTTATCACCAAAAAAACCTCCCCGAAGATGGTGTTTGTCCTCCTTGCGGCAGCAGTTTTTTCAAGCCTTGTGTACTTCCGTCCGCCGCTCGGGATGGACACGATCGACGAAAAATACTATTGGGATTATCCGTTGAACACGACGTATTTCGGAGAGACGGATATCATTTGGTCTGCGGGACCGAA
>CAYUZE010000001.1:0-221950 GCA_964449585.1 uncultured Gammaproteobacteria bacterium | reverse complement strand
ACATTCCCCTGTGGCGCAACGGTAGCGCAGCTTCCTGTTAAGAAGACGGTTGTAGGTTCGAATCCTACCGGGGGAGCCAGTAGAAATTAGCTTCAATTTTGTCGTACCCTTCATAGGACGTTCAAACTTGATATACTCCTTTGCATGATAAAACTCATTGTTTTTGACTGGGACGATGTGGTGACGCTAGGATCAAAAGAGGGTTATTACGCATGTTATAGAGAAACGCTCAAAGAGCTTGGTATCGTATTTCCTGAAGATGAACTACACCGTCGGATACAACGTCGGTGGGGGCAGCCATTTCGAGAAGAGCTTACAGAATTACTTTTTGAAAAACCCAAGCTAATCGACCAAGCGAGCGAATTATTCGAACAAAAATTTTGGGGAGACATATTTGTTCGAGAACTCCGTGAGGTCTCTGGAGCAAATGAGTTACTTACCTACCTTCATGGCAAATACACACTTGCCGTCGCAACAGGAAACCATCCTGATATGCTCAAAAAGAAAATTTTTCCTAAATTCAACATTCCGAATGTGTTTGCGCAGATAATTACATCATTTGATGTGCCACCGGAAAAAACAAAACCTCATCCATACATGCTTGAACACATTATGAACAAACAATGTGTTACACCTGATGAAACCATCTACATTGGTGATGCGGAAAATGATGCTCGAATGGCTCAGAGCGCAAAAGTTGAGCCAATTATTGTCCTCACTGGACACCTCAATAAACAACAAGCCGAGAGTTTAGGAGTAAAGCGAATTCTATTTGATATTACTGCTCTTAGAGAATTATTCTAAGATGCCGTCATAACGGTAATACTTTCGGATGCTGTCCATTGCTCGGAGCAAGTACAGAAACGGGGCGAAAGCCCTTTTTTTGTATATCTTTGTAGGATGGTGAACCGATGGTTCGCAGTCCAGAAGTGCAAAATCTGATTCGTCGAGTAATCTGTCACTCCTAGTGAGAAGTTTGTATTCAAATCAAACGTACCGAAGACGCAAATTTCCCCCACCGCTCGGATGAATATTTCCGTTTATTTTGAGTCATTCAATTTCCCTGAAAGAAAACACCCCACTCATCTGTATTAACAGTAGATAACAGGCAATACAGATATGTATGAAGGGAGGTGAAAATAACATGAATAAAAAATTAATTCTCCTTGGATTAACCGCTCTAGCTATCGGAGGCACAATAATCGCCCCCCAGGCAGTCCTGGCGTATAAGGGCGATCCAACAGTAAAAGGTCCCAATTATACCGAAGAACGCCATGCTGCCATGGAAAAAGCGTTTGAAACGAAAGATTACAACGCTTGGAAAACACTCATGACGGGAAGGGGCAGAGTCACTCAGGTGATAAATGCACAAAATTTTTCCAAATTTACGGAAGCTCACGAACTTGCCGAACAGGGTAAAACCGCTGAAGCAAATAAGCTGAGAGCCGAACTCGGACTTGGGTTACAAAACGGCGCAAGAATGAATCAAGGTATGGGTTATGGTCGCGGCATGAACCGCTAATCCAGCTCGCCTCAAAAGCTGATACCTCACTCGCAAACAATGAGTGAGGTTTCAGCGGTAGAGAAGATAAGGCATTGCGTGAATCGTTTTGCAAAGAAGGATAAAATACACATGCGTTATGAGAGAATTATCTACTTTATCGGATTCGGAAGTTATAGAAATTGTCCGCACCCGCGACAAAGAAGCATATGCAGAGATTATTAAACGATATCAGGCAAAACTTACAAGATATGCCAGCTATATCATGGGAGATGTGCAACGAGGAGCAGATGTTGTGCAGGAGGGTTTTATCAAAGCGTATATCAACCTAAATGGGTTTGACACTAAAAAAAAATTTTCCAGCTGGATATATCGTATCGTTCACAATGAAGCGATAAATATGATATCGAAACTTCATCGACAGGTTCCAATGAATGAAGAGATTGAATGTGACAGCGGGATTGATCTAGAGGATGATTTCATACGAAGTGAGCTTATTAATCGCACACAGCATTGCTTAGCACAAATGCCGCTGCTATATAAAGAACCGTTATCATTATTTTATCTGGAAGAAAAATCATACGAAGAAATTAGCGATATATTACGAATTCCTATCGGCACGGTAGGAACCCGGGTCAATCGGGCAAAAGGAATAATGAAAAAACTATGTCAAAAAAACTAAAACCATCATCGGATAATTTAGAAAAAATAATCATGGCAAAAGTGAAATCAAATGAGATTGCCATGAAACCAAGATGGTACTTTATTCTCGGATCAGTGCTCATGATCGCGGGACTGGTGGCCGCGAGTATCGGGGCAGTATTCCTAACGAACTTAACCATGTTCTTACTTCGTCAGCACGGACCAAACGGTCAATATCGATTAGAACAATTGGTAAGTAGTTTTCCCCTGTGGGTTCCTATTCTAGCTCTTCTGGGTATCGCGCTTGGAATATGGATGCTCCGCAAATACGATTTCTCTTATAAAAAGAGCTTTTGGGTTATCGTTCTCGGTTTCATCCTTTCTATTGCAATCGCTGCTTTTGTGATCGATAAGCTTGGCCTAAACGACGCTTGGTCCCGCCAAGGTCCGATGCGAAGATTTTATCAACGACTGTCGGAGGAAAACCCAACATTCAAACGAGGACAAGGGAGAGGTCAAGGAAAAGGTTCATTATATCTGCAAGAACAGTGAGTTTGTAGTATTCTCTAAGAGAGACATCAGAATACAAAGGAGGTGAGAAAAAGATGAAGAAACTAACCTCAAGTGTATCGGTTCTTGTTTTTTTGCTTATTGCCCCGCCGGTCATTGCGGCAAACCATGGTTCGGGAGCGCAAAGTACCGGCTCTCAACAAGGAGTCGCCCCTCAAGAGCAGGTAGCGTCCCCCTCACCTACGGGAAATACGATCCAAAACCAAAATTTAATGAAAATTCAAAACAACGGTGAGGACTCCAAAATTCAAACAAGTACACAAGAACAGGAGTCGGAAGGAGATGACCAAGAGACTCAGGGCAAAGGCATGCCAAAAGATACCTCCCCGAGAAGCTCTATAGCTCAAAAACACATGAGCAATGTTGCTTCGAAGGTAGAGGAACTTTTAACAACCAAAACCATAAACGGGGGTATAGGCGAGCAAATACGACAGATTGCTCAAGAGCAAAAAACGGCTCAAACGCAAATACAGAGTGATCTTGCAGATATAGACAATCGCAAGGGATTATTAAAATCACTCATTGGACCGAATTATCAAGCGCTCAAGAATATGCAAAAAATTATGGAACAAAACCGTCTGCGTATTCAACAGCTCACTCAGCTACAAAATGAGCTTACAAATCAAAGAGAAATCACACAGGTACAAGAGACGGTTCAAGCGCTCACTGAGCAAAACACTGCTCTTCAGGATCAAGTCAAACTTGAAGAACAATCCGTAAGCGTATTTGGTTGGATGTTTAAGTTGTTTGCCAAATAACAAGTATATTAACTTGCCACAATCCGTTCTTTTTAAGAGCGGATTGTGGGAGGTGTGCTCAATGGGGAAGATCATATCTTCGTAAATAGCAATTATACATTCGATCATTCTCCTCATCTTCGGAGCCAATTACCCTTGCTTTATCTCCCTTCCTTATTGTGATATACATTACGTATGGCAACATTATCCCCTTGGATTAACTTCAACGGCAACGCCGAAGAGGCATTTGCCTTTTATCAATCGGTGTTCGGCGGAGAGTTTGTGAAGGTGGTGCGATTTAAAGATATCGCCACCGCGGAGTTTCCGGTGCCGGAAAAAGAGGCAAACAAAATCATGTATATTGCCCTACCGATCGGCAACGGAACCAGGCTTATCGCCAATGACGTTCCCGAAGTTATGGGGAAAGTAAATGAACGCGAAAATCGAAGTAAGATACTGGTAACCGCGGAAAGCAAGGAAGAGGCGGAAAGATTATTTAACGGTCTATCGGTCGGAGGAGAAGTCGAGGGACCTATGGGAGATGGTCCGTGGGGCTCCTACGCGGGGATGTTCCGCGACAAATACGGCATTGAATGGATTGTCGAATTTTCTCCTGCAACATAATATGAGTAGACTTATCACCTGCATCTGGTTTGCCAATAACAACGGTGAAGAAGCCGTCAACTATTATATCGACACATTCCGATCCGCCCCCGGCAATCACCATGCCACGCTCGGAGACATTACCAGAACACCGAAGGCAACGGTAGAAGTGTCCGGCAGACCCGAAGGGTCGGTGATGACTGCCGAATGTGAACTGGACGGAATAAGCTTTATGTTCTTAAACGGCGGTCCCGTCGATCAGTTTAAATTAAGCGGCGCGACCTCGTTTATCATTGAATGCGAAACACAGGAAGAAATCGATTACTTCTGGGAAAAACTCTCGGCAGTCCCCGAAGCGGAACAATGCGGCTGGTGCACTGATAAATTCGGCGTCACCTGGCAGGTTGCCCCGAGGATTTTAGACGAAATGATGCGGGATCCCCAAAAGGCAGATGCCGTCGCCGCCGCATTTATGCCGATGAAAAAGCTTGATTTGGAAACGATCAGGAAAGCCGGCCAGTAAGCGATCTTCAGATTTTTTTTGCTACAATACGTTCATGGCTTCAAACATTTCAGGCGGTGTTGCACACCAGCTTCCCTCAGATTTGCGCGAGGCACTGATGCGCGATAAAAAAGCATACGCCTTATGGGAGAGTCTGACCCCGCTTGCCAGAAACGAATGGATTTGCTGGACAATCGCCCCGAAGCTATCGAAAACCAGAAACGAACATATTGCAAGAGTAATTTCAGAGCTCAAAGACGGGATGCGTCGTCCCTGCTGTTGGATCGGATGCATTCACCGCAAAGATAAAAAAATTAGTCCGTCGGTGCAGTTTATCCTCAAGAAACGTTCCAATACAAAAAAGTAGGCTTGGCATTGTAAGTACAACGGGGCGAACAAAAAAACGAACATCACGGTTTCGATGGTATAAACCATCGAAGGAGAATCCCCATAAAGAACCCCGCACCCATGACCAACCAGATAAGTGAGAGCAATTGGTAGATCACATATAGAGCGTTGTTATCCAACCGCTTTAGCCCAAAATCATATGGGCGATATTTCCGATCACCGAACTGCTGATGAATCCAATACACCATCTCACCCAAAAATCGGAAAACAACAAAAAGACTCAGGAGGAGCATCATCCACCGGAGTGAAAACACCCCGATAATTGATAGGATGATAAAAAAAGGTAGGATCACCACCGCATCTCCGCGAATAAAGATAAGCAGGGCTTTGAGCGGCCATGCGACTTCGGAAAAGAACCATTGAGTGTTCAGGGATATGTGTTTCATAGGTACAGGCTACCCATAGCATACCATTAGCCGGGCATTCCTTCCCCACCGTGCGGAACTCGGATGCCGTTCTGCTATACTCGAAATGCGCATAAGGAGGTGATTCAAATGAAAGGTTTCTTGGATTTTATTCGTGAACAGGGAGTAGTCGGACTTGCCGTTGGCTTTATTTTGGGAGGCGCCGTTTCAAAGCTTGTTGCGGCACTCGTCGAAGACATCATCAGCCCGATTCTTGCCCTCGGTCTTAGCAATGTCGAGAGTCTCACGAATGCCTACATCCAAATCGGAGAGGCGAAAATAATGTGGGGGAATTTTCTTAACGTATTCATCGATTTCATCGTGATAGCGCTCGTCGTCTATTTCGGCGTGAAGTTTCTTGGTCTCGACAAACTTGATAAAAAGAAGGCGTAGTAGTGATAGAAATAAGTAATTGTTTTACTCCATACAAAGATATGTTACCGGTGTGGAGGTTGAGGTGTCGGTATGAATATGTTTAAGCCGGTGAAAGCCACAACTGTTTCCGAATATCTCGCCTCTCTCCCTCCGGAAAGAAGGGAGCCAATTACCTTCATGCATGCATTCATCCAAAAAACCGTACCGTCACTTACGCCGCATTTTGCCTACAATATGTTGGGCTACGGAAGCTTTCCTTATAAAAATTATAAAAAGGAACTGATTGACTGGCCGGTCATTTCGCTTGCAAATCAGAAACAGTATATGAGTATCTATGTATGTGCCATCGATCACGGAACATATATTGCGGAGAAATATAAGAAAGACTTAGGGAAAGTGAGCGTCGGAAAAAGTTGTATCCGGTTCCAAAAAATCGAGGATATCAATTTTACGAAGCTTGCACATATTTTGCGATTTGCCGAAAAAACTCCCGGGCTCGTATCGGGGAAAAAATAAGATATCGTATGGGTATGCATACACAAGAGCTTGAAAAACGTATCATTGCGTTGGAGAAACGAAATAAACGCGTAGAGCTCGATAAAGGATGGGAAACAAGTATCGAGCGGAGAGTACTTCTTATCGTTTTTACCTATATAAGTATCGGCGCATACATGTGGGTAATCGGGGTTGCTTCTCCCTGGCTTAATGCGGTTATTCCCTCCTTGGGCTTTCTTCTTTCGACACTAACCTTGCCGTTTTTTAAACGCGCATGGATGAGAAGAAAAAACGATATCAATGAGCATTAATAAAGACTGGCACCTAACTCACCGTATGCCGAAAAAACCGACGCTTGATCAGCGGGTTTCCTGGCATGTTGAGCATGCCAAGCATTGCTCGTGCCGCCCGCCAACGGGGAAAATTCTTGAGGAAATCAAGAAACGGAACCGTACGGGGTAACCCGCATCCGTTCACATAACACTATCTATGCAATCGCAGGAGAAAAAATATCGCGTCGAATCACTTGCTCCCATTCTTTCGCATATCAAGCAAAAAAATCTTACGCACATTAAACACGTGACTTCCGTGCATTACTACGGCGAGCACACGGGCAAGGACGTGGAAAAATTTGTCGAGTATCCGGATCGTGTTGAGGTGCATACCCTGAAAGAAACGGACGGTAAATTTACTCTTGTCGATCATTTTCCCCTTCCCGACAAAAAGGCGGGGTTTGCCTGGCTTAAAGAAAAAGGATACAAAACCGCAAATATCGTGACGATGGAGTATGACGAGTATGCGTATGAAAACGGCGTCATCGGCACGTACCTTATCGACGGTTTTCTTCCGTCAGTAATTTTGTATTGTCCGCCCTCACTCCATGATACGTCGGCAAAAATGTTTGATCTTGATCATGCGGAAGTTATCACCGTTCCGTACGATACTTATCTTTCCTCTCTCGGGAAGTTGCGGTCTATCCCCCTCGGTTAAGCGTATTTTGCGGTTCATCATATAATACACGTATGCATACCTTTCGATTCAGTCCCATCAATGATGTTTCCGGCATGATGGATGCGCTTCTCCACATCCACCTATCGTGTCATAAACTCTGCATGCAGTCTCTCGACAACTATCTCCCCGTCGCCGGTAATATCGGCATATTCAGTCATTCCGAAGAAGAGTACTCACTTCTTACGCAATTACAGCATGAATTAGTCGATCGGACGAAGAGTGTGTACGGCAAATATTTCCTGTTGCATACACCCGTTATAGTTCCGGCCACCAACGACATACCCGAAACGACATACACTCATCTCTACATCCGTAAGCCGGACGCCAAAAAGCCCCAGGTCGGTGATCTGGACTTTTATCTTCCGCCGGAACAGTATGCAAATTTAAAACAATCGGTGCAAAAAGGAGCGGTACCCGGGGCAAGATTATTGAACAGACCCGATCTTGATCTGGTGGAGTTGTATAATGACCGTATCGACGCATTGGGATATGTGGGCGATAAGAACTGGCATAACACCGTCTAAGCATAGGCCGTATGAACAATACCATTCTTAAAAATATCGTCGGTTTTGGCGTTCTTCTCTGGTTCATCGGCTACCTCCTGGGAATACTTTTTTTTATGATCGTTCCCTCGTCTCTCATCGGTTGGTTTATCTCTCCCATCGGCATTGCCATAACCCTGTGGGTTTTGATGAAGAAATCCCGTGCGGTAACTTTTTCCGATTTTATTATTACCGGGATCATTTGGTTACTCATCGCCGTATTCCTTGATTATTTGTTTATCGTGAAGCTCTTACAACCCGCCGACGGCTATTATAAACCGGATGTGTACTTCTATTACCTGACTACCTTCGCGCTTCCCGTCATCGTCGGCATGAAAAAAAATGAATCAAAACAATAAGCATACCGACCGTTCCGCAATTTTTGGACTTTTATTTTCATTTCCTTTTTTGCTCCTCAACATGATTGTTTCATTTCGCATCGAACCGTTATACGGTGCCTTTTCGGCGGTTCCTGGAGTTCGCAACAACCCCTTGCTTCCATTATTTCTGCTGGTTCTTTTTCCCGTCGGAGCCCGGATTGCCGCTTCTCCGATGCTTCCGCAAAAAAAAGGGGCAAGATCCCGATTTATCCTGTTAAACTTTACGGTTACATTTTTGCTGCTTGCTGCGTTTTCCGTCCTGACCACCGCTTTGGGATGGGAATTGTATCGATGTGAAATTGCGCGCATTCCGCAGTGCGATTAATACTTTCTTTCTTTTGATTCTTCGAGGTGCTACGCTATCTCTATGAAGAAAAAACACACCAGCACTTCCCTTTCGTATCTTGGTCGATTTACCGCAATGCCCTTTCTTATCAAACTGTTTTTTATCCTCGGCGTCATTGCCGTTGTTCAAAGCGGCATTGACCTTATGAACGGAAAACCGGTCTCTTTTACCTACTACGGAACCGAATTTCCCCGCAATTATCCCGTCCTATGGCACCTCTATTCGGTGGGGATTAACCTTTTCTCGCTTGTCGTATTTATAAAACGATCCTATCGACTTTTGAAAGCGTATATAGGGATAAGCGCCGCAGTCCTTATGCTATCTCTCGGTAACTCGCTCTATACGCTCTCCGTAGTCCCGGAAGCCCAACGAACCGCCGTGGGACTCGTGTACGGCATTACCTATGCGTTTGGCGTTATGATCTTCGTGTATTTTCTCCGTCAGAAAAACTATTTTAACGAGCGATGACCATGAACGACAAACGTCTTCACGAACTTGCCCAACCGATATTTACCGTCGATGTGTGTATCACCCACAAGGATCGTGTTCTCATGTTGCAACGGAGTGAAACAAAAAAAGCGTTTCCCGGCTGGCTTGCTCTCCCGGGCGGGCACATTGAAGCAAACGAGGATCCCCTTGCCGCAGCAATACGGGAGGTAAAAGAGGAAACGGGAATCACCGTTCTTCCCTCGGGGCTTCGGCAGAAATTCGTTGCGGTACACCACCACCTCGATAGAAACGAGGTCTATATCGTATTCGGTTTTCTTGCCGAACTAAGCGTACTCGATACACCGGTTATCGGAAACAGCGAAGGCACGCTTGTCTGGGTGGAAAAAAAGACACTTCTTTCACTGGAGACGGTGCTTCCCCCGGTGAAATACTACCTTCACCATCTCCTGACGGGGAAAGGAACTTTATATAATAACAGCACGTGGAATAACGCCACCCTTGTTGCCGTCAACAGTCAGACGCATGATGCAAATTCCTAGTCCTTCTCATCACTGCGATATCCGGGCGCTCTGATTTATTGTCACTAGTACGATCGATGTAACAATCCCCAGTACGGCAATACCAACAAGTGTCCCGATGATGATAGCGAGATAACGGGTCACTCCTTTTGCCTTAAGCGGCAGTGTTTTCCGCCACCCCAAATGCAGGATAAGCCAAGACGGCAGCGTGCTACAGAGTAAAAGCAATATGACCGTAATCTTTTCCTTTTTGGTAAGCGGCGCATCAACCGAAGTCATTTTCAGCACCTGTCTCATAAAATAAAACGTATAAGCGACACAGGTAACAAGGAATATAAGTTGTACATCCACAGGAATTCCCCCCTTCTTCTCTCATTATAGACGTATTTCATTATGCGGGCTTTACGGGCGAAGCAGACCGCGCTACAGTAGATACAGGAAGCATTTCTATGAAAAATAATTTCATTATGATCAGCGTGTTTATCAACATGCTCCTTACCGGAATTTTTATGGGGCTCAATTCCTGGTCGCTTTCCCAAGGATTTGAAGAAACATTTATTTTTCTTGCTCTTGCATACGGATTATTGTCTACGATCATAAACGCGGTGCTTGTCGCTTCCGCATTTTCTCTCCCTCGCTCAAAAAAGAGAGCGTGACACCCGAGGTTTTATGGCACGAAGTGCGGTATTGATGGAATTGTTTTTTATCCTGCTATCGGAATAGATAGGCTCGCCGTATCCTTCGTCGGTTTGGAGCGTAAATTTTGTCGAACGCGAATCGGGAATCGGTGAGACGGTAAGGAAATAGCCGCTGTCGGAGATAAGTTCTTTTCCCTCCGCCGTATAGGTATATCGGTAAGGAAATGACGCGGCGAGCGTATCATACGACAGTCCTACCCCCAAACTTGCAACAATCCCTTGCGGCGTAAGAATCCGCTTGATCTGATCAAAAAATTCCACCGTAAAAAATCCGCTGTAATACGGATCAATAATGCTGTGATCCAAAAGGACGATGTCATATTTTTTTTCGGTAAAGCGGATATAATTACGAAAATCCTGCAAGATAAGGCGGGAACGGGGATCCGTCGTCACCGATTGATATTCACGGGGAAAATAAATCGACCCCGCCTCTAAGACCGGAACGGTATTTTCTACGGTATCGACATTTCTCACCTTTTCCGAGGCGAGAAATTGCGCCGATGATACGCCGCTCCCGTATCCTAAAAGTAACACGGACACCTCGTTGCCGCTGGCTTCAAGCGTCGTGTCCGCCCAATCTTTATGTACGTTTTTATCCCATTCATAGCTATAATATTCATGCACGTTATTGACCGTCATTTCTATCGCCTCATTGTCCGGCGTTTTCCATATCTCAACCAACCCCGACGGACTGTTCTTGCGAAATAATAAATCACGAAAATGATATATCCGGGCATTGAGCGCATCGGTGTGTATTACCCAGGCGATGACGGAACTCACCCCGATGAATACCATATAGGTAATCATCCGCTTTCCCGGGACAATAAGGAGCGCGGCAAGCGCCGCACAAAGAACGGAAAACACATATGCCGCCTGCTGGCCGAACAGATAGACAAATACGTATCCGTGCAGTAATCCTCCCACGACGTTGCCTAACGTGCTTACCGCGTAGATATAAACGATATAACGCTCTCCTTTGTGGTACAAAAGATCCACGATAACGGTATAGGCATACCCCGCAATACAGGAAGGCAAAAGTGTGGCAATGATAAAGTAAGTAATCACCAGCGCCTGACTTGTCGTTATATAGATAAAAAAATCCTTCGTCGTATAAAAAACGAAGATAAAAAACAGAAGAAATAGTTCCAACACGGCAAATCGAATACGTAATGCACGTTCCCCTTTTATTTTTAACCGCTTTGCCGTCCCCACGTACGTACCTATCGCAAGACCGGCTAAGAAAACTGAGATGATGAGGGCGTTAGAGAATGCGCTCGATCCTATGACATAGACGAATTCCCGAAGCAGAGAAAGTTCGAGGATGAGTGAAACTATACCTGCGGCGAATATCGCGACAAAAATGCTCCCCATAACATATCGTCCCTGCGGTAACGATTATTTTTGCGGTCCGTTTATATAATGTGCGCTTATCGTTTTGATAATAAGAATTACGGGAACCGTAAGAAGAGCACCCCAGATCCCAAATACGAAACTGCCGATGAGAACAAAAAATAACAGCACCATGGGATGCACGCCGCTTGTTTTACCGACAAGACACGGACTCACGAAATAATCGATCGCGAAATTCAACAGACCGTACAGCAGGATAACCGCTATTCCTTCCCAGAGTACCGATACCGCGGGAAGAAAGCGTATGCCGTCAAAAATCGCCACCGTCGCGACAATCACCCCTGCAACCGTCATTCCCAACACCGGTACCACGGAAAGCGATCCGGTCATCACTCCTAAAAGGAGCGAAAACTGGACACCGACAAATGAAAGAATCGCCCACGAGGCAAGAGCGACAACAAGCATAAGGACAAGCTGAGTCTTTGCGTACGAAATGATAACGGTTTCTAATTTCCGAGAAAGAGTTTTTTCCTGTCGTGGTTTTTTCATAGTTTTATTTTCCGCATATAGCAGTATAGCGCAGACCGATGTCTTGGCGCTATTTTGCCACATCACGCAGATGGTTATATTCAGTAATGTATATTACAATATGGTGAGGAATACCCGGCAATTACGTTCCCATCGCCGAATGATTCAATGTATATCCGTTATTCAAAAAAGGAGGCAAGTATGCAAAGCAAATTAAATCCCTATATAAACTTCAACGGCAACACCAAAGAAGCCATGGAATTCTATCATTCCGTTTTTGGGGGTACACTCACGATGACCACCTATAAAGAGGGGGGTATATCCTCTGCTCCCGAGAATGCGGAAAAGATCATGCATGCCATGCTTATTGCCGATAACGGGATGACCCTCATGGGTTCAGATGCTATGGAGGAAGTGAAGGGAACAACCATCAGTCTTTCGTTAAGCGGTGATAGGAGCGATGAGCTTACCGCCTATTATGAAAAACTCTCACAAGGTGGCTCTATCACGGAACCCCTAAAAGCAGCACCCTGGGGAGACACCTTCGGTATGCTCACCGATAAGTACGGTATTCGCTGGATGGTAAATATCGCGGGCGAGAAAGGAACGAAATGACCGGCATCATACCCTATTTGTGGTTTGCTACGGACGCCGAAGAAGCGGTAAAACTCTATACGTCGCTTATTGAAGGCTCAAGTATAAGAACCGTTACCCGTTACGGCAATGAGGGCTTTGACGTGCACCATATGCCCGAAGGAACCGTGATGACCGTCGAGTTTATGCTCGCGGGACAGCGGTTCATGGCATTAAACGGCGGCGCGTCTTACTCCTTTAATCCTTCTATTTCGTTTCACCTGAAATGCAAGACTGAGGCGGAAGTAGATGCGCTATGGGAAAAACTCATTGACGGTGGCGAGGCGCTTATGGAACTTGGCTCATATCCCTTTAGTAAGCGATACGGCTGGCTCAAGGATAAATACGGCGTATCATGGCAGATTATTCATGTGGGTGACGCACCGATGACACAACGGATTACTCCCGTCCTCATGTTTGTGGGCAATCTTGCGGGCAAATGTGAGGAAGCGGCGAACTTTTATGTATCCCTATTTAACAATAGTAAGATCCAAATGATTTCCCGGTACGGCAAGGGCATGGAGCCCGACAAAGAAAACTCCGTTAACTATATGAGCTTTTTGTTGGACGGTATGGAATTTGGTGCCATGGATAGCGCACATGAACATAAATTTGCCTTTAACGAGGCAATTTCGTTTCTCGTCGATTGCAAGGACCAGGAAGAAGTAGATTATTATTGGAATGCATTCACGGCAAACGGCGGACAGGAATCTATGTGCGGTTGGCTCAAGGACAAATACGGCGTATCCTGGCAAATCATTCCCAAACAATTGGGAGAGCTTATGAGTAATCCCGATCCTACCGTTGCGGGAAGCGTTACCCGAACAATGCTTTCCATGAAAAAAATCGTACTACGTGATTTAGTAAAGGCGGCAGATGCCAATCGATAAACAGAAAAAATCGCTTCGAAGATTACGGACATGCGGGCGAGGTCATCAGTTTTATAAAAGCAGTGATTGTCCGGTGTGTCCGAAATGTTGGAGCGGTTATTATAAGAAAAAAAATACCCACGATTTTCCGGAGGGAATAAGTGCCCCTGCACTCCGGGCGCTTCATAACGCACATATACGCTCGTTACATGCATTGTCCCGACACTCTCGCAAGGCAATCCTTGCCCTGCACGGCATGGGCCCGAAAAGCCTCAGACTGCTTGCTTTGGCACTGAAGGAAGCGGGCAAATCCTTTCGATGAAACTCTTTCATAAACTCCTTATATATGCCCTATTGGTATCCTCTACCAATAATTTTGTGTGGTTTGCGCTTACCTATTGGGCGTATCTCCAGACAAAATCCGTGGTCGCTACGGGAATTGTCGGCGGGATTTTTCTTGTCGCATCGGCGGTATCAGGATTCGGTTTGGGAGCTATCGTTGACCATTACAAGAAAAAACAGGCGCTGATAGCTTCCGGACTTACTACTTTCAGTCTTTTTGCCATCGGATCACTGGTGTACCACTATACTCCCAAAACGGCATTCACCTACGTTGCAAGCCCACTCCTTTGGATTTTTGCGGGAATCCTTCTTTTAGGTGTCATCGCGGGCAGTATTCTCGCCATCGCCATTCCCACTATGGTCACGTTTCTTGTTCCCGTAAAGGAACATGATAAGGCAAACGGCCTGTTCGGCACCGTTATGGGAGTATCGTTTGCCATAACCTCGCTTGCAAGCGGTTTGGTATTAGGCAACCTCGGTATGGGGTGGGTGCTTTTTATTGCACTCTCTTGTACGATACTATCCTTCCTCTTCCTTATCACTCTCCCCATTGAAGAACGGACAATCATCCACACCCAAAAATCTTCAGAAAAAAAAGTTGATATACAGGGAACGATCCGGGTAATCCAAAAGATTCCCGGCATGTTTGGACTTATTTTTTTCACCACCTTTAACAATTTTGTGGGCGGCGTATTCATGGCGTTAATGGATGCCTACGGCCTGTCGTTGGTTTCCGTACAGACCTGGGGGATTTTGTGGGGAGCATTAAGTTTCGGTTTTATTTTAAGCGGAATATATATCGCAAAAAACGGTTTGGGAAATAATCCGTTGCGAACACTTTTTGTCGTAAATATCATTATATGGATCGTGTGCATTTTCTTTACGATCCAGGCATCCATCGTTTTGCTTGCCATAGGCTCATTCATGTGGATGTTTCTTTTTCCTTTCGTCGAAGCGTCCGAACAAACCATCATTCAAAAGGTGGTTCCTGCCGAACGGCAGGGAAGGGTGTTCGGATTTGCCCAAAGCGTCGAGCAGGCGGCGTCTCCCCTCACTGCATTTCTGATCGGTCCGATTACCCAATACGTATTTATTCCGTTTATGACGACGGGAGAAGGGGCAAGGTATATCGGCGGATGGTTCGGCACGGGTCCGGGAAGGGGTATTGCCCTCGTGTTTATCTTGGCGGGAATTATCGGACTTATCGTTACCCTTAGTACGATGCGATCCTCCGCCTACCGCCTATTATCTGAACGCTACGCAAAAGATCCGTAACGGCCCTTATTCCCTGTGTAAGAAAAGGCTAGAGTGCATCAATAAGCAGACTGCTTATCTCCCGTATCTCCGGTTCTGTTTCCGAACCGGGAGCCACTCGCAGGAAGGGCTTTTCATACAGCGTATGCATGGCGACGGTATATATTCTTGTCGTGTGGAAACCGAAGCTTGTCCCGTGCACCAGGGGAATGTTTCGTTTTTTTGCAAGTGCCATCACCTTTTTGACGTATCCGTCAAAACTCCGAAGCGGATGTTGCTTCCAGGACAACATAAAGTAGGCGCCGGAAAATTCTTTGCCGTGCGGAAGTCGTACGGTTACCCCTTTACGGATAATTTTTTCGTTATCGTTGAGCGATTCATACATGAGTCGCGTGTTTCTCTCAAGTCGTTTTATATATCGAAGGGCAAGCGTTTTATTCGGTGTCGGAAGGGAAGCAACCGTCGTGTCTCCGGCAATCGTTCCTGCATGATCCCTATAATCATAGAGCTTCATCGCCGCAAACCCCGTCCCCCAAACCACCCCCGCCGTTATCCGATCAAAACCGAATTGCATAAACTTATTCTGGCTCTCAACCCCGATGAGCATCATTCTCTTGGGAAGCGTTAGCCCGTGCATCAGCGGATGCATCAAACTGCTTGCCGATAGGTCGGCAACCACATAGCGTTCTTTCGCATGAGATTGCCGCATCGAGATCAGTAACGACGGTATATCCACCACATGCATGCCGGGCTCATTTCCTATGGTATCGGCAAATACCGCCGACGGTTGATAACGCGAAATGACTTGATCGCGGGTAACGGTATCCGTCAGGTCAACTTCGATAACTCTTTTCCCGAAAAGTGATAGTAATAGTTGTTTTGTCTCAAAATAACAGGAAGTTCCCATAAGGATGGGACTATCCTTCGGCGTTTCGCCCAGGACAAGCAATGCCGCAGTGGTAAGTGCCGCCATACCGCTACTGGTGACATAGGTATAGACGGGAATCGTCAATGGAACGCGGATATACTCATTCCTGTATTTCTTTTCAAACACCTCTCCGATATGATGCTGATCCCTGGTGTAATCGTTATAGTGTGCGAGTATTTTCCCCTGAGGTGTTCCCCGTCGATCAATCACCGATTGATCAATTGCCGGCGACTGCCAGCAAGACGAGGTAACAACGCTCCCGACAAGGGTGATAGCCGCATGGATATCGCCGATGATTTGGCGTTTTTGCCCGTACAGAACATCTCCATCATCTATCTTCGTCAACGCATCCGCTTCGCGCACGAATGTCGTCACCGACTTCCTGACGGTGAGAAGCGTTTGCACAACTGCGGAGGCAATCGGTGAGATTATCGGTCGGTTTTGATTCCGGTTTTTTGCCTTTTTTATCAGATCATCAAGGATATAATAAAAAAGCGTTGCGTCTTCCTTGAGGTCATACTGTACCGAATTTACTAATTTCCCGTCATCCATATGTCTGAAAGTATATCACCCGCACCTTCCGGGCTGGTACAATAGGCATATGATGCGTATTGCCGTAGCAACCTATGAAGGAAATCCACGCCTTACGTATTCCGATTCCCTCATCGTGCCGCTCCTTGCAAAAAAGCATGTCGAAGTTATCCCGGTTCCCTGGTCAGCTCGGGTAAATTGGCGGGAGTATGGCTTAGTGCTCATCCGTTCGCCGTGGGATTATCATTTGAACTATCGGAAATTTATCGGATGGATAGCTTCTTTGGAATCACAACAAATTCCCGTATGGAATACACCCGCAACACTCCGCTGGAACAGCGAAAAAACGTATATCAACACCCTTCCCACAAACAGCGTGGCGGTTGTCCCGACTATCATTATCAGAAATGCCGATGACATTCCCAAAAAACTTCCATGGAACGAAGCAGTACTCAAACCTTCCATCGGTGCATCTTCCTACGGTGTCGTTCGTATCGGCGGCGGTGCGACCCCGGGATTCCGTGCCACCATATTAAAACTCCTTAGCCGGGGTACCATACTTGTTCAGGAATATCAGCCGCAAATCAAAGAGGGAGAATATTCATTCATTTTTTTCGATAAAGAGTTTAGCCATGCGGTGTTGAAAACGCCGTCAAAAAATGAGTTCCGCGTACAAAGTGAGTTCGGAGGAAAAATTATCCCGATTATGCCGCCCGATCAGGTAACGAAACAAATACAAAAGCTGCTCGCGGCAATTCCTGATCCATTACTGTATGCGCGCGTCGACGGGTTTGTACATGACGGTCATTTTACCCTACTGGAATTGGAGCTTTGTGAACCGGAGTTATTTCTCGACACAGATCCTGCGGCACCGCAAAGGTTTGTTGAGGCTATTATTCAGAGATTGTGAGTTGCGCCTCAACGCAAATACTTGTCTGCAAACACTCGAATTTCCGCTAATACGGGCAATATTCCTTTTCCTTTTGCCGTAAGCGAATACACAACCGATATTTTATCGACGGTTTCCTTGTTTCTGAGGATAATTCTTTGTCTCATAAGTTTTCTGAGTCTTGCGGTTAATGTCGTGGGGTTAATACCGGGCAACGTGCGTTCCAACTCGGAGAAACGTTTCTGACCGTCTGCAAGCGACTGAATTATCTGAAGCGTCCAGAAGTCACCGAGCATTTTCAACTCGGTGGCGGCGCACTTATTTTTGCTGTCGGGCGACATTGACATACTATAAAATCTATAGTACTATATAATATATAGTAATTATAGCGGATGAGGTAAATTTTTGCAAAAGGTAAGGAGGCATATGAACCATTCACAGCTTGCACAAAATGAAACGGTAGAACGAACAGCTTCTTCGCTTCGGGAAAAAGGCTATATCGTACAACGAGTCGATGATGAAAATGCCGCACTTTCGATAATTAAAGACACCATCCCTCCGGGCGCAGCCGTTATGAACGGTTCTTCAACCACCCTGGAACAAATCGGGTATTTTTCTTATCTTGCGGCGGGCAACCACGGCTGGCGTGATCTTCATGCGCTCATCACCGGCGAAAATGATAAGGAAAAACGAACGGCACTTCGAAGGGAAGCTACTTCCGCGGACTTTTACTTGGGAAGCGCCCACGCCGTGACCGAGAATGGAGAGCTCCTTATCGCGTCGAATACTGGCAGTCAGCTCCCCCACCTCGCATTTACCTCCCCTAACATCATCCTTGTCGTGGGGATACATAAAATCGTACCCACCCTCGCTGACGCAATGGATCGACTGGAAAAGTATGTTCTCCCGTTGGAAAATAAGCGAAGTATGAAAGCCTACGGCGCTCCCTCTCAGCTCAATAAGCTATTGATCTTTCGGGGAGAAAACCAAATGCTGAAACGCAGCATCCGTATCATTTTCGTGAACAAACCACTGGGCTTCTAGCAACCGCACGCTTGAATTTCAAGCTCTCCTATGGCGTTTTCAATTCCTTACGCCGAGCGTTTTCCATCCCTTTTTTCGAATCATCACTACATCGATGAGACACGCTCGTTATGCTACAATATCGACTATGTCCTTTCCCATCAAAAACCTCTCGGATATACCCGAAGAAATCATTCACAACAATACGACCCATCGAAAACGACTGATTTCAAATGATGAGAAACATCGGGGTGATATCGCCACAATGAATTACGCGTGGCTTGAACCGAATAAGCAGCTTGAAATCCACTCGCACCCCGACGGTGAAGAATTCTACTTCTTTTTATCGGGAACGGGAGAAATGATGGTGGGTGATCAATGGCAAGCCGTAAAAAAAGGAGATTTCGTTACCGTGCCGGTTGGGCATGCACATAGTCTGAAAAATACCGCAACCGACTCGCTTATTTTTGTCACCATTCGTACGGTGGCGATCGCTTTGGTTGCGTAATCGATAATCCCTCTTGCGTCGTAACAGACAAATTGGTAATGTAGAATACATAATGACACGGTTTTTTCTCTAAAGGGAGCGTATAGAGCGAGGATCACTCCCGTCCTTGTCACTAATTTCTTGACGACCTTTTTTTAAGGGGTCGTTTTTTTGTGGAAAAAAGGGGGAACGACTATGATAGCGGCTTTTCTCATCACGTTGCGCGAAGTTATTGAAGCATCGCTGATCGTAGCCACCATGCTCGGCATATTGGTAAAACTTCGACAAACAAAGAGCATTCGTACCGTATGGCAGGCAACCATTGCAGCGAGTATCGTGAGCGTGATGCTCCTGATAACCGGGAGCCTGTTCGGCATAAAAGTACAGGAAGTATACTCGGGAAAAGTCGAGGAGTTTATCGAAGGAATACTCATGGCACTCTCCGCGATCTTCATCACCTGGGCAGTATTTTTTCTGCACCGGTTCTTCGCCGGCTATAAAACGAAATTGTTAGCAAAAATGACTGAGACGATGAAAAAAGAGGAGCAGCGAGGGATATTTTGGCTGGCATTTACCGCGGTGTTCCGGGAGGGATTTGAAATCGTGCTCTTTCTCTCCACCATCTTTTTCTCTTCAAATCCGAACGCGATATTCATCGGTTTTTCCGGCGGTCTTGTCGGCGGGTTACTCATCTCACTGGGATTATTTACCGCCGCCATCCGCCTTCCGGTACGCCTCGCCTTCCGGGCAACCAGCATGCTCCTTATCCTGTTTGCCGCCGGGTTATTTGCAAGAGGTATCCATGAGTTTGCTGAGGCGGGTGTGTTTCCGGAATTTGCGCGAATCACCTTTGCTTTTATTCCTGCGAAAACCACGCTGGCGGGTGATTTAATCAAGGCGATATTCGGCATAACCCAAACGATGGATATCGTTCAGATAGCCGTCTATACCGGCTATGTGGCGTTGATGAGCTGGTATGTTTTCGCAAAAAATGGCAATTTGCGCAGAGCAGATGTTGCGGAATAACCACAAAAACTGATATACTACGGGATATCGTCAATGGCTGTGGGTAAGGAAGATGCCTCGTGCGCTCGTGCTTATCTCCCCGTTTTCGACCTTCGTCTATGCAAAAAGATATCAGAAATATCGCTATTATCGCCCACGTGGACCACGGAAAGACTACCTTGGTCGACGGCATGTTGAAACAAACCCACACGTTCCGGGAAAACCAGGCGGAAATGACGGCAACTACCATTTTGGACTCTAATGATCTCGAACGGGAAAAAGGCATCACCATTTTAGCCAAAAACACTTCCGTTTTTTATAAGACAACCAAGATAAACATTATCGACACGCCGGGACATGCGGACTTTTCCGGTGAAGTGGAACGCGTTATCAATATGGCCGATGGTGCGCTCCTCATTGTTGATGCCGCCGAAGGTCCGCTCCCCCAAACGCACTTTGTACTCCAAAAAGCGCTGGAGCATGATCTTACCGTTGTTGTCGTGATTAACAAAATCGATCGGAAAGACGCGAGACCCGCGGAAGTGTTACACGAGGTAGAAGAGCTTTTCCTTCACCTTGCCCACCACGAAGGACATTTGAATTTTCCGGTACTGTACGCGATAGGAAGAAATGAAAAGGTATGGGATCACCTTCCGGAAAACTCCGATGAACCGGCAAATCTTATTCCCCTCTTTGAAGCGATCACCAAGTATATTCCCGCTCCCAAAGGAGATCCGGAAAAACCGTTTAAAATGCTGGTCACCACGCTCGATTTTGATACGCACAAAGGAAAATTCGCCATCGGCAAGGTGAGCCAAGGACAGGTAAAAAAGGGTGATCAATTGCTCATCCTTGATGAAAACACCTCCCTGGGAACATTTCGCGTGGAAGAGGTATTTACCAGCGAAGGGCTGAAGCGAATACCCGCGGCAATCGGAGAAACAGGAGATATTATCGCCATCACCGGCAACAGCTCCATGTCCATCGGACAAACGCTCGCAAGTCCCGCCGACCCCACGGGGTACCCGAAGATTCAGATCGAAGAACCGACGCTCAAGGTGCTCGTCGGACCCAACACCTCTCCGTTTGCGGGAAAGGAATCAAAGTTCGGAACTCCCACACAGCTCGCCGATCGACTGACGAGAGAAATCCAGACGAATATCGGACTCAAAATCGAGCCGAGTCCGACGTCAAACGGATTTTTGGTTTCCGGTCGCGGAGAACTGCATATCGCGGTACTTCTCGAAACGATGCGCAGGGAGGGATTTGAGTGTCAGGTCGGCAAACCCGAAGTTATCGTCAAAGAAATTGACGGTGTTATCCATGAACCGTATGAAGAACTCACGATCGAGCTTGATTCCTCGCTTGTGGGAATCATTACGGAGGAAATGGGAAAACGGCACGGTGAGCTTCTTGACACGCATACGAACGAACGCGGAGTCACCAAAATGGTATATAAAATTTCCACCAGAAATTTATTGGGCTTCCGCGGCGACATTATGACGAAAACCAGAGGGAGCGGCATTATCGCGACTCGCATTATCGGTTACTTCCCGTTGACTCCCAAGAAAGCCAAGGCGCGAAACGGCGTGCTTATTTCTATTGAAACCGGCAAATCCACAGGGTATGCGTTAACGACCGTCCAGGAACGGGGAAAGGCGCTCATCGGGCCGGGTACTCCCGTATATGAAGGAATGATTATCGGTATCAATAACCGAAATGAAGATATCGATATGAATGTCACGAAATCAAAGCGACTGACGAATATTCACTCGGCAAATGCCGATGTCGCCATTCAGCTAGATCCTCCGATCGAAATGAGTCTTGAACAGGCACTTGATTTTATCGAGGATGATGAGCTTCTTGAAATCACCCCGCTAAGTCTGCGACTGAGAAAAATACATCTTTCGAAGGTCAACCGTGTACGAGCGGCTCGCGGTGCCTCTGCGATCTAACATCGCATAGTCCCCTTGCTTATATCGTTCCTGCTTCATTCCGTACTTATTTTCCATACAAAAATCCCCCGAGAAGCGGGGGATTTTTGGTATATACCCGTTTCTTAGCGAGTAACGGTGATAATCGCCGCATTGTCCGTTGTCGGCGCACTCACGGTTATGCGATTCTGTGCATCACGGGATATTTCGTACCCCGTATTACCCCATGCACCCGCGTTAGCGGTACAGTCGGTAATGTTTGCGGTATTAAGCGACGGATCCGTCGGTAATGCCGGCAAATAATTTGTGACGAGCTGTCCACAAAGATTCGGAAAGTTTGTGGAATTAAAGAGCGTTGCCGTTCCTGCGGTCAAACCGCTTACTTCAGCGGGAAGTTGCCCCTGATTTTCCGCCACATATTGATGAATGGCATTTAACACCTGCAACACATCACTGCGTCGTTTTGTATTATTCGCCTGTCCGAATTGCCGTGCGGGATTAATAGCAATAAGCGTAATCGCCAATAATATCGCCAAAATACCGATAACTACCAATAACTCGATGAGCGTAAAGCCCTTAATATATTTTTTCATAGGCAGGTCCCCTCCCAAGGACATAAAATACCCTTAGAATCAGCATAGGGGAAGAATTCCTTTGTTGTCAAGAACGTAGGGGTTATGCCGTGCGGATGAAAAACCAATACATGGCAAACGCATAAAGAAGCGAAACGGCACCAAATAGTATCCAGCCTAACGGAATTTTCTTTTTTCCGCTTTTTTGCGGAGCAAGTCCCGGAGAAATTTCCTGCTTCGGTTCGGCGGTAAGCGGAAACCGACAATCACGAAGCAGGGTGATGTTGTCAAAAATGCGTTTTATGGTGGCCGCTTCAATTTCTCCGTGCGTTAACCCGTGTTCTACAAGACATGGCCATGCCACCACCAGATTCACTTCATGGCGTTGTGCGTGAAGTGACCGGCCGACAGATTCGTAGAGATCCTGATTTGTCGCAATAATGTACTGCTGATTGTGCGCGGTCATCTTTGCGGTAGCCACCTGCGAAAAAGGAACCTCCCCGATCAGCGAACTTTCACTATCAACCTTTTCGCCATCAATAAGCGGTTTTATGAAACACAAATCATCGCTTACGACGAGAATGGTCGAGATTCCGGCGGTGCCGGTATACGGAATAAGTTTCGATATCGTGGCACTTAGTGCCTCTTCACTCACCACTTCCATATCCGCAACGGCGGTTTTGGGAAACTCTCCGCCGACGGGAGAGGATTTATCCGTGTAATAGACATAAAGTGAATTTGGCCGTAATAATGCGACTGCAGTCATAGCGGTATTAAGGAAGTTCTTTCCATGAATCAACGACTAACTCTCCTCCATTATAATGCAGACGAACCTCAATCTGCTTGATTGTGCCGCCGTATGTTCCCTGTGACAGTAAAAGTATGCCGGAGGCATTGGTTACCGTTACCACCGCTGATTGATTTGCGCTCATCACCAACGTTTCTCCCGTATACGAGGGATTGCGAACGAGTCGCAGCAACCCGTTCTCCGCTCCGCTTTCCGCGGCACTGAGCGCAAGAGTGCCTGCTTCAAACGCCGTTGTTGCCTGCGTGTTTCCTATCACCGCATAGACCGCCGCGGTGGTCACGAGAATGCCGATCACCATGATATAAAGTAACGCGATAAGCACCTGACCCGCATTATGTTTATGTCGTATTGATTGCATATTATCGTTGTCCCACCGTCGTTTGCACCTGTATGGATTGTTGTCCCGTGGTAATCTCGGCGTTGCCGTCCATCGACAGTGAAACCGTTATGGTGTCTGCTCCGGCAGGATCAGTCGATGATGTCCCGTTGCGGGAAAGCGAAAAATCCGAAACGACGGTGCGATTGCTGTTTAATTGACTGCTGTTTGTGGCGGTTATTATCCAAATATTTTGTCCGTCCCAGCTATATTGTTCCGTAATAGTGTTTCCGTTTTCATTGATTTGCAGTGTCATCGATGAACTGGCCACCCCGATACTCGGAGAGAGTATTACGTCTGCTCGTCGTATTGCGTGAGAAAGTCGCGCGAGAATAAATCGCGAATCCTGTTGGACGGCGGTCGTCTGGGTAGAGGAAACCCGTACTCCGATGATCGTAAGAAATACTTGACTCATGACTCCCAACAGCATCCCCGTAAGACCGATATACAAGATCAATTCGATGGTGGAAAAACCCCTGTTTTTTTTCATGGTGATACTGCGATACTGACATCATTGACGATTGGCGTAAGTGTCGCATCTCCGGTCACCAGGTTGGCGCGGTAGCGGAAACAACGTGCGGGGTTTTCGTACCCCGCACCGTCATCGGAAAACGGGAGAATACCCGTTATCGAAGTGCCGTCGGTTGACGAAAAGGCAGTATTTGCCGTACCATCCGGTCCAACATACGTGTATGATGCCGCCGCACAACTCCCGCCAACCGCATCAGTGCCGGCAAATTGCAACGTCACGGTTGCTTGCGAAGACGGAACGGTGATTTGGGCGCTTATCCGATTAAATGCGACGGCGGCACTTCCCGTAGCAATCGTGGCGGCATCAAAGATTTGCGAATCAAATATCCCGGTAAGGTAATAGTCTCTTCCGTTTGCGCCGGGACCTCCTTCGATAATCTTGAGTTCGCTTGAGGCATCACCGGAAATGATATAGGAGTATGCCCTGCCGCTTGAGGAAAGCACGGTATCAATACCGTTGACCCCGGAATCTACCTGTAATCCTCCGCATCGCGGAAGCGGATTGGCCTGTTCGTTTGTTATATCCACGACCTGATATTCTTCCCCTCCCGTTCCCACGACTATTGCCCGAGGTCCGGACACGACGACAACGCCTTTAGGATTCATGCTCCCCGTATCATACGATCCGACAACTTGTGTGTAGCCGGCGCTCCCCGCCTCCGTATTGACGATAAACAGTTCCCGCTGTGATGAAGACTGCTCTGTTGCCACGTATGCCCTACTGGCACTTCCGTTGACATAGATTGCCTTACCGCCCGAAGCGGGTAATCCGATCTGACTCACAATGCGCAAATCAGAAGGATTACTTACGTCAACGATAACCAACTGGGCATTTGTTGCCGTGGTGACGATAAACGCACGGTTACCCGTAACAATAATGCTTTTCCCTACGCCGGGAAGTGATAATCCGTCGCTATCAAGAATTGCCCGAGAACCCGTTTTTTGAGAAAGATTAAACGTATAAAGCATTGATCCTCCCACCATATACCCGACCGAATCATGGGTGGTGACGCTTTCCGCGTTGCCGTTCCCCGGAGCATCAAAATACCCCACCTCCGCATACTTCCCCGACGCATTGACGGCGGAAAGATCAATAATTTCCACTTCTTTTGTATTGGTGTCGGTGGCAAGATATGCGTACTGCTGTTCCGTAAAGACGTCGTTTGTTTTATAGCCGTCAAATGTTCCCGACACCGATGCGGTGGGATTAGTCGGATATTCCGGATCACTCACCAAAATGTTGGCGTAAGAAACACCGCTTGCGTTGTCACCCGTGCCTGCGGCAATTTGTCCCTGAATTGCCGAAATGGCGTTGGCAACCCCGCTTTTGGGAAGGTCAACCGCGGAAATCGTCAGTGATGGTTGGCACCAATCCCCGTAGCCGCCGGTGGAACCTAAAATAACTTCACCTCCCGCCAGGTTCACCACACGGGTGTGCTGCGAGGTGTCCCCTGCGGCAAAATCCGTCTCCGTCGTATCAACTTGGATGATATTGTTATGTCTGGTTAAATAAAAAACGGATGTTATCTCCGTGGGTATCGGCATTGACCAACTGACTCTCGCCGTTACCCTTCTTGTCGAAGGATCGGTACTTCCTCCCGTCGTCACTATCTTGCCATCGGCATCGCGCATGACGGGAGAAAACTCGACACTTCGGGTAAATCCTTGGGGTGTATCTGCGCCGCTTCCCAAAGTCCAACGGTTATTTTCTACCCGGGGATGATATGCGAGGTTGTTACCGTATGACGCGATATGTTCCCATCCGTTTTCCCGAACACTCCGTACCGCCTCCTGTGTTTCCGTCAGGAGCGCCGTCGCTCTTGTGCGCGTAATTTGTTGTGCTCTACCGTCCCGGGAAATAAACAGCAGGGTAAAAAGCGCGGGGAAGAGTACCAATGCAAATGCCATTGCAAGCAATACTTCGATAATTGTTTGGCCTTTTTGACTCTTCATAGCACTATTGCCAACGGAGGGTCACCACCCCGTATGCATTAATACTGATAACAACACTCTCGCCGCTTTCCGGATCGGAAAGCGTTATATGATCGGCGCCACTGGCAAAATCACGAACAATCCCGTTACCTCTGGCATAGGTCAGTGTCTGATCGGGAACGGCAATCTCGCTAAAAATGTGTGCGGGCTCAAGATTGACGATGCGATTCTGAACATTACCCGCATCATATACCGATCCCGGATACAGAACGTATCGGTCAGTTTCAAACCGAATCGAGTAATCTACTGCGGCACCGTTTGACGAGACCCCGTGCATCGCTTTCGCCTGCTGAAGATTCATGTCGCGCACGACGGATTCTCCCGCAACGTCAAGCGTTGCACTTCGTATGCCGCCAAAAAACGATTGGGTAGTTATCGCCCAAAGCATTCCCATAATTGCCCCCACGATCACGATTTCAATAAGGGTAAACCCCCTCGCCGATCGCCTATTGGTTGTTATCGCCGATGTCCGTGTTCCCATATTACGAAAGCGAACTGTGTATAATGGCAAGTCCGTCCGGTGAATATCTGCGTTGTAATGCCTCCCGTTTTGCTATCGTATAAATAGGAAGCGTGAAACGGAACGTTGCCCCCATACCTTTCCCTTCGGAATGACCCTCAATACTCCCCCCGTGGAGCATAACTATGGATTTGCAGATAAACAATCCCAAGCCGGTACTTTGCATTATTGACGATTGCGCGGGGGTCGGGGTGGCAAGCGTACCGAATTTTGTAAACAATTTTGAAGTGAACGACGGGTCAAAGCCGATTCCCGTATCCGACACGCTGGTCATGATAAATTCATCCTTTCGCTCCAGGGTGATCGTGATGGTTCCCGATCTTGGGGTACTTTTTATGGCATTGCCGATAAGATTGATGAGCACTTCCTTTATTTTATCTGTGTCAGCTATAACATCGGGCAAATCCTTCTCGTCGATTTTTAGCTCCATACGGAGTTCCTGTTCATCTATTTTCGGCTGTACTTCCTGGAGGACATCACGAATGATCGTTTGCATGCCGATCCGTGAGAATTGCACCGATAGTCTTCCTGATTCAATCCGGGAAATATTCAACATATCGTTCACCAGCCGAATGAGACGATCGGCAGAACTAAAGGCGCGTTCAAGATAATACGACTGTTTTTCGGATAAACTGCCGCCTTTCCCCGACAGCGCCATCCATAAATACGAGCGAATTGAAGTGAGAGGGGTTCGTAATTCGTGCGAGGCAAGTGATACAAATTCGTCCTTCAGCTTATCAAGTTGCAGCAGTTTCTCGTTGGCGCCGCGAAGATCCTCGGTGGCATGTTTTACTTCATCTTCAAGCGTCAACGTAAAACGGCGGATTTCCTCATAGGACAATGAGTTTTCGATGGCAACACCGAGCTCCGGGGCAATAATCTCCAAAAGATGTATATCTTCCTCCGCGTATTCTTCCCCTGAAAGGCGCTCACCGACGCAAAGTAAGCCGATTACCTTTTGCGATGTTTCGAGAGGAATGAATACGGACGCATCCAGTGCGTCAAATACTGCCTTTCGGTATTGATCCTGTTCGTCGTCACGACGATGCGCGCCTCCCACCGTTGCCGCGCGTACGGCGACTGACTCGTGGAGTTCCGGAGTCACCTCGTACCCTTCTGAAAGAATCGAAAATATTCGTTCCTGATGAATAAGAACGATACATGCTTTAGTGATTTTCAGCTCCGTCATTAGCTCACGAAGAAATTGATGGCATAAGTCCTCGAGTCGAAGTGATCTGGCCATGGTTTTTGACAAACGATACAGAACCTGCGGCGTGTCATACTTGTTTTTAAAAAAAACCGCGTCGGTCGCTTTTTCAATTCCCCGTTTAATCGGCGGGAACGTCAGCAACATGACGAGCGATAAAAATGTTGAAACAGCGATAAATTGCGGATCAATGTACGGAGTAACCAGCAGTGAGGCGGTCGAAGAAAACAGCAGCGCGTACGCAATGCCGAACAGGGAAATAAGCGTCACGTAAGAAACCGCTCGGGCGATAACCGCACGAATAGCCAGAAATTTATGTTTAATAATCGCGTACGCCGTCGCAATAACGAACGGAAGTGTGTAAAGAGGGCTGAATGAAATAAATGACGACTGTTGAAATACGATAACCAGCACAAAATTGAAAAATATTATGAGTGCAAACATGACGGCAATGCCGAGTCCGATTACCTGCAGCTGCGACCGTATTATTCCTTTTTCATTCCGTATACGTTGAAGAAGCTTTCCCACCGCGGCCAGAACCGAACCCACCGCCACCGCCGCAAAAAGCGGCATTGCAGGCCCCGGAGTCGGTGAAGGGACGTTATTTACGAAAATAAGGGACGGGAATAAATACGGCGAAACACACAGACCTGCCGTAATGGCACTGATAGCAAGATAGCCGGTAAACCATCTGTTAGGTGCCGAAAACTTTACCGACGGAAGGGTGCAAATCAGCAAATAGAACAATACCGCCTGAGGAACCGCAAGTGCCATAACACCCCGTGTCCAATAGAGTACGGTGAGTAAGTCACGCGTGTGAAGCGACAGGTAATTGGCTATAGACCAAAGGCCGATATCGAGAGTTAAAAGGAAAAACAGGATAGCCGTCGCCGATCTTCTGTTCCGGACAAATACGAACAGCCCCAGCAAAATGTTTGCGGCAACACCGCCGATAAGAATGAGCAGATTAATAGACATAAATACCCGTCATTTCTGAGTCATCTTTATAAATCGCCTGTATATTTTTTCTTTTCGATTATTTTCAAGTGATGCCGTATCAGAAGGCATAAATAACGCCTCGGGAGACAAAACGATTTTTCCTTCCCTAAGGGGATTCTTTACGGCAATCTGCCTCACCACATAGCTCATTACCGACCCCGCCATGGCGGCGGCGTTTCCCAGTTGTGGCCACGTGTAGATTGTCTTTCCCATCTCCATAAGAGAGCTCATCATTCGTGTGGCAATATTTTCCGGCTTCACCCACGTACTGATAATGCGCGCCGCAGTCGAACGGGGCGTGTCGGGACGGATGCGCAGGAGTTCCTCTTCCGGTACGTCGCCGTGCATGAGGGGAAGATGGGGATGTAAATCATACCGTTCAATATCAACGACGACACCTTCTCCGTTATCTGCTGCCATAACAACGGGAATGCGATATTTTCGCGCGAGCAAACGAAGTCGTATTTTAAGGTATAAATTATCCATCTCATCAACGACAACGGTAAGCGGCACGGGAACCGTAAGAAATTGTTGTAAGTTACTCTCCGTAAGTCCTTCAGCATATACCTGAAGGTTCGCATACGGATTCGTAAGGAGTACCTCACGGGCAACAACGGTCGTTTTGGGTACGCCGATCGTGTCAAAACCCGCGCGAATGCGGTTTGTATTCGACCCTGACAAGACGTCGCCGTCGGCAATACGGAGATACTTGGCTCCCCCCGTATGAACTATCGCAGAGACCACGGCATTCCCGACACTCAGTCCCGCAACTCCTATGTGCGCGTTATAGAAACAGTGCTGTTCTTTTTTCGTAATGAGATTTCGGTTGCGGGCGGTTCGTAATTCAAAATGAAGCGGCTCCGGCAAAAAATGAATGAGCGTCTTACTCCAAGGGTACCATCCCCATTTGCCGAACGCCGCCGTCGTATTTTCCCCCAAAATGGTTTGCGTGAATTTTCGTACCTGTTCGGGCGTCCATGACTGAAAAATCGTTCCGGGGTTACGGATTTTATAGAGTTCCTCAAACTGTGATTCGAGTTCATCGATAACCACGGTTCCGGAAAGTGAGGTTACGCGTGCAATGACGTCGGCATCCTTCTTTTTTTTGGGATCGAGGAGTATTCGATAATCACGGGCAGTATCATCCATAGAGCGTTACTGTCATTGTAACAACTCCATTTATGTTTTCCTAACCCATTTATGCTTACCGGAAGCGGTAAAGTGCGGGGCACTTTTGTACGGCCACCATTGTACCCTGGGAGACATCCGTTCCCTCCCAAGACTTGCGACGTTGTTGGCAAACTCGGAATTGCACTCCGAAAGGACATCCACGATAGATTGCTGTACAAAACTTGCGGATTTTGCCGCCGGAGTCACTCCTTCTTGCAGTTCAATATGCACTTTCCACGACTGATTCATGGATGCGTCGTAATACACTTCCGCCGTATGCTTGCCAGTGACCATTTTTTGTATGGCGGGAATTTCGAGTGCACGCTTTATTTCCTGCGGATATATATTGGCTCCCGAAATCTTGATGGTGAAGTCTTTCCGTTCAAAGACATATACAAAAGGAAGATGCCAAAGTGAAGGTGCAATACCCGCACGACGTATTTCTTTCTCAAGATCAATGGCATGTGCCGCAAAAATCTCGCGTATTTTCGCAAACGTGTGAATGCCCCCCCAATCAAGCAAATCATAGCGGACAAGGGGAATACCGCTTCTGGCACTACACAGAAGCACACCCTCATGCTCTTCAAAATAAAACAACTCGGGAATATATTGCGCCAGCGTCGGTTGATTGTGCGGATGTCCGAATAATTGCTCGTTGAGTGCGGGGTTATTCGCGGCAAGACGTCGAATTAAAATTGCCGCCGGTGTTTCATGTGCCATGGTTCCGAGGTCTACGCTGCCGTAATGATTTAACGTGTCGATAAGCGGATTTTTTAATCCTGCCTTGTCGACAATATAGGAACGAAATGATTCGGTAAACCCTTCGGCGGAAAAAATAAACTTTATCGGATACTTTTTCCACGACACGTGCATGCGTATCCCTTCGTCGATAAGATCCTTTATCATCGGGGGATATCCCCCGATGATTATCTGATCAAATTGCCCGCCAAGACGGGTCACCGCTTTAAGTATTTCATCATTTGACGTTCCCGGGGTGATGATGCTCAATCGATACTTACCTCGCTCCGCAAGGGTACGAAGCGCCGAATAGGTAAACACGCCGCCGATCCATACCCCCATGCCCCAACCGACGATATAGAGGGTGGATTTTTTATGAATGGCAAAATTGGATCGGAGATACATCTCGGCAACCGCCGCATACTGCAAGTCCTGTTCACGGGTTCGCGGAAAGTAAAAAGGTTCTCCCGATGAACCGCTGGTTGCGGAAATAATCGTCGGCTTTGTCGCCATGGTGCCGTGCCAACAAAGTGACGCGAGAGGAAAACGACGAAGATAATTTTCTTTCGTGAGCACCGGCGCCCGGCGCACAAAATCCGCTAATCCCGTTGCTGTTTTTTTGTGTCGCGACACCAGCATTTTTTTATATGCGGGAACATTGCGCGCCATTTCATTCCACAGGGAGAGGACTGCTTTTTCCCCCCTTCTCAACCAGAATGATTCGGGCTTTTCACGAAGCATTTGCTCCCATCTGACGGGATTATTGATAAGAGTTTGTGTCAACATACTTACAGCATGGTTCCGTGCTGATTACCATAGATATTCGTTGAGTTTACCCTATGAGTGGGGTAAGATACAAAAGATGGAAAAGCGCATCCTTATTATCGACGACGACTCGTTTATTCGAGAATTGTATGAGGAAGTACTGACGGACGCCGGTTTTACGGTAACCACGGCCGAGAATGGCGAAGCGGGACTGGAACAGCTTCGTAAAGGCGGCTTTTGTGTCATTCTGCTCGATGTAATGATGCCCAAACTCGACGGACTCGGCGTCCTCACCAAGCTGCAGGAGACACAATCGGAAACGCCCAACGGTCCCATTATCCTTTTGACGAATCTTGATCACGATCCGATTTTGGATACCGCGCTCAAAATGGGAGCCGCAACACATATTTTGAAGGCGGATATATTACCCCCAGCGCTGGTGGAATTGGTCAAGAAAACCGCCGCTAGTGGAACTCCCCCACTTGACCGATAAGACTATAAATCGGCGCGATAATCGCCATCATCATTCCTCCCACAACAACGCCGACTAACACCAAGATCACCGGTTCGAGCAGCGTCATAAGATACTGCAACGTGGTCGTCACCTGATAATCAAAATATTCCGACAGATCTTCCATTGATGTATCAAGCGAACCGCTTCGCTCACCGACCTCAATGATCTTGAGCATCAAAGAGGGAATATTTTTTTGCCCGCGTAAGCCATCCGTCAACCGTTTCCCGCCCCCGACATATTCTCGGGCTCTCGCGATCGCCTCGCGGATATCTTTTTTCATCGCAACTGCCTGGGTTAACTCAAGTGCCGTGTACAAGGGAATTGCGGAGACCAACAGTAAATACATGCTGCGGGAAAATCTCGTCAGGTCTATCTGTCTCGCGATGGTGGACACGTAGGGTAAATTAAGCAAAACATTGATGACAAAGGCACGCTTTCGCTTAAAGAGAAACACGAGAATAAGAATAAGTCCAAACAGTACTAAAAGCGTCGGAAGGGTATAATTGAGCACAAGATTCGACAGACCGATAAGAATGCGGGTGGGAAGCGGCAAATCCACGCGGAGGCGCAGAAACACTTCCGAAATTTTCGGAATAACAAAGGTAATAAGCAATAAAAGCACGCCAAAAAAAACTACGAGAATAACGGCGGGATAGGTCAGTGCCGAACGAATCTTATCGCTAAACTCCATGTCTTTTTTTATGGTATTTTTTACATCCTTAAGCACGACATCTATGGTTCCCGATTCCTCCGACGCTTTAATAATGGCGACCGTAACGCTATCAAATACACGAGGATACTTAGCCAGGGCGCTATGAAGCGGCTTTCCCTGAGTTATATCCGCCTCAATCCCCGTAAGCAGGATTTTTAAATTACCGGTAGCGTCTTCAAGGAGTGAATTGATGGATTCGGCAAGCGTTAACCCGGCGTTGACCATAGTCGAGAGATTACTCAGCAACGCCAATTTTTCAGAATTTTGGAGAGTGAGAGTTTCCGCTTTCATAACGATTCCACCCGGGTAACCCGAAGTATTTCTTCGATTGTCGTCACTCCCTTTGATACCTTGATAAGTCCGTCATCAAGCATCGTTAACATCCCTTGCTCAACCGCTTTTTGTGCAATCACGTCACTGTCTTTTCTTTCGGTAATCAGTTTTTTTATTTCCTTGGTTACTTCCAATACCTCGAAAATACCGACCCGCCCAGCGTATCCCGTAAAACGGCAGTTTTTACATCCTTGCCCTTTATATACCCGAATCTCTGGTGATGATCCCTTGACAACACGGGATAAATATGATATTCTTGGCTAAGAATGAAACAACTTAGCCTCAAGACGTTTTTGAGAAAATATCCTAATAACGAAGCGTGTTTAGATGAAATAAAGAAATTCGTATTTCCCAATGGTGTTACCTGCCCAAAATGTCAAAAACTAACCAACTTCTACAAACTTGATGGCCGTATGGCCTATTCTTGTGGTATATGTCGAACTCAAGTGTATCCTCTTAAAAACACGATCTTTGAAAAAAGCACAACTGATCTACGGACATGGTTTTATGTCATGTGGGTCATGAGTAAAACCCGAAGTGGCATCAGCGCACGTCAGATTCAAAGAGAAGTTGGAGTCACCTATAAATGTGCATTCCGCATGTGCCATCAGATTCGCAAACTTATGACTGATGATGGGGAGCCAATGGATGGCACAAATGAAAGTGACGAAACATATATTGGTGGAGATGGAAAGAACAAACGCTTTGTTCCACATTTCAATGAGAAGCCGAAAGAAATCGTCATGGGTATTCTCCAGCGAGGAGGAAAAATCCATTTAAGACATATCCCTAACACCGGCAAATGGACAATCCTTAAACAGATTAAAGAAAATTTGGCAACGGATGCCACCATATATACCGATCAACTAGGAGCATATCAACAATTAACCCAACATGGATACAACCATTCCTATGTGAACCACAAAGAAACGTATGTAATTAAAGGAACTGACATCCACACTAATTCAATCGAAGGGTTTTGGAGTATTTTTAAAAGAGGAGTAACTGGAGTCTATACCCACATTAGTCCTAAGTACCTACAACACTATGCCAATGAATATGGATTCCGCTACGGAAACAGAAAATCAGATGATATGTTTACAGACATGCTTAGGCAGATCGCTTTGAAGAAGGCCTTGAAACTCGCGTTGCTTTCTTGAGTAGCTTTATAAAATCTTTTTTTTCAATCGTTTGATTTTCCTTAAGTCGCTTTTTTACCAAGAGGTTATTTTCCAATTTCTTCTTTTGCATATTCTGAGTATACCAAACTGGCAATAGTACTCCACCCTTCGCATAAGTTAGGTAATCTGTTATACTTCCAAATTAGTGTAAGCGTGTTTACACTAATTTACCTTATATTTAAGGCTAAATAATTTATATTTACTTACACTACTATTCTTTATATATAAAGAGATGCTATGATACTTACTCATCGGCAAGAAGAAATACTTATTTACCTCTATCGCTTTCGTTTCCTCAATCGTCTCCAAATTCAAAGTCTCCTTAATCACAAATATTTTAATCGCGTAATCATCTGGCTTAATCAATTAACTAACAATGGCTTTATTCGGAAATACTATAATCCAAAAACCGTAACTATAGCTGCATTATATTCATTAGGAGCAAAAGGAAGAAAATATCTACTGGAAAAAGCAAATGAAAAAGGAAGCACGATTCAACCACAGTTACTGAACAGGGTATGGAGAGAACACACATTATCAGAACAATTTCGTATACATTCCCTGTTCTTGGCAGATATTTATTTATCGCTTACGGAACTTGTCAAAACAACCAATGCTGTTCTTCATTTCTTTACTAAGACAGATTTATATGAACACGACTACATCCTCAATCCACATCCTGATGCCTATATTGCCATCAAAGAGCAAAGCGGGAAAATGAAACGGTATTTCCTGGACATACTAGATCCACTACCAGCCCGTATGATATTACGACGGAGAATCAATCAATATGTGGAATATTTTGATGAGGATACCTGGCAAGAAGCCGCAAAACATCCGTTTCCTATTATTATCATAATTTGCCCGGATGAGCGATCAAAACGGTATCTGTATCGGCATATTCAAAAGACGCTTGAATATGCATCTGACCTTGAGTTTTATCTTTCAACTTGGAAAGAAATAGAAACAAACGGGATGAATAGAGAGACATTGGAAAAAGTAAAGGAGGCTGATTAATTACATGTATGGACAATCCAAAACATGATTACATTAGTATAATTTTAAGAATTTGATACTATATGATATACTACAAACATGACAAATCATGAACTTCCTGATCAGGACGACTTTTCTCGATATTGGATTCGTATGCGGAGAAAAAGTGACGGAAGAACTACAACCGGGGCTGGGTTTGATTCCGAGGCATTTTCTGAGAGATATGGTGAAGAAGCCGCAAAAGCTTTTGGCAATTATGCACACTTTTCTGGAAATCCACCGACCTCTGCACAAGCAGAAAGTATGTTTCAGTCTGCTATTGACACACTTAAACGTATCGTGGGTGTAGATCCAAGTGTAATAGCCAGAGGCAAATCAAATGCCCGCATAGAAGACGTGTAAATTATCTTCGTAATTCTCTCTACCAATTTTCTCAAATGATTTTTTAAGTAATAAATTGTAGTTGATTGCTTTATTACGTGTCTTGAAGGGAGCACCACCGAATCTCTTTATTGACGCCGAAGGGAATATAATGCTTGCTGATCACGCTTGCCGGCAGGCTTTTTTGTAATTCTGCTTCGGTAACGGTAAACGAGATGCGACAATAGTCACAAATTTTTCTCACCAACCGTTGTGCGACGATTAGACTGACGCTTGAAGCCACCAAAAACGGTTCAACATGCATGTCCGTCAATCGCGGCAGTGACGTGGCGGCATCGTTGGTATGAAGCGTAGATACAACTAAATGCCCGGTAAGGGCTGCGTTAATGGCGATGCCCGCAGTCTCAGGATCGCGTATTTCTCCGACAAAAATTATATTGGGATCCTGCCGAAGAATGGAGCGTAGCCCGCTGGCAAAGGTAAGATTTGTCTTTGTATTCACCTGTATCTGGTTTACTCCTTTTATCCGATATTCCACCGGATCTTCAATGGTGGTGATGTTCTTGTCGCGAACATTAAGAATTTTGAGCATGGCATAGATCGATGTCGTCTTGCCGCTCCCTGTCGGTCCGGTGGAAAGGATCATACCGTAGGACCGGTGCAGCGCGGCATTGATTTTGTCCACTGCGGATTGCTCCATTCCCAAATCCGAAAAACTAAACAATTTAAAATGCGAAACAAGAAGTCGCATGACCACCTTTTCTCCTTCCACCATTGGAATGATGGATATACGGATATCCACCGACTGTTCATCGTGTTTGATACGTACTTTTCCATCCTGGGGCGCTGAGTGTTCGTCGGTGCGGAGATTTGCCAACACTTTAATTCTGCTCACGACTTGGCTATGCATGGTTTTGGAGAAATGCAGCACATCATGCAAAATACCGTCGATACGAAAACGCACCAGCGAGTCGGACTCTCCCGGTTCGATATGAATATCGGAAGCCGTCTCATCAACGGCGGTATGCAGCAGTAAATCAACAATGTTTGAAATAGGAACGTCCTCTTCACGACGGAATCGGGCAACCATATCCGTAAAAACGGACTGTAGTTCCCGCCGGTGCAACTGAAGGGCGTTGTGCACATCGTGCTCCGTCGCATAGTGAACGATGATTTTTTGTCCCGTTTTCTTCTCGAGCGCGGAAAAGACCTGGGTGTTTAATGGATTTGCGGTTGCGACTTTTAACCCGCTGTCATCCCGGGAAAAAGGCACTATTTTATGGGTTTTTGCGTATTTATCGGGAATGATGCGATACACCTCATCGGCGATGGTGGTTTCGGCAAGATTGACGAACGGCACTTTCAGGTGTGCGGCGATAAGTTTGCCTAAATTTCCGTCGGTGAGGATATTTTTATCGATCAGCGCGTCGGAAAGCGGCATGGAAGCTGATTTTGCAAAATCGGCAACCGATCGCATTTCGTCGTTGGTAACGACATGCGCATCTATAAGAATTTTTTGCAAAACGTCATCGGCAATAACCATAGGCAGGGCGCCCGAAATTCGCGGACTCTCTTTATCATAAAGTATGCCTGAGGACGAAACAATGCCGGGGAATACATAATTGACAAAGATACCAAATACTTTCTATGCTAGATATATAGAAAGAGGAGGAATATATGAAAGCAAAATCTGCCCGAGTCAAGAAGTCAGTCCATCCGAGTGACAGCGTTATTATTCAGTTTGGAGTCGCGTTTATCGTTGTCGTCGGATTTGCGCTCCTCATGTATGCCGTGAAATATTTTCTTCCGTAACGGAACTGTTCGCTAGAATTCGATCGCGTCAACAAGCTTGGCAAGGGTAATTTTTGCCTTTGAAATTTCCGGATCGTTCTTTTGGTGTCCGAGCCCTACTGCTTGCCATACTCTGATAAAAAGCGGCTTTCCGGAATTGTTTTTTTGCGGTTGCACATAGGTAATCAACGAAACCACCCCGATACTTCTTGGCGCATATTCATATTGATACTTCCATATAGTTCCGTCTGCCGTCGTATACGTATCATCCGAATCATTCATCGTCACTGCGACGGGTGATGCAAAAAGCGCATAATTCTCATACCCGTAAAACGTCACAAAATCGTCGGGAATATCTTTTGCTTCTGCGGCGTTATCATAACGCCAGACGTCAATGCCCGCTTCGGATTCCGAAACGAGCACGTCCGAGCGCAGGTTGGTGATGGTTTTCCCCTTAAATGAAAATACCGTGACATCAAGCGTTTGCCCGACCAATGCCGGCAGGGAAAATCCGACGCTTTTTCTTGAAAACTCCTCGTTCCCCGTCTTCACCTGTTCTCCGTTGCCGTATGAAGCCACCCCGCTTTCCGTGGCGGGTACGGGATGAGTCGGCGGAGTATAAGAAAGATACGACTCGTTGAGCGCCGCGTACTCTTTTTTAAGAGCGTTTACCGTAGGTTGCCACACCCGCTGTTGCCAGATATATACCGCCCCCCCTCCGATAAGCGCGCCAAGAAGTATTCCGAACAAAAAATCCGTGGGATGAAATCTTCGTTGATGCGGTTCGGGCATGACGGAAGCGGACATTGTCTCCTGCTCCATAGGAAGTGCTTATTCCAAATAATCTTTAAGCTTCTTTGAGCGTGAGGGGTGACGAAGTTTTCTCAGTGCCTTTGCTTCAATTTGCCGGATGCGCTCGCGGGTGACCCCGAATTGTGCACCCACTTCTTCGAGCGTTCGCGGTCTGCCGTCCTCGAGACCGAAGCGGAGGATGAGAACTTTTTTCTCACGATCGGATAGCGTGGCAAGCACTTCTTCCATGTGCTCCTTCAGAAGCTGTCGAGAGGTCTGATCATACGGTGTCGGACCGGGATCGGAAATAAAATCACCCAAATGCGAATCCTCTTCGTCTCCGACCGGCGTTTCCAAGCTGGTGGGTTCTTGGGATACCTTCATAATCTCGCGAACTTTCACCACATCGACTTCCATTGCCTTTGCTATTTCTTCCGGAGTCGGTTCCCGTCCGAGATCCTGCATCAGTCGCCTGCTTATTCGGGCAAAACGGTTAATCGTCTCCACCATATGGACGGGAATGCGGATGGTACGCGCCTGATCCGCGATGGCACGGGTTATCGCCTGCCTGATCCACCAGGTCGCATATGTCGAGAATTTAAATCCCTTGCGCCAGTCGTATTTTTCGACGGCACGGATAAGCCCCTGATTCCCCTCTTGGATAAGATCCAAAAGACTCATCCCCCGACCGATATATTTCTTGGCGATAGAAACCACAAGGCGAAGATTACTTTCGATAAGCTTCTTTTTTGCTTTCCTATCTCCCTTTTCATACCGTTTGGCAAGACTCATTTCATCGGCAAACGTCAGAAGCGGAATACGGCCGATTTCTTTTAAATACATGCGTACGGGATCGGAAATTCCCTCGTCGGAAGCTCGCACCAGCGCTTCGATTTCTTTTTCAAGATCGGCGATACTCTTTCTTGCTTCCTGTTCGATATCGGCACTCGTGGTCTCAAAAACATCGACGCCGGCACGAATCAGCTGATCATATAAATGATCAAGATCGGTAATTTTGTCTTCGGGTTTGGGGAATAGCGCCAAGATGTCATCTTGGGTGACAAATCCGTTGGATTTGCCTTGCTTTATGAGATTATCACTGGAACCAGTGGCTTTAGATTTTTGCATGGATACCTCCGAGAGCCAATGAGCACCTTACTCATTCAAGCTTCGCTTATCAGGCATTATAACGTATTTACGCGCCTTTTTCCAGAGCGGCAAATTCGTCCACCAACCCCTTGAGCTCGGATTGCAGCGCGTCATGTTGCGAAGAAGAGAGTTGTTCATCACGGAGTTTTTTACTTATTTCTTCCATGTGTTGCCTCACCTGCGCCCGGCGCACCTCGGAAATCGCTTTGTGCCACTCGGCATCAAATCGCGTTTCATCATCGATGATAAGAGCGATATCCCACATAAACGCCTCATCAAAAACCGGTACTAGTTCCGAAGGTAACGTTTCCGCTACATCTTTCGATGCAAACATCGCGTGCGTGGCTCCAAATTGGGCAAGATGCTCGACAATCCGTTTCACCGCAAGCGAACGAAACGCCGAAGGAGGCAATGCGGCAAGAAACTTCGGGAGCAGTTCGCTCGTTTTTCCCTGGAGCAGGAGCGCCAGTACATACAACTCGGCCTTTTCCACCCGCGTGAGCCGGGGCGCTTCCGTAAGATTTTCTTTCTCCTTCCCCCGGAGACTGCCGCTGATTCGTATTTTTGCCATACCTTCCCGTACCGTTTCATCGGAGGTTGCAAGAGCGGCTGAAAGTTTCCGTATATAATGACCCTGCACGATCGGATTGTCGATCTTTAACAATGTGGGCATAAATTCCTCGGATATTTTTCGTTTGCCGAATGCGGTTTCTGGATCATTCCGTTTGAGCGCCGAAGAAAGGAAGTAATCATAGATAGGAACCGCTTCCTTTAACGCTTTCTTGAGAAGAAGCGGGTTTTCTCGGGCGGCTTCATCGGGATCTTTCCCCAGCGGCATGGCCGCAACCCGCATATCAAAGCCTGATTTTTCCGCAATTTCAATGCCTCTTCTTGCCGCTGCATCTCCCGCAAGATCGCTATCAAGCGCAAAAATAAGCCGTTCGGCAAAACGCCGCAACAATCGTACATGGTCTTCGGTCACCGCGGAGCCTTTAATGGCAACAACATTCGAAATCCCTTCCTGAAATGAAGAAATGACGTCCAATTCTCCCTCCATGACAATCGCCTCGTTATTTTTTTGAATCGAATCCTTGGTGACATCAAGTCCATACAGCATTTTTCCTTTGACATAGACGGGAGTCTCCGATGTGTTGATGTACTTTGCCTCTTTTGCTTCGGGATCCAGCACCCGTCCGGAAAATCCCACCACGTTCCCCCGATGATCTTTGAGGGCAAACATCACCCGCCCCCGAAACCGGTCATAATAGCCCCGGGTTCCCCGTATCACCAAACCCGCAGTCTCCAGCAGACGATCATCATAGCCTTTTTTTCGTAAGAACGATCCTACGCTGTCCCAGGTATTGGGGCTATAGCCGATTGAGAACGTCTTCATTGATTTATCGGTCACTCCCCGGTGTTTCAGATATGCTCTGGCGTGTTCTCCCACCGCATGTTGCGTCAGCAGATAGTGATAGTATTCGCTCGCCAAATGGTTTGCCTCAAGAATTTTTTGTTTGATTTTTGCTTCCGGCGTATCGGCGGGACGCCGCTCCAAGGTTACCCCCGCTTTGTCGGCAAGGGTTTCCAGAGCCTCGGCAAAATCCACATGCTCAATTAACATCACAAAATCAAAAACACTGCCGCCTTTCCCGCAACCGAAGCAATGAAATGTCTGTCTGTCGGGGCTTACGGTAAATGAAGGAGTTTTTTCGTTATGAAAGGGACAGAGTCCCTTGAGGTTTCGTCCCGCTTTTTTCAGTGTTACCCGCTCGCCGATGATATCGACGATATTCAGTCTTGATTTGATTTCATCAATATCGGACATAAGCCTGCGCAGAATACCATACATGCCGTCGGAATTCTAATGGGGATGTTCCGGATCATCCGTATTTTTTTAGAGAATAAGAGGGAGCGGAAACGCCGTATTTCGAAAACGGAGATAGGCGGCAACCGCTTCTCCATGATCAAACGCCAGTGCGGTAAGAGAAGGTAAGGCTTCGATGGGAAACCATGCGACTGCCGATGACTCGGCATCCCCTTTTCCGGTTTTTTTTGTCGGCGTAACGACAAAGTGGAATGCAACGTTTTGCCGGTCTTCCTGCGGACGATGCGGGGATGTTTTTATGAGAAACAGAGAGGATACCGCTCCCCGCCAACCGGTTTCTTCATATAACTCGCGAAGTGTCCCTTCCGCCGCGGTTTCGTCTCGGTCAAGAAAACCCGAAGGAAGCGACCACTTTCCTCCCTCCAAAAGATTCGGGGCACGCTTTACCAGCAGTAACGCTCCGTCCTTTTCGACAATGGCATGCACGACGACATGCCGTAAGTGCGCTTCGTGTCCGTTTTCAAATAAACAGGTGATCATGATTAAAATGGGACATAATGATCCCAGGTGCGGTTATCTTTTTCCGTTAGCTGTAACACGCATAAATCTATGGGGCGCACCAACACGCGAAGCAGTAATTCTCCGATCATGGGAACATGCCGTATCACCCATTCCTGCCAGGGGGCACAGCCCACTATGGTATAGGGAAGATTTTTGAGATAATACAGTACCGCTTTCCGTACTGGCTTACTCCAAATATTACGGATAATGATAATCCCGTTTTTTCTGAGAATTCTCGTCAGAAAGTACATATCGGTGATGACGCTGTCGAACCATTGGCTGGCATCGACAAACGCCATATCCACATTGATACCGTCATACGATAATTCCGCCAACTTTTCCTGACTGTTTTTTTGTTCTTCCAGTGTCACGCCGGATTGTTTTTTAATAAGAGTATCAATGGTTTTCTTGCGAGGCGGATACGGAATGTGGTGATACGGATCAATAATGATATGCCGTGCCGGTTTTCGGGCAGCGCTCTGAATCCATAACGATGAGATGCCATACCGAAACCCAAGTTCGACGAAGACTCTGGGAGCATACGTATTGATGAGATCGGTAACGAATATCCCTTGTTTTTTTGAAATTGCCATGGGGAAAATATCGGGAGCGATGGCTCCGCGGAATGCAGGATCGTCATAAATGCGGACCAGCAGTTTTGTGAGCTCTGACATAGCGTGATTTCTATGGTTTTTTTCTTGCATATACCGCTGACAAATCCGCACCTTCAACGGTCACCGCGTACACCTTCTCAAACCGCTCCCTTGGCGGCGGTGCTTTTTTATCGCGAAACACGGCAACATATATGTCCGCGTCATCAGGGTTATCTGTGACAACCGAACCTTTTGGTATAAGCGAAGGTATTATACTGTTTTCCGTGTACGGCAAGCGTTGATCAAAAAAAATACGGTACCGTTTTTGGGAAGCAATCTCGGTAAGATACGCATGCGTTTCTTTAAGTGATATCCCCCAATAATCAAAATCAAATTGCGATTTCGCATGAAGATATCCTCCGGCAAGAATATTAAAATAGACGTATTGCCGCGGGTGGTTTTTCAGCAAAAACACTGCAGCCCCCACCAGATCAACAAGCAGCAACACAATAAATACCCGGGCGACAAAAATACGTTGGCGTTTTTTGTTTGTCAGGAGCCGTTGTATGGAAAAAAGTGCAAAGGTGATAAGTGCGGGGTATACGTAATAAATATGTCGCCATCCGTCATAGGAACGGGGACGCATAAACACACAAGTAGCGAGCGTTCCCGCAATAATGCCAAAAAGACAAAGAAATAGAAAAATGTTTTGTTTTTTGTGTGCGGTAAGCTGATGGAAAAACATACCGACACCGATGAGCGAAAGCGCCACCACAGATAGCATTGCGGATACCCCTATCCAGACAAAATGATAGTGCCATGGTAAATCGGGGCTAGTATAAAATTTCCCAAAATAGTACGTTGCCACCCCTATCTGATTTGCCGAAACGCGCCAAAATCCGATAAGATTCTCAAAAAAATTGTCCCAAAACAGTGGAAAGCTCGCCCAGGCAACACCAACTCCTGTGGCCAAAAAGGCGGCGGCATGAACTACCCGGCGCTTTAACGTATCAGCTCCCCAACCTGCTATTGCGATGACATATATACCCAGAAGCAACAATCCCTGCACCCTTACGGCAATGCCGATGCCCGTGGCAATACCGACAACCAATAACGGAATAATCTTCCGTCCGTTATAGCGGGAAAGCAAAAAAAGACTGACAACAGTGACGCCTACAAAGGTCATATCCTTTGAGTTATAGAAGCTCTCCGCAAAAAATCGCGGATAAAGCGCCAAAAGCAATGAGCCAGCTAATCCGTACCATGCATGCTTAAAAATCCGTTCCAAAAAGAGATAAAAACAAGCTACGGAAACTGCAAAAAAAAGAAAAACACTCAGATGACGAACGGCGATGACGTCCGCACCCGTCTTTTGGGAAACGAATTGACTCACAACATACAACGGAACTTCAAATGCAGGTCCGTAATGCCGGTCATAATGCGTCTGAATTTCGAGACTTCCTGAGACAATACGCTCGTAGTTCACTCTCCCAAGATCAATTTGGGAGTACTCATCGATGGGCACTCCGTACCCGGGAAATATCCGAAACCCCAGAAAAAGATACCCGCAGAAGAGAATAAGCGAGAGAACCCGGATTATTTTCCCCATACGGGTAGTATCTCACGGAAGTCCCATGCGGGGTAGCAACACTATATTGTTAGTTACCATACAAAATACTTCAGGGATATGCTATTATTTTTCTACCGATGCATACCGTACGAAAATTTTTACAGTCCCGCCTCCCCGTCCTTCCTGTCATCGTGCTTTCATTGCTCTTCGGAATCATTGGCGCAATGCTTGTGCAGTTGATTGTCCCCCGGTTCCTCAGCGATGAATCCCGCATTCGGGATCACTATGAAACGGAAACAAGCGTGCTTGTCAGTCCATCCACGTTGCGGAAGCGTATGGATGCAAAAGATCCGTCATTTCTGTTGGTGGATTTACGAAGCAAAGGCGAATATGACAAGGAACATATCGTAGGGGCGGTGAATATTCCCGCAGTTTCCATGTCCAAGGAACAAATAATCGCCGCCTTCAAAAAACTTCCCAAAGATAAGGAAATAATCGTACATTGTTACAGTATGGTCTGCATGTTGGGACGTCAGACAGGGGAAGTGCTTGCCCAAAACGGTATTTATGTAAAAGAACTCGGCATTGGATGGAGCGAATGGAAATACTACTGGGGGCTATGGAACCCGGGAGAAGATCCTGAAAAAGGCAAAGCATACCTTGTCAGCTCTTCGGAAACAGAAAAGAACGCTCCCGCCCCTCTTATCGCTCCCTGCACCGAGGGAGAATTCGGCTGTTAACCCTGTTGCTCTCCCAACACTCGCCTCTTGTTTCGCTTCTTCCTCAAGGGTACACTCCGAAAGTACCATACGATGCCGCGGATATTTACCCAAGAACAGTTAGGAAAAGACCGGGTCAACGGATTTTACGAAACACCGCTGAAAACGGTCGAGTATATCTGCAATAACGTTCTCTCCTCATACCGAAAGGGCATGAAGATCCTTGACCCTGCCGTCGGTGACGGTATATTTCTTTCGGCACTTCATCAGGCGGGAATTTCTCGCGACGATTTATACGGATTTGATATTGATGAACAAAAAGTGGATGCCCTCCGAAAAAAATTTCCAAATGTTCGGGTATTTGACGCAACCTACCCGTTTCCCGAAACCTACGATTTTATTGTCGGTAATCCCCCCTATAACGGCGATGAATCACACTATGTTCGGGAAAACAGAAAACGGCTAAAAGAACAATTTAAGGAAATAGATGCAAAAAACACGTACAGCATGATTGCCTACAGGGCAATCAATGCATTACGGGAAAACGGAATTTTTTCAATGATTCTTTCCGATTCATTTCTTACGAACAGTTATTATAAAAGTTTTCGACTGTTTCTCTTACGAAATACACAGATGCATGAATTGCTGTTGGCTCCATGGAAACTGTTTCACGGAAGATCTGCTGATGTTCGCACCTGTATTCTTACCGCAACTAAAAAAATGGAAGGAGAGACCATTTCTTCGAAGCGCACATCAATGCCTCCGATAAGACTTGTCGATCGGGTACATACCGAAGATGATTACCTGCATCCGCAACGCGTTGAGTATATTAAACAGGATGAATTCACCCATTATCCTAACGGGGCGTTTTTGATCGGTGTGTCCCCGCAGATACGGGACATGTACCTTCATCCGTCTGCCCGTCTCGGCGATATTGTCATGGGAGGAACGGGGATATCAACCGGAAACGATAAACGGTTTCTTAGGCGCCGTGAGGAGGTGCAAAATAACAAACAGTGGGTTCCATATTTTAAGAACGGTGCACGCAGGGCGTACTACTATCAACCGGAATTTTTTATCGAAAGAAATTATGAAAAGTATCAAAGAACCGTAGCGAATTACCTCGTCCGCAACGAAAAATTCTTTTTTAAGGAAGGAATTACCTGTTCATCCGTCGGTGTCAGATTTTCCGCCGCATATCTTCCGAAAAACTGTCTTTTCGGGGTAAATGCAAACTTTTTTTTCCGCGACCGAGAAACTCTTTTTTATACCCTCGGACTGTTAAACACAAAACTTGCTTGGTATTTTTCTCGCAAAGTTCTTATCAGAACGAATCATATTTCGGCAAACTATCTTCGGCTCCTTCCTTATCAGGAGCCTCCCGCCGCAGAAAAGAAAAAAATTGCCTTGACGGTAGCGGCACTCGTGAAGAACCTTCGCACCAGACCCGGTTTCGATTTTTCTGCAATACAGGCAAAGCTCGATAAAAAATTTTATCAAATCTTTCAGCTTACACCCGCGACAATAAAAGACATTGAAGAATTTTGCTCGAATTTTTATGAGGCGATTTAACCGAATGCGGCGTTAATCCTTCGCAGAGATATTCACTCCTTACTACTTCGAAATAAGAAATTCTTTGCGTGATAGAATCCGTAAAAATTCGTTCCCGTTCATTTTGTATCACTTCAACCTACACATCGGTATGCTTCGGTATATATCACCGAGAAATAAAGGTAAGACCGTTGATAAGTATCTCCTTGTAGAGAGCAAAATCCCGGGGTGTTATGCCGCTACCCCCGATAAAAAAAGCATATTCAATCTGTTTTACCGGGTGCTTCGGATATCCCGCATGCAGACTTTGTTCACGCTCGCACACATCGATCAACGCGCTTAATATCTTCTCTTTTTTCCAATAGGTCCCGTTTTCATCCGCACACGCGCCTCCCTTTCCTTCGATAAAGGGAATCCCATATCGAATGGTAAGACTACTGATTGCCTCGTCACCACCCGGTGAGGAGGAGATAACGATACTCCCCACGGTTAATCCGTCTTGCCGGGCGGCGGATTCCGTAACGTAAAGCGGCTCGGGAAGCGAAAGCATGAGGTCTCCGTCCTGACTTCGATAGTTGCTCACCTTTTCAATAGCGGGCGGGACAACCGATGCGGTAGTTTTTAAGATGTATGCTCGAATGCAGAGAAGCACCAGAACGATACCCGCACCTCCGACAAGCAACGGAAGTATTGATTGTCTTGTTTGGACTGTTTTTTTTACTTTTTTCATTGAACTATCTTACGTTCCCAGTTGACCGGCGATCCAACCGGTTGCCCAAGCCCAGGATAAATTAAATCCGCCGACCTGTCCATCCACATTCAGAATTTCCCCCGCCAAATACACATTTGGCGCCTTTTTTGACATAAGTGTCCGGTGATCAATTTCATCGGTATCCACCCCCCCTGCCGTGAATTCGCCCTCATTCCACCCACGGGTATCGGACACATCCGAAATATATTCGGTAAGCACCGTAAGGAGTTTGTCCTGATCCTCATGATTCATGTCTTTCGCGAGTAATTCTTTCGGCAAGCCGGCCACCGCGCATATTGCCGCAGAAGTCTTTTGCGTAAATAAACCCCAAAGGCTATGCGCAACCGGCATTGATCCGTGGAGGGAGAGCCGTTTTTCGATAATTTGTCTGACTTCTTCCTTTGTTTTTCCCGGGAAAAATGACAATATCACCGAGGTATCTTTCCGATTTTCTCTATTGATACGAACCGAAAAATCGTGGCTGATATCAAAAATTGCCGGTCCCGAAAATCCGTATTGGGTGAACATGACGTCTCCAATCGCAGTGGTTTTTGCCTCGCCCCCGATGATGCTGGTTGCCTGCATCAGCATTTTTTCTCCCTGCATATAGTGTGAAAGTGGATTTTTAGCAACCACGGGAACCGCCGTAACGACCGGGGGAATAATCGTATGCCCCACTGATGCCGCAAGCGTATATCCTGATCCATCCGCCCCGAGGGCGGGATAGGTTTGTCCGCCCGGAGTCATAATTATTGCTTTTCCGATATACACGGTGCCTGCCGTCGCAAGTTCCCAGCCGCTGTTTCCGCGCGTTATTGTCTGAATTGCGACGTTCGTAACAATACGGATGTTTTTTTCGAGAAGCGCATCAACGAGCACGTCGCGCACCGTTTTGGCATGATCAATAGTGGGAAAAATTTTTCCTCGGCTCGTTTTCTTTTCCTCATAGGTGGGAATGCCGAGCTCTTCAAAAAATTTCATGATATCACGATAGCCGAATCGTGAAAAAACGGAGGAAATAAGTGCCTGATCGCCGTGAAAATATCCGTTCGGACCATTCGCCAAATTGACGTTTGTAAGGTTACCTCGTCCGGCACCGGACGTTAAGAACTTTCGCCCCAGCTCGAACGTGCGATCTAAAATGATGATCGAATAGTCAGGGTGGTGTTGCCGTACGGAAAGTGCGGCCATCATTCCCGCCGGGCCGCCGCCGATAATGATTACATCAACCGGTTCATTCTGCGTACTCATAGCGTCATCCGTTTTGAGAGATACTACATTTTCTATCACAACGGCATGCCGTTGAGTTGTGGGGGAATTGCCGTGCCGGCAAGGTAAAAATCAATGCATCGATGTTCATCTGCGGAGGAGACAGGACTCGAACCTGCGTGGGATTGCTCCCGCGCGCTTTCCAAGCGCGTGCCGTAGCCGCTGGGCCACTCCTCCAGATGCCTTATTATACCATCATGGGGGCTCAACACGGTGCTATAATCACCGAATGAGTGTACGAAGAAAGGCTTTCCTGGGACTGCTGCTCGTCTCGGTATTGTGGGGAACGGCAGGTGTTACGGCCAAGATGCTTATTGCCGAGCTTCATCCCTACGTGCTCCTGTTCTACCGGTTCGGACTTGCTTCAATTATTTTTCTTCCCTGGTTTTTGCGGGCACACAAACCAAAGAACACGTGGCGCACGCTTATTCCCTTTAGCTTACTAAGTATCGGGAACGCCTTATTTTTTTATCTCGGCATCGTGCATACTTCCGCAAGCGCCGCTTCTGTTATCAACACCAGCACTCCGCTTCTCACCGCGCTTTTTTCTCATTTCCTCATCGGCGAACGGACCCACAAAGAGAAAATACTGGGGGTAATCGTGGGCCTTATCGGCACACTCATCATTATTCTTCTCCCGCTTTGGAACGAAGGCCGGAGTATAGGCGGCAGCATCACCGGAAATCTTCTTATTTTACTTTCCGTCGTAAGCTGGACACTGTACCTGGTAGGATCCCGAAAATTTATTTCGCAGGAAACTTTTTCACCCGTGGTGATGACAGAAATTAATTTTCTTACTTTGGCATTGTTTAGTTTGGTAATGGCGGTAGCAACCGGTCAGACGTTTGTTTCGGATGCGATCTTTACTCCCTCATATTTTTTCCTGTTACTGTATGCCGCGATTCCCGTCACCGTCGTCACGTTCGGAATATTTCAATGGGTCATTAAACATATTTCCGCAACCACTGCGTCGCTCAAAGATTATATTCAACTGGTCATCAGTGTCGGATTGTCTATTGTTATCCTTGGCGAGCGACTGAACGCGATTTTTATTCTCGGAAGCGGTATTGTGGTTACCGGACTTATCCTTGCCTCACACAAAGCTATTTTGCGAATTCTTCGTGGATAGCATCGCGAATATCTTTCCACCAGTCCTGCGAATCGGTATCCGCAAGCGCGCGCATGAGGGCAACTGATTCGGGAAGTCGGACACGGAGTGAGTTCGCGTCCATCCATTCCTTTGCATGGGAATTGCCTTTTTCCATGAGAATACGGCATTCGACACCAAAGGCGATAACATTTGCCTCGTAGACGATTTGTGCCTCAAGCGTCTGCTTTTCCTCGTATTCATTCAATGTCGCAAGGAGCGCATCATCCACACCCTGGAATATATCCGTATTTGCCTTATCCTCATGGCGTGTCATATAACGTTTTGCCATTTTATCCATTTCGCCCGTCCGCCCTTCATGGAAGTCATGAAAAATGCTCATGATCAATACTTTTTCCATTGAAACCTTCCGTTCTGGATTATCGGATGCGTTAATTTCCTTTGCCAAAAAATAAGCGATAACCGCGGTCATAAACGAATGTTCCCCGACGCCTTCTTCGTTGTCTCCCAGCCGCTGCCATCCGGTACGAAGCATCCGCTTCACGTTGGCGGCTTCGTAGATAAGATGGGTAAGTCTTTTTTGATCATCCATATGGGTAGTATAGCGTTTTGGTACTCTCGACGGGAGTCGAACCCATATCACAGCCTTCGGAGGGCCGCATTCTATCCATTGAACTACGAGAGCAATAAGCGTATTATACCGCCCTTTTATGCACTCTGCTAGAATGGGATCACATGAAAAAAGGTATTCGTACCATCCTCTCGGTTCTCCTTTTTTGTTATTTCACTCTTGTGGTCTTTGCAAATAGGGCGCAACTTTTTTCTCATTTTGACGAGCCGTATTGGCAAGACAAGTATGAACAGTCACACTGGAAGTTACCGTTATCCCCCCGCGTCATAGGCGACGATGGTCTTTACCTCTACGAGGGGTATCGTCTCATTCGAGGGGGAGATCTCTTAAGTGCAAATGCCGAGGTTCCTCCGCTGGGAAAATATCTCATCGGGGCAAGTATCGTGCTATTGGGGAACGGCTATCTTTACGGATTTATTACAACCTCCCTCCTTGTCGTTACCACATTTCTCTTGACCAAGAAACTTTTAGGCAACTCGGTATCCGCTTTTTGGGTTGCCTTATTACTGGCTACCGATCCTTTGATTACCAATCAATTCACGCTCACCATGATGGATGCGTTGCAGGCACTCACCGTGGTGCTTTTCTTTTTGTCGTTGTTTTCGCTCACTTCCGGCAACGTCCGTCGAAATTTTCTCGGAGCAGGACTGTCGGGCGTTGTGCTTGGGCTGTTTGCCGAGGTGAAATTGCCGATCTTTGCCCCGGTATTGGGAGGAATCGGCGTATATTATTTCTGGCAGCGTACAAAAAATTGGCGGCTCATCATGGCATTTATCATCGGGGCTGTGTCGGGATATCTCATCCCCTATACCTGGTATTTCATTCAGGGCCACTCCATTATTGAATGGCTGAAATTACAGAAATGGATGATTTCTTTTTATCGAGGCAGCAATATATCTCCGACATGGGGGAGCAGTATCGCAACACTTTTTACCGGACAATACCAAAATCTGTTTACCCATTTTTGGGAACGTGCCAGTGAATGGAGCCCAACCTGGGGTTTTGTGTTTCTTTTAAGTATCCTTACGTTCATCGCGGGATTACGAAAAAAAAATTACCACTCTCCCCTGCTTTTGATTTCTGGTGCGGCGCTTTGTATGGTCGTCGTTTACGCGGTAATTCCTTTTTGGACCAGATATCTCGTTCTTGTCCTTCCGTTGCTGTACATCTCGGGCGGTGCGGCGCTTTCACAAACAAAAAGGGGAGTGTTATTTTTCGTTCTTAGCGTTATGACAATCGCAAATATCGCATCGTCTCTCCCGATACTTTTTCCGCCGTCGACGAATACCGTCAATTTAGTGATGTATGAAATACATAATAAGTTTTTTGCCGATTTGTATGAACACCTAACAACCGAAAGCAAAAGTCGGGTAAGCCGCGAGGATTTTCGTCGACAGGGAATGATGCTTATGGACGGCGGAGAGATTGAACAAATTCTTTTGGATCCTATCGTCCCCGGCATACACGAAGATAACAACACATTTACGCTTTATGCCGATGCGACATTTTTTACCCGACGATTAGGTAAATTTACCCACAAGATCACCATTCCGTTCATCCGCGAACAAAATAGGTGGCGAATTGAATGGCAATGGGACATGTTGATCCCAGGATATACCGACGGTTCAACACTTGAAACAACGGTCGTTCCTGCAAAACGCGGCGCCATCGTCGGCAGCGATAAAAAACCGCTTGCCGAAGATGTACTAGGATCCACCGTGTGGGTTACCCCGGCGTTGCGAAAACAGGAAGAAGAAGAACGATTGCTCTCACTTTTGGAAACCATCTTCGGCGGACGCGTGCCGAAAGTGGCACTCCATCAGCGCATCGTCGGTAATACCCGCCCGAACGTGCCGGTAGCAATCGGTGTCATGCCACACCTCATGAATGATCCTAATATCGCGGCACTTGCAACGGTAAGCGGCGTATCGTTCACCCCGGCATTCACCCGGATAACGTATCCCAACGCAATCGTAGATATCGGCAACCTGCATAACACGCTGTATGACGAATGCTGCAGTTACCTGTATTCCACCAATAGTTATGATGGTATTTCCGGCGTCGAAAAAGTAAAAAATAATGAACTTAAAGGATTTAACGGGGGGAACATTGTACTTAAAGATACCTCAGGGACGGTCATCCGTACACTGCTCTCGATTGAGGCAAGAAACGGCGCGGAAGTACAACCTTAGTCGCCGATGCGCGCTATGTCGCCGTCCAAAACAAGAGGCTGGATTGCGTGCATTTCCGTTTTGTAGTCCATATCGGGAACCGGATACAGCAAATACACCTTTTTTCCTAAACCGAAGGCATACCCCATTTCAAGGAAGGTGTTGCCGCCTATATAACCGGGGATTCCTTTTTTTTCGTAGTTAACGATAAGGATCGCATCCGACTGTTCAATTTTGCGAAAGTGTTCGCGGATAAAGTCGTATTCGATTTTTACGGTAATTCGTTCTTCGTCGGAATCCATATAGGATTCATTTTTGTGAATATCGTCGAGTTCTCCTGGCACGAAAACACGATACCCTCTTGCTTTCAGGGCATCCCGCATCACGGCCATTTCCTTATGAAACTGCATGCTGCCGCAAATGGTAATTGTCATAGTGAAACTTCAATAACTATCGGCGGAAGGAGCGAGATTTGAACTCGCGTGGGCCTTTCGACCCCCAAGGTTTTCGAGACCTGGCCGTTTAGCCGCTCCGGCATCCTTCCATGCAACTTAGGGCTGTGCCGGTATATCCGGTACGTTAGTGCTCCCGTATTATACTTCAAACCCCGTCAGCGCCAATAATGGAGAGGTTGGCAATTCCACCAATCACCGTGGGACGCATGCTTGCAAGCTCAAGTTCATACCCCATACGAGGAAGCGCACACAGCACATACAGTTTTTTCCCCAGATAAAATCCTATTCCCATCTCAAGAAAAGTGTTCCCTCCTATATATCCTTCTATGCCGTTTTTCGGGGGATTCACTACAAGTACTGCTTCCGCCTGTTCAATTTTTCGGAAATGCTCTCGGATAAAATCATAGTGATTTTCCGCGGCAAGGCGTTCGCTCACCGTCTCCGGTTTTTTAAATCCATGTGTATCGATAAGATCGAGGCTTTTGGGAACAAGCGGCGTATGGCCAAGAGAACGCAGCGCTTTTTCCACTTCGCGCATCTCGTGGTGAAAGGTAAGGCTTCCGCATACGGCAATCTTCATAGACGTATCAAAAATCCGATGAATGTCTCCCGATTAATTCCCTATAAAGCACGATCACCGTCGTGCCAACGAGTCCCCAAAATAACGGCATCCAGAGCGGGATATTGAGAAACTGCGGTTTGGCGTACCTCCATCCGCCGCCGATATTGACCATCACCACTTCCACAATCGCGCCTCCGAAGGTAAGTCCCATATACCAGAGAAACTCTCGTTTAATGGGCAATAGCCGGCGCTTAAGAAGCGTTAACGCGATAAGAAGCAATGATATTATGAACGGCTGCCTCCAAAGCGTAACGATGCCGGCCGCAGCACAAAAGAGGATCCCTAGGGCAATAAAAAAACGGGAAGACATAAATCTCGTGTACGCCCAACAGGAGTCGAACCTGTATCAGAAGCTCCGCAAGCTCCTATTCTATCCATTGAACTATGGGCGCGAATACCTTCCGTATTGTACAACAAACGTGCCCGGCCACGCTATGCTTGCGGCTTTTCCAATGGAATCTTTTCGCTTATCCATCGGGCGGCATTATCAACCCACGTGCGATCCGGCTGTTCCCTATACGGAATATATTTTGCGACATATTCGCGCAGTTTATCCTTCGGTTGATCCCCCAAGAGTATGATCACCCGGGGAGCCATAAAAAGGCGTAACACCAGTATTGTTTGTCCCCATTGCTCTTCAAACCAAAAATCGGCACACTCTTCCCATCGGTAAAAATGTCCGCCGCTTTCGATTCCCAAGCTGGTCACCCGATGGCGCATTTCTTCGGGAGGAACGGTAGAAAGCACATAAATTAAGAAAACGATCGAGAGAACGGTCGCAATAAGCACAAATTCTCGCACAAACACGAGGATGACCGACAAAAGAAAGACGATGGCAAAAATATTGACAAAAAACTCACGGTCGCGCTTTTTAAACAGCCGCGAAGGAGAACTCCACGTCGCATATACTTCCTCATCTTTACGCATCGGAGAACCGGCTTGTTGCATGTATCCAGTATATCGTGACCCCCGATAATTGCATAGTCATAAGAATACCAGCAAGCCGGCAATGCTTCCGATCAAAACCGCCTCATCAGCCGCAATTGAAGAAATACTTGTCCCCTTCTTCCGCTTATTCCGTGCTACGGGTTGTATTGTTTGACGTTATTTCACGAACCCTGTATGCGACTATACGTCGAATCAGATCCCGGGGGATAGGGGCATCCGCAGGGAACTGAATGGTTCCTTTTGATGTTTTATACCGGGCAAGCGCCTTCTGAAAAATCGGAATAGGGGATGGTGTGGGGAAAAAACTTATGTGATTTTTAAATCCGGCATAGTGCACCACATGCTTGCCGAAAAGATCTACGGTAGGAATACCGTAGCTAATCCGCTCCACCCCACCGGGAACCACGGAGCGAATAATCTCCTGGATTTCCCGTAACCGCAACTGCACCGTCTCGGGATATTTTTGTATATATCGGTCAACAAGATCTCCAGTCATAGCCCCACTTCGATTACCGCCTTACTCAGGTTATTGTACCTGATGATGAAATTGTTGCGACACTCCGCTTTGTCGGTCGCCCTTTAAAAATGATATCTTCCGTAACAAACAGGGGCACGCGCTCGGCGCGCTTATCTACGGGCGTACCTTGACCGAATTCGTATTACCACGCCCCCTCACCCTCATCACGCGACAGCTTCACCCCATACATGTTGTCGACTCACCCCCTGAGGAACCTCAAATTAACGTGGAGTAACTGAATCCAATATTTTTTCGTATATGCCGTTGAGTTCGGGGGTCGCGTGCGGTGCTCGTAACGAAATTTCAAAATACCTGTTATGTACGGCAAAAATACTATTGAGGTAGTAAAAATCGTTTATTTTATCTCTTTTCTCGTACCGATAGAGAATCTTGCCGCGCACAAAGTCCGGCTGTGTTACCGATTCGGTATCTTTTGCATAAAAATTTTTATAGTGTCGATCGTACGCTTCAATTTCTTTATCGGATAAGTTTTCTCCAAGGTACCTCACCGTAATTTCGTTTTGATATTCCATATTCCCGAAGCCGTTTTTTACGGGTATTGTTTTTTTGGTGGGATTAAAAAACAAAAGCCGTACGTGTTTCTCTTCTTTGCTTGGATTGTAAAACGATGTATCGACGTACATATCGGGAGGATACGTAAAGCTATACCCATACGTTTTATTCGTATATTCCTGCCATTCACTATTTCTGGGTTTTGTCACCACCGTACAATATTGCAATCCGACACATTCAAAACGATAGATTCCCAAAAATGACAATGCGAATTGACCAAGCAAAATTGCATAAAGCACATAAAAAATCAGATGAACCAGGATAGTCAGTACTACGGCAATAATCGGCAAACGCTTTTTATTAGGCAAATGCTCCTTTACAAGTTGCATTACTTTCTCCCAATGTTCACCGGATACGTTAGCTCTCACCAAAAATATCACCGGCAAAAAAGCTTTCGTACCATGGACTGCCAGATAACGCTTGGTTACGGTGTAAGAAGTGAAAAACTCCCATTTTGTTTTGCCCGAGCTAATCTTTTTTTCGTCACGAAATGTTATTCCGTTATCGTCAAACGTATACTGTATTGCCTTTATCCCTTTTTTGTATCTCTGAAACGCAACGAGGCTCAATAGATATGCCAATAGCCGGGGTGTCGTAAGCACGACGATGAAGAGGATATTCAACAGCTGTGCCAACCCCGCAAATGACAACGACGACAGGATGAGTAAAATACCGGAGAACTTCAACAGAAAACCAACTTTTTTTAACCGTTCGTAATAAAACAGGTAAAAGTGGGTAAAGTTCGGTGTATAGGAAATATTCATATGCGATCAGGGCACAATCTTACCCTCGTCAGATGTAGTTGTATATGGGATCGGATTTTGCACGATATTGACCTGTGATGATTATCATTCTCAACAACTCTCATCCATAAAAATAAGATCACCGAATTATAATCCGAGCGGCATGCGAACACCAGTCAGCCACACGTCACGCCGAGGATTACCAAAGTCCTTTTGTATCGCATGATAATAATCCGGCACCTCTAACCGATCAACCCTACTTAATAACGGAAAATCTATAGTAGTATAGGGAACCTGCTCAATCTGCGGACCAGATAACCGATGCAGCAGACCACCGATACTCTGAAAAATTCGTTTAGGCATATAGATTTTTTCGATTCTCTCCGGCGGAATATGATCAAATTGAACAAAATTTCTTGGTTGGAAATCTTTTGCTATCGGCACCGCCACCAGTATATTTGAAATTGCTCGTTTCCGTACTTCATCAGCTAAATAGAATCCCTTTTGAGGCAAATCTCCCTGACCCGGTCGTTCCATCATTACCTTGATAACGCTGATATCCGAATTTTTGTACAGATCATCCCATAACAATAAATCGGGATTTTCGCGCCGCCATGTCACCCCCTCTAAATACTTCATCGGTTCAGGATCAGCGCTTCTTTCGTGATCCATTCCTTTTTGCATCAAAACGCTTGCGGGAAATAGACCGTTTTTTACAATGCTCTCCACCCGTGCGATGGCAGAAGAAATCCTTCCGCTTGTTTCATTTAACGTTCCTAAATCATTCATAATGCTTTGCTGAAAGGGTAGTGGAGGATCTGATTGAGACCTATTTGTACGCCCCGCAAAACGGTGGCCCGGTCAAATCTCCAGCACCCCAGTTGCACCCCGCGAATTCGCAGATGCCCCGATTATTTGCGACATACGGATTTCTGCATACGAACGGACTATTGGTCTTGCCAAGAAGAAAAACACAAAGATACATGAGGACAAATAACAGTCCAACCGGTAACAAAAATGTTGTTTTCTTCATGCTGATGCGGAGAACAATTTACCGTGTTATAACCTATTTCAAGACCGTAATTTTCAATCCTGAGTTCACAATTTGTATATCAGCCTAATAATTTTTCTTTCAATTTATTCCACTGTGAGTGTGCCTCAAGCCAGGAATGAGCAAACGAATGACGAATAAGGTCGACAGTGTCGTCAACTAGGGTGGGTGTTATATACGCATCCTGCTTTTCAATTTCTTTTTTGTTTCTTGAAAAACCCAGCCGAACGAATCCTGGACCATTTTCTTTAGGACCATAAGAATGCCAATTAAAATGCTTCCCTGACATGTGCATGAGAGCTTGAGCAATAAGAGTTTTTTGATCATCTCCAAACTGAGGAATCGTGTCTGACCCCTGAGGAAAATAGATTTGTGCCTCAGGTTTAAATAACCGCAATTTATGATAGGCACGGGCGATATCACGAATTAGTCCTTTATCCTGTAAAACGTCTGGTGTCCATAATACTTTTCCATTACGCATATCAATTTCTTCCATCATTACCCCTGTTTTTATTCCCTGAGGCAATCTTGCCAAACGACCCTTGCCTCCCTCTGTCAATGGTTCATATTGAGTATCAATAAAAAGTAAATCATCATCGGATGGCCTAACAGCACTCAGAACTGGATATCCTTGATTCATTAATTCATGAAAACGATCGAGAGGCATTGATTTAGTTTCCATATGCAAAAACTGTCTTGATGAAGATGCTTCTTGCAGTTTATTCATAACTGCGCTGTCTGCCGCAGTCGCAGGGCTAAACACTAAAAATGCAACTCTATTTGGATTCGCTTTCCATGAATTTGTGTAAGCTATCTTTCTATTTACGGGAGACTCAGGATTGATACCCTTTGCATAAGCTTTTGTTAAGTCTTCTTCATATTCATTGTGGGCTGCATGCTCACGTTGGAAAACTCTAAAACCAGGATGACCAATATCATTCCATTCCAAACTTGAATTCGGAGTGTATCTCCTTGTTGATACTCGAATTGGTAGTAATTCAGACATTGAGGGCAGCTCATTTAGCACATGAGGGGAAACATCGGGAGCTAACTCGCTTGACTGCGTCTTGTCTTTTCGTTTGCTCGTCCAGTTGGAAGCACCATGAAGAATACCTAATATATCTGTTCCATCATTACCGAGTTCATTAACCATATGTTACATATAAATTATTATATAACCTAAAAAGTTAGGTTATTATCCCGTTCCCTCTCAGCTTCGGGCAGGACAACATTTTGATTTTGCGGAGCATACGGGTCTGGAACCCTAATGTCCCTATAGTCCCTCTATACTCCTAGAAGGTATTGTACCAGATTGTGTCCCATAGCCGAGGCTAAATGAGACAAATGAGACACCACAGAAAGGGAGTGTCTCTACTTTCCTTTGTGGCTGAATCTTAAAATTGATAGTGTTTGATATATAAATTAGCAGTTGACTGAATCGTCTGCTAATCTTACACTCCACTCAGGTATTTCAATGAAGAGAAATGCTTATTCCGACCGGCCAAAGGCGGGGTAAGCGAGAACGGGCAAGAGGTAATCCCACTACACGTCCTCGGTCTTCTCCGCTTAGGGTCAGAATTTTTTTCCACCGAAAGGAGGTGACTTACACATGGCACAACAATACGACGACATGATCGTCCAGCAAGTTTGGGCAAAGGGCATAATTGTCCCAGGGAAAGATCCAAACCAGATACGCAAGGACGTATGTGGCGCATACATCGCGAGGAATCAATATGGTGTCCGATCCGAACAGTTTAACAACGGTTGGGAAATCGACCATATCATTCCGGGTGGTTCTGATATGCTGTCCAACTTACGACCGTTGCACTGGTACAATAACGCATCCAGACAAGATGGACCATTAGTCTGTCCGGTAACTGCAAAAATTTAATAAGGAGGTAATATGTCGTGGACTTTAGTGAAAGATAATCCATTCAAAATTAAACCCATTAAAGCGATCCCGCCTATTCGACCCATCAAACCGATAAAGCCGATAAAACCAATTCGGCCGATCAAGCCTATCGCGCCAATCGGATACAAATACGTGTGGCGAGATGAGTAAGATTACGAGCCGGTTTCGGGCTTAAGTGAATCGGCTATATCGTCGGGGTTTTCTAACCCCTTTAGGCGTCCGGCTAACACGCCCAGCCGGAAGGTTATTCCATCGCTCATGAGCCGCCAGTTGGTTCCTTCCAACGCCTTAATGATAAGTTTCCTGAGCTCATTCCGGCTGTCGTACTCATGCCGACTGCTATCCCCCTCCTGCACGGTGAATGAAACCTCAATAAATCGTCCCATGATCGGTTGCCCAAGGGTAAACCGGATATATTTCTGAGGGGTTACTGCATCCACAATGAGCTTCTCCATATCTACGATACTGATCTTTTTGAGCTTCATCGCCTGCTGATACACCGGATCTGCCTCCTTTTTCTCCTTGGCCTTGATCTCATCCACAACCCGAACGATTGTATCCATACTCTGTACTGCTTCCTGCCCGTCTTTCTCGCTGTAACAGAACTCATTTCGGTATTTGGTCAGTAACTCTGTATCCCGTTTCTCCTTCGCTTCCCGTTCCTTGCGGGATTTGGCAAAGTCATCCACATCCTTTCGGGAATACGAACACGACGTACAGGTGTAGATCGTCGTCAGGGTATCCTTCCCGTGTTTCACGGTGCTTTCTAACGCTTCACTACACTTAGGACACCGGGATGGCTCGTAGTGCCATGGTCGCCCGTCTGCATAGAGTGCCTGTCGCTTATGACACTTTATACACTCGAACATAAATAGGACGTACGGATGCTTGTCGTAAGCATCGAAGAGATCTCTGGAGGTAATATTGGTGTCTGAAGAGCATGCCGTACACCGGATATCGTCCGGCGGTGTTGCGATATCCAGCACTTCCTGAATCTTCCTATCCCTTTCCATCCATTCCCCGATCTGCTCTGTCCGATGACGGAATCGTTCAATCTTAAGAATGTTGGTCATGTAGCTAACGACTTTCAGGGTTTCCCGCTGAAATTCTTCGTCCGTCCCTTTGAATTCACTCCGTTTCTCCTGCATCTTCTTTCCGACACTCCAGTATTCCAGAGACTGCTCAATGGTATGGAGATCATACTGGTCGTCGTAATAGGATTTTGGATGAAGGTAATCCATAAAAATCCCTTTGATTATACTCTCGGAAGATCTATAGTAAATGTATGCCAATACTTACTGCCACGCTCAATAATACTGCCCTCGCTCTCCTTATCGGCTTTATCGTCCTGTTTGCATGGATAGCGATCTATTACAAAGATAAATATCACAAAATACATGATGAACTGTTGGATCTTGCGGATGCCCGAGGATTTTTCACTAAAAAGCCGTCTATCATGCGCGCTGATGAACGACAGCTCTTTGATGTGCTTATAAAACTCTATGGCGACAAATATTACATCTACCCCCAGGCACGACTTGCAACCATTCTCGATGTCAAAAATGACGTCAAAGACCATGACAACCTCTACCGACATATTGATCATCTATCTTTAGACTTTGTGTTATTTGATAAACAAGCAATGTCTCCCGTTCTTGCGATAGAGCTGAATGGCAAGTCACACCTGCAATTCAATCGAAGAAATAGAGATCAGAAGATCGAAAATGTTCTTACAAAAGCAGGTATACGTTTCATCTCGTTTCCTGTGACGAATACTTACAATGAAACAAAGATACGAGAGGCTCTCGCGCCTCTCCTTACTTAATTCTCTTTATCAAAAATATGGTGCATACTCGCCTCTGTTACCTGGGATCCTTTAAGCATGGCTGACACTTCGTCGGCAACTTTTGAAGCAAATGCGTCAAGGTTGCGATAGTCTTTTGGTACCACTCGCGTGACACCACGCTTCTTCGCTTCTTCGTTCCATTTAGGTACTGAAGAAATAGCAATCACTTTTTCCGGGCCAAGTCGCTCAAGATCAAGAACATGGAATGACCCACCGAGCTTACAATCCCGATCAAGAAGAATAATGTCAAATGAGGTTTTTGAGTGATCGTTTATATACTCCTGCACCTGAAGGTGGCTTGTAAGCACGATAAGTGCAAAATCATACGGCTGATCTTCTTCAACAACTGCTAACCGCTCCAATATCTTGGAAAGCGTTCGCAAATCGTCTTCTAATATCAGCACTGTCTTGTTGAGAATCATATCGAGTAACCGCAGAAGAATAATGGAAAAATCAGTAATCAAGTAACCCTGTAATTTTTACTGATCTTCTTTACGGTTTCCTGAAGCTCCACAAATATCTCTTTCTTTTCGTTATCCTTTTCACGACTAATTTCTTTGGTGAGATGTCGAAGAACAAGATTATAGAAATATACCGACGGAATAGGAATTACTGCCGTTAAAAGATGGCTAGCAACAAAAGCACCGAGCGCCCATAACAACCCATGCTGAAGCCAAATATATACCAGTGATGCATACAACCCAATCGTACTGATCCAGCCGATAGCACCAACCCAATTAGGAGTTAAAATAGCCTGAACCTGAGCAATAGGAAGTATTTCTATAACTCTCGCTATCGTAAGCGTCGCGCGTTGGAACATAAACACATAAGTGTGAAGCGCTAAGATGACAAAAAATAGAATGAATGATTCCATATGACTAAATGCCAATTTATTCTTTATATTCGCTCGGAATCTGTCGATTCTGCCAAGCCCTGATATCATGAGTCAACTTGTTTATTCGTTTATTTATATCATCAACTTGATCCTTTGAGTATTGTTGAGGATATTTTTCACTGTAAGCAAGTTCCAAATACAAAAGTTGACGCTCTTCTTCATCGTAAGCTAAAGCCATATCATATAAGTCCATCGGAACGATTGGTTCCCCTGGCTTCAATTCTTTGGCATTAAACTGCATCGATCGTTCGTGGGCTTTATGAAGATCTCTAAGAATATTCCGAATTCGCTGATCAATTTGTTCGTTCATTTTCCTCCTCGGGCACGATGTTCTTTATATATTCATCTGCAATATTAAGTATTTCATCAAAAGTGATAATTTCAATGTTGTGTAAACTATTTCTTAATTTCGTAAAATCCCTTCTTAGTTTTTCGTCCTGTCCCATTTTCGTAGTAAGTTTTGCTTGTGATGAAATCACTATAATCCCTCTTGGGTGATATAAATTTTCTTCGTCGGTAGATTGGGTAATTTTAGTTTGATCATCTGCGTTTTGAAATCTCACCTGCACAATTGCGTCCATATAGTTTGTCGTCTGAACTATGGCCTTGCTCATTTCGGGAGAAAAATAAAAATTTTCATGACTACCATCCCACATAAGTGCGTTTTTGAGATGGGTTTTAATCTCTATAACATCCAAGCCGTTATAATGATTAATTCCAATAAAGTCAGGATATTTTTTATCTCCATCTATATTCTTCAGCACCACCTTTGGAAAAATTTTCTTATAAGTAAATATCAAATACAAGAGATAATTTTCAAAATACTTTTGCCAAAGCGACTCTAACTGGCCCGCCTCCGTCAACCCAAGTTTAGTGATAACTTGTTGTGCTGGTGCGATAGTAAGATTTGTAGTTTTTAGTGCGAGTATTTCTCTTCCTAACGCAATAATATCTTTGAGTTTCTCTTTAATAAAAAAATCATTAAGTACTCTCAAAAAATCCTTTGAGAGAACGTCATGCCTTAATAACTCACTAAGTAATTCCTCGATCCCTTTGAGGTCATATTCGTCGAGATATTTCAGATAATCACTTTTGTTTTCTTTTGATTTAAGATATAAGCGGTCTACTAAAAAACGAAACTCGCCTTTCTCCATGTATGTTGTTCTACGTTTAATCTTGTTACTGTATTTGTGGGATTTTATATTTGACAAATAATTCTCTGCGGAGTTTCTGTATGCAGTACTTCGTGTATTAATATATTCAGCGTCTTTTAACGTATCCTTAAACACGCGGATCGGAAGAATCAGGGAATCTTTATAGAATTTTAAATTTGTTGAGGTGGTAGAGAGTTTGATATTATTTACATGTTTACCAAGGGGATTAACTACTTTCTTAAACTGGCGCTCATTATTAATCTTGTAATTCCCGTTTGTCTTAAAATAAAGAACTTTTCTTATATCCAAGTTCTTTGGAAAAATCAGCTCACTGTACCCACTTCTTAAATTAAATTGACGCGTGTCTATTGAAAAATAATAGAAATAAAAATGGTATTTGCCCTTTTTTGAAATGAGTATATCTCCACTTGGAATACGAACGGATTGTTTTTTTTCATCAAGAGTGACTCCCGGCCACTTACCCTCTTGAAGCTTGTCGTAAACAAATTTGGCTAATGTTTTTTTGGGCATATTTACTGTTCAAATTGCTTTACTGCTTTCCGATACTTACAAAAATCACAATCTATTCCGGACGCAGATAGCGCTTCGCCTTTGAGACATTCTATGGCTTCTAAAATTGTCTTTTCTACCCATGAGTCGTCGCCAATATACGGAATAATTTTGATATCAAATTCCAGCTTGGCGTCAAATGCTTCTTTGTCTGTATTTCCATTACAGTAGACAAAGTAGCCGGTTGAGGAGACCTTGAAACCATTCTTCCGGAATAACCACTGATAAATTTCCATCTGACGTTTGTATCCGATTTGCCAATCGGCATCGAGTGTCACCTCTGCGTCTTTAGATGTGGATTTATAATCGACGATAATGTACTCACCAGCCGGATTTACCCATACATCGTCCACACCTCCGGTTATCACAACATTGGTGCTATCTATCCTATGCGTAATACCGGCTCTCAATGAATCTCGCCATTCTTCTATCTTTTCGTGCACAAGTGGCACGGCATCTATGCCATATTTTTCCATGAGCGGGTGCCTAGTACCGTGGGCGCGATGAATGTCGAACTCTTTCTTCAGAAGTTTATCGACGGCTGAATTCAGGTTAAACGGATATCCCGGCGGCTGGCCCACTCCGAGCTTGCGGTCAAGATAGAAACATCGTGGACAATTAATATACAGGTCAATCTTCGACCGGCTCAAGCGGAAGGCATCTGCTGAGCCTGCTTCATATCGATTACGAATTCGATTTGGGTTGTAGTATTGGGACATGCTAACTATTACACAGCCTTTTGTTTATTAAGTCAAAAGTCATCGAATCTCAAGTCTCTCTTAGATACCCTTTATCAACTAGATATTTCGCTGAAATTTGCCTTGAAACGTCTTTATAGCCAAACGCCCAGTGAATATCCCTTACCAATTCCGTTACAAAGTCCCTAAGCTTGTCTGTTTCGGATAAAATCCTTGTATCGAGTATTAACGGCCAAGCTCGATGAGCAAAAACGGAAGGCTTCGTATCTCCAGGAAACATTCTTTCTATTATTGGATTTATTATTACACCCTCTATGTTTTCAATTGACACTTTACCAATAAGCGCTCCCTGATAGCCAAATTTTTCTAATATCTTCCTCATTCCAGACAAGGTTATATAAAGCTCTCCCGCAAACCAACCCAAGTGTGTTACCAATTGTCCGTCGGGTATGGGACGTAAAACGTCATGGATGCTGTATCCCAACCCATTAGCAAATATTTGCTGACATTGTATTTCCCCATCACGTCGCGACCAGTCAAAAAAGATCATTCCCTCTTTAATAGACTCGTACATTCTATTGGCTGGAAATTCATAAACGTTATTTTGACTTCTTGAGTCAACAATAATAGGTTCAATATCCAACGGACGAACAAATTCGCCACGTGGGTAATAAGGTTGCACAATTATCTTTAACAACGAAACATTCTTCCCGACTGGCGACTGAGAAATTTGGGATTTAAATGGTGGAAAACTATCCCCGTCTTCATTGTGAGCCTTCTTTATTTCGTAGTTCTCCTTTTCAATTTCGATCTCGCGTACTCGTTGTTTTTCCGCTCTCTTTATAAATGCCTGAAAATTGGCTTCAGCTGAGTCTAAATTGTGTATCCTTCCAATTTCTGCGCGTTCACTTTTCTTATATAGAAGCTCTGCGCCCTCTGGCGAAACAATATCGATCGGCTTACTTATATTCCCTGTTCTTATCCATATATTTGAATCGTTATAAACATAATATGGGGTTTCATCGCCTTCAAATACGCGGATCAAAACAAATACCTTACCATGAACCTCGTTGGTTGTGTGACATACAACCTTTGGGATCGGATTAATATTTCCAACGTACTGATATACTCTGTCATCATGTTTATCAGGAACAATGCCGTTGGCGCTGACGGGTAACCCAGTTTTTTCATCTTCCTCTATTCCAAGAATTATCATCCCACCTCTCGTGTTCGCAAACGATGCGATAATCTTTGCCAATCCTTTATCAGGGAATACTTTTTTATAATCTAACTCAATGCCTTCGGCATGATTTTGTTTTTGGAAAGACACGATATCATCGAAACTGAAGCTATTGAGCGGTTTTGTAAGAATTTCCATCTTTCACCTCCTCATCATATTTATACTTTGCATCCTTAAACCAATAAATAAGATTTGCCATCACACCGTTTCGATCGAGGGAAAGAATATCCTTTAGGTGATCCACCACCACTCTCATTGTGAGATTTTCCAAATATCCTTTATCATTATTTGCATCAATTTCATCTTCAATAAACTTTTTGGGCAGCCTTATGGAGAAGGGGAATATTTCTCTGCCTCCCCAAATTTGAACTCCGAACCGATAGACGCCTTCGAGAGGTTTCATCATAAATACTTCAACGGTATATCTTTTACCTTCTGTATTTATTGTTGATTTCATATCACCATTTCCTTAATGCTTTTTATCTCGTGGCGGGTATGGGTCATGTGCAGGTGCAACCGTATCGCTGTCACGAAACTGACCGTTTCTCCCTTGAATACGCACCTCACCACCACCTGAATTCCCAGCAAAACCCTTCGCTTGAGATTCTGCCTCACCTTGCGTATCCGCGTGCACACTTGCTCTCTCCGCACCATCTCTTTTTACATCCCAACCACCGTTCGGATTATTAACAACGTTGTAATTTGTCATATTTATAACCTCGCTTCCAACCAGTCATGCGCCGTCACCGGCATCCATGCTGAATAACTGCCTTTGTATAGCTGTGCGACAAATATATGATCATTCGCATCTACCGCTTTACGAATCTCATCGCGCACAGTTGCCCCGCTATATGTGGTACTTAACACCCACAAATTCTGCAGCGCATGGAATGTCTCTCCTAAACTTTGTATCTTTTGATACAAGGCTGGATAATCCTGCCCTGTTTTGTTCAAATCATATGTAATTGCATATATCATCTTGATCACCACCTTTTTCTACAAAAAAACCTCCTGGGTTCGGAGGCAGTCAGTCAACCCACTTGCATATTTATACACCGTTTGGTAGAATTATACAATAAGTAGAAATATGGATACCAATTCTCACCTTTCAGGTCGCGTATCATCTGTCTACCAATTTGTTAACCAGTATCACCAAAGGAATGGATATGCCCCATCCATACCCGAAATTCGCGACGGAACGGACATAAAATCTCTTCGTGGAGTTACTATCCAGCTCGAAAAGCTCGAAAGACTTGGATATATTCGCCGCAATAAACACGCTAGGCGGGCAATCCAAATTATTGACAAAAACGAAAAAACTACAAAGATTCCCCTAGTCGGCGAAATCCAAGCGGGGGCACCAACCTACGCGGAACAAAATATTGAAGAGCAGAGAGATGTGCCACTTTCTCTTCTTCATGGTCGAAAAGACGCCTTTCTCTTGCGAGTTAAGGGAAATAGCATGGATAAGGCAGGCTATTTACCTGGAGACGTCGTTATCGTCGTACCACAATCAGTTCCCAACAATGGTGACGTTGTTGTCGCATGTAATGCTGACGAAAGTGAGGCAACACTTAAAAAATTTAAAATGATGGATGGTTTTTGTCTACTCATACCACAGAGTACTGATTCCAGTTTTAAACCATTTATTGGAAATAATTTTCAGATCCAGGGGAAAGTTATCGGCAAACTTCAATAACATTACTTTATATCTATAACTCTCATCGCCTCATCGCCGTAATGATTAATCACTTTTACTGCTACTTTCCCTGTTGATGGTTTTGCGAACGGACGTGAAACTGTGGAGTTTAGTGAATCCCACACTTCTTCGTTAATATCCGCTTTGAGTGCTTTCTTTAGTTTTTCAAAAGGATTATTCCCACCCGGGAAGTATGCTTGAGTGACAAAGAACGCTCGCCCATCATAATTCGTGTCAATAAACCATGCTGCAATATCATGATCTGGATCTCCCGAACCGCTGGATCGAATTTCACTTTTTACGGGATCGTACACATCCACACCAATAACCTCAACTACATACCCCTCTTTGCTTTGTCGCATTTGAACATCTGGATCTCCAAACGCGAGAAATAAATTTCCAGATCCTGTCTTTTTCAAAAGATCGCCCATGGATAGGTCTGGATTTATTTTGACCTTCATGACTCTCAATCCATTTACGTCGGATGGTTCGGAAAATGCTGATGCTTCAAAAGAAGTTCCAGCAACAACCAACAAACTAGCAAATCGCTTTGCCACACTCGCCGCATCGCGTATAAAATCGTCATCTATACTGCCGAATTCAGGACCAATAGAAACTGCGACCTTCCTTAATCCATCTGCGGATTTATATTCTCCTACAGCTTGAACCTCAGGACCGCTTGGAAGGATATCCAGATTCACAAATTCCATTCGCTCTTCACGTTTACCCGTTTGCACACCAGATTTCAACAGATTAGAAACAACTGTTTCCACAAAATTTTCTGATGAAACCATCTCCTGTGCATCTGATACTCTGTGAGGCGATAAACTCTCAACTGTAAATGGACCGGCAACCCTAATAATATCGTTGTTTAGGATAGGCTGGTCATATAGAATCTCCTGTTCGGCTGGCTCATCATTTGCAAGAGATTTAAGAGTTATGTGTGGAACTGATTTGTACACAAATCCATTACGTATGTTTTCATCTTTGAGAAGGTAATAAGGATATTTTGCTGTCATTAAGCGCGTCCGCGCGAGTGCTAATGAAACTCTGGAAGTATCTATTGTAATCCATCTTCGTCCCCACTGTTCTGCAACATATGCGGTCGTACCAGATCCACAAGTTGGATCTAAAACAATGTCACCTGGATCAGTTGTCATTAATATGCAGCGCTCAATAACCGTATTTAACGTTTGAACAACATAAATTTTGTCAGTACCGAAACCAATGTTAGTATCTGTCCAGTTATTGGTGATAGGAATAGCTGGAAAATCATCCGCATAACGAACATAGGCAAGATTATTACCTGTTGTTTCGATGCGCTTTAATTTGGCCAATTTATCCATTCCATTCGGATAATTTGCCTTCCAGTGTCCCCCGGCACCAGGTACATATTTTTTCCCATTAAATATATATTCCTGAGATACCTTAGCTGCACCTTGTGAAGTAATATCGCTTAATCGGTATATTTTTGACCCCTCAGGCAACGATTTTGTTCCGTTTCGTTCTTCCTTTGACATTAATCTTCTTTCGCCATTTGCCATCTCAATATATTTGTAGTTTGGATCGGTTTCAATTTTTTTATTTCGAAATAATTTTCTAAATTTAGTCAAAGATTTATCTTTTGCATACCAAATAATGTAATCAGATATAGAATCTACATAACCTGATGAAAAACCACTAGTTTTTGTAAAAGTAATTACGCTGATGAAATTATCGGTGCCGAAGACCTCATCCATAAGACACCTAACTAAATGCAAGTTTTCATCGTTAATTTGCACAAAACACGATCCGCTCTCCGTTAATAGCTCCCTAGAAAGGGTTAATCTATCTCGCAAATAGGATAAATAAGAGTGGATCCCAAGCTCCCAAGTATCACGGAAAGCTTTAACTTGTTCAGGTTGTCTTATAAAATCTTCAGTTCTATTTTCTTTTACTTCTCTTTTTCTAGTACTTACTTGCCAATTTGATCCAAATTTAATCCCGTAAGGAGGATCAATATAAATAGTCTGCACTTTCCCTCGCATTCGTTCTTTCTCAAGTAAGCTATTCATTACCAATAAACTATCACCAAGAATCATCCTGTTTTGCCAGTTATCCTCGTGCTCATAAAAGGAAACTGCTTTCTCGAATTGCTCTGTTGCTGTCGTACCCAAGAATGTTAATTGTGTATCAAGCGCTGCTCCTTGCTTAAGTCGAGCGATAATGGCTTCTGGGGCTATCTTTTCCTGTTGGTAAATGGGAACCGTAGAAACACCAAATTGTGATCCCTGCTCCCTCTTACCCGCCCAAGTTAATTGGGGATCGAGCGATGGATCATATTCGTAAATCTTCTTTACTGGGCGCTTCTCACGAGGAGCAAGTGCCTGTGATTCTTCTTGCGTGGGAATGCGTACGCGGGTATCTTTGTGTTTATACGACGTTACTGGGGCGGCGTCTGTTGGTGCCTTAATTTTGGTTTTCCTCATAATGACTAGTTTACCTCGTTTACAAAGCCTTGTGTCATACCAGCTCGAATGAGCTGCTGTGTTTCATGGATATCCTGAATTTCAATAATTGCCCATTTACCAAATCGTTCGGCATTATTTACTGCTGGAATCCATAATTCTTTCGCGGTCTTCACCTTAACTGCCTTTTTATCTCTTTTAAGGCCGGTAACTTCAATAAGCAAGTTAAGAATAGATTCATCAGGCATCTCCAGCTTTACGATAAAATCAGTTATGTATTGTCGACTTATCCCTTCATATTCGTATGGGATTGAAAATCCCAAATTTTGATTCTTAACGTACGCCAATACCTCCGGCATCTCTTCAAGTTTTTTTGCAACTCCCTGCTCCCATTCTTCTGTGTCAGCTACCACATAATTTATATGGCTTTTTACTGTTTCTCGCACTTCTTTGGTCGTAAGGAAATCGACGTATCTGGTTGATCCTTCAGAGTCGTATGGTGCTAATATTGGTAAAATCTTTTTCTCGTCGGTTCGAGAAATATTTTCTGCGATAATTGCCTGTTGAATCTTAGTTAACGCACCGGAGAAGTACTCGCCTACACTCAGATATCCAATAACCATTTTGTCTTTAAGCACGACATATTTAGTCACATATTCCTCTACAATTCGTTTAATTTGGGGGAATAACCAATATTTTACTTGCCCGTCGGCTGAAGTATAGTATCTTTTCAATAATGCCTCAGATAGACGAGTAACAACTTCACCTTGCCGACGTTCTTTAATTTTTTCCATATTTTCGGTGGTCTCTTCACCTATCATTCCTCCAAGTGTTATCTGCGTAGGCTCATTCTCAATAATTGTTCGGGAATCATCAGTAAAGTGAGCAGCTAATGTTTCTTCATTCAGCTCAAAACGATATCCCTGAACCCTAGGAAATGTTATTTGATACTGTTCTCGATCATCGAGGGAATGGACACGATGAATAACTTTTGGTGGTTGTGGGCTGGGGTTGCCTTCAACTCGTAAGAAATTAAACGGTACACCATATACCTCTGCATATTCTTCTCGCATTAATCCAGTCTCTTCATCCGTTGTGTAATCAATTCGTCGTAACGCACGACCAACGACTTGTTCGCACAAAAGCTGAGTAGAAAATGCACGTATCCCAAGAATATGTGTAACAGTATTTACATCCCATCCCTCAGTTAGCATCGAAACGCTCACTACACACTTAATGTTTTCTCCCAATTTACCGGGTTTCCCTACAGTGTTCATAACCTCGCGCAACAACTCTTCGTCTGTTGGATCGTCACGTCCGGGAAATCTTTTTTTGTACTCTTTATGAAAATCGTCTATTTCTTTAGAGAAGATTCGTTTAAAATTCTCGTCAATCTTTTCACCACTCTCCAACTGCTCGCTATCAATAATTAACGTATTCGGTTTATCGAGAAAATTTACCCCATCTTCGTTTCGGAAAATATCCAGATTTCCTTTTTCAATCGAAACTTTTCCAGTTGGTAATTCCCGTTCGTAACCAGCAATCCAGCGATATACAAGCTCGGAAACAGTCGTATTATTACAAACCACGATCATAACCGGCGGCATAACACCAGGATTGTTTTGCTTTGCTTCTTCATACGCCTTGTGATACGCCTCATAACTGCGATAAAGAGATAACAAAGCTTCACTCAATTTAGTAGGCAACACTAAAACTGTTAAATCATAGCCTCCTGTTTTAATACCTTTCTTCGGAAGATCATCTCGTACGTGGAGCCAAAGATTTCTAAACTCCGGCTCATCATTTTCTGTGATGTTGTCGGCAGACACTGGCAACCGAGGAATCTTTACTATCCCGCATTCAAGCGCATCAAGAAGTGAAAAATCGGACACCACCCATGGAAATAATTCTCCTTCCGGATAGCCTGATCCGCGAAGAAAATATGGAGTGGCTGAAAGATCTATAATGGCGTTTACATTCATTTTTTGCGACAATGCTTCTAATCCGCTAATCCATACCCGCGCAGCTTTATTATTCTTATCCGCTTCTTCTCGATCATCACCAGTTAATTTTGCCTCCATAGGTTTCTCTCGATAGCAGTGATGTGCCTCATCATTAAGAACAAGCACTCTTGGCTTACCAAGTAAACTCTTAAATACTCGATTTACCATAGCGCTAGGTGTTTCTTTAATGGCCGCTTCATTTATTAGTCCTGAAGCTTTAAGCACTCCTCCCATTTGATATCGAGGGTTTTGTCGGAGTTCAAGCTGCTGAAAATTCACAATGTGAACAACTGCTTGTTGAAGGAGTTCAAAATCCTGATAGGAAACAATGTCTCGCTGTTGATAGTAATTGTGAGGATCATTAGGAAGAAGCACGTTTAATCGATCCCGAATCGTAATTCCCGGAGTAACAACCACAAACGCATCCGTAAATCGCGTATCCATTGGATAACGAATTTTATTTAGAGTGTTGTAGGCAATCATCATTGCCATTACAACTGTTTTGCCCGAGCCAGTAGCCATTTTAAACGCCATACGATAAAGGCCGGGGTTTGCCTCTGTATTCTTTTGTCGAAGCTCATTTATAATCCATCCCTCACCGGATTTTTCTGCCACTTCTGTGACATACATGAGAGTCTCAAGCGCTTCAATCTGACAAAAAAATAACTTGTTCGTTCTACTCTCATCGTTCCAGTAAAATAGTAAGTCTCGTGATGTCTTTGTCAGCCCAGGATAATTCTGTTTTCGCCATTCCGATAATTTTTCTCGTATGCGATTGATGAATACGTTGTCGCGTTGGATCTCGCTTCCATATGCACCTTCAGCTATATTGAGCTCCATCTGCTTATTCTTACTTTTGGCCTTAGGAACTGGGATGTAGAAGCTACTTGGACGACGAAACTCGTTTATTTCAGGCGTTAAACCGCGGTCATCAGACTTAAAATGGAAAAGCGGTTCATTATAGGGAGAATTTAAAATAAATGTTTTATCCGCCATACACTGCATTATACCGCTAAATCCTGCATAAATATATTATCCTTACGCTATAATCAAGCTATGAAAACTAGCAATGATCTCGAACAATATTGGTCTGATCTTGCATCTATCCTCGTCCGCATGAAGCGGTTTCAAAAAGCAACAGAAAAATACCGAGTTGCGCTGGGTATACCCAAAAGCGGATTTTTACAAAGATTAGCACTCCAGTGGTATCACGCTTTATTTAAAAACGAAACCTTAGATACTAGAAATCGCTTCGCTTTTGAATCAAGCCGCGACTTACTACCTCCTAATAAATTCGTCATAGAACAATTAGAGAAATTCGCTAGTGAATTCAATCTCGATGAGCGATGGTATATCGATCTCCTTTTTTACCTAATGGACGAAAGGAGCAAGCTAAATACTCCTTATGGTGGAATAGATATTGATGTTCAAATAGACGATCCCAAATTACCTATTCATCAACAAGTTGTGACCAAATTATCAATACAAATAAACAAAGACACTGCTATCAAGGATATTGAGGATATTTGGGAAACTGTGAAACAATACCAATCAAAAATGACCACAAAAGTTCCCATACGTAGACGTGTATTTACGAACGTGAGCACATATATTAAGATTCGTGATCTTGAAGATCAAAACATACCACAACGTGAAATAGCCAAACGACTTCCAGAAATAAAGAATTGCACAGCAGCGGACATTGCCACGTTCAAAAATAAAATGGAGAAACGTTTTAATCCTCAAAAATAGGTTATTAACACCTTGTAAGACCTCTATCGTTTGCATCAACGCTTCTCCCTACAATGTTCTTAACATGCAAACGATCGACTCTAAGTTACAGGTTCTATATATCCAAATAACTGGCCTAAATGCAGCTATCTATAACCCACGGAAATGGACCCCGGATGCCCTCAAACAACTTACGGAGAGTGTAAAGAGGTATGGCCTTGTTGATCCCATTATCGTTAACAACGCACCTAATAGACAGAATATTGTCATAGGTGGCCACATGCGCCTTAAAGTTGCGAAAGACTTGGGGTACAAAACCATCCCTGTCGTATATCTCACGATTCCAGATGTTGAACGAGAGAAGGAATTAAATATCCGGTTAAATAGAAACACCGGTTATTGGGACTGGAGTAAACTCGCGAAATTCGACCAATCACTGCTTACCGACATCGGATTTACCAGCGAAGAAATGGATGACATATTTGGCATCGACGAAACACCGGAGGAATTTGATCTTCAAAAAGAACTGCACAAGCTCAAAATCGACAAAATATCGATACAAAAACAAGACGTTTATGCACTAGGCGATAACCGCATGATGTGTGGCGATTCCACGGTTGAAGCAGATGTATTAAAGCTTATGGATGAAGAAAAGGCAGATATGTGTTTTACCGATCCGCCATACATCCTCGACTATCTCAAGGGTAAAAAGAAACATGGAAATGCTGTTACTGGTTTTGGGGCCAAGCGTGATCGCAGATATCTTGAAACCGATGTGCTACCGGACAACTTCACGGAACTCTGGATGAATAATATAGCCAAAGTACAAAAAGAACATTTTTCTATCATCGTCTATGAAAACTGGAAAAATATCCGCACTATTTGGTCAGCTATGGAAGCACATTGGAAGATAAAGAATATGCTTGTGTGGCATTTGCCAAACCGTGTACAAGGATTTTCAGCTAAATATAAATTCTTTAGCAAACATGATATTGCCATGGTGGGAGCGAGCAAAAATACCGACGTTGAATTCAATAACGAGACCGAAGAAGATGGTTTACAGAATGAATACGAAACGGCTCTCTATGCTATATCCGGAAAACCTCATTGGGAAGGGTATGAGAAAGGCAAGAAGTATCAGCCTACCGATTTCATAGAACATGTAGCCGCGGATGAAAAAAGTTCCGGGCAAGGTATTATTTTTGGCACCAAGCCTCTCGAAATCCTTATCCCGTACATCAAGGTGCTCACGAAGCGCGGAGACCTAATCGTGGAGCCTTTTGGAGGATCAGGCAGCACCCTTATAGCTGCTACAAAGCTGAAACGGCGCTGCTTTCTTATGGAAAAATCACCAGTCTACGCGGAAGTCATCCGTAACCGGTGGGAAAAACTTACTGGTCAAAAGGCTAAACGAATCCTATGAAAACAATCCAAAAACGACAACAGAAAAATAAGTCGTTGTTACTTGAGCAACTTAAACGTACGCCTATTATTCAAATTGCATGCGAAAAAGTCGGCATTGCGCGAGCCACCTATTACCGATGGACCAATCAGGACGAAATGTTTGCTAAACAGGCCAATGATGCGCTTATCGAAGGGGCGTCGCTGGTAAACGATATGGCTGAATCCCAACTTATGAGTGCGATACGGGACAAAAATCTCACAGCCATCATCTTCTGGCTCAAACATCACCATCCACTCTATGCAACCAAAGTTGAAGTAACGGCGCGGTTAAAAGCAGACAACGAAGTATTAACACCGGAACAAGAGGAGTTGGTGTCGAAAGCATTAAAACTGGCTGCCTTAGCGCCAGCGGAACACACGGAGGAAAAATGACCACCACGCATTTAACGCCCAACGAATTAGAAGAAATCAAGCAAAAGAGGTCGGTACGCCGGGCACTCGCACGCAACAGTCATTATTGGTTCTTCACAATATATCTTCACCACTACATCACATACCCGTTTGCTCCTTTCCATCACGAAATGTTTCGTATTACCGAAGATATTACTAACAAACTTTTTGTTCTGGTTGCTTTTAGAGGTTCCGGCAAATCTACACTTATGACTTTGTCGTACGTCATCTGGTCAATTGTGGGCATCCAGCAAAAAAAGTTTGTCCTGATCCTGTGTCAGACACAATCACAAGCTAAATTACACATGGCAAATATTAAACGTGAGCTGGAAACCAACGATCTGCTCAAATCAGACATCGGTCCGTTCGAAGAATTTAGTGATGAATGGGGATCAAGCACTATTGTACTCTCAAATTACGGAGCAAGAATCACTATTGCCTCATCAGAGCAAAGCATACGTGGAGCGCGACATGGAGAACATAGACCCGATTTGGTCATTTGCGATGACGTTGAGGATTTAACGAGCGTAAAAACGCGCGAAGGACGAGACAAGACGTTTCAGTGGTTAACAGGAGACGTTCTTCCGATTGGTGATCAATATACCAAAATAATTATCGTAGGAAACCTCCTCCATGAGGATAGTTTACTCATGAGACTAAAACACTCAATTGATGAAGAAAAGTTGCATGGACAATTCTACGCGTATCCGCTATTAAGTAAAGAAAACGAAATCGCGTGGCAGGATAAATTCCCGACGCTCGCCGAAATTGAAAAACTACACCTGAGCATTGGATCGGAATCCGCATGGTATCGAGAGTATCTCCTACGAATCATATCGGACGCTGACAGATTGGTGCACCCGGAATGGATACACTATTATGACCAATTGCCACCTGAAACAACGAACGGATTTCGATTTATTGCCACCGGAGTTGATCTTGCCATCTCACAAAAAGATTCAGCAGACTGTACAGCAATGGTATCCGCTAAAGTATTCGGGTACAAAAGTGATTTACGAGTATATATACTTCCTTTTCCTATAAACAACCGACTTGATTTTCCTCAAACTTTTGAACAGGCAAAAAATCTCTCAAAAAACCTAGGAAATGGAAAATTCACCATGCTATATATCGAAGAAGTTGGATACCAGGGATCGCTCATACAACATCTTCAAGCAAATAACATCCCTGCCGAGGGCGTAAAAGTGTCGGGTCAGGATAAACGAGCACGGCTAGCCCTCATTACCCACCTTATTAAACAGGGAAATATACTCTTTCCTAAAAAAGGAGCTGAAGAACTTATACAGCAATTAACGGGGTTTGGCATCGAAAAACATGATGACCTAGCGGATGCGTTTTCGCTTTTAGTGCTCAAAATACAGGAATTGGATAATAAACCGCCTTTTCAATTCTTTATTGCATAAACTAAAACAAGTCCGATAGCTTAACCCTAAGCACTTTCGAAATTCTTGTCATCACCTTAATTGACGGAGATTTTCTTCCTTGCTCAATGTGACCCATATGAGTCCTGCTTATACGAATCTTCTCCGCTAGTTCTTCTTGGGTGAATCCCATGCTTTTACGCGCTTTCTGAATGCGCTTACCCAGTCGCTCCTTTGTCTGATTTACACTCAAAAACATAAGCTAATCGTGATAGCTGCGAGCGATCAATTCCACTAGCTTAAAGCGAGCAATTAGCCTCAAATCTCATTTGCTTTCATGCCACGTTTCTCATATCATTGGCCTTGATATGGAAATGAAAGTTATGACATGGAATATGGCGTATTGGAGCCACAAAAAGCTTCTCGACTCGTCATGGAGATATTTCACTCAGTTAGGAGCTGATGTCCTCCTCTTTCAAGAGGCACATAAACCGACGTTTATAAAAAATAATCAGAATTTCATATGGCATCCCGCAGGAGTATCTAATGGGAGAAAATCGTGGGGCGCGGGGATATATTCGGGAGCCTATTCGCTTACAGAAGAACCAGAGGCTTCAATCCCCGAATGGAATAGGAATGGACACAAAGAGCTTTGTGTCATAGCAAACACAAATATTAACAACACCCTTTTTACGTTTATCTCCCTATATGGCAGGATGGATAAAATTGGATATATCGGTTATTCCATTCCAAACCTTCACCGAATTATTTCCGATCTTACCGGAATATTAAAGGGCCACATGAGCGGCAAAAGAAATATCATTCTCGCCGGAGATCTTAATGCAAGTTTGCAATTTGACCAGCAGTTTGGAGGCCAATCACACCGAATATTCTTTGAACGACTTAAAGATCTTGGACTTGAAAACTGTTACGAACTCACTGGAAACAAAAACTTTGTCCAAACGCTTCGATATCCTAAAAGCAACATACCGTGGCAAAATGACTATTTCTTCATAAGCAAATCTCTCTCGAAGCACTTTGTTAAATGCGACGTGATTGATAGCCCCGAAATTAGAAAATACAGCGACCACAATCCGGTAATGCTATCACTAGATATATAACCTCCTGTCCTTATAAGATTCATCCGCTAGACTTCACCACCCCTTCGCGGTACTGTTCCTCCTTGATATGACCAATACAACTAACAGTCCTATAGCAGCACAAACCCCTACTATTGAATACTGTTTGTATGCGCGGAAATCGAGCGAATCGGACGAACGGCAAGCAATGTCCATTGATTCGCAGATTAAGGAAATGACGGATCTGGCTGCCCGCGAACAGATTACCATCGCGGAGATTCGGCAGGAAAGCCATTCAGCCAAAGCTTCCCTCGCCCGACCAGTATTTAATCAGATGCTTACGGATATTGAACAAGGGTTATTTTCCGGCATTCTCACCTGGGCACCGGACCGACTATCGCGAAATGCAGGTGATCTGGGGCGACTCGTCGATCTTATGGATCAGGGAAAACTCCAGACAATCCGAACATATTCACAGGTGTTCGGTAATAATCCCAACGAAAAGTTTCTTCTCATGATTCTCTGTTCACAGGCGAAACTAGAAAACGACAACAGAGGCATTAACGTAAAACGCGGACTCAAGGCAAAGTGTGAAATGGGATGGCGGCCGGGTGTCGCTCCGATCGGATATAAAAACATCCTTACAAACAACCGGATCAGCAAAATTATTATTGATGAAGAACGTGCACCATTCATCAAACAAATGTTTATCCGTGTTGGCGAGCAAGGCCAAAGCGGACGGACAATCAAAAAATGGCTGGATACGATTGGCTTCCGGACCAAGAACGATAAATCGATTCCCTTAAGCAAAATCTATACCGCGCTCAACAGTCGTTTCTATTATGGTGACTTTGAATATCACGGAATTATCTACAAAGGACAACATCCACCACTTATTACCAAAGCGCTTTGGGAAAAGGTGCAACTGCAACTCACGATTCCTCCAAAAACGTGGCATCAAAAAACATTTCCATTCAAAACCCTTTGTAAGTGCGGAAGTTGCGGTGCGTCAGTAACCGGAGAAGAGCGGTACAAGAAGCTTAAATATGGCGGATATAATAAACACGTCTATTACCACTGCACCCGATCTATCGATTATGACTGTGATGAGCCGTACATCACCGAAGCAGACCTCATTCAGCAATTAATCGCATACCTCGACGATATAAAGATTAACGAACTGGAACTTGCCCATAAGCTCAAACACAAAATAGACCAATTCCATGAACTTCGTTCAGACGTACTAAAGCAACAATATTTAGAGGGAAACTTGCAAAAAATAGACTACGCAACCTTCAAGCACATAAGTCACGATATGGTAAAGCGGTATTTGCTCCACACGCTCCAACATGGATCAACAGAAGAACGTCAGGAAATCCTCTCGGTTATCAAAACAAAATTTATCCTCCACAACCGACAGCTTCGTATAAAATAACTCAAAGTATTTTCATTTCAAAATAATATCTGTCAAAAGCTGCGTCCTGTAATGAGGCCCATCAACCTTCTCTGGGCTCTTAAAACAAAAAATGTTGAGTTGAGGATAGTTTAGCAATCCAGATCAACCCATTCAGGGGTAGTGAACGGGTCGGGTAGAACCTTGAGACTACTGCGGAGAGGGCGGGACTCGAACCCACGAGACCTTGCGGTCGGCGGTTTAGTAAACCGCTGCAATAGCCACTATGCGACCTCTCCAAGTGCGGAGGGGACAGGACTCGAACCTGCAAGCCCTTACGGGCGCCAGTTTTCAAGACTGGTTCCTTACCATTCGGAGCACCCCTCCACAAACATTACTCTGCTTTTACCTGACTATCTTCATGTAAATGTTCTTCGTAATGACAGTTCGGACAAAGTATTTCTAAGTTATTCAATTCATTATTACTATGATTTCTATCTTTATGATGCACTTGTAAAATGGCCGCTCGCTTGTATCCACATCGTTCACATTCCTCACCTCTCGCTTCGAATAAGCGTATTTTAATACGTCGAATGGTAATCACTTTATCTCTTGGTCTATTTTGATGGTATTTTGTTCCTATCCTATTTTGATTCGCACATGCCCGACTACAAGTTTTTTTGTTTAAACCAGACAGCATGCGTTTGCCGCACACGATGCAAGACACTTCTTTGCGATTAGCAATGCCATAACAGGTTATACTACAAAAAACCCTTCCCGAATTTACTTGTATAACTGAAGGGCGTTTATATATCTCTTTACGACAGACCGTACACTTGGTATTCGGATGGCGTTTGTACTGCTCGCTCACTAATCCAGTGTACCACTTTGCGGAGAGTATGGGAGTCGAACCCATTGACGAACTTACGCTCGTCACGGTTTAGCAAACCGTTCCCTTACCGTCCGGGCCACTCTCCGTGGGCATCATTATACCAAGAATAACCGCCTAACTCCTAGCCATGTCCGAGCTTCGTATAACGAGCACGGTTCCTTGATGGACGGTAACGGACGCAACCGTGTGGGTAAGTTCGTTACTAATGCCGCGTGATGAATATCGGTGCATGATACCTTTTGTGATCGGATATTTGACGCCCTTCAGCGTGACAATTGCCCGTTGAGTCAACGGCATAATCGACAGATACCGAAATTGTGCCGATCGTGAAAACTTTACCCGACCTCGTCGCACAATGTTTATTTTATTAAAGTTATCCACAATTTCTCCATCAATATTGTGCGACGATAAGTACGCCAAGCTATGAATTGCCTCCATGGTATGGTCGAATCGGTTCCCAAGGACGGCAAAGAGCGTGACGCTTTGCGGATCGCCCGTACAAACTTACAGTACGGCGAGCTCCAGGTCGGACATGTCCTTTTCCGGCTGGTATTCGATATACGTATGCGCTGCTGCGTGAATCCGTCGCTTTTCTTTTGCCGTTACGGAATCAAAATCACCGATGGCAAGATGAAGCGGCAATTTTTTTTTGAGGAGCAATAGCGCCCCCCTATCAACACCTACCACATAATCCGCTGATGCTATTTTCGATAACAAGGGCGGGTGATACACCCCGCCTGCTACGATTACCACCGTTTTTCCTTGTACCGGTATATATGCTTTCATATCATCGAGCCATCGCGACTCCCCACACGTATTCTATTCCAGCGCGTTTTAACGCGCTAGCAGCATTTTTCATGGTGGCCCCGGTCGTATAGACGTCATCACAAAGGATAACGCCGCGGGCAAGACTCTTCCCCTTTGTTGCAGAAAAGGCATTTTTTACATTTTGGAGCCTAAGAATGCGCTTTTCTGCCGTTGCCTGCGGCGCTGTTTCTCTGGTGCGGAAAAGGGTCGTTGTGTCGAGGGGGAGCGCCAACCGCTTCCCCAGCGCCATTGCAATGAGTTCCGCCTGATTAAAGCCGCGAAGCCTCTGCCGTCGGTGTGCCATAGGAATGGGGATAATAACCGTGGACGAGCTCTCTTTCCTCATCCGAATCAGCTGTAGCATCGTATCGGGAACCATCGCGATGAACGACGGTGCGGTATCAGAAACGAGCCGATATTTCATTTCGTGAATCAATGTCCGCACCACTCCCCGATACCGGAAAAAACACGTCAGTCCGTCGAGCCCGTGCCGCGTTCGACACCGCGGGTGTACCGCACCGTCTATGGCGGGTTTATTGCAATATGGGCAAATCATTTCGGAGGACGATAAAAACGGGAGTGTTTTGGCACACCGAGGGCACACATACGCACCGAGCCGTCGACAACGAATGCATCGTCTGGGGAAAAAGAGCGACAAAAAGTCCACAATAAAGCCTCCTTATACCATTGTACAAGGAGGCAAGATTGCTTGCCCTATCTCGTCCCGCCTAAGCGGGACGGACGCGAATGGGTGGAGATGCCGGGTAATGAGCCCGGGTCCGAAGGAATACATCAAAAACTTCTACAAGCGTAGTCCGTTTGATTCTCTTGTACGGAAGAAACGGACAAATACCATACAAGAGGGGTGATCGAAATTGTACTCCGGCTGTTCCCGATCATGAACAGCCTGGCGGCCTGGCTTTGTTTACACCCTGATACCCTCACCAGACAAAAGAGTAGTCAGGATGGATCTTACGCAGTGGCGAAGGCGTATGCCCGCGCTTGCATGGATCGCTTAAGGGCAAGTCGTTCTACTAAGTAGGCGTACTTTTCCTCAAGCTCGCTAAGTGTGTTAGCAATTATAAATTGACAAGAGTTTTTACGGCTCTTTTGTCGTCGCCGGCTTGCTGTTTTTTAATGTGCTCGCATCGTCGATGCAATCATCCCCGTCGTTATTTCACTTTTCCCCGAAATTCCCGTTCAAGCTCGAGTTTTTGCTCTTCCTTTCTCATTTTTTCCCGTTTTTCGTATTGTTTTTTACCTCGTGCCAATCCTACTTCCAGCTTGATCAGAGGGCCTTTAGTATACCAGCTTATAGGAATAAGGGTCAAATTCGCGCCGTCTATCTTGCTTTTTATGGATATGAGCTCGTTTTTATGCAACAACAACTTGCGGGTCCGCTTCGGATCATAATCTTCCGGACGGGCATAGATATACGGAAATATTTGGGCGTTAATAAGATATGCCGCGGTGCCCAAAATCTTTACAAAGGCTCCGTCGAGCTTCGCATGGCCCTCGCGCAACGATTTAACCTCGGCGCCACTTAATACTATCCCCGCCTCAAAACGATCAAGGATTTCATAGTCAAACGTCGCTTTTTTATTGATGAGCTTCATAGCATTCGGCTTATTTCAGTTCCGTGGCGTAGATTTTACCCTCTGCGAGCAAAAAAAGCTTGCGGGAAGATTCCGATACGGCAAGTGCGGTAGGCTGAAAGCCTGCTCGCCAGACATATTGAGCCATATACATCCCCTCTTTATCAAACACCACGACACGGTGGTAATCATGATCCAGCACATAAACCATTTTGAGCTCGTCATGCGTATAAACGGAGAGCCGCTTCCCCAATGGCATATCGTTTCCCTGCGGGGTGAAGCTGTTTTCTTTGCCGGACGTAAATCGCATGATGGTCCCGTTGGTCGTTCCAAGCCATACCGAGCCGTCTATCGAAAGATTTGTCGCCTGCGAGAGGTCCGGCAGGGTGTCGGGGTTTAAATATTCAAACAGTTCGCTAAATCCTTTTTCGGTCGCAACATATTTCCAAATCCGATGTTTCTGGGTGTCCAATAAATAAATGTTTCCTCCAAAAATTGCCATATCGGTGATCTTTCCCCATTCGGGAGATGCCGGAATCATGTTGGGAACGGTTTTATGATCGGAAAGCCGTATTTGATGAATGCCGGCAGGAGTCCATACATACACTTTGTCACTGTACGTCCCGACATGTGAGGCGGCTTCAAAACCAGCACCACCACCCACGATATTGCCGTTTCTGTTCGTTACTCCCAGGGTATAGACGGTTTTGCCCACGGCATCATAAATACCGATCATCTCGTCAAATAACGAGATGTCGGTTGCCTTTGCATCTTTTTTAAGAAGCCCCATATCAAAGTAAAGCTCGGGCTGTACATCAACGCTATGCATGGCACGGGTAAGATTTTTCACTACTTCGTCGTAGAGCAGCTTGGCTTCCTTCAGTTCCGATGAACGGGATTTTCTGGCAACAATGGGGGCGAGGGTATCGCGGGCTGAGGTGAGCCGCTCCCTTCCCTTTACGGGATTAAGTTCCAAAAGCGCCATTCCTTCATCAAATGAGTGCTTTGCCGTCGCTACCGCTTCGGTAACCGCACTGTTTACCCGTACCGATTGTTGCCGTCGTATCCCTAAGATCACGCTGGCAACGAAAAGGAAAATAATAATGCCGGCTACCAGCCGTTGTATCGAAAATGAGGGGTGCGAGCGTACTTTGTGCATAAGAACACGTGCCTTTGCCCTCCCGGACGCCGGCGTCACCCGCCGAATGATTGCTTTCAGTGTCATGAGTGCCGCCCCCCGTTTTTTCGTTGTCGGGGCTATGGTTTCCGACGGAATAATTGCTTCCCTCTTCTCCTCACTAGTCGGTTTTCCCATCTCAAAAATAAGCGACGCGCCCCCTTCTCCTCCCTGCCGTTCGTGCAGCCGTATGGTTAGCTTTTCGGCAACTTCCCGCGGCGAGAGGTGATCAAATACTCCGACGATTTCTTGCTCGGAAAGTGCCCCGACGAATGACTGTGTCGCGGCGATGATGGTATCCCCGGGGCGCATATTGCCGGACAGCGATCCGTCGCTGGAAAGCAGTTTTGCCAATTGCGCGCCCCGCTTAAGATATACGGCGCCGTTTCCTTTGGAGACGATGTAAAGGGTTTGCCCCACGGGAACCAGCAAAACAAGGCTTACCACATCATCGCTCATCGTTGTTTCCGCGATATCAACAAGGGCGGCAAGCGATACGGGAGGAATGTCGAAAATACGGGTGAGTTTAGTCAAAAGTCGGATACCCTTTGTTCGTGCGATCCCATCTTCCGCATGCATTTCAACCACGCCGTACGCATGGGGCGTCTGGAGCACTTGTCCCCACCGAGTTTCTGTGGGAATTCCCACAACAGAAGCGACTGTTGGCCTTGCCGAATCCGCCATACGTATAAATCTATCGTACCATGCGGGAAGTTATAAGATAAGGAGAGCCAGCGCAAAAACGCCGATGGCGGCAACAAGGTGGATAAATGCGGCAACACGGAGCACCGGTTCAAATGACTCTTCAAGCACTTGCGCCATCAACTGCTCCTGACGGAGGATAACGGTCGCAAAAACGATATACAGCCCCAGACCGAATAAAATAAGAAACTTTATAAGGATAAAGATAATGTTGGTGATATCGGGTGTCATACGCCTGATTTTCCGCTTTCCAATAAGTCGCTTATCGCTTCAACCACTTTTGCCGGCTTGGGTACAGAAAAAAACTCTATATTGGGCATGTCTCCTCCGGCCGTTTGTACATACGCATCACCGTAATCAAAAATTACGGAAAATATCCCGCTGCTTTTGTAGCTTATATCCTGAATCTTATCTATTCTTGCCTCGGCAAATTCTTTATAGAGAAGATGAACAAAATCGATGTCAACGATACGCCTGTCTGTGACGATATAAATGTTGAAGAACCACCGGAGAAAGCTCATCAGGGCAAAACCGAATGTCACGACATACCAAAACGCCGTGCCTACCACGATATAGCTTGTCGGGATGACAAACGGAAGAGTGAGAAAGTGAAACAACACCGGAAAAATCAAAACGGGGGCAAGCGCCAACACCACCACCAAAAGCGCCGGACCGAGTAACACTACGAGATGTTGGCGGAGAAAGAGTACAACCTTCTCTTCGTTTTCTTGGGATTCAAAACGTATTCCCTCGGGACTCACGGCAAAACTCGTCAGCGGCGACATGATGGTTCGCTCAACAAGCGACTTCTCTCTAGCGGTAAAAACAGTCGGCATCGCGGTTATTGTACAACACCCCGTCTCCTATGGCTACCCGAAACGGGCATTGGCTATCGTCGTTCAGTATTAAACAGCGGCCCTACTATTTGAATATTTGCCGGCGCTCGAAGATTAAAGAAATCCTTAAATTCGCTTCCCTCAAAGGAAACGGTGCCGGCGTCCCCGTTTATGGTGATCCCGGTTGTTCTCCCGAGACCCCAGTCAACGCCCGATACACTCACTCCGGAAACAGAGCTAAAGGGCGTTCCTCCGCGGCTTTTCAGCTCCTGCTTTACCCGATCTTTGTCCCAGGTATCGGTGCCTGCGGGGTTCGGTTTGTCCGTCTGATAGAGGTGCTCTTTGGTCCCCCCGTCTTTTCTGGCAAGCAATATGACGTTCACGATATCGGCAACCTCATCGCTTTTGAGCCAGGCGCTTTTGCCGTACTGGGTACGAAACCCTTGTGCGGCATAGAAACACGGCGATTCACGGTCGTATGCCTTTGCCTGCAAATCCGCGAAGCTATTTACGTCACCGTTAGTATCACGCGTGCGCTTCGTCCAAGCCCGATGACTCCCTCCCCATACGTCATTGTTCTGAAACGTATATCCGCCGTCCGTTGACGAAAACCATGCCGCAATCACCTGGCCGCCTTGCACCATCGTTTTCCCCGACGTATCGTTAACGGCACTCTCCCAAGCACCCCCTTTTGGATCCGTCTTAAACACCTGGCAACTTTGGGTAGCACAAATTGAATTGTTCCCGTTATCCGTGGAATATAGCGCGTATGAACGGGCGGCTATCGCCTGCGCTTTCAGCGCTTCGGCCGGCCAACTCGCCGGCACCTCATAAATCCGTTTGACATACTCTTCAAGAGTCCCCGTCCAGATGACAGACCCCTGATTCACCCCGTTGCCGTTATTCACTTTAATGGTAACTCCTCCTTTGTCCTGATACTCATCAAAATTGAAATACGCACGCAGTATTTTGTCATACGAGTGCCCTTCCTGCGCCCTGCCCAATGCGCCGTATTGGTTCATGCCTACCCGGTGCGGTATACCGTAGGTAAAAAAGGCAAACCCCGGAGAAAATCCCGGGTCGAGCTTTCGATCGTCCGTGCAATAGAGCGGACCGGCACCCAAACTTGAGGGGAGGTTAAGTCCCGACAGCTTTGCCGCCAAAAAGGACTGTTGCTTTGCGGACAGGGCGGCAATGGCTGAGGAGAGTTTGCTTTGGTAAGCGGAGGCTTCCCCCACCAACTTGCGCACGGAGGCCGCCCGACGATCCAAGTCCTCTTTCAGTGAACCTAACGTGGTTCGCTCTTTTTCAAGTTCCGCCTTTCTCGTCTGTAAATCCCGGATGGAAACCGCGGTCTGTCCGATGATCTTTTTGTCCTCATCGATCACCACATGCTGATAGGTGAACGCACGAAGCACCGCACCCACATTGGTTGACGTTAAAAACGGCAACAATGGATTATAGGTCTGCGTCCGGCGATACAATGCGGCAATTCTTCGTGAGGCAAGAGCCAACGCATCGGACAGCTCCGTTTCGGCAATCCCGATGGCTGCGGCTTTTTTGACAAGATCCGCTTCAATCCCTTTGATACGCGTCTGGAAAGCGGTGATGTCGGCTTCCATTTTCGTAAGTGCCGTCACATGCGGCGCTTTCGCCTTTTCCATGGCATTCCACTCTTCCTGACACTTACTGATCTTTCGCTGACACTCATCGGGGTCACCGCAGGATGTATCGCAACTTTGCGCTGAGACCGAAGCGGGCAAAAAAAGCATGACGGTAGCAAGAAAAAACGCTGCAAAAAGTCGGAAAATCTTCATGAGTTATACCATTGTACCAGACGGGAGAAAGGGTGCCCCGCCTTTTCTTATTTGGTGATTTTTGCTACACTTAAAGGCATGAAACGGGCGATTCTATCGCTATCTTTGTTTTTAGTGACTCTCCTTTCTCTTTTCCCCGTAGCCGGGGCTTTTGTGCCGAGCGTGCATGCACAGGGGTTTGAGGGAGTAACCGGCGGCGCCGGAACTTCCGCGGACGATTCCGTCGGGGAAAGTGCCTGTCGATTTATCACCGGCGGCGAGGCGGGCGACTGTCGATCATGTTTTGAGGGCGGCGGTGCGTGGACGGCAATCGGCTGTTTGGGCGGCGAAACGCCGAATGATTTCATCGCATCGTTCCTAAAAATCGGTACCGGCTTGGGCGGTGGGGTGGCATTTTTGCTGATTCTCTTTTCAGGTTTTCAACGGATCACGAGCGCAGGGAACCCCGAAAAGCTGCATGAGGCAAAGGAGCTGATGACGGCGGCAGTTTCAGGGCTGCTGCTTATTATCTTCTCAATCTTCTTGCTCAGACTTATCGGGGTAGATATATTACAAATACCGGGACTTAATTAGGTATGCAAAAGACGCTGGCACAGTTTTCCATAGGCGGAGGAGGTAACGGTCCGGGAATAGATATCCAGGGACCGGAGGGGTTTGCTTTTGAAGGAGCAGGTATCGGGACAATTATCGGACAATCGTTAAGTTATGTGTTTGCCGCGGCAGGCATTGGGCTTTTACTGATGATTATCTCCAGCGGCTTTTCGATGATGATGAGTGCGGGTGACCCCAAAAAGGCCGCCGCAGGAAAGACTGCCCTCACGAATGCGATTATCGGCTTCATATTGATTTTTGCCGCGTTCTGGATCGTGCAGATACTGGGAACAATACTGGGGTGGCAAAGTATTTTGGATATTTTCCAATAAACACGATTATGGAAAAGCGCGCGGCTTTTGCGAGAGGTGGAATTACCTCCCGAATCTCCGCTGGCGCGTTTGATACTCCTCTATCACATCATCAAGTCGCGTTGGCGTAAAATCCGGCATATGCCAAGAAGGAAAGTATAGCTCGCTGTAGGTACTTTGCCAGGGCAGAAATCCGGATAATCGCTGTTCTCCGCTGGTACGAACGATTATATCCGGATCGGGAATGTCCCGGGTGTCCAAATGAAGAGAAAAGGTTTTTTCCGTTATTTCCTCCTGATCATTAAGTAATCGTATCGCACGAAGAATTTCATCACGCCCGCCGTAATTTAATGCAAATATTGCCGTGATTTTTTTATTGTGTGCGGTTTGTTCCATGACGTCGGCGAGCGCTTTTTGAATATCCGGAGCAAACCTCGCGATGTCTCCTATTACCCGAACCCGTACCCCTTTTTCATGAAGTCGTTGCCACCGTTTCCCTATCGTATGGCGAAATATGCGCATAATTCCCTCTACTTCTTTCGCATCCCGATTCCAGTTTTCTGTGGAAAATGCCCAAAACGTAATGTAGGAAATTCCCCTCTTTGCCGCGTGCTCAACAAGCGGTTCCAGTATTTCATCAGCAACTTTTTGGTGCCCCGAAAGCACAGGAAGCCCGTGTTCTTTTGCCCATCTGCGATTACCGTCCATAATGATTGCGATATGAGCGGGAACGGATGTTGTCATAGGATTTAAAATAAATGGGTGGAAAGCAGATGTGCTCCCCTCGCTACTGTATTGTAAATAATTTCCTGGATCCCGGTAACATCGGAAAGGGCGGCGATAACATTTTCTTCATCTTTTCCCTGGCAAATAAGGTGCACGTTGGGACCCGCGTCTATCGTAAAATAAACGGGTATTCCGTCCCTACGCCACTTCCCGACCCGCTCCATCAAGTGCACGGTCGTCTCATTCCAATAGGAAAGCGGCGGCTCTTGCGACTGCATGACCGCATGCATATCCAGACAATCTTCCTCAATGACGGTTCCCAACGCCGAAAAATCCTTTTGAGAAAGTGCTGATTTGGCTCGTTGTAACCTTCCGGGTACTGCGGCAAGACGACCTGCCAACAAGGGACTGGTCTCAATCGTTTTCATGCCGTCTGATGTCGGTACTTTTTTCATCTTTTTATCAACGATCACGAGGATGTCTCGAATATCCCAATAGGCTTCGTCATAGAGCGAGTAGGCATATGATGACTCGTGCGTTGTCCCTTTTTCCCACACGACAAACCCGTCGGGAATACTCCGGCATGCGGACCCTGATCCCAATCGCGCAAAGGTGGTAAGCTCTTTTTCGGAAAGCGATGCATTGACCGCGGCGAAGCCTGCCGTCATAAGCGCCGCAAACCCCGATGCTGATGCCGCCGATCCCGTTCCCTTGGGAAACGTATTTTTGGTTACTACTTTCGCCCGAAACGGGCAGTTGGCGCGCTTTCGTATCACATCAAGTCCCGCCGAAACTCTCGCGGCCTCTTCGGGGGAAAAAATCGCATCAAGAATGCTCACCTCATCCTGCGTGTAGTGTTCAGAAAATTCAACGGTCGTTTGCGTAAATGCCCCCGACATGTTCATCGATAATGAATCATTAAGCGGTAACCGCAGTCGTTCATCCGCTTTTCCCCAATACTTAATGAAGGCGATATTTGCCGGTGCCTGTGCTGTTGCTTTCATGACTCCCTCCGTACGCCGGGTTCTTGAGGCGTAATGTGGATAACTTTTCCACCAGCCTGTTCGATTGCCCGTGCAACACTGGCTTGTTTTTCGGGAGGGACGACGGCAATCATACAGTCCCCACCCCCTGCTCCCGATAGTTTAGCTCCCCACGCGCCTCCTTGTTTTGCCGCGACGATCAGGCTTTCGAGCCGCTGACTACTGACGCCTAAATCACGCAGATACTCCTGATTAAAATCCATGAGCTTCCCCACCCTCTCCCAATCTCCTTCTTTTATTTTTTCTTTTGCATCGGCGGTGAGTTTGGCAATCGCCGTAAATATACGGGTTACCCGCTCCTGTTGCTGTGTATATTTTTTTGCAACATCAGCAACAATCGTTGCCGTGTCAGCTTTTACCCCGCTGAATCCGACAATAAGAGGCATGGTGCCATGAGGAATCGCTTCAATGGTTTTTCCCAACCGGTCATACCAGATGGTGCCCCCCCAAATCGCCGAAGCGGCATCAAATCCTGATCCCACCCGTTGCACCGACAATATTGCCTCATAGGCCTGAGTAAAGAGGTCTTTTTTGCCGATGGGTCGTACAAGGTATTCTCCAAGGGCAAAAAGGGTCGCCACGGTAACCGCCGCCGAAGATCCCAACCCGTAATTTCCCGAGAACGCACTCGCGGTGGTGATGGTGAGATGAGAAAACGACTGTTTCCAATGTTTTGTCGCCGTTTGAAGCGCCGCTTCAATAAATCGGGTATCGGAAATGCCCGGGGTGACAAAACGGACACCCTCCGATAATGATTCCTCGATCGTTACGGTAAGCCGTTCGCTTACGGCGGTAACCAGGCAAGGATGGCGATACACCACCGCATGATCACCCATAAGGAGCAGCTTTCCCGGTGCCGATACCGTTACACTCTTCATATAATAATTTGTTCGCGCTGCACTCCCGCCCCGCCGAGTTGCGTCTCAAATGACGGATGGCCGTATTTTTTTGCAAGTTTTTTTATGACTTCAGATTCCTGATGACTCACCAAAATCACGCCGGACCCTCCCGCGATACCTCCCGCCCCGCTGATTTTCGCCACCCCTCCGTGTTGCTCAATGGCTCGGATAAGCGTTTGCGCGGATTTCGACACCACGCCCAATTCCTCAAGTAAGAGTTCATTGGTGTGTATTCCTTGACGGAAGGTATCTTCCCGCTCATCATGGAGTGCAACTGTTATTGCTTTTGTCACGTTTTCGATCTGCGAAAGCAACTCGGCAAACCGTACTTCATCACGTTTTTTACGTTCTGCAACTGCCTGCACCAAATCTCCGGTGCTTTCGGTTCTTCCTGTGTTAATCAGTATAAACGGGGAAAATGTGCGGGGAATCTTCAACGACAAGAGCCAAAGGGTCTTTAAAAATTCCAATTCCTTCCGGTACCATAGGATGCCTCCGTGTGCGGATACCGCAGGGTCGCTTCCCGAGCTGTTTTTGTGTTTTGTTTTTTCCGCAAGGTACGCGCTGTCGTTGATGACCTGGGGATTCCAGGGATGGTTGTGCCAAACGGAAAGCGCGCCTATCAGTGCCACCGCCAGAGCAGCGGAAGATCCCATCCCGCTCCCTATCGGAATAGCCGAATCAATTTTGATACGGCATCTCGCATCAATCGCTTTTCCGTATTTCTTTTCGAAGACATCCGCTATGGCAGCAATATATGCATCTTTTTTCCGCAGCGCGGCAAAGGAACTTGCACCGTTATCGGTAAGGGTTACATACAAACGGAGCGAGGTGGCAACGATAAGCGACGGTTTTCCGTAAACCACGGCATGCTCACCGGAAATATGCAGCTTACCGGGGGCTGATACGGTCACTTTTTTCATAACAGGGGTTTTGCTTTAATCCCGTACGGGATGATACCGTCCGCATCGGGATGCATCACCCGACGGATCACGGTGATGATTTTTTGACCTGCAACAAGATGCTGTTGTTCATAATCTACCATCTGACATACGATGCGGCTTCCGTCAGCAAGGGCGATTAACGCCACCGGATAGGGCGCCTGGTCAGTAAAGTCTCCGGGGGGAACACGGATCGTTGTCCACGAAAGAATGGTCCCGATTTTCCCGATCGAGCTTGCTATTCGTTTTTGATTTCGCCAAACTTTTACCGGACTATGCATAGCGTTTTAAAATATGGACAACCGCCGTCGCACCACTCCCTCCCACGTTGTGGGCAAGACCGACGAGAGCATCGCGCACCTGCCGTTTCCCGGCATTGCCGCGTAATTGATCCACCAGCTCGACGATTTGCTTTACCCCGGTAGCTCCCACCGGATGCCCGCACCCCTTGAGCCCTCCCGACGGATTAACGACGACCCGGGGATTTTTCCCTAACGTTGTTTTTCCCTCCGCGATGGCTGCTGCCGCTTTCCCTTTAGGGAAAAATCCCAAATCTTCCGTTGCAAGAATTTCGGCAATCGTAAAGCAATCGTGCACTTCGGCAACGGCAACGTCCTGTGCGGTAATATTTGCCATTTGATATGCGCGTTTGGCTGCCTGCTGTGTTGCCGATAGTCGGGTAAGACTTTTGCGCTGTGCCAATCCCAAAGAATCGGTGGCGACCACGGAAGCAATAATCTCCACGGGTTTTTGACCTCTGATTTTTGCCTTGTTACTGGTAAGCACAACGGCGGAGGCTCCGTCGGATATCGGCGAGCAGTCCAGAAGCTTTAGGGGGTCGGCAATTTTGCCGCTTTTCATAACCTGTTCAACCGAGATCAGATTATGAAATTGCGCATTCGGATTAAGTGTTGCATGAAAATGATTCTTTACGGCTACTGCAGCCATTTGCTCTTCCGTCGTCCCATACTGTGCCATATGCACGCGGGCAAGCATGGCGTATAACCCGGGGAACGTCGCCCCTGAAACGCGTTCTTCCTCACTGCCGGCACCCATTAGCGCGGTTGCGACATCTTCCGGTTTATGATCGGTCATTTTTTCGATACCGAGGGCAACCACGGTGTCGTAGTGACCGCTCAATAAACTATTGACGGCATTATGCAGCGCAAGACCCCCCGACGCACACGCGCCCTCAACTTTAAACGCGGGGACGGTAAGACCGAGTTCCTCGGCAAAAAACGCCCCGAGATGCTCCTGACCGCCAAGCATTCCCGAAAGCATATTACCCACGAATAATGCCTGCACCTCATCAGGAGTCTTTTTTGCATCACTCAGTGCATCAAAAACCGCCTGCCGGGCAAGCCCCCGGGGGGAGGCACTCCACAGTTCTCCAAAAGCGGTGGTTGCTGCGCCTGCCACGTATATTTTCATAGTTTATGTGTCGTTTTTAGAAATTGGACATAATCGATATAGCGTTTATTTTGTATGTGGTCGGCAACGCGCAGTTTTTTGGCACGACGAACCGTCTGCAGCGCACGGAGCTTGTCGGTTGTTTGCCATACAAATGCGTCACTCCCCGCTCCCGAACCGTATGACACCATAAAAATTTTCTTGCCGGGTGCGGCGATATCACAAATTGCGGAAAGCCCTAACATTGCGGTTGCGGAATAGGCGTTTCCTATGGCATCCACGGTAAGCGAAGGCGCAAGTTGCTCGGGTAAAAATCCGAGTCGTTTCGCTACCTCTCTCGGGAATTTGCCGTTGGGCATATGAAAGACGCAATAATCATAATCCGCTGCGGTTGTCTGTGTCATGCCAAAAAGCCGGGTGGCAGCCCCCATAACATGTTGATAGTACGCCGGTTCGCCGGTAAATCTTCCCGCATGTGACGGGTATCGCATCCCGTCCCGTCGCCAAAAATCGGGGGTATCTGACGAATAGGAAGTGTCGGCAAGTAACCGCACCGCAATATTTTCACTTCCGAGAAGGAATGCCGCTCCCCCGGCCGCCGCCGTGTATTCAAGGAAATCGTGCGGCTTTCCCTGTGCCGTATCCGCTCCGATCGCCATGCCGTATTTTGCATGTCCCGCGGCGACAAGTCCCGCGATTGCCTGTACCGCTGCCGTTCCCGCTTTACAGGCAAATTCCATATCCGCCGCCAAATAGGACGAACCGATCCCGAGTAGTTCCCCCACAATAGTTGAAGTTGGGTTGACCGCGTACGGATGACTCTCGCTTCCGACAAACAGTACATCGATATCGGCGGGCTCTCCTTGAAATGGCACGAGACACGACGCTGCCGCTTCAATAGCTATGGTTGCCGCATCTTCATCTGCCGCCGGGACCGATTTATCGGTAAGCCCCAGCGAACGGACGACTTCCCCCGGCTCTTTTTGCCATGCGGCGGCAATATCCGCGATGCGGATACGGTTTTGCGGAATATACGTGCCGTATGAAATGATACCGATCATACCGTTTTCCCCCTCGCCAGCACCTCATGGGAGCGTGATAATGTTTGCTCTGCAAGTGAACATAACAGGGACACCTCTCCCGCAAGTACCGCCCCGCCGATGATTTCCGCAAAACGAGCGGCTTGTTTGCCGTCATCGCCTCCTGCAACACCGAGGAGTGCCAGCGCTTCGCGCTGCGTGGCAAGTCCCGTCCCTCCCCCCACCGTACCGACCATAAGATCGGGAAGGTATACGGCGAGGTGGAGATCTTCGCCGTTTAATATATGCGCGGTCGTAATCCCCATGCTCCCTTCGACAACATGTGCAGGATCCTGCCCCGTTGCAATAAAAATGGCCGCCACAATATTGGCATATTGAGCATTAAATCCCATGCTGCCGCTTACCGCACTCCCTATCATGCATTTTGCCATCCAGGTATCAAATACGTGTACCGCATCAGTCTTCAACACATCGGAAAGCACGGCTTTCGAAAGAACTGTTTCTGCCCAAACAGGACGGCCGCGCTTATTGACCATATTTTGCCACGAGGGTTTTTTATCAACGCAAAAATTTCCTGACAACGCAATGCATCGCGCATCGGTGTGTTCTTCGATATATCGTGCCATCCGATCGGTCGCAATAGTCACCATGTTAAGACCCATGGCGTCTTTGGTGTCGAAGTTAAATCGTATATATCGGTACAACCCTACTCCCGTGGAAGTAACACTTGTTAATGTAAGATGGTGTGAGGTTGCCTCCGCAATTTCTTTTAATTGCACAAATTCATCGGATATATACTTCTCAAGACGCGCGCTTTCTTCAAGGGAAATTACTTTAAATACCGGGCCCCTGGTTGCCCCTGCAAGAACGCTCCTCACCCGCGCTCCCCCGCTTTCCGTGATTGCTTTGCAACCGCGGCTTACGGAGGCGACGAGCGCTCCTTCGGTCGTGGCTAGCGGAAGATAATACCTTTCATTATTTCCGTCCGGATGCGAAAGCAGTATCGGGCCGGCAACCCCGAGCGGCACTTGCGCGACCCCTATCATATTCTCACAGTTTCGCGTACCGGCAACCGATTCGTTGAGGGTAAATGATCCGATATGCGACAGCGGCGCCTTCCTTGTTTTTTCAAGATACGCTCTTCGTTGTTCCGCCGAAATAAACGTTCGTAGTGATGCCGCGTTGTGTTTCATTCGTATTTAGAGAAATGGTACTTTAAAAACCCCAAGCCGATACATCGCGAGCGCCCATGCAGTCATAATCGGCGCACACCCGATGCCCACAAGAATTGCCTGCAATAAATCCAACTTCAACGCAAAGCGTAGCGCAAGATACGAAAGCGTCACCTTCCACCAAAGAAGGGTTGCGCTAAAAACGATAAAGAGCAGACTAAAAAGAATCCCCATACCACTCGTTGTTCGGGGCGGCGGCAAAAGAACATAGAGTAGCGATGTGGCAAAAAACCAAACGACGGTGGGAATCAGGGTATAGGACCACGCAAGAACGACTGCGGAAATGGAGGCAGACTTCCGAAGCAAAAAACCCATACCTACGATGCATGCCGCCGCAATTCCCACTCCGCTTGCCGCTCCTATCGCAAGCAGGGCAAATTGCTGGGTGAGGAGAAACGGACGGAATGCCGCAATTTTTACGATGCTGGCTAAGGCAAAATAGAGGCTAAGCAGAAGACCGATAAAGAGCAGTTCGCCTGGCTTCCCGTGACTTACAATCGCCCGGTAAGTTTGATACGGATGGGTAGCCAACCCGATAAGGGTACGCCCAAAGGTAATTCCGTCGATAATAAGAAGGCTTGCACGATCCATACCATGGTAGTCGAAAATAAACGGAAAAACCTGCGAGGAAGCGCTTGGGTGAGACTAAAAACCCCGCTGTAAAAGCGTTACGATTGCGGCAATGCCCGGTCCGAAGATAACGTAGAGTCCCGCGGTAAATACCAAGCTTACGCCTAAAAACCACGGCCACGGCATGATTTTTAGCCGTTTGGTCATACGCTTATAGAGGCCGGTCAACGGACCCAGTGTTTGGGGAGGTATTTCCACTACCTCTTCCCATCGTCGGACAAATTTTTGGTAGGTTATGTCGGTCATACCTATATTGAGAGAAACACCTCAACAAACGCGCGTCTGGCACGAAACAATCTCGATTCGGCGCTTTTAAAACTGATCGAAAGCTGCCGCGCGATATCTTCAACACTTACCTGATCCAGATATTTAAGCATCAATACTTTCCTATGCATCGGGAGCATGCGCGCGAGCGCCTTTTGGATTTTTTCCTTCACCAGGGTGACGTCCAGCTCTTCCTCCGGCCCCAGCATAGGCGAAACCAAAAACTCCAATTGCGGCATTTGTGAAAATACGACGTGCCTTAACTTTTTCCTCCGATAGTAATCGATAATTTTATGTTGGCAAATGGAAAAAAGGTACGTACGCACCGAGCTTTTTTGTTGAAAATCACGAATCCCTTCCAAAAAAGAAAATAACGTATCCTGCAATATCTCTTCGGCATCCTCGCTTGTTTTTACCTTGCCGGTAATAAATCGCCGAAGCTGCGGGGCATATTGTCGATAAAAAGCGCTCGCGGCCTGACGGTCACGGGCAAACAACCTGGTAATAAGCTGAGCGTCATTCATGAAGCGTTCTTCACTTTACCACAATTGACTCGTTGCCTCAATTTTAGGTACACTGAAAGCATGTTTGAACAAGTAATGGCACAATCGGAAAGTCTTGAGAATCTTGCCCCAAACCCGGGACTTACCACCTACGGCATGCTGGTTACCGCAATCGTGAAAAATGCGTTTGTTTTGGCCGGTGTCATAAGCTTTATTTTATTGATTTTCGGCGGATTTAACGTTATAGTAGCGGCAGGTGACGCGAAAAAGGCGCAACAGGGCAAGGCGGCCATCACCGGTGCGGTAACCGGACTATTGGTTGTTTTGGGCTCGTTTTGGCTTGTCCAGATTATCGAAGTCGTCACCGGACTTAAATTGTTGAGTCCTTAGTAACGCAATTATGAAACTGCTCGCACAGGCCGGGGACATCGTAGGCTCAATAGAAAGCCCGCTTTCAAACACCGGATACGGCAGCATCCAGTCGGGTGCGGTCGGGCTATTTATTACCAACATTATCCGCTTGGCATTTGTCGCCGCGGGCATCTACGCGCTTTTTAACTTCATTATCGCCGGCTACTCGTACATGAATGCCGCAGGTGACAGCAAAAAATTGTCAGAGGCATGGAATCGGATATGGCAATCTCTTTTGGGGCTTATCATTATCGTCGGATCGTTTGCTTTGGCTTCCCTCTTCGGGTACCTTATATTCGGGAATGCGGGCTTTATTTTAAATCCGACAATTTACGGACCCGGTGAATAATATGAAACAACTTGCGCTTGAACTAGGACAGATCGGCGGTGAGGGATTAGGCCCGTTCGGGTCAAACCCCGGAGACGGATTAACGGGAATCACCGGAATGGTATCCTCCACCATCGGTGTTATGACCATTGCCGCCGGTATTTGGTTCCTTTTTCAGTTTATTATCGGAGGGTTTAATTGGATTAACGCCGGCGGGGACAAAGCAAAGCTCCAGGCTTCTCGAGATCGGCTAACGAATTCGCTGGTAGGACTCATCGTGGTTACCGCGGGTTGGGCAGTGCTTGCGCTCGCGGGCACCTTCCTCAACGTGGACTTTACCATCTCAAATCCCGGCAGCGTATTGGAACAACTGAGCCCGAACCGATAACCATCATGAAAGCGCTCGCACAAATCGTCAATCCCGTACTTCCCGGCTCGCTCGGGAGCGGCGGCAATGAAACGGGACCGTCCGCGTTGGGTTCCATCATAAGCTCGCTGGTCGGCGTGTTTTTGATTCTCGCCTTTGTCTCGACCTTTCTTTACATGATGCTTGGCGGCTTTGACTGGGTAACAAGCGGTGGGGATAAGACAAAATTGCAGTCCGCACGGGATAAAATTACCAACGCCCTCGTAGGCCTTGTGGTGGTCGGTGCTTCCTGGGCGGTCATGATGATCGTGTCGAACTTCATGGGTCTCGATTTCCCCAACTTACCCATCCCCGTAGTTGGCAACTAACTTGTCAGGGCAAGCAAACCTCATTGTTGACAAAAGGAGTTTTGTTGCGCAAAAATGGAAGGTGCGGTATAATAAAGCCTATATAGTTTTGATGAAAGGATTCATTTATGGAAAAAGTATTTGCCCAGGCAGCACTTGATGTTAAACAACCGGACACCATAAAAATTACCGATATCGGTAAGCTGATCAGTGCGCTTGTTGGAACCGTGCTTATCATCGCGGCTCTTTTGGCATTTCTTTACCTCATTTTGGGGGGTATTAAATGGATAACCTCCGGCGGCGACAAGGCTGGCATGGAAGAGGCTCGAAATAAAATCACCCATGCTATCGTAGGACTTATCATCGTCGGTTCCGCATGGGCGGTGATGACGCTCGTCCAAAACTTCTTGGGCGTCCAGATCATCGGCGGCTCCATCAACTTCCCGAAGCCATACTAACCGTTTTTTTGGTCTTTACGCGGGGGTGACTCTCGGCGATAATAGTGTATATGGAAAGCTGCTCAATTGAAGGTGTTGCACAAATCACCTGTCTTGTCCCCCTTGTTGCTAATGTCATCCGCTCGGTCGTTGCGCTTGGTGCCGTTGCCCTGTTTGTTATGTTGCTTGCCGGCGGGTTTAATTTTCTTTTTTCCGCGGGTGATCAGAAAAAACTCGAGGCGGCCCGCGGTACCGTTACCCAGGCAATCATGGGAATTATCATTATGTCGGTAGCGTATCTCATCATTAAAACCATACAAGTATTTACCGGGGTGGATATTTCTACCATACAATTCCCTACCGGCAATTGACTTCGGCGCGCGGTATTAAGGATAATAGACATACATGAAACGAGTGGCGAGTGCTCTTATCGGATTACTTTTAAGCGTGGTTTTTGTCGCTACTCCGCCTGTGGTGTACGCCCAAGGTGCGGAAACGGCGGCCGCAGGAGAATGTGATTCTTGGTTTGTGGCGCCGGTGACCTGTCTTTTGGAACCGATCACTAAAGGCGTGGCGGGTTCGTTAAACAAACAAGTCGGCGACATCGGCACCGCAACATTTTCCATGGGTCAAATGGTCATTGCCGGTATGGGACTGTGTGACTCGGAATGTAATCCCAATTGTCCTAAAGGGGTAAGTTACCAGCACAGTGCCGTGGCGGGGCTTTCCACCACCACACTTGCGATGTATCAGAACCCGCCGGCTGAGACGAAAACGTACATCGCCGATGTCGGACAAACCTTAGGGTTTATGCCCAAAAAAGCACAGGCACAGGGCATCGGATTTTCCGGACTCTCCGCCCTTCTCGAATTGTGGAAAGCATTTCGCAATATCGCCTATGCGCTGCTCGCCGTTATTTTGATTGCGGTGGGCTTTATGGTCATGTTTCGCAAAAAGATTGATCCGAAGACGGTCGTGACGGTACAAAATGCAATTCCCCGCATCGTTATCGCCTTGCTGCTCGTTACGTTTTCCTACGCAATCGTCGGCGTCATGATCGACCTCATGTATCTTGCCATCGTGCTTATTGTTTCCATTGTCACGGGAGCGGCAGGCCCGGCACTTGGTCAATCGGTCAGTTTATTTACCACCGGCGGTTCCTGTGTCGGTTCAGGCTCGGGCGCCGTTGAAATAGGTGGCGGTACCGCAACCACCGAACAGGTGGCGAGCGTGCTCTTTAACGGCGGAGTCGGCGGCTTGATGCAATTTTTTATGGGAAGCGGATTCCAGGCGTGGGATGATATTGCCGCGATGTTAACGGGGGGATTTGATCCGAAAACAACGGCAGCATACTTTATCGTTCCCGGACTTATCGGGGCATTGGTCGGCGGCGGAAAAGGGCTGTTTACCGGTCTTGTGTCGGCGCCGATACTGTTGACCTTAATTATCCTGATCGTGTTGATTTTCGGATTTATCCGGCTTGTCTTTATGTTGATTGATGCCTATATCAACATTATCATTTCGCTCCTTACCGCCCCCTTCCACCTGATGATGGAGGCCGTTCCCGGCACCAACGCGTTTGCCAATTGGTTTAAGAACCTGCTTTCAAAGATCATCGTCTTCCCGATCACCGCGGTATTGTTACTTGTTGCGGCAATTCTTACCTCGCAAAATGTCGCAACCAGTATTTGGGCGCCCCCCATGCTTTCCACTGGCGGCGGCACGTTCGGTATGGCGGGCATCATCGGTCTTGGCATGTTACTCGTTATTCCGACGGTAGTGGGCGGCATCCAAAAGAGCTTGAAGGCCGAGCCTCTTGTTCCCGGCGGAGTCGGTCCTATCTTCGGTCCGCTCGGCTCCGGCGTCGGACAACTCTTCTCGCTCGTGTATCAGGCATCATTCGTTTCCAGTGCGCTTCGCCACAAGCCGGACGACCGATCGGGTATGCAAATTGCCCGGGAAGGCGCGTCAAAGGGACTTGGTGCGATTACCGGCGCGGGCGGCGGCGGTCACTAACACTCCCCTCTTCGTTACGGAATACACTCAATACCTTGCCCTCGCCTTGGTTGTGCTTTGTTGCACCATGAAATCATAAGAAAGTAGGGTCAACCTTTGAGGAATTTCGGGGACAACGTAAACAAACAGGGTTAATGGCCTCCCCCGCCACCACCTCCCTTTTGTTCTTCAAGGGATTTTTCCGCGGCAATGGCAAGGGTTGCCAAAATAGGCACCCACCAATATTTCCGCGCCATCGCCCACAACCGGTCGATAGGTAACGTACGGAACTCCTTTTGCAGATCCTGCAGATACTCCGGATGGTTGATAAAAAGCCCCATGTCATGGGCGGTATGAATAATTTCCGACATCTTTACTTCATCCCAGACGTTTCCGTGTGAACCGGTGTATCGGGTGGAATAGGACACCGCTTCGGCAATGGAGTGCGGCCAATGCGCAATCTTTTCCTTTGCTAAATGCCGCCACCGTTCCTTGCCGAATATCGCCTGGAGGATTTTATTGTTCTCCAGTCCGCGAAAATCGGGCTCAACATGCTGTAACAAACCGACAAGACCCGGAATGAGTTGCATTGATAGGTGCCTTCCTTTGTTCATTTCAAAAAACACCCGCATCATTTCCTTGACCGTTGCCTCTGCCGCGTCCGGACCCGAGTAGTCAACAATGGCGGTACGCACTTCCATCATTTTCTGTAAGCTCTTGGTGTAATCGTTGGGAGACAGCACCATTTCTGAATTCGAGAAGAACTCCATAAGACCGTCGCGCGCACGCATCTGTGCCCCTACGTCACGAATACGCCGGTGCATGGCGACGGTTCCCAGCTGGTAAAAGTTTGTTTCTTTCCAGTCAAAATCGGTTAAGCTCATGGTGAGCGGGAGTTTCAGCGCTGCGATGGCGTCCATCTTATTTCTGAAATTCGTTCCCGATGCTTCAACGGGGCGGCTCCGATATATCTCCGCCTGCATGTCCACGATAATCTGGCGCATACTTTCGTTGCGTGCAGGATCAAGATTTAAGATTTTCAAATACGGCGCCACCAAAGCATCGAAATCTTTCTTTTCGGCTAAATCGATACGGGCAAATTGCCATTCTTTCTCATGCGCCATCTTGAGTTCGGCAAGCGAAAGCGCCTCTTTAAACTTCTTCCACTCTTCGTGGGTAATATTGTTTTTGGTGAGGATGCGCTCCGTATCCTCCTCCAGGAGCTCCAGGAATTTTGAGGGGTTCCGCCGTAGCATACGATCAAGAATCGGGCGCCGCTCTCCCGCATTACCTGCCGTAAGGAGCTGAATGGAAAGCGCCTGATTATCCAAAAGCGCGGCGTTTTCCGGGAGCTTCTTTAAACTCAGCATCTTACCGCGAAGTTCGTCCGCAACTCCTTTTTCCAAACGCCAGGCGGTGCCGTCGTAAAATCCTCCCGAAGCCATAAAGCCCGGTCCCAACAATTCACTGAACGATATTCCCGTCGCATCTTCGGCAAATTCCCATGTTTCCATGGATTTTTGTCGCTCTTTATCATGCTCGTGATGTTTGGCCTCGTGCCATTCTTTTGTTTTGGTAAGCTTGAACTTGTGTCCCAGACTTTCGGCGGCTCCGCTTATCTTCTTATACCAATTCGGTTCCTTGGGATTTATACCCTTTGTTCGAAGCAGATTCTTGCGGAAGATACTTCGTGCCGTAATACCCATGTCGCCGCCGATATTAAACCTGGTGGCAAATGTTTCAGGGTTAAAGATCCGTTGTATGTCTTCGAAAGCGGGTGCCCGCATGACATGCTTTCCGGAACTTGTCCCGTACTCCACCGCGGGAGGAACGGACATCATGGCACCGATCATGGCCATACGACCTGAACCGATCATTGCAGTCCGTGAAGCCCACAGTGCCATACGCACTTCATATTCGGCGGGCTTGTAATTCGGGTCATCGGGATGCTGGGCTTTCAAATACTCGACAAGGCGCTTCCGCACTTCGATATCAACCGGCGATAATCCTCTCGTTTCCAAAAGCTCCTGGGTGAAATTTTCATTAAGCATTTCCTCACGATGCGAGTATATCTGATACAGTCGTTCGACCTCGGAAAGCTGCTCCATTTCCTTTTCATTTAACGCCACCCCTTCGCTCTTCTTCTTTAGCAGTTGTTCGCGGGTATTCCTGAGTTTGGAGAGTGTAATATGAAGCTCGGTATAGCTTTGTACGTCGTCGTCCCATAACATAACGCCCTCGGCGGCCAGATCCATTTGCTGTTGAATTTCATGCATCAGGCGCTGGTCCTCAACCGAAAGCGGGCTTTGGGTTTTCCCCTTTTCCGGATCAAATCCTTCCTGCCGTTGTTTTGCCTTGAGTTCTTTCAAAATATCTTCCCTCTTCATGGTCTTGCCGTTCCAGGTTATGTCTTCACGAAGATATTTAATTGCCTCACCGTATTTGGCCCGCTTTGTGGCCATAAGTTCAAAAAGCACGTGTTCATATAAGCTGTAGGCCTCGTTGGAGTGGTCAAAATTTTTGTAGAGGTGATCAAGGTCGGCTCCCTGCAACAAACTCATTGCCTTGAGCCGATCTTTCACGTCACCGGGGTTATACATAAGACCTTTGACGGCATACTCGTACTGTCCGCGACTATCCCAGTGTTTTTGGTACAGCTGTACCGCAAGGTGGTATTCACTCCCGTATTTCCACACAAGAAAGTCTTTAAACTCCTGGAAGCGTTGATCCTGTGTGAGCGTCGGTCTGGTTTCCTCACGACCCATGGAATAAATCTGGTCAATAAAATCGAAATACCAGCGGGCTTCCCCTTCGTCGCCCTGGATAAGCATTTCAACATCAGACGGCGGAATATAGCGGAAATCAGGAAACACTTCATCCGGCCGGTGAAGCTCCGGATTGGGGGCATTGCCCATAACCTCGCCCCACGTGACCACTCGTCCGCCACGAAGCTTCTCCTGATGCTTTTGCATCCGCAGGTCGGTAAACCGTTCAAAGTGGCGAATCCGTTCAACCGCCTGTTGCACCAGTTTTTCGTTGACACCTTCTTTTCTGCCTTTTTCCACGATGCGACGTACGGCATCGTCGGTAAGCCTCCCGTCGTACGCCGCTCCGGGATCTACCCGGAATCGGTATTGAAGATCTTTGAGGTCGTTCGCTATCGGGGTGTCCAAAAGTTCCGTATCGGTTGCTTCATCGTATAGGCCTTTCACTTCACTCGAAAGCTCGGGGTCCGCATCCACGGCATTCTCATCTTGCGCCGAGGTGTTTTCGTCAACCCCCGACCCTCCTTGTATAACGGGCATCGCCTCATACTGCAGTCGCTCAAGACTCGGATGTTCGGCAACGATTTTTCTCAAAAACTTCCGTGCTTCAACGGCGGTGGGGCTCGTAAATTCCGCATCTTTCGCCACTTGTACCAACTGCTCGGCAACCCCGCGCATATACTCGGGGTTCGCTAGCTGTGCTTCATCGGCAGTCAGCAATGATTCGACGATACTAAACACGCGGGCATCTTTCGGTAGATCATGTTCACTGCCGATAATCCGTTTTGTTGCCTCAGACGTTGTTTCCGCAAGTTTACCGACGAGTGCCGCAAACCGTTCGGGCGATACGTCATGTGTTTCGGGGAGAACGGTCGTTCCTTCTTGCGGCATCTCAGGCGTTGTGGCGGGCGGCGCGGACGAAGGGGTTTCCGGGGTCGGCGACTGCTCCACGGGGCGAGCGGTGGAGGTTCCTTCCGCCGCTTTTTTTGCGGCCTCCGTCAGACGTTTAAATAGCTCTTCGTTTGCCATATGCAGAATACACCGAATTGGCGCGCCAGATAGGTACGCCTAGTAATATTCTATCGTTTCGCCAGATGACAAACAAGGAGTTATCGATAAAGACCGTGCGCGGCTATGTATTCGCTGATTGCAGGGGGGACAAACTGATCAACGGAAAAGCCTTTTGCCACCCGCTTGCGGATTTTTGTGGAGGAAATATTGCTCCCTACCAAAAGATCGCTTCCCACAATCGTCATGTTTTCATACAACGGCTCATTCGGGAATCCGTACCGCGGAAATACAAGGAAGGGCATCGTTGCGAGGAGATCTTTCCATCTCCCCCACAAATGGAATGTCGGCAGTTGATCGGATCCGATGATAAATCGGAATTCGTGTTCTTTCGGCAAAAACGGGAGAAGATTTATTGTGTCTCCGTCAAGTTTATGATCGATTTCTATAGTCGAAACTTTTGTTTTCTCAAGCGTGAGAAGCTTCGTCATCGCAAGCCGGTGGTGCACATCGGCAACGGGTTTCGGGGGGATTTGGCCGTAATTGGGCAAAAACCATACTTCGTCTGTATCGGTAAAATCCAGCACTTGCCGGGCAATCATGAGGTGACCTATATGGGGAGGGTTAAATGCGCCCCCTAACAATCCGATTCTCATGGGTGCTATTGTACCTTCTTTGTGTAGCGTTCGCGAGAAACACGGATTACCGTGTCCCGTTGCTGGTTTCTGCTTTTGGGAAGCGGAAGCGTGGTTGCCGAAAATGGCGATGATGTTTTGTTGTCGATCGAAAGCTTCAAGACAACCTCAAAATTTCCCAATCCCACCAACTCGGCCTCCTCATACTTTTCTCCGAATTCTCGTCCTAAGAGCCGAGCATCCGCGGCACCAACGGCAAACGATATGATTGATCCCGCATTCCCGAAAATCGCTTTTTGTACGTCTTCATCAATTTGACCTATATACTGATTTGCAAGCGAAAGATTCAGTCGATACTTACGCGCTTCAGAAAGAATTTTGATAAACGACTGTGTGGCGAAGTTCTGAAACTCGTCCACGTACAGATAAAAATCCCGTCGGTTTTCTTCGCTGACATAGACCCTGTTCATCGCTGCAAGTTGCATTTTCGTGATAATCATTGCACCCAACAGCGCACTGCTGTCCTCCCCTAGCTTACCCTGGGACAAATTTACGATCACTATTTTTCCTTCATTCATCATGTGTTCAAGATCAATGGTTGATGTTGGGCTTCCGACAATATTTCTGATTGTTTTCGAAGACAAAAACTGCCCCACTTTATTGAGTATCGGTGAAATGGATTCGCTCCTCATTTGCGGAGACAGTTTGTTAAATTCGTTTAACCAAAAATTTTTGAGCACCCTGTCATCCAGTTTTTCCACAATCTTCTCCCGGAATCGGTCGTTCGTCAAAATCTCCGGAATGTCCAAAAACGTTGACTGCGGCACGTGGGTGAGCGTCAAAATTGTGTTTCGTAAAATGTACTCCAGCCGCGGCCCCCAACTCATGTGGTAGAGCTTATAAAATATGGAGACGATGCCCGAGGCAACTAATTCACGATACGCGGGATTTTTCACTTCAAGCGCGTTGAGATGAAACGGGTGATCGGTGTCCGATGGATCAAGATATGCAACGTCGTTTATCCGGTGTGAAGGCACGTAATCAAGAATGATGTCGCACAGATCTCCGTGCGGATCAATAATGGCCATGCCCTCCCCGTTTTTCATATCGTTAATCGCCATATTGGCGATAAGGGTTGATTTTCCCGTGCCCGTTTTTCCGATGACGTAGACATGTTTTCGCCGGTCGGCTTTTTTGATTCCGAAAGTTGCTTGCATGTTTTTATATTCAGTTCGGGCAAAAAAATTGATCTGCCGTTTTTCTTCATCGTCACCCCCCGCAATCGGCAAATCTTCGGGTGCTTCGCCTAAAAGACGCGCACCCCAACGAATATTTTTAATCATTGATAACCCGAGCCCCGGCGGATGCCACAATGACGCAAGCTCCGAGGAGCCGAGCACCTGAAATCGCGGCCTGGCGTAATCGCTTCGCTCAATAAGCGCCTGCTCGAACTTTGTCTTTTGCCAAAACTGCGGTTCGGACAACACAAGACTGTTCCCTTCTCCCAACGAATACACGCCGAACGTGCCTGCTGTTGTATTAAGCAAGCTCTTTGCCCGTTCCGCGGCCGCCGCCACTGTAACGATGCGAATGGCAGCATGAAACCCCGACTGGTTCATCTTCACCTCCATCAACCGCGCGTGCGGGTGTGCTTTTGTTCTTCCCGTCGTGGAATGAGGATCAGGCACCCCTTTTGCAATAAGGGAGGCAATCGATCGTTGCCATGAGGCGCCGGCGGGCGTAAGCCGTATTTGAATAGCAACCGCTTCCTGGGAAGGAAGCTTTGCCAGCTGACCGACGACTCCGGAGAGGATATCAAGGTCCTTAATATCTTTATAGGTGCGAAGCGGCAGATAGAAACTGTTACCGTAGACCAGTTGTCCGACGCCGTGCGGAACCGAAAGGAAGTGGGGCATGTAATCTTTCGCCGGTGAAATCAAAACGCGCGGGTATTGTGCGGTGAGCTGACTTTCAACATAGGCGCGCTGACGTTCGGCAGTCACGAGAAAAAAGTGGATGCCGCTATTTACCGATACTATTTCCAGGCTTATTGATGAACTGGGGGCGTGCCCGCCGAACAGTCGCTGAAAAAACCCCCGATGGTCTCCTCCGGCACTCAATGAGGCAAGCACCTGCTCCATCGCCAGAGGTGACTCCTCACTTTCCCGACTGTTTTGTATTTCCAAAATCACTTGTTCACTACCGCTCATGAGGTAATCTTATCACACGAATTTTCTCGCTGTTCGTGAAAACCCAAAAAGTGGAGTTTTCACGGTCCTGATGCGCTTTGTGCTATTGAACCCCACTCATTTTCCCTCTACAATATTTTTAGTATGGAGCAACATCCCGTACCGCAAAATGTCACCACTTTTCAGTTCCGTCTCATCGGAGACATGACCCTGAAGCAATTCGGATATCTTATTGCGGGAGGTATCCTCGCCGTTATCGCCTACAAGCTGCCGCTTCCGTTTATCATCACTTGGCCGCTTGCGGGAGCATTTGCATTTCTGGGAGTCGGGTTTGCGTTTATTCCCGTCGAAGAGCGACCGATGGATGTGTGGGTTTTTTCATTTTTTAAAAGCGTCTACAGCCCCACACAATACATTTGGTCCCACACGCAAGAAGCGGCACCCGTGCAGATGCCGACTCCGACAAAACAACCTGCTCAACCTCCATCACAACCCGTGGCTGCTGCGACAACCCAACCCGCTCCGTCTCCCGTCGTCGCTCCCGCCTCGTCGTCACAAAAAGCGGTGTTATCCAATTTATTTCAACCGACACCGCAGGCGCCAAAACCGGCGGCACCGACGTCATTTGCCGTTCCCCCGGCGCCTCATTCATTGCTTGATGGCGTGTCGTCATTTTTCCGTTCCAAACAACCCCCCGTTCCCGTTGCTTCACCTCCTCCTGCGCCCGTTCCCTCGGTAACGGGATATCATCCCGTTGTTCCTCAACCGTCTCCACAGCAGGTTGCCGACGTACAGGCAAATGCAGCAATGAATGCAAAGATGGCAAGCCTGGAGGCAACGTTAAAAGCGCTGGAAGACAAACTGTCAACAAAGACGGTTACGGAGGATAGGGTGCTTGAATTACAAAAGCAACTTACGGAGGTCATGTCACAAAAAGCAAAAACCGAAGAAGAACTTATTGCCCTCAAGCGGCACATGGAAAAGCCGCCCTTACCATCAGAAGCCCCCGCGGTAAAACCGTCGGCATCAGCGCCTGTTCCCCCGTTGACTCCCGCATCCCGCGGTGCAGTCAATGTCATCACCACCCAGGAGGGTGCGGTCAAAGCGGGGCTTCCCCGACTTACCAATGTCCCCAACGTGGTTACGGGACTTGTCAAAGACGATGCCGGCAATTTTCTTCCCGGAATACTCGTTACCATAACAAACGGGGAAGGAGTGCCGGTACGGGCGCTCAAAACCAACAAGCTAGGACAGTTTGCCGCCTCAACCCAGCTTGCCTCGGGCACCTATTTTGTTGAAATCGAGGATCCGCGGGCGCGATTTACCTTTTCGCGCGTACAAATCACGTTAAACGGCGCGGTCGTCCCCGTTCTTGAAATAATCGCCAAAAGTGAAAAGGTCTTAACCCGCGAAAAACTCGCGCAGGAAATATTCGGCAAAACAACCTAAACCTATGGCAGAGCCAATCACACCGATACGGGATTCAACGCAAACATTTACGGAGATTGTCGCCGTGGAGCGTGATCTTGTGCTTTTTCGCGACGGTTCGGTTGCTCTTGTTATTTCGACAACGGCGGTTAACTTCGGTCTGCTATCAGAAAAAGAACAGGACGCAATTATTTATTCTTATGCGGGACTCTTAAATTCACTCTCCTTTCCCATTCAGATCCTTATCCAAACAAAACACAAGGATATTTCCGCGTACCTTAAGTTGCTCGAAGATCAGGAAGGAAGACAAACGAATCCTAAACTTACCAAGAATATTCACAGCTACCGGTTGTTTGTTGCGTCCATGGTGAAAGAAAAAGATGTGCTTGATAAGAAATTTTATATCGTTATCCCCTTTTCCAGCATCGAATTGGGGGTCTCTTCATCCCTGCTGTTTAGTCCAAAAAAATCCGGCCTTCCCTATGAAAAATCCTATATTTTGGATAAGGCCGCCATGGTGTTAGGACCGAAGCGTGACCATATCGTCCGGCTTCTTGCCCGCGTCGGTCTCAAGGCAACACAACTGTCTTCCGATGCGCTCGTCAAACTGTTTTTCAGCATGTATAACCCCGGAAGCCCAGCGCCGGACGTATCAAAACTTTTCCCCGGAAAGGAGCCTCGTGAGTAATCCGTTTGACTTAAACGCCATGGTCGGCAAATTATTGAACCCGACCCCCTCGACGAAAGGAAGCGTTCCCGCGACCGGCAAACCGCTTGCGGTGACCGATATCATCGCCCCTCCTGCAATCGAAGTGGACTTCGATTTGCTTAAAATCGGTGATTGGTATTACCGGTCGCTTTTTGTCGCGGGTTATCCGCGCTTTGTTTCCGCCAACTGGCTTGAGCCGCTTGTGTCGTTTAATCACACGCTGGATATCTCTATGTATATTTATCCGACACGAAGCGAAGAAATTCTTGAAAACCTTAAGCGCAAGGTGGGAGAAATGGAGGCAACGATTCAGTCGGATTTGAAACGGGGCCGCGTCATCGAACCATCCGTGCAGGTTGCCTTAGAAGACGCGCTTGCCCTCCAGCAAGAACTCGCAAAAGGGTCGGAGCGCTTCTTCCAGTTTGGCCTCTATGTCACGATCCCCGCAAAAACCCGTGAGGATCTCGACAAAACAACAAAATCAGTTGAGGCAACACTCGGGAGTCTGTTGATCGTCACAAAAAAATCCATTCTTCAAATGGAAGAGGGGCTTAAAACAACGCTCCCTATGGGTAAGGATCGCTTGTTGGTGACGCGAAATATGGACACAACGTCCCTCGCAACCACCTTTCCCTTCACTACCAGCGAACTTACCGCAAACGAGGGGATTTTGTACGGGCTTAACGAGCACAACGACTCGCTTATCATTTTTGACCGATTTACGCTCGAAAACGCGAATTCCGTCGTGTTCGGCAAATCCGGAGGCGGAAAAAGCTACATGGTTAAGCTGGAAATCATGCGGAGCCTCATGTTTGATACGGAGGTTATCGTTATTGATCCGGAAAATGAATATGAGGCACTCACTCATACGCTCGGCGGCGAGTATATTCGCTTCCGCTTCGGATCTGCGACAAAACTTAACCCCTTTGATCTGGCGCTGTTGGGCAACGACGGCTCCTCGCAAACCGAGCTCAGTCAAAAAGTATTGTCCCTGCACGGCTTCTTCCGCGTCGTGATGGGAAAGCTTACTCCTACCGAAGACGCCTTGCTTGATCGTGCGCTTATTCTCACGTACAAACAAAAAGGCATCACTCCTGACCCCGCAACGCACGCCAAAGAGCCTCCGCTTATGGAAGATCTCTATAAAACGCTCGTGGGCATGGAAGAGGCGCTGGCAAAGGGTCTTGCCGATCGCATTGAAAAATTCGTTAAAGGTAGCCTTGTGGGAATTTTTGACCAACAGACAAATATTGAAATCAGAAACCAGCTGACCGTGTTTTCTATCCGAGATCTTGAAGACGAGCTTCGTCCTATCGCAATGTATCTTATCCTTGATTTTATATGGAACAAGGTTCGACACAACAAAAAACGCCGCCTTCTTATTGTGGACGAGGCGTGGTATATGATGAAGTATCCTGATTCCGCCCAATTTCTTTACGGCATAGCAAAACGTGCCAGAAAGTACTATCTCGGTCTTACTACCATTACGCAGGACGTGGAAGACTTTATGGCAACGGAAATGGGAAAGGCGATCATTCAAAACAGCAGTATGCAAATACTTCTCAAGCAATCAACTGCGGCAATTGAAACCATTGCACAGGTGTTTTATCTTTCTGAAGGAGAAAAACACCTGCTCCTTGCTGCTGACGTCGGACAGGGACTCTTTTTCGCCGGTCCCGCACATGCTGCCATGCGAGTTATCGCAAGTCCCGAAGAACATGAGGTGGCCACCACAAAGCCGCAGGAGGCGTTAAAACCGAAGATCTCCCCCTCCGCAACGCAACAAACGTCACCACAACCCGCGCCCGCCGCGTTGATCGAGCAGAATTCTGCCCCCGCACAACCAACAACTCCACCCGCCAGCAACCGGCCAATTTTCACCGTTGAAACGGTAGAGGCGAAGCCCATAACATAACGGGTATGGCAGACGAAGCACAAACACTCCAAGAATTCACGAAGAATCTCCTTTCTGATGTGGAAAGCGGCACCATATCGGTACACGAGGCGCTCGCCGCCGCCGAACAGTATGCGTATTTGCGAGAAGAAATATCCGCCGCGGCGTTAACACTCAGTGAGGCGGCGGCCGCGGGAGATGACGAACTTACTCAGGCGTTCATTTCTCTTATTACCTCGGCGGTCGATAAAATCACAGAGCTTCCTAACTTCCAATCACAACAGCCCGATAGCCCGGAAACAGAAAAGGAAATACGCGATACCGCACAATTACAGAAGGTTGCGGCTACCAGATTACGGGAAACAACGGCAACGAAACCGGGCAAAGATACCCGCCGGGCATTTGTTCACGAATTGGTAACAAAGTTTAGCGGCACTATTCCGACCCTCACGGAACGGGAAATGGAGCGATTGGTAACGTCATCCGCCGCAATTGCATCACAACAGCCCAAAGAGGAACGGGAACGGCGTTTCCGAACGGAACTTTCCGCAAAAATCGCAGATGCTTCGGAGCGCCTGCCACAAGAGCAGCGGCAAACGATCACCTCGATCGTCGAGGCGACAACAAAAGCGCGGGCGGCGGCCGTTACCGATCAAATTCAGGTTATCGGTGAAGAAGTTGCCGTGTTTTCCGCGTTGTTTAACGCTGAGAACATGAAGCGTCCCGACGTGTTTGCCGACATTGTTCTCCATGCTCCTGAATCCGAGAATTTGGATCAAACGCTGGCTCGCGCCGAAAAGCTCGCACGCGCGGCACAAGCGCTTGAAGAAGCGGCGGGTGCCCGGGGAGGAAAACTTCAGTTTTTCTCAAGCGACGGGGCAAAAGGGGTTGCGGGAGGAATACAAAAAGGAGCCGACGGCATTCTTTCGCTTGTCGGTGAACCTGTACGAGACATGGTGCTTCGTGAAAAAGTCAACGGCACTCTTCGGTCTATGCTCACCAATACGCAACAGTTTGCTGACCGGTTGGGAGAGTCGTTTGTTCACTCAGCGCTTTTTACACACATCGGACAAGATCTCACAAAACAATTGTCGCAACGGCCACAGGTTGGCGGCGCTCGTAGCGCGTTCGATGATGTGTTTTCTTCGGTGTTTCGGGGTCCTCTCAGTCTTCCGCTTTCCGGCAGCACGAAAAACGCCATTCTTGATTACTATGAGCTTGTTCGGGCAAACGCTGCCGCTCCTTCTGGGAGAACCTTTCTTGCCCCGGGCGTTTTGCCATGGGATATCTTTCGGGTACCTGATAAGGCACGAGGGCTCCGCTCGTCCAGAGGAGCCGGCGTCATCGGGTCTCGTACGCGGCTTCCTTTTTTGGGATTTGGCGCCGCCGGATCATTTTTCGGTAATCTTTTTGGTGGCATTATTGATCGGGTGACGTCGTTTGCTCTTCTCAATCCACGGCTCCCCGGACAACTTGCCGCGGGAAGAAGGGCGGCGGCAATTCCTACGGCAATCGTTGACGACATGCCGCTTTTCGTGGCACTTGTCGTCGTTGTTGTGCTAGTGCTGTTTTTTATTTTCCCTTCTTCATTAAATCTGAACCAGATAAGTCACAGTTCTAAAATTACCGCGCTCTTTTCTTCACTCAACACAAATACCGATGTCCCGCTGACAACAAATGATAACGGCTGGCCGGTAAAGTGCGGCTGTATCGTTAACGGTCCCTTTGAAGATACCCATTCGTCTAACCAGCTCAATGCCATAGACTTTAAGTTCTCCAACTGCAGCCCTCAAACGGGTGTGGGGTTGTATGCAACTGCAAAGGGCCGGGTCACCGCCGTTTCCCAACAATACGGCGTCGGTGAAACCTGCTTTTCCCGTGCAGAATGCGGCGGAAGAAGCACCTACGGAAACTATATCCAAATCACCATCACCGACGGACCGGCAAAAGGGTCAGTTCTGCTTTATGGACACATGGGAACCATTAAGGTGCGGGAGGGTCAGACCGTTGAAAAAGGTGATTTGGTTGGCACGAGCAACCACAACGGACTATCATATGCGGAGCACCTTCACTTTGAAGTAATGGGTAGTCATTCGCACCCTCCGCTTAATCAAACCAATCCGGTAACGTCGCAGGCAGCAACAAACGGCCTTTGTGTTACGGGTGGGATATAATTGAAACGTATGCGTTTTCTAAAAAAACCGGTAATGATATTTGGTGCAGTCATCCTTCTGCTAGCGGTAGTTTGGGGGATACGGCGACCAACCCAAAACACCACCCCGGAGCCCGGGGTACCCTCCTCGCCGACGCCAATCCCGATCTCGCTATATCCGTTGCCGCCTGTGAGTCCCGCCGGCGAAAATCAGGCGACCGTGTTTACCATGGGCTTTTCTCCAAAGGATGAAGAAAAAACCGCTAAAGCATACCGGGCAACATTTCCGGATCCCTATGGGGCGGCAGAGCGGCTTGCGTCTCTCCTACTTCCAGGCTCAACGACCACACAAGATTCTGGCGTCCGTTACTGGAAGTCTGATGTCGCCCAAGTTACCGGCCAGACGGCGCCGCCGCGCATTTCGTATCAGGTGTTTACCCTCCCTGTACAGAAGACTGAGGGCGTGTCTGATGCTCGGGCCGAAGAAATAGCTCGAGGAACGGCTGCGACCCTCGGCGTCATGAGTGAGGAATATACGCTTGTGCAACCGATCTCTCGCAGGTTTGATGGTTCCCTCACACACCCGGAGGAGGGAGAGATTGAGGGCGGCCTGACAAAAATCGGCCTTTCCTTTGCACTGGACGGACTGCCTATCATCGACAACACGGGGGGGGCTCTTCTTTTCTCCGTTACGCTCGATAACACGGGTAAATTGGTAGGACTGAGCTCTGCGGTTCCCCCTGCGGTAACCCCCATAGGGCTGGTTCCCTTAATCCCTCTTGGCCAGGCGGTGACCGCCCTTACGAGCAATAAAGGAGTGCTTACCTCTGCGCAATATGACCGTGTTGATGTCGGGGCGTCGCTCATTCGCCCAAATATAAAAGCGGCCACCATAACATCGGTTGCGCGAAAATATGTCTGGAACGACCGTTCGCGAACCATTGTTCCTGTCTATGTGTTTGAAGGATACTCGGACGAGGATGCACAAAACGGCCGGATAAAACTCACCTACCTTGTTACCGCAGCGTATTAAAATTCCCGTTTGCCCCGCTTATTACTTTGTTAGGAAGTGACCCGAACCGGCATGATGATATGAAGGAGCCCGTCGTCTTTTACCGGGCGAAACAGTCCTGAGTTGAGAGAGCCGGTCATCTCAAACAAGAATTCGTCGTCAGGAAAGTTCGTCAGAAAGTCCAGAAGGAACCGGCTATTAAAGGCTATTTCTCCTCCATCACCATCAATTTTCGCGGAAATTTCCACGGCATTTTTTCCCGTCTGCGCGGCATTTGCCGAAACGATTATTCGCTGGTTGTCCAATTGCATCCGCACGATATTTGCGTTGTCCCGGGCAAAAATTGCAGCCGATTTCACGGCGTGAAGAAACGGCTCTTTTTCAATAAGTGCTCTTGTCGTAAAGGTTTTGGGAATAATCCGTTCAAAATTAGGGTATTCCCCATCTATAACACGGGTACATAACGTGGTATCTCCGATAATAAAGCCCGCCTGATTGCCCCCCGCAAGACCTATGCGCACCTCCTTTTCTTCTTTTTCCTCTCCGCTCAAACGAACAACCTCGGAAAGCGCTTTTGCAGGAATGATAGATCCTGATAGGTTTCCCACGGGAAGCTCTACCCGTCGAAGCGACAGTCTATACCCGTCGGTCGCAACAAACAGCGTTTTTTCTCCTTCTTCAACAATCCGCACTCCGGTCAACACCGGTCTTCCTTCGTCTGTTGCCGCAGCAAAAAGCACGCTTGCTAAAACGCCCCCGAGCTTTCCTTTGTCGATTGCCGAGGCTTCTTTGGTAGAAAGCTCCGGTTTTTGGGGAAACTCCCGGGCGTTTACCGTGGGAAGTTCGGCGGTAAATTTTCCGCATGAAACACGAAGCGTTTCATCCGCAACGATAAGCTGTACTGTTTCAGGAGGAAGGGATGCAATAAACTCGGTAAGGATGCGTGCTGACACGCAGACTTCCCCTTCCTTTTCTGTTTTGCTCCCTACCCAAATTGTCTCAGTCGTTTCCATGTTGGTTGCGGTAATTTCCAGCCCTTGTGTTGTGGAAACCAGCTTTATGTTTTGAAGAATCGGAAGCTGGGGTCTTGGAGGAACGACCCTCGTTATCCTTGTTAGCGCCTTTAAAAGATTTTCCTGGAGGACATGAATATTCATATATATCTATACAGTATTAGTATTAGAAGTAACGCGTGGAAAAGTGTATGGGTTTTTGGTTTGTGTGTCAACTACGGGAAGAAATCGCTTTTCGGCGATGTGGAAAACAAGGAAAAAAGCACGGTTGAGATTGTGGATAATTCTGTGGATAATATCCCACAATATGTGGATAAGTGGAAAAGGTTATGAAGGAGAGGCCCATAGCTTTTGTTTTATCCCCGCCACCGCCGAGCGAAGACTCTCGTTTGTGGACAATTCCTGGGTTATTGTTTCAACACCGTGCATAATTGTCGTATGATCCCTTCCCCCAAGGCTGCCCCCGATATCATCGTAGGTAAGCCCGAGCTCTGTTTTTGCAAGATACATATACACCTGGCGCGGCCTGGCGATCGGCCGGTCACGCTTGGTTCCTTTGAGCGCCGTCGCCTTTACATCAAAATAGGTTGAAACAGCCTCAAGAAGTTCCTGTGAAGAAACTCTTTTTGTTGATTTCGCCTCAAGATTAACAAGCGTCTTGGTGTTTAAGAGCGATGAAACAAGGTCAGGAGTAATGGGTTGAGGGCGAGCGGCAAGTTCGGTGGCCAGCCGCCGTAGGAACCCCTCTATGGCGCGAGCGTCCACCACGTTTGCGGCAATAAGCTGGGCGGCGTCGTTGGGAGTATTGAGTCCCAGCGCTTTTGCCTTGATATTTACAATGGCGGCTCGAAGCTCAAAGTCCGGAGGAGAAATATCGACGATAAGCCCCCCCTCAAAACGGCTTCGCAAGCGATCTTCCAGGCGGGAAATTTCGTGGGGAGGCCGATCAGAGGTAAGGAGCACCTGTCCCCCTTCTCGTAGCACCGCATTGAACGTGTGAAAAAATTCCTCCTGTGCGGTTTGTTTTCCCGCAATAAACTGCACGTCGTCAACCATGAGAAGCTGCGCGCCCCGATATTTTTGCTTAAATTGTCTTGCCGTCTTTGATTGTATTGCCTCGATAATTTCATTCAAAAACTCTTCTCCCATGCAATACACTACCCGAAGCGACGGCTTTGCCATGAGGAGGCTGTTTGCAATGGCGTACATAAGGTGTGTCTTCCCGACTCCGACACCCCCATAAAGGAACAGCGGGTTATATGCGCCGCCAATTGTTTTGGCGACAGCAGTGGCCGCCGCATAAGCGAGTTGATTTGTGGTTGACACCGCGTAGTTGTCAAACGTTAAATCTGGGTTTATATGAAGCCTTTTTGCTTGCATAAGCGCAGTGGTTTCTGTCTCCACAGGCTGCATAAATAACGGACCTACTCCCCCCGCCTCGGTTTCTTTCTTCGGAAGAACGGTAAAGACAAGGCTCGTATTGCCACCCGTTTTATGATCAAGCGTGCTCTTTATGAGGCTGTAATAGCGTGTTTCGGCGAGCGTTCGCATAATCGGGCTCGGGAAGCCGATAGATGCAACCTCGCCATTCAATGCAACAAGCTCTGAATGTGCAAAATGCGTATGATACGTTGCCTTTGAGACAGAAAGTTCTATCTCCGCCAAAACCGATTTCCAAAGCCTCGTAAGATCCATAGAAGTTTTATGAGCAGAAGCCCGGGCAGAAAGGTGGATAAGTTGTCCACATAGTAAGATTGCCGACTAAAAATGTCAAGCAGAGTAAGTCTTTCAGCCGTGTTATAGTAGGAGTGAATGAAAAACGGAAGCTATTGGTCCGTGGCAATTAGCGTAATACTTTTTGCGACGATTCTTTTGGGAGATTCCCGGCAACACATTGTCGACGTCTTGGTTGTCGGCGTTGCAATATTGAGTTGTTGGGTATTATTGAGAAAAAAACAGCTGTTTCAGCTTCCACCCGCCGCCACAATACTCTGGATAAGTGTGTTTATCACTTCTTTGCCGATTTTTTCACCCGACAGCCTTGGCCCCGCACCACAAAGCTACGTTCGCTATCTTTTCGGCTTTGTGCTGTTTGCTATAAGTTATTCACTAAGCGGTCCGTTGCTTATTTCGGTTGCGGTACAAGCGATGTTCATTGTCGGAGGAATAACCGCAGTTTCCACCGCGGCGTTTCTTTTTTTTGATAGACCGGGCTGGCTCCCCACCATGAATCTTCTTTATCCTTCCTACGGGCATAACCACGCGGTTGATCTTTTGATTATGGTGTTTCCCTTGGTGTTCTATCCGACGGCAAAATCTTTTTTTATACGATTTATCCTGAGGGTGCTGTTTCTTTTCGGAATAACACTCTCTTTTGCCCGCGGCGCGTGGGCACTTCTTTTGGGGTATGTTGCGGTAAGCGGGCTATTTGAGCAACACACGCACAAAAAATATCTCTACGCGACGACTATAATCGCACTCGCCGTGCTTCTCAGTGTCGGCATAAGCATTCCCGCAACAAAAAGAGATAGCTTGGCCGCCCCTACTCCTCTTTCGCGGCTGGCGGCGCGAATGGCCGGTAAAGGAAACATTCTTGCCGACCCAAGACAGGAATACTGGAAACAGGCAACCGCCATGATTCGTGAAAGGCCGATTTTCGGTTCGGGAGCGGGAAGCTTCTACTTCGGTTCTCGAAGGCTGCAATCAAGGCCGAGCGCGTACTCATGGTTTGCGCATTCGTTTGCGCTTCAATCGCTGGCGGAACAAGGCATATGGGGAGGGATCCCGCTTATTCTTCTTATCGGATGGGTGTCATGGAAAATGTTGCGCTATGTCATTACCCATCCGCCGGAACAAAATGTTGTCAGCAGGCTGGCAATCGGGGCGTTGTTAACGGTAGTCTATTCATTCTTCGAGTTTAATCTCAGTTTCGCCGTCGTATGGGCAGTTTTTTGGTGTATTGCCGGCATTGTGCTTGGAACGAACCGGGAAACTCCGAAAAAAGCTAAAAAATGGCTTTTTCTTTACCCGCTTTTTATCCTGGGAGCATTTTATCTTCTCTATACCTTGCAGAGTATGGTGTTGGCTTTTTTCCCCGGTAAGGCGAGAATCGCGTTTTATCTGACTCCATTTGACGCGGGCGCGGCTCAATATTATCTGGCATCGCCAGCATTTATGCCTAAGGATATGGCAACCGTTATGATATTTCATAAGAAGGACCCTGAAACGCTCCTTGCCGTTGCGGCAACCCAGGAGCGCTTGGGGCAGCGGGAAGAAGCGCTTGTCACCAGAGAAACACTGCTTCGTTTAGACTACTCGCTCGAGGAAAATCAAGAGAAATATATTTCTCTCCTTTTATCGCTCGGACGGTACGAAAAAGTTGCAGACTGGCTTTCCTCTTATCCTCCCCTTCTCTTTCCCGAGGTTACGGACAAGCAGGTGTTCTCATCGCATCTCCCGCCCGAACTGATTAAAGAACAGAGAGAAACACTTCTCGAGCTGTTTGATAGTAAAAAATCACACCAGGTGCGTTACGCGCGGTTCTATTACCGCGTCGGATTGTGGTATCTTACGACACGCCCGGAGGAAACAAAGAGGTTTTGGAAAGCGGCAACCGCCCTCGACCCCTCACTCAGTTATTATTGGGTAGAGCGTGCGGGATTGGAGACGCATGTTTTTCATGAAGGAACGGAAGCGATAGCCACATTGCGTGACTGTATGGGAAACCCGTCAGCAGGGCCTCATTGCAAACAGATTTTATACTCTCATATTCCTGCCCCGGGATATTATGCGAACGAGATCAACAAATAGCGCTTCGTACCGAAGCATCTTTTTATCGTCAAAACGGATTGCCATAATCGGTGTTAAGGGCATGCCCCCCGAGTTTCCCGGAACATCCGGGGTGGAATTTTACGTTGCCAGAAGAATGCCCGTTCTTACGGCACTCAAAAAGTCCGTCGTGTGTTATGTCCGTACCTGGACGACACGGAAATCGAAGCCTCGCTACCGATCCGCAACGCTTATTACGCTTCCGAGTATCAATACTACACACCTTGATGCCATAAGCCACGCCTTTATTACAACGTTACATGCCTGCTTTTCTTCCGTGGACACTATATGGTATCAGGCGACGGGACCCGCCCTTGTTGCGCCCATTGCCAGGCTTTTCCGCAAAAAAGTTATCGTAACCATACACACCAAAGAATGGGAGCGGGACAAATGGGGAAATATCTCAAGGCTTGTGCTCCGTTTTGGCGAGCTCCTCGCGACCCGCTTTGCAACCACCGTTATCACTGTTTCTGAGGATCTGTCCCGGTACATTAGTAAAACATATGGTGTAGCGGCAGTGGTGGATCCCTTGAGCGCGCCGCCGGTTATTGCCGCAGCAGCGGATTTGCTGCAAAAAAAACACCATCTAACCCCCCGCTCCTACATATTGTATATGGGAAGGTTTGTGCCGGAGAAACGGATAGAATGGCTGATTGAGGGGTTTAATAAACTCCCGCGCGGGCACGGGCTGCGCCTTGTTATCGCGGGAGGCGGGTATCAACAAAATCATTACGAAAAAAAACTTCGCATGTTCGCTGCGGCATCGCCTGATATTATGTTTGTAGGATGGGTATTCGGAAGAGAAAAAGATGAGCTACTCTTTCATTGCCGCCTGTTTGTGCTCCCGTCCCGAGTGGAAGGAAACCCCATTGTGCTTCAGGAGCTTCATCCTGCTACAATCGCCCTTGTGTCCGAACGAGTTGCGAACGCCAGCCTCTCCGCAAGGACATTCACGTTTCCGAATGAAAATAAGGAGCAGTTTATAAAAACATTGGTAATGCTCGCCACAAAAAAAATAACAGAAAATGAAAACGTTGCAACACATCAGTAAACGCATGGCAGGAAGCATCACTACCCTGTTGTTATCAGCTGCCTACCTTTTGGGAATTGGCATCGTTGCGTTATTTGTAAAAACGAACGGCAGGGGCATGCTTGGTCAGTTAAATAAAAAAACCACCTGGCAGAAACCCTCAGGCAGCGGGCGCATGGAGCGAATGTTCTGATATGAATATCCTGGGCATCTCCTGTTATTATCACGATAGCGCCGCCGTCCTTATTCAGGACGGCAGGATTACCGCCGCGGTGGCGGAAGAGAGACTATCCCGAAAAAAGCACGACAACGGGTTTCCTAAAAAAGCGATCACCCACTGCCTTGAATGGGCAAATCTTTCCGTCAATTCTATTGACGCCGTTGCGTTTTATGAGAAACCGCTCATTAAATTTGAGCGGGTCATCGCGCAACACATCGACACGTTCCCCCTCGGTATTAAGGCGTTTCGAGAAAACATAGGTTCCTGGTTTTCCCAAAAAATGAAGATAGCGGAAACGCTCCGAAAAGAGTTTGGCTACGTAGGTCCGATTCGCTATATCCCCCACCATCTTTCGCACGCGGCAAGCGCTTTCTACCTGTCGGGTTTTTCCGATGCGTCAATCGTCACCGTAGATGGTGTCGGTGAATGGGCAACGACGACCGTGGGTATGGGGCGCGGCAATGCGATACGATTGCAAAAAGAAATACGGTTCCCGCATTCACTGGGACTCCTCTATAGTGCAATAACCGCCTATCTCGGATTTGAAGTAAACGATGCGGAATACAAAGTCATGGGATATGCCGCCTACGGCACCTCGATTCCCTATAAAAAGCAGTTTGAAAAACTTATTACGCTCAACACTGATGGCAGTTTTTCATTAAACATGGAGTATTTCACCTATACGTGGTCTGATCGGATGTATAACAAAAAATTGGAATCGCTTTTTGGGCTTCCTACGAGGCAAAAAGAGTCGGGGGTACAGGAAGAATACGCAAATATTGCCGCGGGATTACAAAAAACATTGGAAACTGCGGTGATCCATTTGTTAACGAAGGTATATGAATCACACAAAAAAGACACGCTCTGTCTTGCCGGGGGCGTTGCGTTAAATTCGGTGATGAACGGGAAACTGCTTTCCAAAACCCCGTTTAAAAAAATCTATATTCCCCCCGATCCCGGTGATGCGGGAGGTGCTATGGGAGCCGCCATGTTTTTGTATGTGACCACGACAAAACAACCGATGAAAAACGGATTTTTCCCGAATTTGGGACCGTCATATCCGGCGGAACAGATAAAAGATGTCCTTGATGCATACGCGCTTCGGTACGAAGAATACACGGATGACGCATCCCTCGTAGAAAAAACGGCAACGCTCCTTGCAGATGAAAAAGTCGTGGGGTGGTTTCAAGGGCGCACCGAATGGGGGCCGCGCGCGCTGGGATTCCGCAGCATTCTTGCTTCTGCCGGCAAAGCGGCGATGAAAGAGCTTATTAACACAAAGATAAAGCATAGGGAAATATTTCGACCCTTTGCTCCGGTTATCCTTGATACATATGTTCATGAGTACTTTCATGCGGACAAGAAACTTTCGGAGTCTGCCAAATATATGCTCATGGTGTACCCCTTTACTCCGAAAGGAATAAAACGAGTACCGGCAACGGTGCATGTTGACGGAACGGGAAGGCTTCAGGTGATACAGAGGACGGACAATCCTCGCTATTATGATCTTATAGAAGCCTTTCGGAAAAAAACAGGCACGCCGGTCATTCTTAATACGTCCTTTAATGTTCGCGGCGAACCTATTGTTTGCAGCCCGCGAGATGCCGTAGAATGTTTCTTAAGGACGGATATCGATTTCCTGGTCATTGACCGGTATATCGTCCGAAAATCGCATGTTTAAAGAACTCGCACAGTTTATTTGGGAAAACAAAAAGTGGTGGATGATCCCCCCTATTGTTATCCTTATTCTCTTCGGGGTGCTTATTTATCTTACTACGGCCACACCGGTAAGCCCATTCATATACATGTTGTTCTAACGCCCCCTTTTGTGATTGCTATACTTCATAGTACACTACGGGAGAATCTATTGCCCGCAAAAGATTTTTGTTTATGAAAACCGCACGGATGAAAATGCTTACGTTGCCCCAATTTGTTGATGAGGCGCGATTGCTCTCAACACAGAGCAAGTCAGTTATCCCCTTCCCCATTAAGAGAGTGTTTATTATCAGCGATGTTATGCCAAAAACACATCGAGGAAAACATGCGCATAAAAAAACTCAACAAGCGATGTTTTGTATACAGGGGGTTGTTACCGTACGGTTAAGTGACGGAAAAAGAAAAAGAATTTATCGATTAAACAAGCCAAACAAAGGAGTATTTATTGACCGGATGGTTTGGTCAGAAATGTATGACTTTAGTCCGGATGCGATACTTGTGGTTTTCGCCTCTGACTATTTCAAGCCCGGCGATTATATACGCGACTACAAAAAGTTTTGTGAGAGGGTGAAATGACTATGCATATTCCCATGAATGATTTTACGAACGAATACGCGACGTATAAAGATAGCCTTCTTCGCCAGTTAGAAAGATTTTTTTCTCGAGGCAGCTATATATTAGGGCCGAACGTTTTGGCATTCGAAAAAGAGTATTCCCGGTATGTAGGCGTCCCATACGGAGTCGGTGTTGCAAACGGACTGGAAGCTTTGCAAATAGCACTCATGAGTCTTGGTATAAGAAAAGGAGACGAGGTGATAACCGTTTCTAATACGGACGCGGCAACGGTGCTTGCGATTGTATTTACGGGGGCAACCCCGGTGTTTGTGGATATTGACGAATATTATCACATGGATACCGACGCCCTTGCGCGGGCAATAACAAAAAAGACAAAAGCGGTTATTCCCGTTCATTTATTCGGTCAGATGGCAGACATGAACGGCATTGTTGATGTGGCAAAGAAACATAACCTGGCTATTGTTGAAGATGCCTGTCAGGCGCACGGGGCTCTCTATCATGGCAAAAAAGCGGGATCATTTGGCGACGCCGGATGTTTTAGTTTTTATCCCACAAAAAACCTCGGGGCAATCGGTGATGCGGGGGCAATTGTAACGAAGCAGAAAACACTTTTTGACCGATGTATGCTCCTTCGCAATCGCGGGTCAAAAAAACGCGCGGTGCATATCCTCCCGGGACTTAACAGCCGGCTTGATGAGTTACAGGCGGTAATCCTGCGGGACAAATTGACGCGTCTCGAGGCTATGAATAAAAAGAGAAGAGAAATTGCCGGATGGTATAGAGAACAGCTTATGGGTATTCCCGGGATTGTTTTGCCCAACGAGCGGAAGGATGCAAAGCATGTCTACCATCTTTTTGTGATACGAACGCGTCGGCGAAAGAATCTCATGCATTATTTAGACGAGAACGGGATAGCCACTCTTATTCACTACCCGTATCCGCTTCACCGGCAACAAGCATTTCGACAGTATTTCCGCAGTTCGCTTCCCGTTACCGAACGCTATGCAAAAGAAATTCTTTCTCTTCCAATCCACCCCTTCATGACAAAAAAACAGATTATGCATATCGGCAAACTTATTCGCGAATACTATCGAAAACGGACATGATCCGAATACCATGAAAAAAACAAGTATATCCGTTTTTTTTCCGTGCTATAACGATGCGAGAAGCATCGGCAAGCTTGTTGTTGATGCCGCATCAGTACTCGGTAAGCTGGTAAATGATTGGGAAATTATTGTGGTAAATGACGGGTCAACGGATGAAAGCGCAGTGGTTTTGAAAAATCTTCAAAAGACCGTTCCCCGACTGCGCGTTATCACGCATCAGCATAACAGAGGGTATGGAGCCGCATTACGAAGCGGATTTGCTGCGGCAAAAAAACAATTGATTTTTTACACCGATGGAGACGGTCAATATGATGCAAGAGAATTAGAAATTCTGCTCCCGCTTCTGACCCGCGAAATTGACTTTGTGAACGGTATCAAGATGAATCGCAGAGATCCCACCTATCGAGTGGTGTTAGGCAACTGGTATAGCCTTGCCGCGCGATGGTTGTTTTGGCTTCCTATTTATGATGTGGACTGCGATTTTCGGCTTATCCGCGCATCCGTGTTAAAAAAAATAAAACTCACCAGTTCCAGCGGCTCTATTTGTATTGAGCTGGTGAAAAAAGCCCAGTTAGCTGGGGCAAGATTTCGGCAGGTATCGGTGCATCACTACGAACGAAAATACGGCACCTCTCATTTTTTCCGTATAGATCGACTTTTTTTTACGTTATGGCAAGTTATAGATTTATGGTTCCGGTTAACAGTAAATACCTCTTTCAAAGAAATCGTTCATAGCAAAAAATAATTATACAGACTAAAACACCATACCGATTGGATAAAATTTTATTTTCCATATTATCTTTTTTAAAGCACCCGCATGGTCATTGACCATATGATTAAATATATCCGTATTTTCAGCCTCGGCATTGCTTCAGTAATAGTAACCTTGTTTCTTTTAGAGATAAGCCTTCAAATTGCCCGGTATACCCCCAAAGAGGTGTGGTGGCAATGGGTCACAAATCCCGACAATGAAAAGTTCATGCTCGACCCACAACGTATCTATAAGCTTCATAAGGGAATAACGGTGGACTTTGAACAAAATACCCCAATTCAAACCATAGATGATTTGGGGCATAGACGCTCCCCTTGCGTACAGGGATCAGAAACTTGGTTGTTTGTTGGCGACTCTTTTGTCTACGGCCATGGGGTAAACGACGATGAAACATATCCCTCCTATGTATACAAAGAAATGTCAAACCGGGGAAGACAGATCTGCGTAATAAATCTCGGTGTGCAGGGATATTCACTGGGACCATCATTTGTTGCATTTCAAGAAGCGTTGTTGAACATTAAACCCGATGTGGTTGTTTGGGGTATTCGTCCGGATGATTTTCTTGACACTGCGCAAGAAGGGGTAATTAAGGTTGCTAATGGCACCGTTGTGGTTCGCGGGGCGTGGATGAGCGGGGTTTTTCTTCAGGGAATGTTGCATAAGACGGTGGGGAGAACTTTTCCCCGCAGTCTATTATTAAACATGGTCATGTATTCTTTACAGGCAGACAGGGTGAATGATCAATTTATTGATCAGCAAATACACACACTTCCCCACTTTGTGACGTATATGAAGGCACTCGCAAAAAAGAGCAAATTCACCTTATATTATGTCCTCACGCCGACCCAATCCATAGTTATGGATCCGGTAAGGACTGATAATCCTGAAAATACTATCTACACCGCGTTGCGGCAGACACTTTTGGCAAAAGGCGAACAATTTTTTGATATGAATGCCCATTTGATTCCGGTATTCTATAACGAATTGAATGCAACTATTGGTTTACAGGAACATGATATATTTCAGTCCGACGGACATTTAACTGCCAGAGGCAATATGCTTCTCGGCAAATTTTTTTACGGCCTTTTGCTACAGGCACGATCTACCGGATCAGATAGATAGAGTGGCAATTTGTGAGAAACGTATTTGAGAAATCAGTTCGATGAGATTGTTTCTCTAGATTCGCCTCATTATTAGTCATCCTTGTGAGCGATCCCATAAAACCATAGCTATTCCTATTCAGCGTGAACTGATGCTGATATACTTTTTGCAGACAGAAGATCCTTATCGCACCCGAATCGTTACAAAACGCAATAACAGAAATAAGGAATTGCAGCGTAATAGCGAAAAAACCGGTCGATGCGATGAAGGGTAACGCGTGTTGAATGATTCGTCCGGGTTCTTCAAACAATAACAGCCATGGATAAAAAGAATTTTAAAAATATAGGAACCTATATCATCGTTGGCCTCATTTTCCTTTTTTTCACGGCGATTATAACGTATCCATTGATTATCAAGTTTGGAACGGTGGTGCCGGGTATTGGGGATGTGTTTATCTATATGTGGACACTGTGGTGGTTTGCCTACGCACTTATTGTCCGACATCAGTTCCCCCTGTTTACCGATCTGATGTTTTATCCGTTGCCCCTCAATATTGCCCAGGATGTCTCAATCGTTCACGGTATGGTGGCATTGCCGGTATCGTTAATGAGTGGGCCGATTGCCGCGTATAATTTTATTATTTTTTTCACCTTCATCGTTACCGGCATAGGCTTTTATTTGTTTCTTAAGCTGCTTACGAAAAGTTCAATTGCGGCATTCTTTGGGTCGTTTATCTATACCTTTTCTTATTATCGTATTTTTCGGGCGCTTGTCGGACATCTCGACCTTGCATCGACCGAGTGGTACGGTTTCTCATTATATTTTTTAAGTCTTCTCTTTATATATCAAAAACGAAAGTGGAAAAATTACTTTGGTGCCGCCGTGTTTATGGCATTAACCGCATACACCGAGTATAGGAGCTTCCTATACTTCGCGGTGTTTTCCGTTGTTTTTTTTGTGGTTTCAGTGACCGCCCGTCTGTTAATAAATAACGATAAAGAGGTGATAAGGGAGATTTATGAGGAAGCGTTGTCATACTCGCGCGTATTGGTGCTTCTTTTTGTTTTTGTGACTCCGTTGTTGGCGATAAATTTAACAAAAACTTATGATGTCCAATTTGCCCCGACCTACCCGGAGTTTAACGCGGTTATGCCCGCCTTTTTTCTTCCTCCCTGCGGAACGTTTTTTTCATCTCTTTTGCCGTCATGTTTTTTTTCAAGCGCCTGGGAGGGAAAGGTCGTTTATTTGGGTGTAACCCCTCTCGTTCTTATGATTGCATATCTATTTGCGAAGAAGGATAGACGAGAACTCATGCTTAGCTTTCTCTTTGGCGTTTGTTTTTTGATATTTATCATTTTGTCGTTGGGTACGAAAACACCGTTATATTCATGGCTATTTGAAAATATTTCACTGTTCCGAGTGATGCGTGTGCCTAGCAGATTTATCGTTATTGCTGAAATAAGCCTGGCAGTATTTGCCGCATTTTCATTGCAACGTTTTTTTTCGGCAGTTACAAAACCGTTACCGAAATATTTGGCAGCCAGTCTACTGTTGCTGTTGCTTCTTATTGAAGCCAGGCCCAGTGATATGAAAACGGTTAAAATTGCTGCAATTCCGCAAGAGCATTTGAAGGTGATAAAACCGGGAAACAATTACTCGATACTAGAGATCCCTTTCGGGTTTAGAGGGAACATCTATGAAACATTTGGTTCACATACAACCGACATCAGTTTTTTTTATCAGATGATTCACCGCACCCCCCTCATTGGCGGATACATGTCGATGATCGATGAAGAAACATGGGCCACATTTCGGGAGAACCAGTTGATTCAAAAGCTGGTACTATGTCAGGAAACGGGCCGGTGTGCTGATTTGGATGATAAAGATCGAAATGATTTTTCCCATGTCCTCCGTATTCGATATGTAGTTTTTTTGAACAAACTGCACAAGCCACTTGAACAGCTTTTGGTAAAAGAGTTTAATTTACGTTCATTATATGTAAACGGACACATTTCCGTATGGGAAAACCCCTCCGTGAGTTACGGGCAATCCCATAAATGATGACGAAATTTGCTTGATATGACGGGCAGCCCGCCGTATCCGGGGTATATAAAAAAATGATGTGCCCCGGCGTACGAAATAAACGAAAGCTCCCAATAGTCTGTTTTTATGCAAACCGAAAGCATTTGTTAGTGCACGTTAGGTATAGGAGAGCCCTTTTAGAACAAAGCTAGCCGAGCGCGATTATGTATTGATCAATATTTTTTAGTGAGCAATACCTTTTTATAAATAAACGGGCGTTTTTTTGTACACTACCAGTTTTTTTAAGCGCATCGCGTATCAATCTCGGTGTAATTGTTGAGGAGTGCACGACAAGGCCATTTTTGCGATCAGTAATTATTTCCTCTACACCGGCAAATTGCCGTGTAAGTATCATTGCCCCACACGCCATGGCTTCGAGAAGCACTATGGGGAAACCTTCGGTATCTGATTCAGGGACAAAAATGAATATTTTTGCCCGATATAAATACGTCGACACATCAGTGGTCGGTGGAAGTAAGACTATTTGTCCGTGGAGATGATTTTTATGGACGAATTGCCTAATGCGGTCGGCCTCCTCCCCCTCTCCGATGATGGCGCAACACGCCTTGGGATTGGCTTTTATATAGCGCTGCATAATTTGTGCAACGCGGTATGGATTTTTGGAGGCAACAAGTCTTCCGATATGAATCATGTCCCAATGGCGGGATACTTTCGGCAATCGAAGATCTGCATATCTTGTCCAGTTAAACACAACGCTTGTTTTGCGTTTGGGTAATCGACATAGCTTGCCAAGCTGCTGCATAAGCGAGTTGGTAGGGGTAATGATGGTGTCTGCATGCGGGTAGAGCAAGCGAATGGCGACCCGTTGCAGGAACGGAGCCGCCATGCGCGCAAGCATAGTTTTGGTATAGTGGTCTTCGCTTACAATCACCCGGAAATTGAACCAAAAAAATATTTTTTTGGCGAACAGTGCCGGTAACGCATACGGACTGAGAAATGCCAAAATTGCCGTAGGACGATGGTAGAGAATATTTTTCCAAAACCACAGGATATACGCGAATCTTTTTCCGAACGAAAACGGATAGGTAAAATCAACAACTCTGGCATTCGGATTTGAGATAAGTGACCGTTGATCGCCGCAACGTCCTTTTTGAAGCAATACAGTGATAAAGGTGTCCGGGTGGGTTTTTCCGAGAGCGTTTACGATGTCGATGATTTTTGTCGGAACCCCGCCGATTGCAAGATTTGCATACGGGATGAGGATATGCTTTTTCATTTTTTGCGGTATTATAGGAGCACGTTTAAAACGAGCGTATCCCATTTTACTATGAAGGTCATAATATTTCGCGATTATAAAGAAGAGAATTGGCATAGCATGGAAGTGTATGCGGATCAGTTGGTAAAAAACCTTGGAAAAAGGTTTTCTTCACGGCTGTCAATAAACGAGGTGGTTGCGCTTCCTTATGTCTCACGATTATTCCCCGCGTCACATAAATATATGCGAATGTTTTTCCGGTATGTGGTGAATCCTGTCGGCGCCTTGTTTCAGAAGGCGGATGTATATCATATTACCGACCATGCCAATTCACAGCTACTCGCGGTGTTGGATCCGACACGAACCGTGATAACTTGTCATGATTTGACTGCACCGTATTGGATGATGGAGAATGTCCCGTTAACACTTAAAAAACGTATTCGTTTTGCCGTGGAGCGGTGGCGGCTCAGGTTCATGAAGCGGGCTGCCCGTATTATTGCCGTTTCAGAGGCCACCAAAAAACAGATTGTCCAGATTCTGGGCATTCCTGAGACGAGTATTACCGTGATTCCTGAAGGAGTAGATGCATCGTTTGTCCGGGTCACTGATAAGAAAATCATTCGGGAAACAGCACAAAGGCTCAAGCTCCCTTCAAGGTATGTCCTTCATGTGGGAACCACCTATTACAATAAAAATATCGAAGGTCTTTTGGCAATATTTTTCTCCCTTGCCCGACAAGACAGCGCTCTTTATCTGGTGAAAGCCGGTGACCCGTGGACGGACGAGCAGGAAAAAATGATAAAAACGTCAAAATATGCAGAGCGCGTGCTTCATGTCGGCTATGTCACCGCAACGGATTTGCCGGTGATTTATTCGTTGGCAACGTTGTTGTTGCAGCCGTCATATGCCGAGGGATTTGGCTTCACCGTGCTTGAAGCGATGGCTTGCGGATGTCCCGTGGTTGTTTCCGATATTCCCGCGTTGCGTGAGATGGTGGGTAACTCGGGAGTGTATATCAACCCAAACCTCATTAAAAAAAGCGCAGCCGCAATACTCGACCTGATCAACTCGCCGTCCCGCCGCTCTCATCGTGCATTGCTTGGGGCAAGGCGAGCGTCAGCATATTCGTGGGATAAGGCGGCAGAAAAAACGTTTGCGGTGTACAAAGAGATAGCAGCCTAAAGGCAACAGCTATATGAATATCGTTTTTGTTTCCATGCGTTCGACGCTTTCGTATCTGGGGGGTGCCGAAATTCTCACGCAGGTTATTGCAGAATCGTTGGTGCGACTTGGTCATCACGTGGTTATCTATACTGCGGGATTCGGCAGGCAGGTTACGGTACGCGGCGTACGCATCCATGAAACTCCTCTTCTTTCGTTCCCCATGCGCTTTCGCACCACGCTATTGCCTCTGTATTCGGTATTTCTCGAAGGATTTTTTTACAGAATAAACGATTTTCAGGGCGCGGATATAGTGCATGCCATCGACAGCGATGCAATCATGCTTATGTCCGGATGGAGGTTTCTGCGGCACAGATTTGTTGCGACAATTCAGGATTACACGCTTATTTGGCCTACGAAGGACTTTACTACGGAAAGTGGAGAGCGACACGGTGTTGCCGCCTTGCTGAACAGTTGGATAAAGAAGCTGAGAAAACGGGTAAAAATGAATGCGGTTCGCCGTTTGCAGTTTGCCGTGTGTGTGAGTGCATTTGTCGCGCGCGAGGTTCAAAAGGTAAACCCCGGTACAAACCTTTCGATAATCGGAAACTGCATTTCCCCATTATGGCAAGAACACAAGCCGCTGAAGAAGAGAGATATTGATATCCTTTATGTCGGTAAGCTCATGCCGTATAAGGGTGTTGATGTGTTGCTTCAGGCGTTAGCAATTCTGCTTCGCAGCAGACCGTATCGTGTTGTCATAGTTGGTGAAGGTTTGGAAAAACGTTACAGAAATCTTGTGCACAGACTAGGAGTAGAAAAACACGTTATGTTTACCGGTCCGGTAGTATACGCGAGTATTCCCGCATACTATCGCAGGGCAAAAGTTGTAATCTCGCCGTCAATCTGGCCCGAACCATGCGGTAGATCAATCATTGAGGCAATGTGGATGGGATGCGCAGTGGTTGCCACCAATGTCGGCGGCACACCGGAATCACTGATTGATGGAGTGCACGGACACCTGGTGCCTCCGGGAGCACCCAGAGCTATCGCATCGGCGTGTAAAACCCTACTGACGAATGAAACGATGCGGGAGCGGTTTGGAAAACAAGCGGCTCGGTACGCACATGTGCATTATTCCTCAGAAAAGATAGCCAAAGAGTATGATCGTTTCTACGCCTTGATAAAATCCAAATGATTGTTAATATAGGAGGATATGAAAAATCTTAGGCGGCTTTTTCGCAATAAAAAAGCGGTCACCATCCTGTTAATGGCCATCGGAGGAATCGTGCTCGTCGGTATTCTGGTGTATCAGATTTATGTGCAGAAGCCGACGTACGTCACTGTTCGGATCAAGGGAAGTCCCGGTAATTGGTGGTGGGTTACTCCTCGTCCCCCGGATTGGCTTGCAAACTCAGTCCGTATCGGTGACAAGGAATTTAACGCAACAAATAAGGCAATAGCAGAGGTTCTTGCGATAGACACATATGATGCAGGTGGCCCCACGAAAGACATATATGTCACTGCAAAGCTTGATGTGCGGTATAACGCGCAAACAAAGAAGTACCGTTATAAAGGCGAGCCGTTGGAAATTGGCGGCCCCATTAGCTTGAGTCTCGGGAGCACTTTTTTCCCCGGCATGGTAGTGGGTATTTCAGGGGCAGGTTCGGAGCCGAAAAAATATACCGATATAACGGTGCAGGTAAGATATCGAGACAGATGGCCGTATGAATTTGATGCGATACAAGTCGGAGAGTCGATTTATGACGGGGATAAAAACATCATCGCGCAGGTTGTCAGCAAAGAACGAAGCCCTGCATTGCGCGAAGTAGAAACCCTTAGCGGACAGGTGGTCAAAGGATTTAGCCCCGTGCTTGATGATTTTTACGTCAAACTGAAATTGCGGGTTGAAATCCGAGAGGATCAAATGGTGTACCGTGAAGAACAATACGTAAAAGTCGGCAATCAATTATGGCTGCTGTTCCCCCACTACAACATCAGCGGTGCCTATATTACGACGATTGAAAAATAATTCATGGATAATACCGGCGGCTATCCAGATATTTACGAACAGGTGCATTATGGATTGCAAAAGCAAACGCCAAGTTACCAAACGGAGTTTCCCCACGATTTGCCATTTGATCCCGGAGTCACCTCAAGTCTTTTTGAGTTGAATTATTTTCCCTCAACGGGATCACGTTTGCTTTTGCTCATTCCCTTAGTATTGCTTATTCTGGTTATTTACTTCCGTAAATATGTGCGAAATGATCTCGGGCAACTCGGCTTTGTTCTGGCAATGGCATTAGTGTTTTTCGGCCCGCTGCGGTTACCATCGTTCTTTCCGTTTAATACAACGTTAGGGCTTGTAAAAGGTATCGGTCTATTGTTAGTGGGGTACGCGGGCTTTATGTTCTTTTTTAAGAGACTGCGATTTGATGTCTTTGAAATACCATCCCTTTTTCGCGTCGGCGCCTATATTTTAAGCCTGTTATTGTCGGTGTTTGTTATGACTAACCCCTCTTTCTTTATTCAGGATTTCGGCATCATGATGAGCGGTATTTTATTCTTCTTTTTAGGGTATATATTTTTTACCTGGGATATGGGAAGGTCGCTCATCGTTCTGTGGGCGCGTCTTCTTTTGGTACCAAGCGTAATCGTATTACTAATTTTCATTAATCGCGGATTGGGAAGCGAGATTGTTTCGTTACTTTTTCAGCGATATGAAAATTTTGTTTTTCTTCATGATCTTACCCGCGGAAGAATATTTTCCATCATTGATTTTGAATATTTTATTCCGTGTGTCGCAATATTTTTGGCTTCAAGCCTGTTTCGGAAGAAATCTTTTTCGATTGTACAATTCAGCGTGCTGACCGCTCTTTCCTTCGCGGCGATTTTACTTGTTAATTATCGTTATCGATTTTTAACTTTTATGCTGGGACTTGTTGCAGTTTCTCTATTCACGAAAAAAGCGGCCGTTGCTATTCGAAGAACAACGATTACTCTGGTTACCGTTCTCGGGGTATTATATTTTGCGCTATCCGCAGTTTTTTTCCGAAGCACTATCTTGGATAGATTCCTTGTTCGCGATTACAACGAGGATCAGGTGAGTATTGATAGAAGGATAGTTATGTATCAACAGGCGTGGTCGTTATTTCTTGAAAAACCAATTTTGGGTGTTGGTCTCGGTAACTACAAAGACAACGTGCAGATCGTTTATTCGCGTTTTGGTGGAAGAACGTACGAACCGTATTATAAGATCCTTCAAAATGTCTACGCATATCCGCACAATTGGTTTCTTACGGTGCTTGCGGAAAACGGGCTGATAGGATTTGGCGTTCTTATGTGGCTCCTCATAATGTTTCTTATGATGGATGTCCGATTGTATCGCAAGCTCAGCGGAGACTCATTGCTCACGTTTGTGATTTTAAGCACGGTGGGATGGCTGTTTGTTTTCGCCAATCTTTTTACCATGATGCACGTATCATTACCGACCGTCATAGTTTTCTGGGCATGTCGAGGGATGATCGAACGCATGTATCACGAGAAGTGTATCGTGCCACCACATACATCAGGCACATAACTAGATGAGTCTCTTGCGTTTAACCAGAATCAAGCTTCCGATCGACTCACCTATCCACCCGTAGAGCACTGCCCCGGCGAGTGATGTTCCATTAATTTCTTCCTGCAGGAAAAGTATTGCGCCCATGCTTATCACAATGCGGAGAACGGTAAGCACTAAATTGTCCTTAGTGTGGCCGGCCATATCCAGTAGTTGTCTGTTGGGCCACGCGATCATGGCATATATGCCGTAGGCCATTGCCAACATGGTCAATATTATTGCAGCAGGCTTATACGACGAGCCAAATATCATCGAAATGATGTTTGGACTAAGCAAGGCGATAAAAAACGAAGGAATGAGCGACACGACTCCCAGCCATGCGATAAGTGTTTTATATATCGGAAAAACAGGTTTTTTTTGAGCAAACATGGTGCTGGCTACCGGCAAAAAAATAGACAACACCATTTGCGGTATCATATGGATAAAAGAGGCTATCGATACCGCAGCCGCATAAAATCCAACCGTCTCTCCCCCGCCGCGGATGCGCACAATATATAAGAGAATAATATTTGCTGCTGCCGTCAAAATTTCAGATGCACTTACCGGCCATGCGAAGCGCAGGAAGCCCAATGAGAGCCGCGGAGTGAATTTTCGCAGATCGGATACGTTGGCCAAAATGAAAAAATTGATGCACGAAGCCGATAGCGTTCCGGCAACGTATCCTACAAGTGCCCCGAGAACCCCCCGTTGCATCACCAGTAGGCCACCGACGGTAAATAGGAATTTCAGCGTCACTTCTAACGCCTCGATCACATAGGTGAGGCGGATGCGCACATAGCCAAGAAAAACCGCACGTATCAGGAGCGTCATGGAAGAACCCATGAAGCCGAAAGAAAGTATCCGAAGATATACTGCCGCGTTTGGCATGTCCAGCAGGGCGGACATGGTGTCAGCATAACCATATACTATGCCGCTCATAAACAGGGAAGACGAGATTATCACGATCATTGCAGTGGAGATAACATTTCGTATGGATTTTATATTGCGCTGGCCGTTCAAAAACGATATGAAGCGCGTGGTGCTCATGGGTATGCCAAGCGCAGCTACGGTGGTAAGCCCGATAAAAGTTGAGATTGCGAGGTAGTAGTCGCCGAAGTTTTCTACGCCGAGCTGCGATACAAGAAGCTTGAGAATAAAGTTGAGCAGTTTTGATCCACCGATAATAACTGCCCCCAAGGAGATACTCGTTATAAACGCCTTTTCAAGCATGTGGTTTTTCACAAAGAAAGTGTACACGCTTTTTTTGAGGAAGACTATAGTGCTGCCGTCAGTGGGATTTGGTCGGTACAATAACGCCAAAATCCGGTTTATCAGGCATCGGAAAGTGTATGGTTGCCTTATCCTTAAGCGTTTCGAGGGCAACGCGGAATATTTTTCTCCGCATCATCGATTTTGCCGTACAAACCATCCAGCAAGCGTCACACGTCGCGACCCGCTTTGCATAGGTTTGATTGGCAAGAATTTTTTCCATCGACGCCGACTTAATATTTCCCATTTTCCATGGCTTAAGATGGCAAGTGTACACGTTACCCAGCGAATCCATATAAAAAAAGCCGGTTCCCGCGTCGCACACGAGCGCACGCTTCCCCGTCTGTACAAAGGATATAAGCCGTTTGATAAACCATCCCCGCATAAGTTCTTTCGGCGACATTCGTGCAAGATGCTTCCTCGCGGTTTCTTCAAGTCGCATCTCAAGCCGTTCAGGATTCTTGGGGCGAAGGTTTTCTTTTCCCGATCCGAAGTAGATCACGGAATTTGTCGCAACGGTCATGGAAAATTCAACCCCTAAGTCATCGGCAAGCTTTTGTACTTTTGGCAGTTCATCAACGTTTTGATCAATAAGAGTGAATGCGATCCCCAAATCTTTGGTGCCCACTTCCTTTGCAATCCTAAGAGATTCCATAATCTTGTCATATCCCCCGGGGATGCGCCGTATCGCATCATGCGCCGCACCTATGCCGTCAATGGAAACTCGGAATGCAAAATTCGGATCAATTTCCAAAATCTTCGGAAGATGCTTCTTCACCATGTGGGGCATGAATCCGTTAGAGTTCATGATAAAACGTGCGTTGGGAGCTGCGATTTTCATATTACGTACTATCTCAACGATATCCTGACGCAAAAACGGCTCTCCTCCCGTGATATTTATGTCTTTGAGGCTTGCGGGAAGTTTTTTATAGTATTCAGCCGGTAATTCATTGGGGATTTTATTCTTCCAAATATCGCACATAATGCAACGTGAGTTGCAATTTAAGGTAATGGCGATAATCGCGGAAGTAGGGGCTATCATAAACAACGTATCAATTCTATCAAAATCACCGCAAAAAATACGTATGAAGTATATTCTCAGCCTTGGAGAGTTTTTCCGCTACCGAGTTCGATAATGCTATGCGGCGTTGCCTTCTCCGATGCGCTGCCGGCCACGGCCGTGAGACTACGCGCCTCAGCGCAGCAACCGCTCCGTCAGGGGTGACGTAGGTGAGCGCAAGCGGCGAAAACGACCGCATGGTTTCCATCGCCGAGGAAACGACCGGCTTTCCCATGGAAAAATATTCCAGTGCCTTGATTGGAAAACAGTATTTATTAAATTGCTGGTTTATGTCGTACGGGATAAATCCGACGTCGGAAAACTTAATATACGACGCAATATCCTTTTTGGGGACAGCGGGGAGTACGTGAACATTTATCCGTCTTCGCCATGCGTCAACTTCTTTTGTTAAGGAAATTTCGACCGGACCGGAAAATAATCGGTCTATGGATCCAATAAAAATAAATGAATAGTCGGGTAATGCCGTTGCCGCTCGTCTAATTGTCATAAAGTCCAGCCGGGTGTTTATATTCCCGACAAAGAGAACTCTTGGATGAGGAAGCTTCCTGATGAGCGGCGGTTCTTTCATATGCCGTGATAAGGGAAATAATTCGGGGACAAACATGCCCTCGGGGAGGAGAAAGACACGGGGATGTGTTCGCCGCTTCTGTTCAAAGAGCACCCTCGAATTGGTAAAGATGATATCTGATCCATTAATCACCCGTCGTTCTTCATGTTGCCAGGTCTCCGTGTCCTGTGTGCGTCCGGTCATAAACATATCCACACAATCGTAAATTTTATAAAACTTAGGGCCGAACCATTGCGGATATACGGCTCGTTGCAAGGAAAATGTCCAGAATATTTTCGGCAAGTCTTTCCATTTGGCGCGATGGGAAATAATACATAGCAATAGCTTCGTGGCTATCCAATGATTTATCGTTCGGATAATGCGAAAACGATGGAGCGGAAGAAAATGTAACGGCCGGTAAATGGTCACGCCTTGTCGTATCTCAAAAAGCGGTGATGGCGAGAAGATCCAGCGAAACAACGTTTTTCCTTCGTTCGGAAGATAGGCAATGACGGTCGCGTGTCGGGTTACAAGTTCCCGTGCCGTTTGGAATTCGTAATCAGCACTCCATTCAAACGGAAGACCAAACGGAAGAACAATGAGTACACCGGTAAAAAGCCGTTTATGTTTCATAAGCAGGCATTATCCAGTATAATGCAGTACATTAATGCCACTCGAATTGTACCCGTATGTTGACTAAACTTGCAAAAAGCGTCGCCGGTCTCGGGATAAGAGATACCATCAAAATTCTTTTCCGACATCACATCAGCGTCCCCCTTTTTGGAGTCGATCATATTTTAAATAAGAGAATTAACCATGAAATTATCGAGTACTTTGACGGGTATCAATTACAGAACGCAGATTCATCCACCGGTTTTTTAGGTTTTGGTCTGTTGCATTACTCTTTGGTAGCAAACACCCGTCCAAAGAGAATTCTTTGTATAGGATCTAAGAAAGGGTTTGTGCCGGCAATGTGTGCCATGGCTTGCAGAGATATCGGATTCGGCCAGGTGGATTTTGTTGACGCTGGATACTCCGAATCGGACGGCAAACAACAATGGGGAGGGATCGGTCTCTGGCGGTCCCAGAATCCGCTGCACCATTTTTCATTTTTAAATTTGGCTCCGTATATCAACGTGCACGTCATGACAACCCGAGAGTTTTTTCGAAAGAATACCTCCCGCTACCAATATATTTATGTGGATGGTGACCATACGTACGCGGGCGTGAAAGAGGATTATGTATCCGCGTGGAAGCACTTAGATAAAAACGGTTATATGAGTTTTCACGACGTTACGGTGCGTAAGATGCCTGGCCAGCCGTCGTATGGCGTATGGAAATTGTGGAAAGAGCTATCAGGCAATAAGATACTATTCAATCATGCCGGTGGTCTGGGTATTATACAAAAAACAGAGCAAGCATAAAATTAACGAAGCTTTTGTGTATCTACCCTGTCTCCGCGTGCTCCCGTCTGCAATATGCCTATATCGCATTAAGGCAGACAAATAATCTCTGCATGAGGATTTTTTATTTGAGAAGCCTATCATGCGCCCACTCCCCTAACGGGCTCTTCTGTTATAGAATACACAACAAACGACATATCGATGCTTTTATAGGGAGGCGAACAGGTATTCGAAGAGAAACATACTATTATTCAGGCAATGATAACTATTTCACATCAACAAATTTTGGTCACCGGCGGCAGCGGAAGTTTAGGCCGCCATATCATTAAGGAATTATTGCGTATCGGTGCAACGCGCATTATTTCATTAAGCAGGGACGAAGGATTAATCAAAGATGCAAAAGAATGGATCGGTTCACCATCGGTAAAATTTGTTATCGGGGATGTTTCAGATCCGAAAAAAATTTCGAGTATCTTAAAAGGGACCGACATTGTTTTTCATACCGCTGCGTTAAAGGATGTTTCCAACGCTGAAAAATATCCCAGAGAAGTGTTGAAGATAAATATCGGAGGAATTATTACTATGTTGGATTACGCTGAACACTTAAAGCGTTTTATTCATGTTTCCTCTGATAAGGCCATCGGTGTCATGAATTGTTATGGGGCGAGTAAATTGTTAGCGGAGTATTTAGTGCAGGAAACCAATGACTTGCACTCCGGTAAATTTATTAATGTTCGGTGCCCTAATTTTTTGGGTTCCCGGGGAAGTGTACTCGATATGTGGCGCAGGCAACTTCAGCGAAGGAATGCCATAGAAATTACCGATCCGGAAATGACCAGGTTTTTTATTACCCTGCCGGATGCTGCACGATATATTGTCGGCTTGGGCTTTGCATCCAGCCTTTCAACGGAAACGATATATTATCCGTTGAAACATACCAAAAAATTTTGCCTCGGCGACTTAGCGAAGGCATTTGTTCGAATATACGGCAACCGGAAAACAAAAATGTTGATAATTGGAAAACGCCAAGGGGAAAAGAGCCACGAAGATTACGTATCCAACGTCAGACTCACCCCGGTTGCAGAACTGGAAGCATACATCAGAAAACTAGAGTAGTAGCGTATCATTGCTACGGGTGATACACAGGAACCATGAAAATACTTATACTCTCGCCACATTCAGATGATGCTGTTTTTTCCTGCTTCGATCATATCCGATCATGGATACGCTCAGGCCATGATGTTACCGTGTGTACTATTTTTTCAAAATTCACTCCGTCAAATCCGGTTCAGGATGTCAGGGCATATATGAGGGAATCGGGTTTTACCGACCCGAGACTGTTTGAAAAAGCCCGCCAGGATGAGGATCGGAATGCCCTGCGGTATTTGGGCGCTCAATTTATTACCTTAGACTTGGTAGACGGGGCATTTTATAAATATAAAGGCAAAAGTATTTATCCGACGTTTAAAAAATTGTTCTCTGGCCGCATCGTAGCAGATGATGATCGTATCGTTTTATTAAAAAACTATCTAAAAAAAGTGAGGAGATCTTATGATCTCATTGTATCCCCCATTGGCATCGGATCGCAGGCTGATCATGTTATTACCTGGCAATGCGCTCAGGATACCATTGCCTATAAAAAACTCGCGTACTATTACGATGTCCCGTATTATTTCTTTGGAAGGAATTGGGCAAGGCGCTTTCTGACGGCGTTGATAAAGAGAAAATTATCAATTCGATGGATTACCCAGGACAAAATCAAATGCATGTATTATTATCACTCACAAATCCGGCTGATTATCCGCAATAACCGAACGATTTTTTTCAGGGAAGATCTCTTATTTTTTCCCGAACTCGTAATTGCACCATGGTAACGAACACTCGAAAGAAAACAATTTTTTACATTGAATTTCTGAAAGTCACGGCGGCCAACACGCTATCGATGATTATTCAGGGTTTGGTTGAACGGAACGAATGTTCGGTCGTTCTGCTGTGTCAAAAATCATCATACCTTGCCAGATCATTGGCCGGAAAAAATTTGAAAATATATGAAATAGAGTATGCTGAGCTGCGTCCCAGAAGCGTTCAATCCTATATCGCGAACCTGCGTCAGATGTTGTTTGTATCGTATATAATTGTCCGTCATCGTGTGGACATTATTCATTGTCATCGTTTAAATTGGGCATATTTATGCATCATTCCCTCTCTGCTCCTTCGGATCCCTCTCTACGTACATATCGTTATTATTGAAAAATTAGAAAGCAGATTCCAAAATTATTTACTCCGACTGCATAAGCAAATCCGTTATATCGCCGTATCTAAAGATTCGCTTCGCCAATTCAAAATGCTCTATAAAGGGATGGTGAATTATGCCGCGTACCATTACGGGGGACTTTTTTTTCCCGAGATGGAAAAGTGGCGGCATACGCGCCTGAAAGAATTTGAAAAAAAGATTCCTGTTAATCGACGAATTGTCGCCTTGGTCAGTAGAATGGATCCCCTGAAAGGCGTTGATGTGTTTATCGAGGCTGCGGCCATGTTAGCCAAAAAATATCCGGACGTATACTTTGTTCATTTTGGAAATCATAAGGAGTATGTATTTCGTGACCGGTACTATGAAGAATGCAGGCAACGGGTGATAAACCTTGGCTTAGACTCACGGTTTCATTTTTTTGACTATACCGAGGAAATACTGGCCGCATACAAGTATTTTTATATTTGCGTTTCGCCGACGTATAAAGATACGCTTTCTTTTGTGAACCTTGAGGCTAATTATTATGGGAAGCCGGTGATATTTACCGACGTTGATGGACTTATGGAAACGAGCAGAAAAGAATTTCATTGCAGTATTCCGTATCCCCCATCTCCCGTGTTATTAGCAGCAAAAGTTGGAGAGCTGCTTGAAGATGAGCATGCGTATTGCATTCTGCAGGATAAGGTGTCGCGCTATGTTCAGGGGAAATTTAATTCGGAACGAAATGCAAAACGGCTCATGCGCCTCTACGACACCCTTTGATCCCCACAATTGATTGACACGATATAAATGCTTAGCGGACCGAAAAGATGCGCCGAAGGCGGTTGGATATGCGAATGGAATAATCAAATGCTCTTGAATAGTGCGTGCGATCCGGGATGCGGGCCTTTTTAAATTCATGCTTACGGGCGTCACAGGCGAGGCATCTGCCACAGTGAAAACGTAGCCCTCGGTAGCAACTCCAGGTTCTTTCCATCGGTATGTTTAGTTTGCTTCCCCATTTAATCAGGTCACTTTTTCCATAAAAATAACCGAGGTACGGTTCGACAGATGGACTGGTAAACTGCCAAGCATAATCGCCGGTGAATGCACACATGGCAAGATTAACTGTCCGAATTGAAGTGAGCGTCTGCGAAGGGCACATATCCCCGTCATGGAGCATTATTGATGAAAAAATAGTGCGAATCTTTTTGTTTTCGCGCAGTTCAAGAAATCTTGAATGAAGCATTGCATACAGCGGCACCAGACCGGGTGATCCAAGAAAAATATTTGTTGTAGTATAGGGATTGTACCCGCGGATTGTCTGTCTCTCATACCGTAATAAATTGTCGTACGGAGTCTTTAACATTTGAAGAATTTCCTTTTGTGGCAAATAGATCGTTTCTTTTACAGGTTGTATAAAGTGCGAAGGATACCGTGAGGAATAAAATCGGCTGAAATAATCAAGCGAATTTTCTTCTCGAGAAGCTCTCTGTTCTCCCTTATTGAGAAACAGCGGATGCACTTTGAGATGGTATCTCTCCATGAGGAATCCCCAGATTAAAATAGAGTCGAGGCCGCCAGAAACAAGCAAGAGCACTTCGGAATCCGGCTTCGGCATGCGAAAGACATACCCCCGCTTTTTCTTGAATACATTTTCAAGGCTGGATGTTACCGAAGATTCCTCAAATTTCCTCTTTTGGATTACCGAATTGGTATGCCTCATGCAAGTTAAGATGTAATTTTTTTACAATATTCCCATAACGCTTCGCACTCTTTGAGTTCCCAAAATTTAAATCCTTTTCTGCCGAATGCATGTAGAATAATAACCCGTTTGTTTCTATTCCACCACGCCCATTTTTCCCACCATTCCAACTCACGTCCAAGGATCTTGATCCAGAGTTTTCGTAACATCGGAAATGTACCAGATTTGATGACGATAGCAGCATCTGACACGGTGACAGTATGTGACCATTTTGCGATACAGTTATAGGTAAAATCGATTGCGGGATGGGTATAATCATAGCCAATCTTACGCAAATAGGTATTGGTAAGCCCTTGATCGCCCAGATGCAGCTTAATACGATTCCCGTCTTCCCGATATTGCCCAAGCAGTTTTTCATAAGTAATGAAATCCTTATCGCTGCTATAGCTGAACACGCCAGCGTTATAGATCGGGTCGTAAGGGGCAATCTGCTCATTTACCGCAATGAAGGGCTTGTCGTCAATGTGATCCCACCATTTTTTTAATGAACCGAGTATAAAGGCATCACAATCAATATATAAAAACTTTTTTATGCGATATTTTTTTGCCTGTTTCCAAACTGAAAGCTTTATTTCCTGACACGGATGATCGGTAAAACCTCGCGTCATCACCGGACACATTTCTTTTGTGGTAAGACGGATAAAACGAACTTTTGTATATGATGCAGCGAAACGTTTTATTTCCGGTATCGGATCATGATGAATGATGGTGATAAATGCGTCGGGATTGAATCGTTTTGCAAAATATATCCAGGCTTTGCACATGATAATTTCATTGGTGCCCGTAAAATTCATTGTGGTGATAATATGCATGGAGATATATGAAACGGGTTACTAAGGATCGTTTTTGGATATAAAAACGATGCTACTGCCGCCGCAACAAAAGGCAGGTGACTATAAATAGGTGGAAAGGCGGGTTCCGTTGCCGTACGATGACGCCTCTTCCCGCGGGTATTATAACAGATTATCGGTCATACGACCGATGCTTTTCCTGTCGTCTCTGTTGTTGGTTTTTAATACCTCTTCGGGAGTTTTTGCTGGTATTTCCGCAGATTCAGCCCAAAGACATGCACGACGGAGTCTAATCGCCGCTCGTTCAGGTCCGTATAACTCACTGAGAGACACTCCCTGTATACGTGAGGTTCGATAACCGTAGGATTGTGCCACCAGCCGGGCAAAGTGATAAGGTGTTGTCGCCCTGTTTGGAGAGACATGGAAAATCCCGGCAGATCCGTGTGTAACATGATGCGCGATGGTACGGGCAATATCATGGGAATACGTCGGGGTAATGAATTGATCGGTTACCGCATACGTTCGGGTAGTATTTTTGAGACTATAATATACTCTCCCGAGTAATGTTTTCCCGCTATCTTCTTTATGATAGGCAATTGCAGCACGAATGACGGTGTTTTCAGGAGCCGAGGATAGGATGAAATCCTCCGCTTCGCTTTTGGTCCGTCCGTACCAATTAATCGGATTTTTTTTTGCGTGTTCGTTATAAAAATCCATAGTTCCGTCAAACACACATTCGGTTGAAAGATAAATGACGGGAATATTATTTTTTTTGCCGTATTGGGCAATTGCTCGGGTTCCTTCCACGTTTATTCGCCAGACGACCCCTTCTTTTCCGTTTTTTTTATCACCTTCGCAAGCATCAATGTGGGTGATTGCGGCCAAATGGAGTATTGTATCCGGCTTTGCCTTATTTAATGCCGCTATGATACTTTCTTTATGCAGCAAATTTAACGGTATATGTTCACGTACCGGACTTGCTCCCGCATATGGATGATCGTGATACATATCCACTATCAGGTGGTTCGGAATTTTTATGCGGCGCAGAAGCACAGAGCCGATGACGCCCGAAAGACCGGTTACTGCAAGAGTTTTTTTACCCATATTGTAATTCGAGCAAGTGAAAGATGTGTAGTGAGTAAATCGTGTCAGTATTATAATCGTGTTTGTGTTATTTGAGTAGATTTTCAAGATGCGCACCTGCAGAGACCATGTGTTATAAAATCCGTGTGTTTTGTCCGCGGTATCTGCTATACTTGCCTTCACTACCCGTATGAAAAAAATTCCTGGAAAAATTGAGCCAAAGTACGATATTCTGGCAGATTGGATGTTGAATCTTTATTGTAACTTTTCTTGTCCTTACTGTTTTTGGTCAACGGATCCGAGGCTAAAAGACAAAAATTTTCTTGGTCATGAAAACATTGATCAGATCGTTGATTTTTTTGATAAATCAGGAAAAACATGGCTCATTCACATGAGCGGCGGGGAACCGTTCATTCATCCGAAATATGTAGAGCTTTGTAAAAAGCTTACCAGAAGACATTATATCAGCATAAACACCAACCTGACCCTTACTACCGTATATGATTTTATCAACGAAATAGATCCCTCCCGGGTGGCTTTCCTCCATTGCGCACTCCACTACAATGAACGCTTAAAACGGCACAAAGTTGACTTATTTGTCGATAAATACAAGAAATTACGCGCAGCAGGATTTAATGCGTATGTAACGCAGGTGTTTAACCCTCCGGTTATTCCCCTATTTGAAAAAATCTCAGCAGAATTTCAGAAGGACGATATTATCATTCGTCCAAAGTCGTTCCGCGGCATATATGAAAACAAGCAGTATCCGCAACAATATTCATTGAAAGAACGGGAACTTTTTAATAAATATTCTCTTCTCGCTGATAAGCACGAAAAGATCGGGGCTACCCATGTGGATCCGAATTTAGACAGGGATTTCATCGTCGGAGATCTCACCTTTAAAGGTTTGAAATGCGGCGCAGGGCGTGACTTCGTATATATCAGATTTAACGGTGATGTAGTTCGTTGTCATGCAAGCAATAAGGTCATGGGTAATATGTTTGAGGGTACCTTAGACCTGGCTAAGGACGCGGAGGTGTGTCCGTTTGCGGTTTGTCCGTGCCCGTACTACGGACTGCGATTTACTGAGGGTAAGCCGAAAATATTACCGCACGCACCGGTGATGACAGGAAAGAGCGTCGCACAAACCCTCCTTTATGATGGCAACTGATAGTAATCCTTCGTGCGATAGCGATTGTCGCGCTAGTTTGATGTAAAAAACCGGTACCACTTCGTCCCGCGGAAGTGTCGTTCCAGAGATGCATAGTTTCTAATAAGTGATGGGAGCGGCGTCGCATTGAGTCTCTTCGTATATGCAGTCAGTGTGTACGGTGCTACTCCGAGAAATGTCGTCAGCCGAGTCTGTTCGTGAGTCGCATCGGATAACAGTCGCTCATATTCTATTTGGAGCATATCGTGTTCGGAGAAATATTTATCATAGGTATCCATAAAGCGTTCCATTCTCGCAAAATACGCAGCGCATGCGTTCGGTTTCAAGACAAGCCGTACCGGTGGTTGTGTGCGAGCGGACGATACCGGCACTGTCCAGACCCCTGTTTGCTCTGCTGCGAGTAACGAGCAGTAGCTTCTGAGGAGATTTCTTCGTTTTAGGTGAACGATTTTGATTGTCTTTTCCGCTATCAGGTAGTTCAAAACCGAACGGAACCTCCCCTGCGCATGTAAATAAAAATATCGGAAACCTACCGCGCGGATGTGCGTTGGGTATGCACGATAAATGCCGTGTTTTACGAACCAAACGGGTGCAATGTCCCGGAGCAATTTTGCCACCCTGTTCCGGTGCAATCCTGGTAAACCCGGATCGGCAAATAAGACCGACGGATTATAAATCTCGCCGATTGACATAATCTGGGGATGGCTGGACAGCAAACTAGAAAGATAATTCGATCCGGATCGGTGCGAACTGATGATGACGAAACGGGTATATGGTGAATTTACGGTTGACATAGTGGTGCGGATCCCGATCATCCTACTACTGCCTTATACGCTTGCATTGCCTGTTGATCGCTAAATCTGCCGGCAATTGTCGCACGCGCCGCTTTGCCAACGGCTTTTCTGAGGGCGGGATTATTTTTAAGTTTCATAATCGAATAGGTGATTTCCTGAATGTCATTGGGTACCAAAAATCCGTCAGACCCGTGCGTGATGATGGATGCAGTGACCGGGAAGGACGAGGCAATCACCGGTCGTTGGTGATACATATAGTCCAGAATTTTCATAGGGAAAAAATATAAGGGAGTCTGCGGAGGCTTATGATAGAGAGCAATACAGACATCAGCCCGTTTCAGCAGGGCGCGGTAAGCCCGTCGCGAGAGAGTGTCTATTTGTGTGATATTCCGGGATTTTACGAGTTTATGCCAACTATTTTTCCCGACCATTATAAAGAGGACTTCGGGATCTATCTGTTCCACGTACGCTCCCAGTTTTGTGATGATATCTATCCCCTGCCAGGGAAATTGCGGGCTCCCTCCCCAGAGCACCACAAACTTGCGGGCAACCCGTTTATCGATTGCCTTTGGCAGTCGTGACGTTGCGCCGGAAAAATGGGATGTTCGTGCGGAAACAAAGTTAGTGATAACTATGTGGTGCTTTGCACGCAAACGCGATAGCGAAAATTTCAACAGCTCATCGGAGATGTACATACAAGTTTCAACAAGATGCGAAAGTAACAAACGCTGATATTTTTTTATGACGTGCCGGAATAGCAGTTTATTGGTCGGAGCATTCTCTTCCGGGAAACCGTGTATTTCCCAAATAACCCGCATCTGCGGATTCAGGAGCTTTGCCAGCGAATACATATCACCGATACACGATCCGTCAATGCGAATCATAAGAATGTCAATTTTCCTGATCGCATGAAACAATCGATGCCAACCCGATATTGACCATGCACCTTGATACGTGAACAGATTGACCCTATGGCCTAACCGTTTCATCAGTCGGGTACGCTGTGCTATATTGAGGCGTACCGCAAGCGGTGTCTTTCCTGAAAGTGCAGGAGTTATATAGAGTATTTTTTTCCTATTGGTTTGTTGCATGGTCGGTTTGCGGTTAGAGTATACAGTATATTGATGTCGGCATATAAGGGCGCATTACAACCGTTGACAAGCGTTATGAAAATTTCGGTCATTATTTCTACAAAAAATCGAACCAAGGAATTGAAGCTGTGTCTTAAGACAATTTTGCGCAATACCTTTACCGATTATGAAGTAATTCTCGTCGACCAGAGCACAAACGATGAAACGGAAAACATGGTGAAAAAGCTCGCATCAAGGCGTATCCGTTACCGCAGGGTTAAATTTTCTGGGCAAACGAAAGGAATAAATGTCGCGTTACGTATGGCACGAGGCGGTATCTATGTGTTTACCGATGATGATTACGTGATACCACGGACATGGCTCGACACCATAGAAAAAACATTCAAACGGCTTCCGGAGATCGACGGCTTATCAGGTCAGGTGCTGCCGTATATGCCGACCAAGTCGCGAAAACATTGCATTTGTCCGGCATTATACCAATCTCATAAGGAACGATTCGTCACGAGTGTCGGTCCAACCGTACATTCACCGGATAGCGGCTTCGGTAAGGGAGCGAACATGAGCTTCCGTAAGCACGTCATCGATACCATCGGCGGATTTAAAGAGTGGCTGGGGCCGGGAGCAAAAGGGGCGAGTTCGGGCAATGAAACGGAATTTATTTATCGCGCGTTACGTAACAGGTTTACCTTATATTTCTTGCCAAGACTGATCGTATACCATAACCGTTGGTTAACAAAAGATGAATCCGAAAAGCTAATAGCAACAAAAATTCAGGGATACACCGCGTTTATCGCGTACCATATGATACGTCACTTTGACGTTAGTTTATTTGATGGATTGTTCCGTTTCCGGCGGTTGTGTAAGCCGGCCGTAAAAGCGTTTCTTCGTTTGTTGTGGAGAGGAAAGTCCCGGTTATCGCGGGAACACGTCGATGCGCTTCGCATGTTTTACGGTTTAACGAAGGGAATAGCGACGGGTTCATTTTACGCGATATACGACACCATTATGCTTCGGTGACAGCATCAATAGTTTTGAGGAGTGTATCGGTACGTGCGGTATACGGCGTTATTATCAGCATGGAATGTGCTCGTTTGTGTGTTTTTGTGACCGTGAAACTCTCCGCCGTATGCGTGGATAAACGGGGTAACACAGCGGGTGAGGAATGCCGCTTCAAAATTATTCGTTTCCGTCTGTGTGTCGATGCAGGTTAAATAGATTATTGTATCCGAATCAATAACTGGCGGCGCAAAATTGTTATAGCCTACCGGGATCGTTACCGCAGGTCTTTTTTCAATATCCTCAAACAGATACCATTGTGGAGCCGCGCTCCAAATATATCGTTCTGGCTCATTCGGTGCGCTTAGATAGCGCGTATAGAATGCCAGGGAAGTTTTCGGGGTGGTCGCAAGACCTTTATAATCGTTTATGGCTCGCCGTGTTACCTCAAGATGGTCAAGATAATTGCCGCCCTTGGCGGGTTGGATATACCGCTCATTCCCAAGACCTAACAACGCGCCCGTGAGGAAAACACTACCGACTAACAACAATTTGTTTCGTAGCAGCGTTGTCACGCAGTAACTGAAGATAAATAAAAACACCACCGCTGCAGCATGGAAATAATATTCGCGGAGCAATACTCCCCCATTATTTCCGTATATTCCATACGCAAGCATGCCAGTGCCCAATGTTACGACGACCACGAATTTTTCCATGGGCACTCGCCGTTGGTAAAGTGCGGCAAGAGCAGCGGTGACAACGAGCGCGTATGCGTACGGGATAATAGCGTGAACGTTGGGGAACAAGAGGCGCACCGCCTGTCCCACCCGAAGCACAGCCGCGGATATAATGTCGACGATGTTGTTTGACGAAACCAACTGAAGATATCCCCGAAACGCGCCGCTCCCGTTTCCGGTTACATATGCCCAAAGTGCTATATGGAGGAATAGGTAGCTTATGATAACGATAGCGTTTTTATGTGCGCGGACACCGGACCAAACAGTCCAGAGGGTACAAACCCCAAAAAACGGCAAAAACGACTGATGGACATGTACCCCGAGAAACAACACGGTAACAAGGAATATAAGCCACCTCGTTTGGTATCCGTTTATGAATCGAGCGATGCAATATAATGCGCTTACGGTGATGAAAGGCAAAAGAAAAGGTGGCCACACGCCACGGGCATCACGGGCGAGCAGCGAGCTTATACTCAGAAAAAACGCGAAGGTTATCCCCATGCGGGTGCCACCAAATACCCGCCCCGTGCCATACCCGATGAGTATCGTCATGACACTTGTCAGCGCAAAGACAATTCCCATGCCTAGGGTTGATCGGGATAGTAACCACATAGACGCGAGTATCCAGTAATACACCGGAGAATTTTTTACTATTCCATTGGAACCGAGCGCATACGGAGCCGCCCAATACCCTTCTTTATGTTCCACTATGTGTTTTGCTATCAGTATGTCCCGGCCATGATCGCCATCAATTTGCATAAAATCGGCAAAACGATACAGACGTAAAAATGAGCCGATTACCAGGATAATAAAGAGCAGGAGGAGCGGTTTTGAGTTTAGTATATGGTGCTGAGCTGCCGTGTTTCCCATATGAAGTAGTGTACAGCATCCTGATGACCGCAAGTTACGATCCCCTATCGGGTTTGGTATACGTCTTCGTAATAAGATTACGGGAGATATTCCTTACGAATTATTTCGGCTATAGCGGTAATAAGTCGCTCGTTTCCCTCTTCGTTTACATGACAGCACGAATCTTTGTAAATGGTCTCCGCCGTATGCTGATAAATCAGAGTAAGATCATAAAATCGGATTTGCTGTTCTCGAAGCTTTTGGCCGAGATGCTGCAGCATGGGATAACCGTTGATAACCGCTTCGTTAAAGAGCGCCGCATTTACCTGATGAATATTGTTTTCATCTATGCCGCCGGTCCCTGCGAGGGCGCTCTTTCGTTCCTGATCCGTAAAGCGTTTTGAATTGGGCACATATTGGTTCGGTTGCAAAAAATGTAAATAGGTACTGTGATTTGCTGTCGAAATCCTTGCCATTTGAACGGACGAGTTATACCAGGTATCCGCCAATTTTTCGAGTACGGTCATGCCGTCGGTGGCGTCGGATGTGGGGCCATGTGTCTGGTACGAAGGGGCATCGCCGGCGAGCGCATCACTCAAAATCTGCGTATGTTCGTATTCGGCGATACGATTATTTCTGTCGAGTATGTTCCATACAAGAAGTGAGGTCATGTTGTCCTTTACCAGACGGGTATTAAACAAAGAAGCAAGCTCTTTACGTTTGGATCTAATTTCTTCCAGATTGATCATCGCATCCAATGCGGTGTTGTTAACCGTTTTTTTGGCATAAAAATTCCAACCTCTGGGGTAATTTATTGCAACGCGATTTTTCCAGTTTTCGGCATACGGGAGTGCAAGTTCATTAAATCCGTCAAGATTGATAATGATGTTGTATTCCGATCCCATAGAAAGCAAATACGTGAGAGCCTCGAGCTGCTGGGGTTGTTTATATCCGCTCAGGGCCGCATTAAACACCTCAATTTTTTTGTCGGCAAACCGCTCATCTGATTTCAGTTTATTGGTCAGCGAATCGGCTGATGCCTCATATAACTGTTGGGCGACCGATCCGCCAAAGATGATAATTCTTATAGTGTCGGCACTGTTTTTCCCTACGGGATTCGGACCGATCCACCCGAGTTGATTAATGCCCGGATTTTTTTCCGGATCTGCCACGAAACCGAGATAGGGATGTAAAATGTGCCGTGCCGTTTCTGCGGTTGTATTTGCGCCTAGAACATCGGTATTTTGGGTCTGCACAACGGCGCTCAGGCGGTCTTGCAGTTGTTTTTTGGAAAACACGGTATTTTTTGTGACTGAATAGAGCAAGGAAGCGAGTATGTCTATGGTGATGAATGCGGAAATTACCACGGCAACGATCAAAAGTGCGAGTGCATATCCTTTTAGGTGTTTGAGCGGAGTGTTGCGGACGAGATCTTTCTTAGCGGTCATATGTTCCGGGTGAAACATTTTATGCTGTTGTTTAATGCAATGATAGCATAGGAGGCTAATTACCTGAGTTGGAAAAGCCGCTGGCGGCACGGTGCTTGGATACTGTTATTTAAACGTAGATAATTTTCGCTTATACGCTTCGTCGTCCAGCGTTTTGCCGTCGTATTTTATCTGTCCTTTATCAAGTATTATCATCCGTTCACATATTTCGTTTATTGTCGTGATGTTGTGTGAAACGAGAAGAAGCGTTTTGTCGGTTTGGAATATTTTTTTCAGCGCGGCGATGTTTTTCTCCTTAAAAAACACGTCCCCTACCGATATGCCCTCATCCATAATGAGTATGTCCGGCTCCGAGTGAATTGCGATCGCAAAACCCAATCGAAGCTTCATGCCGAGAGAATATCCAAACATCGGGGTGTCGATGAATTTCCCTATGTCTGCATGGCGAATAATGCTCTGGAGCTTGCTGCGGAGTTCGGTTTTTGTCATGCCGAGCAGCATGCCGTTCAGCATAATATTCTGAATGCCGGTTAAATCAGCATGGAACCCCGCATCAAGATCTATAAGCGATACAACCTTTCCGTACCTTCTAATCACCCCGCTTGTCGGTGTTGCGATACCGGCGATAAGCTTAAGGAGTGTTGTTTTTCCGGATCCGTTTCGGCCGGTGATGCCAATTTTTTCCCCTTTTTTTATGTTTAATGTGACAGATTTTAACGCATAGAATTTTTCCGTGTACTTTCTCAATAATGTTTCCGTGAGCGTAGGTTTTTCATGATGAAGGATATACCGCTTATGCACATCGTCAAGGACGATCGCATCAGTAGCAGTGCTGATGGGTTTGGTGAAAGATAAAGCGGTACGACGGTTTGATTTCATCATAATGGTTTCGGTATTAACGTGACATAATATACTGCAGAATACGATTCACACAAGAAACAAGCGTAACTTTGCCGGTGTCACACACCACATCAGGATGCCGCGATTTTTGGTATGGGGCATTGAAGCCGGTAAGATTGTTAATCTTCCCCAGTTTTGCTTTGCGATACAAACCTTTATTATCTCGCATCATTCGTAATTTTTTGTTTGCGTGGACATATACTTCAACAAAACGTTGTTTTCCGATATGACGTTTTGCCTCATTGCGAATTGCCGCATCGGGAGAAACGAATGCGCAGATGACAATAACGCCGTGTTTAGCGAACAAATCCGCAAGATAGAACATTCTTCGTATATGATTGGCGCGATCATCTTTGCTGAAACCTACCCCTGCGGCCAGAGGGCTGGTTCGCATGTCGTCTCCGTCAAGTATCTGCGTTCTGATATGGGGGAATCGTTCGTGAAGCGTGTCGGACAACGCGTGGGCAATCGTTGTTTTGCCGCTTGAAGGACATCCCGTAAGCCAGATGACAAGACCGCTGTCGATTATGTGAGACACTTTCGGTGAAAGCAAATATGATGCGGTTGTGTCGGCAACGCTATGTTTCCAGCCGGCAGATCTTTTTGCTATCTGGTTGCGTATACGGGTGCCAGATATTTTCTGTACCGATGTGTCTACGTCAACAACACCGACATTATATCCGACACCGCGTCCCCAATATACGCCTTCGACGTTCGGAATGATCATGATTGTTCCTTTGACGCTCTTTTTTTGCATCCAAATTTTGATATATTCGGCGCGCACCGCAGGAGGATACGCATCTTCTTTTGTATTTCGGACCATTATGAGTACGGGGGCTTTCGGATGCTCCGCACGTTTTTTTTCGATGATCGCTATATGACCTTTATGAAACGGTGTCCACCGGCCGATAAACGTCAGATGGGGTATGGTGAGATTGCTGTTTGAATAGTAAATCATGGTTTAGAGCCAATCATCAAAATTTTTACTTTCTCTTCGAAAAATAAATGCCCCGAGTAAGAAAGTTATAGAGATCACCAATGCATTGGCCGCAATCATGCCGGGTCCGGGTAATGCCGATCCCACCAGGGCATGCTGCATGAGCTGTATGCAGGATGTTAACGGGTTAAACCGCCATAGCCAAAGATAATGCTTTGGGATCTGCGAAAGAGAATAGACAATCGGAGTCGCATAAAACCAAATGATGAGGATAGCCTGCACAAAAAAGTTAATGTCCCGGAACCGGACGTTGAGCGCAGAGGTGAGCAAACTCGCGCCCACCGTGAAGATCACTAAAAGCGCAAGCCCGAGCAGAAAGAAGAGGAGTGAACCGGGAGTGAGCGTGTCGAGAAAAAACACCGGCATCATGAAGAGTGCAAACGCGGCCAGATAATTTATGAAGTTCGAAAGGATCATGGAAATTGGAATAACTTCTCTGGGAAAAAAGGCCTTTTTTATCAGTGACCGCTCGTTGACGATGGATGGGGTCGTTTTTGAAAGAGAAAGAGAAAAAAAGTTCCAGGCGAGGAGCCCGGTAAGAAGATAGAAGTTGTAATTGGGCACTGCGCCTTTTATAAACAACGGAAAGACAAAACCAATAATAAGCATTTGTAATACGGGGTTTGCAACAAGCCAAATAAATCCAAATACTGTATTTTTGTACCTTGCGCGCAATTCCCGTTCCGTCATCCCCCACAAAAGTTCCCAAAAATGTGATGCCCGGTTGATCATGAGCCGTATTATACAAGTTTCCGCGGTTTTATGGCGTTTTTGTCTATGTCGTTTGAAAGACAGATTGGATATGATACGCGTGTAGTACAATATGCTTGTTCGACAGTCCGAATGCATATCCTTAGAGCATGAACATAGTTATTTTCGGTGGAGTTGGTTTTATTGGAACGAATATTGCCCGTGCCGCCATGAAGCGAGGCCATCGTGTTATCGCATTTGATTCGCTTGCAAGAAATGGCGTTCACCAAAATCTTGCCTATCTTCGTAAGTCTGACAATTTTCAGTTTGTTAAGGGAGATATCAAAGTAAAAAAAGATTTTTTGCAATTGCCCAAAGGGATTGATTGTGTCATTAACTTAGCCGCTAATCCCGCGGTTCCCAAGAGTATCGCCGACCCTCTTTTTGATTTTCGGATTAACGTCAGCGGACATCTGAATGTATTAGAATACGCCAAGATCAGTGGCTGCCTCCCTGTCATCTTTGCGTCAAGCAATAAAGTATATACCGATAAATTAAACAACATATCTCTGAGGGAATCGGAAGAGCGCTATGTTCCTACCGGTCGAGAGTTCAGTCGCGGGATCGCCGAGTCCGCCGATGTGGACGGATGGGATGGGTACACAAATTCTCCCTATGGCGCGGGAAAACTTGCCGCCGAAAAGTACACCAGAGAGTACGGAAATATTTACGGCATTCCCTATGTGATTAACCGCATGAGCTGTATTTATGGGGAGTTTCAAAAGGGGGTAGAGTCGCAGGGGTGGGTGGATTGGTTTATCCGTGCCAAACGGGGTAATTTGCCGATTCGGATATACGGAAACGGGAAACAAGTCCGTGATGTGTTGTTTGCCGCTGACGTTGCAGACTTGTATGTGTATCAGGTAGAACACATGGCTGATCTCCACGGCAAAACATACAATGTCGGCGGGGGTACCGGCAAAGGATTCCATACAAGCGTATTGGAGTTAGTCCATACGATAGATGCGTTATTTCCCGGAAATCCGCTCCAATATACGCTATTGCCCTGGAGAAAAAGCGACCAGCGCTATTATGTTTCTGATAATACGCGCGTATCGGAAGACACGGGGTGGCATCCGTCGACGGATGTAACAAAAGGGTTATCGATTATGTGGGAAGCATATCAGCGGGGAGACGGCATCCACTCGGGTGCGTAACCGTCCTTTTCCATGGAATTCCTGTCATGGGGAGGAACACCGGCACTAAAGTGACGTTTCGTGTATTTCCCGATGCTGAAAGCTGTTGTTGATCTATGAAGAAAATCTATATCGTCGCCATCACACTTATCGGTATCTGTTTAGTACCGGTTCTTGCCGTAATAACGGTATTTATCGCGTTTACTTCCGGATTTCCCGTTATTTTTCGTCAGGTACGGGTCGGGAAAAACGGCGAATTGTTTACGATCTATAAATTCCGAACAATGATCCGTTCCGCAGACAAGAAGAAGCGGCAGCTCATGAAACAAAATGAATCGGACGGTCCGGTATTTAAAATCCGTAATGATCCCCGATTCACCCGGATAGGCGCCTTTTTAAGTCATACGGGGCTCGATGAGCTCCCTCAGATTATTAATGTGCTGCGGGGCGAAATGGCGCTTATCGGTCCCCGCCCTCTGCCGGTATCGGAGGCGAAAAAGCTGAAGGCATGGATGAAAGTGCGTGAACAGATACTTCCCGGTATTATCTCCCCCGCGATATTAACCGGAAAGTATCATGAGAACTTTAACTCCTGGATGCGGAGCGATGTTATGTATGTTCAAAAGAAGAACGCGATTGGCGATGTCAGGCTGTTTTTACAGAGCTTTTCATTTCTGGCCAAGCTCTTTGTGCGAAGCGTTGGTTTGTCACCTAACACTTGACATGAGGCCTTTCGTACCGGATATACTATGCACGTAATGCGACATTCACTCGCCAAGACGACAAAACCTACTCCTGGTGTTTTGTAGGTGATGGTTACCCCGGTTAATCACCGGGTTTTTTATAGGGACCAAGTTGACAAGGGTGAATATATAATGTTACTATAGGTTAATTATGGTGGCTCCTGAGGTACATACACCATCGAGAGATATACAAGACGCCTTGCGATTCGACGCTCAACGCCCCAAGTTAGTTGAGACAATCCCCGATTGGATGAATGAAGCTGCGGTTGTCCGCTTTGGCGATCGAGCTATTGCGCTTGAAAGCGCCAGACTTCCGCGTCTCGAGGGCATCATGGGCACGGCGCATCTGCTTCGCCAGGGGCAAAATGAATTCCTCCGACCGCTACGAACCCCCGCAAGCAGTACCGACGAACAGAAGCAAGCGGGCGCGATCCTAATCAAAAGCATTTTGGAACTTGCTGGTATTGCGGCCGGCACTGCGGCAGCGAAAAAAGGAAAAGGCAAAAATGCGTTCCTTTATTTGGGAGGGCTCGGGCTCGCGCTGACAGGCGGCGCCGGGCTGACGTTAGATTTGGCCGGCTGCACTCCCGCGCAGGTGACGGAAGCTCCTCCGGGATCACCGACTGCGCTTCCCGCAACGGAGATGCCCGTTCAGGTGACATTGACGCCATTAAGTAACGAGGTCGTCGTGGGCACCCCGTCTGCTGCTCCTGAAACGCCCGCCCCAATCACCGGAGGATCATACCCTACCGAGGTATCTTCATTGGAATCCCCGTTGGTATATAGCTACGGAGGAGAAACGGGACGGCAAAACATGAATGAATATACCCGGCAGTTGTTTGACCGCTATATTGCTGAAATGAGCCGCGGAGGCTTTCTTGCGGGAGCAAGCGTTGAGGAATTGTATCGCGCGTTTGATAACGGGTATGACTTCAAGCTGTTTACGACCGATGCGGGTCTCACCTGGCTGGTGCAGAGCAAATCCGACGGAAGCTTCCTGGTGCCGAAAGATCAACACGGACAGGTATTCCGCGATTTACAGCTTTCGTATGATTACCTTTTTCAATCGGGACAAGCCGTAGGCGTCGACAACGACAATTTTGATCTCCAGCGTTTTCAGGCAAATAAGGTGGGGTTTGTGGGCGCCTGGCCGGTGTTGGTCAATGTAGATGGCAATGATGTGCCGGTAAGCTGGGTAAATATGGAGCGGGAGGGAGCGGTAACCCCGATTGTACTGGCATCAACAACCGAAACCGCGCCTGCCGTCCCGACGGCAATTCCCGATTCTCGAGTCGAATTGACGGTGGGAGCGGAAACGTTCAAGGTTACCTCCGATGTGCTCCACTCCGAGACGGTTACTAATATCAATATTGATCCGGCGAATGCTCAGAAAATCGGCGAAGTGTTGGTCTATACGGAAGCCTCGGGAAGATATATATGGAATGATGAGCAGCAGGCGTGGACTCCCGAGTTTACAACAAGCCTCGAATATACCAAGCCGGAGCTTTCCCCCTACGTACCGATGGAAGCCTATTTTGACGGGTCTGCCGCATTATCAGCACAACTCTATATGGCTGAGCACCCGGGATTAATTGAAGCGGATGCATCATACCCGCACTACATGATTAATTTTGAAAATAGCGAAGGGTATCACATCAGTCTGATTCCCGTGAACAGAAATGCTTTCCCCGCCGATATGATCACCGATATTTCAGCGAAAAAGAATAAGCCTTTTGAATATCTGGGATTACAACAAACAAAAGATTCGGACGGCAATATTATCTATGTTGTCGTAAAGGAAAACTGGAATCCGACTCCCGAAAACGAACAGCAGACACTCCCGACATTCCACGGCTTTGATAAAGCTTCCTATCAAGAGTGGATCAAGTATCCGCTGATACTGAAATATTTGGCAAATGATCAAACCACAGTCGGTCAGTTGTTGCCCGTGTTCCCCGCTCCGCCGGGAAGTTACGTAGAGCCGACAAGCACCTATGCCTATTGGGGTCAACCACCGAATCCTTTCGTGCGAGCGCTTGTTGGGCAAGAAGATGCGATACGTATTTTTCCTGTCGATGTACAGCAAGCCATCATAGCAATGAATGCAAAAGTTGGAGAAAACTATGATCCCGTCGCCAACCCCAAATCTATTTCCCTTGCCGAGTTGCCCGAAGGGCTTTCACGGATGATCCTCTATACGGGAATGGAGTCCTGGCGTTAACCTGCTTGTATCTTTCCGTTGATCCTGTTACTGTTTTTGTATGAGGCATAACGGTGGGTTGCTGGTGGTTATGTGCCTGTTGTACGCACTCATGGTTCCTCGTGCGGTGTTCGCGCAGTATCCGACTCCCACAAACTGTGAACCCGTCACCTGTTATTCCGTGGTCGGAGGTCCTGAGTCAATAGATTGTCCATCCCTTACCGGTAATCCCTACTCATTCCCCGTATGTAATCACGGGGCGAATTTATGTGATGCTAAATGGAGTTGTACTATGGTCACCGGATGTACGGATGATAACGCATGGTCAGATTGGTCCGGTTGTGTGGAAGGAGTTGAAGGCGAAACAAGGTATTGCATTAATGAAGCGTGTTGCGGCAACGGTGCCGAAGCGCGTTATTGTGAGCTGACTCCCACCGGTGACGGAACCGGTGGTGGCGGGAGCACAACAGCTCCCACTGATCCACCCCCAGAAAGCACCTCCTCGGTTCCGCAGGTTGGGGATATTCAGGCACGTGCCGTACAAGTGGATCCTTCTGACACTTCCTGTACCGCGATTCGTGCGATTCCCACCACGGACGGCGAGGTAAACGGCACCACCCTCCAGTTCACCCCCTCGTCCGCCAGTCAACCGGCTGCCCAGGTGCAATCGGGGGCAAATTACGTGACATTTTCCGGTGTCACCGCCGGCACCTACACGATAGATCCAAATCCGCCGAGCGCGGACTGGGCGTACGTACGAGCGTGTTCAAGAAACCTGGATACCGGAACCAATGCGGAAGGGCTTTCCAGGAATCTTCCTAACGCCGCAGTGCTGCAATGGGACATCGGGTATACGTTGGGTACTGCTTGGGTACAGGCGCAGGGAGGCGATGTGTATAGCTCCGGAACAATCCGATCCTATCTTCCTTCCGTAACGCCGAGGGTATTTATCACCGACGGAACGGGCGGCTATCCCGGGGTGATGACCTATGGCACGAGCTTTGACTTTGACAGCGATCCGTACGATACGGGAGCCGATATCGTGTCGGCGGATAATTGGCAGGTAAATACCAGTCGTGCAAGTGTGAATTACTATGATTATTTCTATCGACGGTTCGGCGCCCCGACTACCCCTACGACCGCGGCTCCATTTGATAACCTGACCGCCGTCACCCAACCGGCATCCAACTGCACCGCTTCCACCTGCTCCCCTTACTATGTGGTGGGAGATATGGCCACGAGTGGCGCTTGGTCGGTGGGGACGGATGAACGGATAGTGATTATCGTCAACGGAAATTTGACGATTAACGGAAGAATCAATATCACCGGCAACGGGTTTATCGCATTTATCGTTAACGGCACGATTACCGTTTCCGATACGGTAGGAACAACCGCTTCTTCAACTACTCCCGTCGTGGAGGGTATTTATATCGCAACGACGGAAGGGCAATCGGGCAGTATTAACACCGGGGAGAGTTTGGCCGCCGCAAGCGCCCGTTTTGTGGGACGGGGTATGTTTATCTCAAACGGATTTTTGCTGCAACGGGATTTACAGGGATTCGGCACGGGAAATACCGGCAATGCCGCGGAATTGTTTATCTATAATCCTCAGCTTTTGCTTACCATGCCCGACAGTATGAAAGAGTTATCCGTGACATGGCAGGAGGTCTCGCCGTAATTTTGATACAATAAGGGGCATGACCGTCGAACAGCTTCGCCTGAAGCATCCGCGACTTGTTTATAAGCGCTACACCGTCACCAAAACGCCGACTGCAATTGTCGTGGAACATGAGTTTTTGCTTGAGCCTGACATTGTCTTTCGTCCGCATACGACGATTCCCTATTCCGGTACCTTTGATGCGCAAGCGTTTGCTCCGTACGCGTATCGTTTGGGCATTATCGAAGCGATAAGTTATTGGAAAACCGCATGTCCCCGGGAGTTCGTGATTGAGGCGGGCTCGCTCACTAATGATGAAATACGTTTCTGGTATGACCTGTTTATCCACGGATTAGGAGAGTTTTACTACCGCAACGACATTGATTTCACCAGGCCGGACTTTCTACGGATTATCGCAACCGGAGATGCGATTCCAGAGCGTTCTGTAGCCCCGTCTATGAATGTCGTATCGTCGAAAGACTTGGTGCTCGTCGGGGGCGGAAAAGATACTGCGGTTACGTTGGGGATGCTAAAAAAAAGCGACAGATCAATCCAAACCATGATAGTAAATCCGACGGAAGCGGCGCAAAAAGCAGTGACGCTTTCGGGATATACCGATCCTATCATCGTACAACGCAAAATGGATCCCCGATTAGGCGCACTTAATAATGAAGGGTATCTTAACGGGCATACTCCCTTTTCCGCCTACCTTGCGTTTCTCGGTATCAGTGTCGCTTTTTTGTACGGCAGTACCTCAGTAATTGTTTCCAATGAGCGAAGCGCAAATGAGGGAAACGTCATGTACAAAGGGCTTGAAGTGAATCATCAGTATTCAAAAAGTTTCCGTTTTGAGTCGCTCTTTAGAGAATATGTTGCCGAGGTTTTTGTTGATGCGGCAAATTATTTCAGTGTGCTGCGACCGCTCAATGACGTCCAGATAGGATTATTGTTTGCCGGTATGCCCGAGTACTTTGAAAGCTTCAGAAGTTGTAACGCCGGGAGCAAAAAGGGAATTTGGTGCGGCAAATGTCCGAAATGCGCATTCACCTGTCTTATCCTCTCCCCCTTTATCTCCGTAGCGGAGAGGGAGCACATCTTTGGAAGCGATTATTTTCATGATCCCATTATCATCAATTATTTGCGTGAGCTTGTCGGAATAACTCCCGTCAAGCCGTTTGAGTGTGTCGGCACGCGCGATGAGGCAAAGCTCGCACTCCTTCTTGCTGTCGGGCGGTATCAACGTGAATCCCGGGAAATTCCGGAAGGGTTACTTAAAATAAAAAGCGATCTCGGCCTTACTGACGAGGATGCTGTTTTTTTGGATGAGAAGATACTCAGCCAGTGGGGAGACACGTTTAACCTCCCCCCCGAACATCTCGCACTTCTCCGACTCACCTGGGATACACAACTGGTAAACTATCGTGCTACAACATAACTATGGATGAAATACGGGGGAGTTCTGCACTTGTCGTCGGGTTTGGTCGTGAAGGCAAAAGCGTGCTTTCGTGGCTGCGGCTTCACTACCCGCAGCTTCGCGTCGGTGTTGCCGATAAGAATGGGGCTCCCGGATATAGCTCGGAAGAAACAAAAGACGGGGTAACCGTCTATACCGGTGAAGGATATCTTTCCCGCGTAGCCGAATATGAGACCGTGATTCGGAGTCCCGGGGTATCTCCCTATTCCCGGGAGTTATTAACCTACAAAAACGGAGGCGGACACATTACTAGCGCCACGAATATATTTTTTTCGCGTGTGAAAGGCATGACGATCGGTGTGACCGGTACCAAGGGCAAAAGTACGACTTCGAGTCTGATTGCCCAGCTTTTGAAAGTTCGCTATCCCGACGTCCGTCTTGTGGGAAATATCGGCATTCCCATGTTAGATTCGCTTGATACGGCAACGGAAAAAACGGTTTTTGTCATGGAACTTTCCAGTCATCAACTCTATGACTGCCGGTATAGCCCGCATATTGCCGTGATGCTGGGAATTGTTCCGGAGCATCTGGATTACTATCCGGATCTTATGAGCTACGCGAAGGCAAAAGCAAATATCGTCGCGCATCAGACAACCGATGATGTGCTGGTCTATAATCCGGCGCATACAATTTTGCGCACCCTTATATCCCCTTCCCCTGCAAGAAGAATAGCGTATGGATCCGAGGCCGCCGGTGATCACCGCATCACCATCGATCAAGGGGTGATTACCGTTCATCAACAAGGAGAGTCGATGCCGGTCATAGCTCTGGCGGACATTCCCCTCCTGGGAAATCAGGAAAACGTGCTGGCCGCAGTAGCGGTTGCATCCGTTCTCGGTGCTTCGCCAGAGTTGATTGCCCGGGCTATCACGCCGTTTCAACCACTTCCCCATCGGTTGGAATACGTCGGAGAATTTTTAGGAATACGCTTTTACAACGACTCATTGGCCACCATTCCCCAGGCGACAATCCACGCGCTTTCCGCATTGGGTTCCGACGCGGTGACGCTTATTGCCGGAGGGTACGATCGGCATCTTGATTTTGCCGAACTCGGAGCATATTTGCGAAAGCATCCCGTAAAAACGCTTATTCTTTTTCCCGATACCGGGGAAAAAATATGGCAAGCAATAGGACAGGTTCAGGAAGGGGCAATTGGCAAATTCATGGTGAACACCATGAAAGAAGCGGTACGGTTGGCATATGATACTACCCCGAAGGGGGCAATCTGCGTACTTTCACCCGGGAGCGCAAGCTATAATCTGTTTCGTGATTATGCCGATCGCGGGGAGCAATTTAAGCACTGGGTGCATGCATTGGGCGGCGGCAAGTAACGATCCATTTGTCATGACTTGTAGAAATACCGCTAATTCGGTATACTAGAGCTATGCCAAAACGAACCTACCAACCAAAGAAACTAAAGCGCAAGCGAGTCCACGGATTCCGTGAGCGGATGAAAACAGCAAAAGGCAGACTGGTCTTGAAGCGGCGCAGATCTGTCGGACGAAAAAAGCTTACCGTCTAACCATTTGCATGTTGCCACAATCTCTGCGTGTTCCCTCCCTTATGATTTTGCCGTTATTGCGTCGCGGCAAGAAGGTGCGAGAAGGGGCAATCGAGTTGGTATTTGAGCGTACTCCCGCAAAAAAAGCCTTTGCCGTTATAGTGCCGACGAAAGTTGATAAACGGGCAACGCGACGGAATCGCATAAAACGGCTCGTCCGGGAGGCCGTGCTGCTGCTGCTCCCTTCTATGACGACAGATATCACCGGGATACTGGTTGTTCGCGGAGGCATCCCCGGTACCCAACCTGAAGTGGTAACACTGCTTCGTAATATCCTGATAAAGGCGGATGTTATCGCCAAATTATGAAAGGCGCATTGCTTACTTCCATACGTTGGTATCAAAAGTATCTCTCCCCGGATACCGGTGTGTTTCGTTCACTCTGGCTTGTCGGTGCCGGTTGTCGGTATCAACCGACCTGCAGCGAATATATGTATCAAGCGGTGAACCGCTATGGTATAATCTACGGATTGTGGTTAGGGATACGAAGGATCATGCGTTGTCACCCTTTTTCCCGCGGAGGATTCGATCCCGTTCCTTTGATGAAACACTAGTATGACAAATCCAACCTTGTGGAATCAGTTACTTGTTTGGCCGATCATCAACCTCCTCATGGTGTTTTACAAGTTTTTTGAATGGCTTCATATTCCGGGTCCCCTGGGGTTCGCGGTCGTTGCTCTTACGATTATCATCCGTCTTATTCTTTATCCCCTTATGGCGGCGCAGATGAAATCAGCAAAAAAAATGCAGGCATTAAAACCGCATTTAGATGCATTGAATGCGAAACATAAAGACGATAAAAAGGCGCTCCAGCAGGCACAAATGGATTTATATAAGGCACATAACATAAATCCCGCGTCAGGGTGTCTGCCGCTGCTTGTGCAAATGCCCGTACTTATCGCACTCTATAACGTGTTTTATCAGGTGCTTCAAAACGGTGATCTCGCAAAAATAGTCAGCGATCTTAATCAAGTGGCGTATGCCTCATCCCTTAAAATTACGACACTTGATCTTTCTTTTTTCGGCACGAACCTCGGAGTTAAACCAAGCCAATGGCAAACACACGGGTATTGGTTGTTATTGATTCCCGTGGTTACCGCAGCACTCCAGTGGTGGCAAAGTAAGCTGGTTATGCCCCCTGCTCCGGCGCCGGGACTTGCAAAACCCGCCGCGGCAAAAGAAACGGAGGAGAAAAAACCGGAGGACACCGCCCTTGAAATGCAGCGGCAAATGGCAATGATAACGCCTATTATGTTCGGTATGTTCGCCTATCAATTCCCGTTAGGGTTGGCGCTCTACTGGAACGTTTTCGGGCTTTTTGGTATTATTCAGCAACTTCAAGTAAATAAGGAGGCATAACTATGGAAGATATACAGATTGTTACCGGGGTCGTTGAAGAGCTTATCGCCAAACTCGAAATCGCGGGAACAGTTTCCGTAACAACGGATGAAACAGACGCGTTTCGCATCAACATTGCCACCGAAGAAACGGGGCTCCTTATCGGACATCACGGAAAAACGCTTGAAAGCCTTCAGGTTATCTTGGGGGTGATTGTGTCCAAGAAACTCGGCAGATGGGTAAAAGCATATGTGAATGTCGGTGATTATCGGGAAAAACGAGAAGAAGCGCTTATGCATATGGCACAGCGCGCGGCGGACCGGGCACTTGCATCGGGAAGACCGGTCGAACTTTCCCGTCTTTCGCCTGCTGAAAGACGAATCATTCATTTAACGCTTTCCGGCGATGAACGCATCGAGACTGAATCGACGGGTGAAGGTGACGGAAGAATTCTGCTCGTGAAACCTAAAAGCGTATAATAGCCGTAATGGCACTTCATAGAAGATTATTTTTTCTTCTTATCCTTGCTTTTCCACTACAAATCGGGCGACACTTTTGGCCGGAATGGTCATACCTCCTGGGCCGAAGAATGGATTACCTCTCCCCCACGATGTATGTGACCGATATTATCATTTTTGCGGTGCTTGTTGCATGGGCGGTATCGGCTATCCGTCATCCCTCCAATCGTCAAAAGACGATCAATACACCAATGACGGCACTCTTGATCGGTGCATTAATTGTCACTTTCACGAATATATATTTTGCAGCAAATACGTTCGTTGCTTTGTATAAATGGGTGAAGGTGTATGAATATGTATTGTTGGGATGGTATATCGTGCGGACAAAAGTGAGGGTAAATGAAGTTGCGTATCCATTGATGCTTGCGGCAGTGTATTCATCTTTTATCGGCGTACTACAATTTGTGCTGCAGCGATCCTTGGGCGGGATACTATGGTTTTTAGGTGAACGAACGTTTGCCATTGATACGCCGGGAATCGCGAGAACACCCTGGTGTGCGGGTATTGCAAACGGTTGTACATTGTTGTTGCGCCCGTACGCCACATTTTCGCACCCGAACGTATTTGCTGGTTTTATTGCCGTAACACTCCCCTTTTTTTTGGTTCGTCTTTCACGTGCAAAACAATGGTCTGTTCCCTATTTGATGACCGGTATCGGCATGCTTGTCACTTTGGCGGGACTCATCAGCTCTTTTAGTCGCAGCGCGTGGGTCGTAAGTATCGGCATCCTCATCGCCACATGGCATAGTATCCCGTTTTATAAGAAGCCCCAAAAAACAATGCCGCTTCATGCGAGAGGAATTGTATTAGCCGTTGCCATTCTCACTGGTATAACGCTCCTATCATTCCCCGGTGCGACTGACGAATCGGTGACGATTCGTAGACTATTAAATGAGATTGCCGTTCAAATCTGGATGGGCTCACCCGTTTGGGGTGTCGGTCTCGGAAATTTTCTTACCGTTCTCCCCTTGCTCACGGAGTATCGAAGCGTTCTCATGTTGCAGCCTGTTCATAACATCTATTTGCTTTTTTTTGCTGAAATCGGAATCGTAGGGTTACTAATCGTTTTGGCACTATTGCATATAATCGTTCGGCATCGAAGGTTACTCATACATGAATTTTTCCGCAATAGAAATGACTGGTCGCTTGCGGCACTTTCGCTGGCAGGCCTATTGCTTCTCGGTACGGTGGATCATTATCCGCTGACCCTGCAACAGGGACAGTTGCTGTTTGTGTTGTTTATCTCTCTTCTCATCGGGCGTTTTGTATAGAAAGTTCACTTTTCTGCTACAATGACCCCATGTTGAAAGAGTGGTTTCCCTCCGGTTCTTTGCGTCGAATCATTGCCGGCAATACCCTTAGTCAGCTTGTCGGACGTTTGGTAAGCTCGGTCACTATTGTTGTTGTAAGTGTACTCATTGCACAGCGATACGGCCCCGAAGGGTATGGTGATTTTGTAAAGATCACGACCTATGTGGGATTTTTTTATCTTTTAGCCGATTTCGGACTGAATGCCGTTTATTTACAGCAAACGGCATCTCAAAGATCAACTACATCACCGATTGCATCTGAACCCTGGCGCATTCTCTTTGGTTTGCGTTTGGTAATGAGTCTGACGCTTGTTCTTGCGGCACTTACAATTCTCTCCCTATTCCCTCACACCGTTGCCTATGGGTACACGCCGCTCGTTCGGTTCGGCATTATCGCCTTGGTGCCGGTGATCATAGCTCAAGCGATAACGACAACGACGAATGCGCTATTTCAAAAAATGCTCCGGTACGATTACTCCACCAAGGCGCAAAACATCGGATCATTTTTTTTAGTCTCTGTTGCGCTTTTGCTTTCGCAGGGTGGCGCAATGAGCGGACCGATGTTGGGAGTTGCTGCGGTATTTGCGGGAAGCGCGGTTACCGCAATTGTCGCACTGCTTTTAGTGTATCGCCATCTCGGATCAATAACTCCCCTTTTTGCTTTTGACAAATATGTGACGATTTTCCGACAAGGGGCTCCGTTAGGTCTTGCTCTCGTATTTAATTTAATATACTTTCACTCCGACAGTGTTATTTTGGCACTCAACCGTCCTACCGAAGAAGTCGGGATATACGGGCTCGCGTACAAAGTCTTTGAGTTGCCGTTAGTCGTTCCGATATTTTTTATGAATGCCGTGTATCCGTTGCTTCTCGAACGGCAGCGGACGAAAGACAACGGCAGAAAGAAAATTTTTGAGCGGTCGCTTCAGTTTTTGTTGGGAAGCTCTTTTATCATCACCGCGGGATTATGGCTTGCTGCACCCCTGGTGAGTTACGTTCGACCGGATTTTTCCCCCAGTGTGCTGCCGCTTCGCGTATTAAGCATGGGGCTTCCCGTTTTTTTTGTTTCTGCTCTTTTTATGTGGTTTATCATCGCACAGAAAAAACAAACATTCTTGGTCATTATTCACGGCATCGGCATGGTTATAAATATTTTGTTTAATCTTCTTTTTGTTCCTTCGTATGGGTATATGGCTGCCGCTTGGGTAACGATCGGGTCGGAAGTGCTTGTTCTTATGGCTACGGCAGCACTGGTGCTGCCGAGTGTGTACGGTAGAAACAATAAATCGTAGTAATTTCCCTTGCCATTCATGCGAAGGCAATGGCGCATCAGGGAGAAGCGATTGCTTACATAATACTATGGGGAAGTAAAAAGGAGGCAAAGTATGAAATACATAGTACATACCGATGGTGGTGCAAGGGGGAACCCCGGTCCGTCTGCGGTGGGGGTTGTTATTGAGACCGGTCATGATGATGACGAAAAAGAGGGGAGAAGCGCAAGCAATGAAATTGCCGGATTCGGAAAACGAATCCCTGACGGCACCAATAATGTCGCAGAATACACGGCGGTCATTGAGGCACTTATGTTTCTCCGCGATAACGTTAAGCGAGAAAGTGGAAGTGTCATTGAATTTTATTTGGACTCGACACTTGTGGTCCATCAGCTAAACGGCATATATAAAGTTAAGGAGTCACACCTTCGCGAATTATTGATGACGGTACGTGGTTTGGAAACGGAAGTGGGAGGAATTATAACTTACCACGCGGTCCCGCGTGAACAAAACAAACGAGCAGATTTCTTTGTGAACCAGGCGCTTGATGCCGCCTGATGCATCTGTGGTCACTTCACTGCTTCCTCATGTGAGATAGCAATCTGATTACATCATTCATAACGGGAAACTCTGTTGTTTTCGGTGCGGCTGTTTGTCATAATAGATTCAGGTTGCTATTTCCCTCTATGACGCAAGCTGTGCATTCCACCCAAAACATGCGCAATCCGGAGCTTCCTGTGGCGCGCATCCAGGCCCAGGACAGCAACTGGGTACAACCGTTGCGGGAATATTTTGAACAAAACGGATGTCATGTATCGGTGAATAAAGAGACTTCCGTGTCTCCGCTGTATGTGATCGGAGTGGGAGACACAGGATTCGTGAAATCTTTTTTTGAAGAAGCAAAATGGTCGCATGCAAAAAAGCTTGCGATTATTTATGAAGGCGATGAGGATGATCTACTTTCCTTACGATCGCATAACATAAAACAATACTATCTTGACCCCAAGGCATTAACACCAAAGGATGTGCAGGAAATATTTGCGTTCTTTTTCACAGGGAGAGCATCTAGTATAAACGCCCGAAAAGAACCGAGTCCGTCAAAAAAGATAAGTGTAATTCCACGGGAACCGACACGTGAGACGCACCTTGAATTGGAGAGGCGGGAGTCGCTTGACCGTTCACGGGTGGCACAGACGATGCAACAGATTTACCGGACAAGAAACGGCGAGAACACTCAATCATCAAACAGATTGAAAAAATTTGTCGCAGCAGCAGGAGTTGTTTTTCTCGCGAGCATTACCCCATTTATTTTTTACGTTCTATCTCTTGCGGCATCGATCGGCCTTCTTGCCGTGAGCGCGAAAACGCTTACGGACGGAAATACCAGGTGGACTTCACCGCTTATTTCCTACAGCAACACGTATCTTCAGGCATCTCAAGGACTTTTGGCCATCGGTTCACCGGTGCTGCTTCTTTTACGACAGGAAGGACTAGTCGAAGATCAGGACCGTTTACTTTCTGTTCTTGCGCAAACTATTGCCGCAGAAAAAGGCGTCCTCACCATCTTTCAGACAAGCAAAGTAGTCGCTGCAGGAGTTATCTTTCCGAACGACAAAACACAGAGGGCGGGGGTGGCAGACGTTATTAACTTGGCGACGGAAGTCTCCCGTGTTTCCCAACACCTTTCCCTTATCTCGGCACAGCTTAACTCATTATCCCAATCTCCGCGTTTTCCCTTTACGACAAAAACCGTTTCCGCACTTATGGCACAAGGGGTTGCAAAACTGACGACGCTTCGAGGAGTTGTTGGATATACCGATAGACTTCTCACGCTGTATCCGCGAATCGCGGGATTCCGGAAAAAGCAGACCTATCTGGTGTTGCTACAAAACAGTATGGAACTTCGCCCTGCCGGCGGTTTTATCGGCAGTTTGCTCGTGCTTTCGTTCGTTGACGGAAAAGTAGACACGCTTGAGGTACAGGATGTTTATACGGCGGACGGTCAACTCAAAGGGCACGTCGATCCGCCGCTTCCAATTCGGGAGATACTGGGGCAGGAACACTGGTATCTACGAGACAGTAATTGGGATCCGCAGTTTGCGGTAAGCGGCGCTCAGGCAGCATGGTTTTATGAAAAGGAATTAGGTCAGTCGGTGGATGGAGTAATCGCCATAAGCCTTCCGATGGTTACGGAATTACTTCGGATCACCGGACCCATTGAGCTGTTGGATTTTAATGAACGAATTTCGGAAAGTAATTTTTTTGCAAAATCGTTGCTCTATACCGAGACTGATTTTTTTCCTGGAAGCACGCAAAAAAAGGATTTTCTGGGCGCGCTTATCAGTGCACTTTTGACAAAAATAACCAGCGATGCGTCGCTGTCCGCGGGTGGACTACTGTCGGTGCTTACCCGTTCGATACAGTCGAGGGATCTCCAATTTTATTTTCCTGATGAAGAGCTGCAGTCATTAGTGTCTCAATGGGGGTGGGATGGGGGAATATCTGTCGGTCGATGTCAGGCGCCGTACAAAAATATTTCTTGTGCCAGTGATGGTATCGGGATAATCGACGCGAACCTCGGTGTCAACAAATCAAATTTCTTTTTGAAAAAAGAGGGAGTGTCACAAATTGCTATCGGGGAAAACGGAGATATAGAACATATATATACAATGAATGTACATAACAGTGCTCCCGTCTTGGAAAACGGGGCGGGAACGTATCAGGGGTATATGAGATTTTATGTACCGCTCGATGCGCAAATTCGATCGATTACCCTTGACGGGGGAGAGGTGCCTCTTCGAGATAGTGAAAATCCCGTGCCGCCGCCTGCGCCCTATTGGATTAATGAGCAACAGGAATCGATGCGCGTTATTCATGTCCCGTTTGCTGTTTCCCCGAGACAAACGAAACAATTAACGCTTCGCTGGGTACGACCCATGGCGCTCTCTTTCATACAACAGGGTGCCTATCATCTGATCTTGCGAAAACAGGCGGGCGTGGCAACATTTCCCTGGCGGATAGTGATAACTTACCCTGACGGTTGGGGTGCAGTAAGCGAGGGCGGAGTTGCAAAACCGGGCTCACTTGAGTACAATACAGATCTTACGAAAGATGCCGAATATAAAGTGCTCTTTCAGAAAAAACTATGAAAAAACATACCTTGGCGGCTACAAAACGAGATGTGAAAAAAATGAAACCTTCAGCATTGCGCAGACAGGGACAAGTTCCCGCTACCGTGTATGGGAAAAAGGTCGCAAGTGAAAGTTTGAGCATGCAACTCGCGGATTTTGTTAAGGTATATGGTGAAGCGCATGAAACGGGCGTCGTAGAATTGATGGTGGAAGGAGTCATGAAACCGGTTCTTATCCACACCGTGCAAAAGGATCCCGTTAAAGGGGAGATTCTCCATGTTGAGTTACATCAGGTAGACCTTAAGGAAAAAGTACACGCAAATGTACCGCTCGTCATAACCGGGGAAGCACCTGCGGTAGAACAAAAAATTGGGGTTGTCCTCACCTTGGTGTCTGAGGTGGAAGTGGAAGCGCTCCCAACCCATTTGCCGGAAAAACTGGATGTGGACGTGAATGCCCTTGCCGAGGTCGGTCAAGAATTAACGGTGGCAGATATTGCCGTAGGCGCCGATGTTACCATCCTTACCGATGCATCCGTTGTCGTTGCCCGCGTTGGAGAGTTGGTCAGTAAAGCGGCAGAAGAACAGGCGGCAGCAGATGCCGCGGTTGCCGAAGCATCGGCTACGGAAAGCGGTACCGGCGATGCGGTTGCAGAGAGTGCCGAATCAGCTGAGTCTGAAAAGCAAGCTGAGGAAAAGAAACCTGAGGCAAAGTAAACCACCGCAAAAAATATCCACAAGTGACGGGCGGGCTTCGAAATAAAGCAGTAAATTACTGTGAGCGCACGAGAGCCTCAAGCAAGGAAATTCCTTCAAAGTTAGGATCAATCTCCTTTATTGCGGAGAGATGGGTGATAAGCGCCTCCTTGTTGCCGAGTTGAAAGGCGATAAGCGCCGCCTGAACATGCGCATCCCGGTAATCGGGATTACTTTGCAGTACCTCCAGCCAATACGCGTATAGTTTTTCCAGTTTGCCCCTGTCAGGTACGTCGGATGGAGACGGGGCGACTGATTCACCAAGAACAGCCGGTGTATCAGCCAAAAATGGGATCGAAACAAAAAGTCTTCCCGTTCCTCGAAGGGCGATGATGTTTATGGTAATCGTGCCTGCAAGCAATAACCAGAAGAGAAAGCCGGCAGTCCGGCGAACGCGGGTCCAAAACGGATGTGCGGCAATTAATCGGGTATAGTGCGGGAAAAACCGCGAAAAAGAGGATGAAGGAGCGGGGAGTAAGAGTGGTGCTGATTTCTGTTTTGGTGATTTGCTCATGGGTGTTGCCGAATCGTGTCTTTATAATACCTATCTTCGATCCGCAAATAAACCACCTATTTGGCTTGAACCATCGGGGCTACTATGGTATCCTTCGTAGATATGAAGAAAGCATCATCCAAAAAACTCGCCGTTCCTGTTCCTCCTCCTTTTGAAGCTTCACCCGTCGATACGTTCAGGGGTAAACGATTTTCCTGGCAGTGGGTGCTTGTGGGGCTTTTTGTTCTCCTCGGAGTACTTGCCGCGGTGAATAAAGGATGGATAGTTGCCGCGATGGTTGACGGACGGCCGATATTTGCATGGCAGCTTAATTCGACGCTTCGTACCCGGTACGGACAACAGACACTTGAAGGAATGATCGGTGAAGCATTGATTAAGCGAGAAGCGGCAAAAAACGGCATTGTGGTATCAAAGGATGATATCGCCAAAAAACAGCGCGAAATACTCTCAAGTTTGGGAACTGAGGTGACTCTTGAAGATTTCCTTAAGTTTCAGGGAATGACGGAGGATGATTTTAACAGTCAGCTCGTTATCCAGCTCACCGTTGAGCGCTTACTGACAAAAGATAAAGTTGTTTCCGAAGCCGATATTGATAACTTTATCGCAACTAGCGCAGCGACCCTTACGGCAACCGAGCCGGCGGCGCTTCGTGAAGAAGCAAAGAATGCGATCATTAGCAATGAGGTGAGCGAGAAGCTTCAACCTTGGTTCCTGGAACTTCGTCAGAAATCCAACGTCATGAAGTTTCTGTAAAATCTATGATGCCCTGGTATTTAGGAGGCGGAAGGGTTAATTTTGAGCACATGTGGGGAGTGGGTTTTGGTCTGCTCGCACTCTGGTCAGCGGCATGGACGGGCTTCGCCTTGTGGCATGCGGCAAAACGTGATGATAAAGGCTGGTTTCTTTTTTTCCTCTTCGTGCATACGGCCGGAATTGTGGAATTTCTCTATCTGATGTTTATTGCAAAAGCATTTACCACCGCTTCAAAAAGAGCCACGCGAAAGCGCAAGTGACGTGTTGACAGGCGCCTACTTCAGTTTTTATGAATACCTGGCAAATACTTCAACAGAATCCGGCACTGTGGCAGCGTTACTTAGTACGTGAAAAAGTATTGCGGGCTATCCGCGCCTTCTTCGAAGAACGGAATTTCCATGAGGTGGAAACACCGCTCTTGATTGCTCACCCCCCAGCGGAAAGTTATCTTGATGTCTTCGAGACGTCACTCCTTGATCGGGCAAGAAACCCGCGAAAGGCGTACCTGTCGACTTCCCCGGAAGTACCGTTAAAAAAACTTATGGTGGCCGGATTAGGTGATTGTTTTGCATTAACCAAAAGTTTTCGCAATATGGAGACACAGGGGATTCTGCATAATCCCGAATTTACGATTCTTGAATGGTATCGAAAAGGTGTTGATTATCGGGCAATAATGGACGATTGCGAGAAGTTGTTACGATTCATCTACCAACGGATTCACGACGTCAATACCGGTGACGAGTTGTCGCTCACGTATAACAATCAGCGGATACGGTTGGATGTTCCCTGGGAGCGACTCACTATGGTCCAAGCGTTTTCAAAATGGGCAAACATTGATTTCATCGAGTTTCTCGATATGAAAAATGCGATCGCTATCGCAAAGAAAAAGGGATACACCGTCGAACCGGAGACAACCTGGGAGGCGCTCTATAATCAGATTTTTCTCAATGAAGTGGAACCGCATCTCGGAAGAAATCGTCCCACTATCCTTTACGAGTTTCCCGGGACCATGGCTGCACTTGCCAAAACCAAGGCTACCGACCCTCGTTTCGCCGAACGGTTTGAATTTTACATCGGCGGGCTTGAGCTCGGCGACTGTTATAGCGAACTTACTGATTGGCGTGAACAACAGAAACGGTTTGAAAATGAGCTCCGAGAAATACGAAAAGCAGGAAAGACCCTCTACGAATATGACAAGGATTTTATCAGAGCATTACAAGCCGGATTGCCGGAATGCAGCGGTATCGCCATCGGTGTTGACCGGTTGGTGATGCTTTTTAGCGGGGCGGCAACAATTCAGGAGACACTTTTTTTCCCGGCAGACGAAATGTTTAGGGACAGCAAATAATTGCCCTCGGAACGGGTTTGTGGGATAATAGTGATATCCCGGAAGGGATTTTATTTTTCTCATATGGCAACAATAACCACCGCACAGTTCAAAAAAGGCAATTTTATTGAGTTTCGAAACGAACCCAATCAGATCATGGATTTTCAATTCGTGAATCCCGGGAAGGGAAGTGCGTTTGTTCGGGCAAAGCTCAAGAGCCTTAAAAGCGGGAAAGTCATTGAGTTCACGTATAAATCCGGTGAATCGGTCGAGGAACTTCCCATTAACACCCGCGAAATGCAGTACCTCTACAAAGAAGGGGATGCGTATGTTTTTATGGACAATTTCAGTTATGAACAATACAACATTGCCGAAAGTCTTCTTGAAGGATTTATCCGCTACCTCAAACCCAACGATACCTATCAGGTGCTCGTGTACGGAGAAGATGCCGTGGGAGTCCGATTCCCCAAGAAAGTATGGTTAAAAGTAACGGAAGCCGATGAGGGAGCAAAGGGTAACACCGCAACGGGGGCTACCAAAACCGTTGTCGTTGAGACCGGGGCGGTTATTACAGTGCCGCTGTTTATCAAAGAAGGTGACGTCATCGGCATTGATCCTGAAACCGGATCCTACCTCGAACGAGGTTAACCGTTTCCCCCCGTACAAGAAATTGTGTTCTTTCATGCCGCCGTATTACACTGGGAGCATGAAGATGTTTCATCCTGGTAAGGTACGCCTCCCTCACGTCGCTCTTCCGATGCTTCTTACCCTTCTTTTTGCCGCAGGGAGTGTCATCATTGCGGTAAGTGCGACATTGGTGTGGCAAGGAAGAAACCGGGTGCTCGAAGTGCAAAAAACCCAGGCACACGAGGAAATAAACCGATTATTGGGTGCAATTGCAGCGATAACGAGCGAGGATCAATACGTGCGGAACGAGCGGTTACAGGAAGAACTTACGAATATCCAAAAAACCTATCAGCAAGCAACGGTTGTCTATGAGGAGCTCACGGACTTACGAGCGCTTACCCGTGACACGAGAGCTCTTGACGAGCGATTCGCCCTCTCGCTGGGTAAGCTGGCCGCCAGACAATGGGCAACGGCATCCGCAAGTTTTACGCTGATAACAAATGACATCGCTGACGCAAAAACAAAAATTGCGGCAAGCTTTTCCATTCCCGCCCATGTGCCGGAAAACAATACCGCACCACAAAGCGGATACAGCCGTCAGGTGGTAAAGCTGGACATAGGGGAATACCTCGTTGATATTATCGCTGCCGATATGGGATCAACACGCGTCATCGTCGATACGGCATCCGATGCAACATGTACCCGGGATTGCCCGGTGCTTTCGCTCGGTGAGTATGTCGCGAGAAATAATGCGTTTGCAGGTATTAACGGTTCGTATTTTTGTCCCGCAGACTATCCGAGTTGCAGTGAAAAGAAAAACTCTTTTGACACGCTTCTTATGAACAAGAACAAAGTGTATTTTAATTCGGATAATAACGTCTACAGTACGGTTCCTGCCGTGATTTTTCTGCCCGGTTCCATGCGTTTTGTCGGTCGTTCGCTTGAGTGGGGAAGAGATACCGGCCCGGACGGCGTTCTTGCCAATCAACCGTTACTTCTAGCGGGAGGCAATGTCGCCTTCGGCGGGGACACCGATCCTAAAAAAGGGAGTAAGGGTGTACGAGGCTTTGTCGGCAATAAAGGGGCGATTGCCTACATTGGAGTCGTATATAACGCAACCGTTGTTGAGGTCGCCCATGTGTTGAAAGCAATGGGATTGGAAAACGGGTTAAACCTTGATAGCGGGGGATCGACGGCGTTGTGGAGTGGAGGATATAAAGCAGGACCGGGACGCGGAATACCTAATGCCATCTTGTTTGTCAGAAAGTAATGAGGGTACAATACCAGTGTATGGATAACGAATCCCCGCAAAAAACGCCACTCACCTATGAAGAAACACCGATTATCGATCCTCACCCGGAGGAAGTAAGGAGTACGCATACCGGCGCCGATGAATTGCAAGATGCAATCCCCGAAGCGGCTCGTGTTTTTGATGAAAGCCCCTCGGTGCCTCCCCTGCATGCGCCCCCCGTTGCCCCCGCAGCTCCACAGCACAAATCGTCTCGGCGGGGTATTCATGCAGGCACCGTTCTTTTTATTATCCTGCTTTTTGGTCTTGGCGTCTGGTTGAGCGGGCAGCTTCGTTCTTTCTTTGCGCCGACGGTAAGCGATGAAATTGTGATTCCCACCTATGCACCGGAAAGTGACGACACCGGCTTTGAGAGCGCTCCTGCAAGCCCGTCAGGTATCAACCCGACGCCGTTTGCCACAAGACGAACGGAGCAGGTGTTAAGCGGAGCAACGAAAAAACCGATCGCAGGACTGTCGTACCAGTTGCCAAATGAGGTGAAGGTACCCGTCTGTGACAATACCAGCTGCGCATCCTACGGCACCTATCTTCCGGGCGGCACACGATTTACGATTGCCCCTCGGGGAAAAGGTCAGCTACTCCCGGATTTTCGCGGGGCAATCCTTACGGATGCCGCGGGACGGGAATTTACGATGCAACAGACCATGTATTCGGGAACTCTTGCGTACGAATATGTCGGGAACTTTACCGGAAGGACCGGCGGGGGATACACCTTTACCGCTATCCGCGGGGTGCTGATCCCCGTATCCGATACGCTCGCTATCGAGTTTAATCATTTTGCCCCGTTGGGGATACCCAGTGATTTTACCAAGGATGAGGTGGTCTTTAACGATATTCTTGCCTCCTTTAAAAATGCGGCGGCAACGTCTTCGGCATCCGTGCTTCCCCAGCCGACAAGAGCGTTGCAGCAGTCAACAAATTCAGGAAGCTTTTAATACTTCTTATTTCGATGGCCACGGAGAAACAATGAGCGGAAGTGTTCCTTGCGTTGATATTTTTCTCCATATTTCTTCCGTAACAAACGGCATGAACGGATGAAGTAACGCGAGAAATGTGTGAAGACCCGTTTCAAGGGCAGCATGCGAAATCTCTCCTTTTTTGTGTTGTTCGATGGCGACGTCGCAATACCAATGCCAAAATTCGTTGTGTACCGTTTCCGCCGCAAGTCCGACACGATAGGTTTCTAAAAGTTGGGTGACACATTCCGTCACTTCTTTCAGTTTCTGCATGAACTGTTTATCCCCTGAATAGTCTTGTGTTTCCGTAGAGTGAATAGTCTGTCTTTCAAGAGCAATATAGCGTGCGGCATTCCATACCTTATTGGAAAAATTGCGCATGCCGCGAATGGTGTTTTCGCCCACCGCCTTATCCTGTCCGGGAGTCGAGCTCATGACAAGCGCGATCCGAATAGCATCCGCACCGTATTTATCTACCATGTCGAGCGGATTTATCACGTTTCCTTTGGATTTGCTCATCTTTTGTCCTTTTTCATCACGAACAAGTCCGTGAAGATACACAGTGCGGAACGGTGTTTTTTTCGTGACATAGATACCGAGCAACATCATACGCATGACCCAAATCGGGAGAATATCGTAGCCTGTTTCCATGACATCGGTAGGGTAGTACCGGGTAAACACATCATCACCATTAGCTTGTAGGGTGACGACCGGCCATTGTCCTGATGAAAACCAGGTGTCAAATGTGTCCGTTTCTTGAATCCAAGTGCCTTCTTCTTTTGGTTCCTCAACGCTTACTCTCCAGTCAATATTTTTTGCATAACTTGTATCTATCTGTTGGATGTTTGATTTAATGTGCGCAATGTCATATTTGCCCATCCATTGTTGAAGGGTTCCTTGTTGTTGTTTCATTTCTCCATCCAGAAAACTGAGCCAAACGTATGGTTCATGCCCTTTCACGTTATACCAGACCGGGATGCGAATACCCCAGACAATCTGTCGGCTTATGTTCCAATCACGGATATTGGTAAGCCAATGGCGTAAAATTTTGTCCTGTCCTGCTCCCAAAACTTTTGTTTCTCCGGCATCAAGGGCTTTCAGTGCCCCATCAACTAACGGTTTTGTCTTAATAAAAAACTGGGTAAGCGGGAGTGGCTCTAACACTGTCTTGCAGCGATAACAGGTGCCCACCGTGTGGGTATACGACTCGCTCGGTTTCGCCAGTAGGCGAGCGGCGTCAAGATCCTTTTCGATAAGCTCACGAGCAGCTTTTATCTTCATGCCGGCGTATTTGCCTGCAATTTCAGTGAGTCTGCCTTGTTTGTTTATTACCTGCTTGGGAGCCGGTATTTCATCGATATGCCGTTGCCATACGTCAAAGTCATTAAAGTCGTGAAAGGGAGTGATTTTCACCACTCCCGTGCCGAACTCGGGGTCGACATACTCATCTCCGATTACCTTCAGAGTAAATGAGCCTAAAAGTCCGTCCACCGTGATTTCCTGACCGATATATTTCTTGTATCGTTTGTCCTTGGGATGTACGGCGACTGCCGTATCGGCGAACTTGGTTTCCGGCCGGGTTGTTGCCAAAACAAAGGGACCGTATTTTATGTAATAGAGCTTTGTTGTTTCTTCGGTATGCTCCACCTCAAGCTCCGAGTATCCGGTACCGCATTTGGTGCAATAATTAACGAGCTTCTGTCCGCGATAAATGAGGCCGTCGGTGTGGAGGGCGATAAATGTTTCCAAAACCTTCGCCACAACATCAGGATCAAGCGTGAACTTGAATTTGGTCCAGTCTGCGGAAGCACCGAGTTTTTTCATCTGATTGACGGCAACTCCGGAGTTTTCCTGAACGTAATCCCAGATCATTTTGTAGAGCGTTTCGCGGTCAAAATTAAAGCGGCTTTTGTCCTGTTTGGCCAATTTCTTTTCAAAGACAAACTGTGTCTCAATGCCCGCGTGATCGGTACCGGGAAGCCAAAGTGTGCTATCCCCTTTCATACGGTGGTAACGGATAAGGATGTCTTCGATGGTGATAAACATCGCATGCCCGATATGCAACGGATCATTGGCATTGGGCGGCGGCATGATAATGGTAAAAGGGGGAGCGGTGGGATCGTCTTTGGGCACAAAGTAGCCTCCGGATTCCCACGTACGGTAGATGGCATCTTCACACGTTTTCGGATCAAAGTTTTTGTCCATAAAAAAGCCCGCTCTCCTTCAGTATAAGGACGAACGGGTGTTCGTGGTACCACCTTATTTGCTTCTCGTAACGCGATAACGGGCGGTTCCGGCATTGATTACTGGGCTATCCGTTGGTCAATGCAGCTTGTCTGATGACTGGTCAGACTCGGGCGCTTTTCATATCAATTATAACGGATAGCAATGCTTAGTGTCAAAAACCTGAGGGAGTAAATAAACAAACGTGGCGGAAAGAGATTATAGCTCTTCCAGTTTCACCCGTTCGGTGTGCTTGTCGGAGATAAACTCAAGATATTTTTCCGTCGTAGAAAGTCGTTTGTGACCCACCAATTTACTAATCGTGGTAAGTGCCGTTCCCGCCATAAGATGGTGAGCGATAAACGTGTGGCGAAGATCATTTACTTTCGCATCTTCAATACCTGCCACTTTGAAATATCGGTCAATTGCGGTGCGGATATTGCGAATAAGAAGAGGTCGTCCTGTTTTGGTGATAAAGAGGGAAGAAGACTTTGCTTCGCTATTTCGTGCCTTCAGCCAGTTATCGAGGGCTTCTTTCGCGGCACGGTTGAGCGGAACGGAGCGTTCTTCATGACCTTCTTGAGCCGCAATGTGCAGTTCGGTATCTTTGACATCGCTTGTTGCCAAATTTGCAAGCTCTCCGATACGGAGTCCCGTTTGCAAAAAGAGTTCGACGATGGCATAGGTGCGAACGTCGCCGCGACACGCGTCACGAAGTGCGCGGTATTCGAGTTTAGATAGAATACGCGGCGGTTTGACTTCATATTTGGGGTGTTCGATATCGGTTGCGGGATCCTGGCTGATCGTACCGGACGTCTTTAAGAAACGATAGAATGTCTTCATGGAGTTAATCTTCCGGGAAATGGATTTCGGGGTATAACTATCAGCCGCTAGTTTTTTCAGAAAGGCCTCAAGCTCTTCTTTGGTAACGGTGGTAATGTCTTTTTTGCCGGCATTCGTGAGGAATGCCACCAACTGCTCGATATCCTTGCTGTATGCTACGATAGTGGCATGGGCTCGCTTCCGCGAGGAGAGATATTCCACAAATTGCTTGTGTGCTGATTTCAGATCAAGTGTCATGTTATATCCCTAAGGCAGCATACACAGTTCAATTGAGGCAGAGAATTGAGGTGGTATGAAACCCGGTTATTGAAGCCTATAATATCATATACAAGACCAAAATACAACCTATGAAGATCGCCCGCATCGTTATCGCCCTGATTAGCCTCGGACTGGCGGTGTCGGCAGGCAGGACCATTGTCGAGCTGTGGGAGCAAAAAGGGAGAGTCGGGGAGAAGGAGCGTGAACTCACCCGCGTTTTGACGGAAAACAAGCGGTTGGAATCACAACTTACCGATATGAAAAATCCGTCTTATGTTGAGCGGGTAGCCCGGGATCAACTGGGTATGGTAAAAGAGGGAGAAACGATCGTGATGCTTCCGCAAGGGGGGGCAAACACCGGAGAAAAGAAAGACCGGCACGAGTTTCCCGTCTGGCAACAATGGTTCCGGCTCTTTTTTTAAGTACCCGATTGTTCCTTGCTCGGGTGCCAGCGGCAGGGATCGGACCTGCGACAAATGCCTTATGAAGACACTGCTCTACCACTGAGCTACGCTGGCGTAAGTTTATGTATTTTATCAGATTGAGACGGGAAGACAACCTGCGTATTGCGTGCCCTTCGTGGTACAATACCCCTATCTAACCTTTCTGCTCGTATACTGTTCCCCGTAAGTTGAATAGGTACGTGATAGATAGGAAGTATAGAGGAGGTGAGTAGATACTAATGGCAACTAAATTATTTGTTGGGGGACTTTCATGGGATACGACAGAAGACACGCTTCGCAATCATTTTGCGCAAGCGGGTCAGGTGGCGAGTGCGCAGGTTATTACCGATAAATTTACGGGACGATCACGCGGATTTGGTTTTGTTGAAATGGCCAATCCGGACGATGCGCAAAAAGCTATCCAGGAATTGAACGGAACACAGCTTGACGGAAGATCCATCGTTGTCAATGAAGCAAAGCCGATGGCTCCTCGTGAGAATCGTGGAGGCGGCGGCTACCGCGGTGGCGGTGGCGGCGGATTTGGCGGTGGACGAGGAGGTGGCGGAAGAGGTGGATACGGTGGTGGCGGACGACGAGATGATCGTGGCGGACGCGGCGGGTTTGACCGACGCGACAACCACGGTGATGATCGTGGAGGAAGAGATTGGTAAGATAACAATGGAAATACGATAAATCACCCCGCTCCGGCGGGGTGATTTTTATGTCATCGACACGAAACCCCGGTTACCATGCCCAACACATCAGAGCGTAAGATTGAGTCGGGTGATCTTTTCTGATCGTGACCAGGATTTTATTTCCCATTCTCTCCGTAACGCATCTGATTTCGTTTTGCACGGTTCGGTATAGATAATTCCCAATGGGGGATGGGCACGGGTATAGGCGCTCCCCTTACCGTTTTGGTGCATTCGGATACGCCGAGCAAGATTGTTGGTTATGCCGGTATAGAGGCTGTCATCGGCACATCGGAGGATATAAAGTATCCACATAAAAATCCTAAAAAAATAGCGCCACTGGCGCTATTTTATTGGTTGCGGGGCCGGGAATCGCACCCGGCCTAGGAGATTATGAGCCTCCTGTGCAACTTTACACTACCCCGCGGCATGAGTTGTACAAGACTGATTATAGCAGGTTAAGCAGAGGCTGGCAAAGCAGGCTATACGGTCGGGGGAGGAGATGGCTTTCGCAACGCCTTAATAAGCTTCGGAGCAATATACATAATGATCCCGGTCACGATTTGGATAACAAATGCGACGGAAAAATAGGTGGCAACATCGAAATGGAGCAATCGTACCGCACTCTGATCAACAAACGGGAACAGTTGCGGATATTTCATGGCGGTGCCGGTTGCCATTTGGATAAGCCCCAAAACAATGACAAAAAGCATGACCACCCGATGCATCCTGCGACTGTAGTAGGAAAGCCTGCCGATATCCATACGGGTATTGTAACAAAAATATTGGCAATATTTTGACGCGATATGGTATACTTTCCTCACAAGTGAATAAAAGCGTTGATCCGGAGGGTTGGAACCGGGGAAAGCTGACTCTTAAATCAAGTACGGAGCCGAAACCGTAAAAAGACAGGAACGAGTGTCGAATGATTCGGAGCTCGTCATGAAGGAGAATTATCCTGATCTGACGTCCCGCTCGGCGGGATTTTTTATAGGATAATAAAAGCAAGGTGGCAACGCCTGGAGTGAAGGCCCTTGCAAATTTTTCACATGATTATGTGAAGAGTTTGCGAGGGCTTTTATTTTTGCCCTAGAAAAGGAGTTTCTTATGAAAAAAGAAACGTATTCTCGTTCGGTACGATCTATCGGTGCCCGGGAGGAAGGCAATAAACCCGAATTTCCGGAGTGTCTTTGGCGAAGTCGCCACAATTACGCTTCGCGGTGAACCGTATCAGCAGGTACGGGAATCAGGCGGAGTGACGGAACAAATTGATAGCGATGTCACCCTCCGGGCGCTTGCTGAAAACACACGGTATAAAGAATTGTTACCGGAAAAGCTTGCAGCCGTCGAGCCGTTGCTTACGGAACTTTTTGAACGCGACGGCTACTATGGTGTTCAAAGAAAAATCGAGCAAGGGGTATCCCTTACCTTTGAGGAAGCGTTTGCTCTTGCATCCTTTGTCTGTATCGGGCTCAATAAACCGCTCGGCGCGGCAGTAGGAGCGAGGTTAAAAAACAAAATGCCTGAAGATACGCATCTTTTGCAGGCAACGGCACTTCTTGTTGCGATGTCCACCAAAGAAGCGTATGTCGGGCTCACGGCTCCGGAGATAGCGGGTATGGTTGCGGCAACGGTGCACTTAGATACCGTCGTCCGCACGAGCAGTGATGCACCCGTTGTTGCTTTTGGCGGCATGGGTGGTGATAAAGGGTATCCGTTGAACGGTCGTACGACAAAACTTTTTAGTCTTTCAACACTCGCCGCCATCGTGTTATCTGCAGATACGCCGGTGCATAAACACCACTCGTATCCCAATACGTCAAAAGTAGCGGGACAAAGTGCGATTGAAGCATTCGGTGCGCGGTCTGATTTTCAGACCGCGGAGTCATTCGAAAATACGTTTCGCTCGTCCGGCTTGCTTATGACCAGTTGTCATACCACGCGCACGCTCCATACGCTTTCACACAAACTGAAAGGAGAAACGGTGAATCACGTTATCGGTCCATTATCGTTCACGATGGCGAGTGATACGCCGCTGCATGCAATGATCGGGGTGAACGAAAAAATTCATCCGTCCGTGATTGTAGATGCGTTAGCAATACTTTCAAAAAACGGATTTCAGCAGTATGCGGACAGTGCGGTGTATTGTGGGACTTTGGCATCGACACATCGCACGGAAGCTCTCGACCCTTCACTCATGAAACATCTCGTCGTGCTCGATGAAATTGCACCCCCGCCATATGACAGCGTTGTGTCTTTCTTGGTCGGAGGAGAAAATGCGGGAACGTATGTGCTTTCTCCCGAGGATTTTTATGATAGTCGCGAACTCGATGCATTCGTCCCGGAATCACTTGCGATCCCCAACGATCGCGCCGCTATTATCGAAGCAAATACAAGCGCTCTTTGCGGTGTGGATTTGACGCGTGCCCGATACCTCGCCATGACGGTGGGATTAGGGTTATTTGTGCGGCATTGTCTGCAGGATCCGCAGGCGATTGATCGCAATACACACAGGGTGAATAGGGAAATGCTCCGTGCCTGTACGAGGCAAGGCCTTGATCTTATCCTGTCGGGAAAAGGGTACGAACAACTCACAAAATATGTTGCGGCCACCAACGCATATGCAGGAAAGAAAGGAGTTTTATGAAACTTTTTAAAGAACTGTTTCCGGTCAAAAAACCCATCATCGGCATGATCCATTTGCCGCCGCTTGCCGGATACGAAGGGCATCTCCCGATTGCCCAAACACGAAAGCGTATTCTTCGCGAAGCGCATGATCTTGAAGAACGGGGAGTGCATGGCATTATGATCGAAAATAATTACAGCGTGCCGCATCGCGAGTTTATAAAAAAAGCCGAAGCCCTTGAAATGCAACGGCTCGTCCATGCGGTGACACGCAGCGTGGAGATTCCCGTCGGGGTTGATGTACTATGGAGCGGCTATCAGGCAGCGTTACGGATGTGTAAAGAAACAGGTGCCAGGTTTATTCGTGTCGCATCGTTTGTCGATGATGTGGAAACTACTTATGGGGTGATGCGTGCCAGGGGAAGGGAAGCGGTTGCGGAACGGAAGAAACTTAAGCTCAATGATGCGGTTGCCATACTTGCGGATGTACAGGTAAAACATTCACGCATGCTGGACCCGACAAAGCCGCTTCGACGGTCTGTACGGGAGGCGGTTGAGGAGGGTGCCGACGCCATTATCGTCACCGGCACCTGGACGGGAGTGGCTCCTTTAATGAAGGACTTACATATCGCACGTCATTTCGGAAGAGGATTGCCGATTGTCGTAGGAAGCGGATCAGCGCCAGATAATATGGGGGAGCTTTTTACGAGTGCAGACGCTATTATCGTCGGTTCGGCAATGATGACCGACAGAGTCATCGACAGACAAAAAGTAGCAACGTATATGGATAGATATCGATCCTTGCGAGTACGAAATTTTCGGAAAGTCAGGTACAATAAGGAGGAACTATGAATACACCGACAAATAAACGATTTCTCTCCGGTATTACGCCGAGCGGGGACGGGAGTCTCCATATCGGTAATTATTTGGGCGCGGTAAGGCAATTTATTGCGCTGGCCAAAACGAACGAAACCTATCTTATGGTTGCGGATCTGCACGCGCTGACGACCGTTCAAGATAAAAAAAAGTTGCGGCATAACATTGAAACGCTGGTGCTTAACGAGCTGGCATTACTTCGGGGGTTTCTGACGGAAGATGAATTCAATAGGGTAGTCTTTTTTCGTCAGTCGGACGTGCCGCTGCACACCGAAGGGCAATCCATCCTCAACAACGTCACCCCCTTGGGGTTGTTAAAGCGTGCGCATGCATACAAAGACAAATTACAGAAGGCGGTAATGGAGGATGATATAAATGTCGGGCTGTTTAGCTATCCGATGCTCATGGCTTCAGACATTTTGCTCTATCAGCCCGATCTTGTTCCCGTCGGTCGTGACCAAAAGCAGCATATTGAGATTACCCGGGATATCGCGGATCGGTTTAATAAGACATACAAAACAAACGTTTTCAAATTGCCTGAGCCGTATATTCCCGAAGAAGTTGCGATAGTAATGGGAACCGACGGACAACGCAAGATGAGTAAAAGTTTGGGGAATATTATCAGTATTTTTGAATCTGAAGAGGTAATAAAAAAACAGGTAAATGGCACGTACACCGATCCGACCAGAAAACATGCGACTGATCCGGGACATGTTGAAGGGAACATGGTCTTTGTGTATCTGGATTTCTTTGGAGAAAAAGATAAGGTGGCGGCACTTAAAGACGCGTATGTACGGGGAACCATTTCGGATGTTGCCGTCAAGGAATATTTGTATGAAAGTTTACTTTCATACTTTGCTCCCGCACGGAAGGCGTACGATGAGCTTCGGGCAAACCCATCGCTGGTAAAACGTATTTTGCAGCAGGGGCAGACACGGGCGATGGCAGTGGCGACGAAGTCCATGAAAACCGCCCGTGATGCAATGGGACTCACCACGGAGTACTCATTCTTTACCTACCCGACCGTTTCGGCACCAGACACCATCACGATCGACGAATTTGCACGGGTGGAGCTTCGTGTCGGGAAAGTGCTTGAAGCAAGAAACAAAGAGGGGAGTGATAAGCTCATTCGCTTGTTGGTAACCTTTGATGAAGAAAAGCCTCGGGTTATATTTACCGGCGTACGACCGTTCGGGTACACGCCTGATGATTTTTTGGGAAAACAGTTTTTCTTCATCACTAATCTTGCCCCTCGGAAAATGATGGATGAAGAAAGCCAGGGGATGATTCTCGCCGTTGACGGTGAAAAAAAGCCGATATTTCTTTCCGGCGAGGGGATGCCGGTAGGGGCGAAAATCCGATAGACATGCTATACTTGGGGCTCGTATGGCAGAAAAACTTCATCCACCCGCGCGAAAAAACGGCAACACAAAAAAAACAAAGAAAGTGTTTCAGTTTCAGTTGCAGCTCAACTTCAAAAATGTCGTAATCGGCCTCTTTGTATTGTTTTTCCTTTTTTCGTTTTTCGGCAGTGTCAGTAATCAGGCGTCTCTTGCAGAAGCAAAGCCCCTGTCAAACGTAATAACGGACGTCAAAGATGGAACGGTAAAAACCATTGAAGTCGAGGACACAAAGCTCACCGTCGTTCGCAAGGACGGAACAAAATACACTTCGACGAAAGAGTCGCAGGATTCTCTCGTTACTCTTCTTGAAAAATCGGGCGTCGATCCAAAGACCGTTGAAATTGCCGTAAAGGATCTTTCCGCGGGAGCGATTTGGATGGGAATCATCGCCAATGTGCTTCCGTTAGTGCTCACCGTCGTGTTTTTCCTTTTTCTTTTCCGGCAAGCAAGGGGTGCGCAGGACAATATCTTCCAATTCGGTCAAAGTAAAGCAAGGGTATGGAACAAAGATCTCCCCAAAGTTACCTTTAAAGATGTTGCGGGGGTTGACGAGGCTAAAAAAGAACTTGAAGAAGTGGTGGATTTTTTGAAAAACCCCGCAAAATATAAATTGTTGGGCGCACGCACGCCAAAGGGAGTGATTTTAGTCGGCCCATCGGGAACGGGAAAAACATTGCTTGCCAAGGCGATGGCCGGAGAGGCCAAGACGGCGTTTTTTTCAATAGCAGGCAGTGAATTTATGGAAATGCTGGTGGGTGTGGGAGCGGCTCGTGTTCGTGATCTTTTTGCCCAGGCAAAGAAGAATGCTCCCGCGATTATCTTTATCGATGAAATCGATGCCATAGGAAGGATGCGGAGTGTGGGGGTTATGGGCGGCCATGATGAACGCGAGCAGACGCTCAATCAAATACTCGTTGAAATGGACGGATTTGAACCGAGTACCGCCGTGCTTATCGTCGCCGCAACCAACCGGGGTGATTTATTGGATCCCGCGCTCACAAGACCGGGGCGCTTCGATCGGCGGGTGGTGCTTGATCTACCCGATCTTGAAGGGAGGAAAGCAATTCTTTCCATCCATGCGCACGGAAAGCCATTTGCTATACAGGTGGACTGGGATAAAGTGGCAAAACGGACCGTGGGGTTTAGCGGAGCCGACATAGAAAACATGCTCAATGAAGCCGCCATCCATGCTGCCAGGGGAGCAAAGAAGGAAATTGATATGAAGGATATTGAAGAGGCGGCGACGAAAGTGAAATTGGGACCCGAGAAAAAACGTCTGCAAAGTGATCTTGATCGAAAAATGACCGCCTATCATGAGGCGGGTCATGCGATCGTCAACTACTACAGCCCGCATTTGGATCCGGTGCATCGAATCAGTATCGTGTCACGCGGCATGGCATTAGGGTTTACCATGGCTCCTCCGGAAAAGGACCGGTTGCATGAGACAAAATCACGGCTTATCGAAGAGATGGCGATGACGATGGGGGGACGCGCCGCAGAACAGATCATTTTTAAAGAAATAACAAGCGGAGCGGCAAATGACATAAATCAGGCGACCCGCATCGCGCGATACATGGTAACCGAATTCGGCATGAGTGAATTAGGACCGATCAATTTCGGACCGCAAACCGATATAACGGAGTGGGGGAAATCCATGTATGAGCAGCAGTCCGTATCGCAGGAAATGCAGGCGATAATCGATAAGGAAATAAAAAAGCTGATTGACGCCGCGTATGCCAAAGCACTTGAACTTCTCAAAAAATACCGCAAAGACCTTGATAAAGTGGCGGACGAGTTAGTAAAAAAGGAAACGCTGGAAGGCGATGATTTTGTCGCGTTGCTGGGCGGTGAGAAGAAGCGACTCTAAACGCATATTCCATGAATCGATTAGTACTTATTGACGGTAACGCCGTCATGCATCGGGCGTACCACGCCCTCCCTCCGCTGACGGATCCTCAAGGACGCTCGGTCAACATAGTCTACGGTTTTATCTCCGTCATCGTAAAACTCTATGCGGCCCTCAAGCCGACGCATATGGCAGTCGCCTTCGACCGGCCGGGAAAGACATTCCGTGAACATCTTTTTCCCGCTTATCAGTCACAGCGGCCGAAAATGGAAGATGACTTTATTTCGCAGATAGCGCTTGTGCATGAAGCGGTAACGGCATTTGGCATACCGATTTTTGAACTCGACGGATTTGAGGCGGATGACATGATCGGTACCATTACAGCCACTGTAATGGCCGCAAAAGGCGCGGAGATCGACCAGGTGGTCATTGTGACGGGGGATCGCGATATTTTACAGCTTGTGGTCGACGATGCGATCCTGGTGTACATGCCTACAAAAGGATTATCTGAGGGAATGCTGTACGGTGAAAAAGAAGTTGAGGAACGGATGGGGGTACCACCGTCGCTGATTGTTGACCTCAAAGCACTGATGGGGGATGCATCCGACAATTATCCGGGTGTTTCCGGGGTGGGACCGAAAACGGCGATTAAACTGCTCACCACCTATGGATCGCTTGAAAAAATATACGCACATATTGAAGATATATCCGGAGATACGCTCAGGGCAAAGCTTATCGCGGGGAAAGCAAGCGGGGAGTTAAGTAAAAAACTCGCCGCTATTCGTCGGGATGCGCCTGTGGCATTTGACGCGAAATATGCCCGGATACCGACGCTCGCAAAAGAAGAAGTGCGGGATATGCTAACCGCATTCCGGTTTCCGTCGCTCATCAGGCGAATAGGCTTTGACGAACCCGTAAAAAAATCCGATGAAACCGCGGTAGCCGCGAGAAAGGCAACACCGCAAGAAGCCCAGCAGCAGGAGCTATTTTAATATGCGCATCGCATTGGTTCATGACTATCTTGGCGAATTTGGAGGAGCGGAACGGGTACTGGAGTCACTCGCACAACTATGGCCGGAGGCCCCCATCTATACCGCTTTTTGGAGAAAAGGGCCGGCATGGGAGCGGTTCAAGAATAAAGATGTTCGGGTATCATGGGCGCATCGTATACCGTTTTTTTCAACCAAGTTGCATAGTCCGCTCCGGTTTCTTGCGCCGTTTATTTGGAATTCGTTTGATTTTTCCTCGTACGACGTAATTGTTACGAGTGCCAGCTGGTATATCACCAAAGGGTTTGCCAAAAAAGGCAACGCCGTCGAAATATGTTATTGTCATACCCCGCCACGCTGGCTGTACGGCTATCCGACAAGTATTGAGTGGCAACGGTATCGCCTTATTCGCTGGTATGCAAAAATCGTAGGGTTTTTTATGCGACAGTATGATTGGGAAGCGGCACAACGGGTTGATTACTTTATTGCCAATTCGCATAACACCCGGCAACGCATCGCAAAGTTCTACCGCCGGACTGCAGCCGTCATTTATCCGCCGGTTACGATGCCCCCCTTCGAACGAAGGAAAAAAGGCGATTATTATCTTATTATTTCGCGTATTGTAGGCGGGAAGGGATTATCACTCGCGGTTGCAGCCGCAACGAAGTTGGGAATAAAACTCAAAATAGCAGGTGCTCCCGCAGGCTATGCCTTGGAGCTGCAAAAACTGGTCGCCGGTGCGGGAAAAACCGTTGAATTCATTGGATATGTATCGGATAGTCAGTTGCGTACGCTTTACGGCGAGGCCAGAGGTTTTTTGGCCACATCGACGGATGAGGACTTCGGTATCACCCCCGTTGAAGCGATGGCGAATGGCACTCCCGTTATTGCATTTCGGGGGGGCGGCTATACCGAGTCGGTCATTGAAGGAAAAACTGGCATCTTTTTTAATGAGCCCACCGTCGAAAGTCTCGTTGCGGCAATTAAACAGTTTGAAACGATGACGTTTTTGCCGGATGTATGCCGCAAACAGGCAATGAGGTTTTCCGAGGCGCGTTTTCGTCGCGAAATGAGACAATTTGTCTTGTCCCATAAGGAAAAACGACACGAGGGGAAGATATAGCGCAACTTTGAGAATTTATCGCAGTGTGGTAGGATTAAAGCCACCTTACGATATTTTAGCAAGGGAGAAAACTGATGACACAGAGTCCGGAAGTTTTTGTACTTTCATTAGGCGGCTCACTTATTGTCCCCGACGGCGGCATAGATGTCGCATTCCTTAAGGATTTTCACGAATTCATCCGTACGCAAGTCTCCGAAAAACACCGGAGATTTTTTATAACGGTCGGCGGCGGCGCGATTACAAGACACTACCAGCAAGCCGCCCGAGAAGTACGAAAACATGATTTAAGCGATATTGACGCCGACTGGCTTGGCGTCCATGCAACCAGACTCAATGCGCAGCTTATTCGAGCGATATTTCAGGATCTTGCCGATCCGAGGGTCATTAAACACTACGAAATTATCCTCAAGATCCAATCTCCCGTGGCAATCGCAGCGGGATGGAAGCCGGGATGGAGTACGGATTACTGCGCCGTTACGGTATGTCAGGATTACGGGCTCACGCAAGTTGTTAACATGACCAATGTTGACCGGGTATATGACAAGGATCCGAATAAATTTTCTGATGCAACCGCAATAAATAACATTTCATGGGGAGAGTACCGCAAGATGGTGGGTGATGTATGGAAACCGGGCATGAATGCGCCGTTTGATCCCATCGCAAGCAAGCTTGCGCAGGATTTGGGGGTGACGGTAAAAATTGTGAACGGCAAGAATCTTTCCAATCTTGCCCTTGCCCTCGACGGACAGACATTCGTGGGAACGACCATCACCTAACCAAACATGGTGACCTCGTTAGCGCTTCATAATTTTCGTAGTCATAAAAATGTTTCCTGGACATTGGATAACGGCATAACGTGTATTGTCGGCGCCAATGCGGCGGGCAAAACAAATATTCTTGAGGCAATCATGTTGCTTGCCACCGGAAGAAGTTTTCGCGCATCATTGGACCGTGAGATGATCCGTTGGGGAGAGGAAGTTACCCGAATTACGGGACAAGGCAACGATGCCGCGGTGGAAATAGTGCTTACTCCCGGCGAAGTATCCGGACAAAAGACCCCTCTTAAACGATATTTGGTCAACGGCGTTCCCCGACGGGTGATTGATATGATAGGAATCATTCGCGCCGTGCTTTTTTGGCCAGAAGACTTGGAAATCGTAACGGACAGTCCGAGTATCCGAAGGCGTTATCTTGATACGGTCCTTGTACAGGTGGATAGGGAATATCGGCGAAATCTGCTCTCCTATGAGCGGGGAGTCCGGCAAAGAAACAAATTGCTCGACTTGATCGCCGAAGGAAAAGCCTCCCGTTCACAACTTCTTTTTTGGGATCAATTGCTTATTAAGACGGGCGGGTATATTACGGAGAAACGCATCGCATTTATTGAGTTTGTGAATCAAACGTCGCTTGCGGATCATACCTTTATGATTTCGTATGACAAAAGCGTTATTTCCGAAGCGAGACTTCAACAATACGCCCAAGAGGAAATATATGCGAAATCAACACTCGTGGGGCCGCACCGTGATGACTTTGCCTTGTTTAGTCAGTCACATGAAGAGGTGGGGGCAAATTTTCGTGATGTTGCAAAATTCGGTTCACGAGGGCAGCAACGCCTTGTTGTTTTGTGGTTGAAGCTTGCTGAACTCTCCTATATTGAACGGGAAACGGGCGATCGTCCCATGCTTTTGCTGGACGATATTTTTTCCGAACTTGACGTATCACATCGTGAGCTTATCGCGTCGGTGGTAAAACAACAGCAGACGATCATAACAAGCGCCGACAGCGAATCCGTACCGCACCTGCTAAGAAACACCGCCCGTATTATTTCGCTATAATACTGCTATGCAAAACGTCGATGAGCAGCTTGTACGGTCACTCTTTCTGCCGAAGAAGGGATCGCATAAGGGACAAAATGGGCGGCTTCTTATTATCGGCGGAAGCAGGTTATTCCACGCGGCAAGTATCTGGGCGTTGGAGGTTGCTTCGCGCCTCGTTGACTTGGTCCATTACGCATCGGTACCGGAAAACAATGAACTCGTTAAGGGAATAAAGAAATCGTTCAGAGACGGGATCGTCATTTCCCGCGAAGACATAGACGACTATATTGAGGAGGATGACAGCATTCTCATCGGTCCCGGGATGATGAGGGATGAAGAAACCGCAACGCTGACACACCGTTTGCTTATCCGTTATCCGCATAAACAGTGGATTATTGATGCCGGAGCGCTCCAGATGCTCTCGTTGTCCGACATCCCGAATACGGCAATTCTGACGCCGCATCACCAGGAATTTGCCGGACTATGGGAAAAGATGTGCAACCAATACCCTGAGTACGGTAACGCAGTGACCGATCAGGATAAGGTAAAAGCCTTTGCAAAAACCTACCGTTGCATCGTACTTTTGAAAGGCGAAACGGATATCGCCGCTTCGGGAGGACGGTGTGACGAAACGGTATGCCGACCGGGAGAGATTTATGCGGTGAGCGGCGGAAACCCCGGGATGACAAAGGGAGGCACCGGTGATGTGTTGGCAGGACTTATTGCCGCGCTAAGTTGTACCAGCGATCCGCTGCTTGCGGTGCTTGCTGGGAGCTACGTAAATAAACGGGCGGGGGATGATCTGTATTGTCGGGTGGGTCCTTTTTTCAATGCCTCTGATCTCACCCGGCAAATTCCGCGCACCCTGAAGCATATTCTTATCGGCAAATAGTTCGGGGACTGTGCCAGCAGTGTTTGCCGTCCACCTCTGAATATACCCAGTGATCGGGGGTGGCGGGAAATTTCTCTTTCTTCCCCCAATACCAACCGCGGATAAATTCGTCACCGGAAAACCCTTGAGAGACCGGTACGGGAGTAGGGGTTATACGCGGTGCGATGTTTGTAGGCGATTGCTTTTGAGGTGACCGATAGGAAAAAAACACGCTGATAAACACAGGGATACAGATTACCAGAAATAACACAAATAAAAGCCAGGGGGGGACGCGATCCTCGTTATCGTTGTTGCGGGGGATCGCCACATGCGACGTCTGATCAATGGGCACACCGTCAGTCATACATCACCATAGTAACGTACCGCCAAAAAGGAGTAAAGTATGATCGGTAAATCGCTTGCGTTTTGAAGGACGTGCGGGTATTATACAGGAATAGTGCGGGAATAAAATCTATGTACCAGCCTCAATTTACGATTACCAATAAGATTTTGAAGTATATCGGCATTATTGAGGCGGCGAAGGAAGTAATCGAAAATAGCCCTCTTGTCCCCGCGTGGGAAGCAAAATTTCGTGAAGAAGCACTTGTCAGAACCGTACACCATGGTACCCATATTGAAGGAAACGACCTCTCAAGGACCGAGGCGGAAAAAGTCCTCGCCGGACACACTATTGTGGGGAGGGAGCGGGATATTCAGGAGATTTTAAACTATCGGAACGTATTACGGTTTATCGGTGATTTTCAGGGAAAACAAATTTCTGAAGAGGTCATAAAGCATCTCCATTCGCTTGTTGCTCACCGCATTCTTCCGGATGAACAAGTGGGGGAGTATCGCAAAACCCAGGTGGTGGTAAAAAATGCACAGACCGGTGAAATTACTTTTCGTCCGCCCCCTTCCGTTGAAGTGCCGTTTTTAGTTGCGGATTTTGTCGGATGGTTAAGCGGGCTGGAGGATCAGGAGCTGCATCCGGCACTCAAAGCTGCTATTGTGCACTATGAACTGGTGCGTATTCATCCTTTCATGGACGGCAATGGGCGAGTAGCTCGTGCGGTAGCCACGTTAGTGCTTTTTTGTGAGGGGTACGATATTAAGCGATTTTTCTCGCTCGAGGAATATTATGACCGTGACCCTATGCACTATTATGAAGCGCTACAGAGCGTGGGTAAGAGTGAGGGCAATCTCAACGGGTGGATAGAATATTTTAGCGAAGGGCTTGCCATTGAACTCACCCGAATAAAGGAAAAAGTAAAATCGCTCTCCACGGACTTAAAGATCAAAAAATCCCTCGGCGGCCAACAGCTTGCATTGACCGAACGGCAGATCAAACTCATTGAGTTTATGCAGGAGCAGGGGTTCCTGCAAAACAAAGCCTTTTTTGAACTTTTCCCTCAGGTTTCTGAAGATACCGTGCTCCGTGAATTGAAGGACTTATTAAAAAAGGGTATAGTCAAAAAAGAGGGATCAACAAAGGGTGCAAAATACGTGCTTCGCACGTAGCGTTTTTTGATAATTTTATGGACTTTTCAACGTCGGCAATCACTTACGCGCTGCTTATTATTCCCACCTTTTTTGCTCTCACCGTCGGCCTGCAAGGGATTACAAAAATGATAAAAGGGGAGCAGGACGGTCCCGTCGCCCTTGGCTTTGGTATATTTCTTCTTGTGCTTATCGCTGCGGCCTACGTTTTGTTTATTCGATAAGCATACCTTATGCAGTTTTCTTCCTTGGCATCGTATCTTTCAAAACTAGAAACCACCGCGTCCCGCAATACGATTACGGAAATTTTAAGTGAACTTTTTTCGGAGGCTGAGGCGAGTGAAATTGCAAAACTTTGTTATCTCCTTCAAGGCCGGGTATGCCCGTTGTATGAAGACATTGAATTTGGGATGGCCGAGAAGTTTATCATACGGGCGATTGCCCAGGCGTATGATGCGCCGCACGATGAGGTGGTAAAACAATTCAAAAAACTCGGGGATATCGGTCGTGTCGCCGAAGCGCTGTATCGGGGCAGATCCGAATCATTGAGTATTACTTCAGTATTTGACGTGCTCTATGCGATTGCAACGGAAGGGGGTACGGGATCACAGGAAAAAAAGATCAATCACTTGGCGGCGATTTTACGAAAAGTAGATGCGCTTTCTGCGCGTTACATCGTACGTATTCCGCTCGACAAACTTCGTTTGGGATTCTCCGAAATGACGATTTTGGACAGTTTATCCTGGATGCTGACGAAAGATAAGTCGTTGCGACGTGAGCTTGAGTGGGTCTATAACGTGCGACCGGATATAGGCTATATCGCCGAAACGGTCAAACGTGAGGGGATAGGTGGTCTTTCGCACATCCGTGCACGGGTGGGGTCGCCGGTGCTTGCAGAGCTGTCGCAACGTTTGCCCACGGCGGATGACATGATAAAAAAGATGGGAGAAGTGGCAGTGGAACCGAAATACGATGGCGTGCGCGTCGAACTCCACTTCAAGCGCGGTAAGTGGGTCCGAACCTTCTCGAGAAATTTGGAAAATACTACGGCAATGTTTCCGGAACTTGTTACGGTGGGGGATGAACTTGCCGCGGATGAGGTAATCCTTGACGGTGAAGCGGTGGGTATTGATCCCAAAACAGGCAAGCCGGTATCGTTTCAGGAAACAACAACGCGAAAACGAAAACATGACGTCGCCCACGCTGCGGAAAGCGTTCCACTTAAGTTTTTTGTTTTCGATATCCTGTATAAAAACGGGAAAGATTTGCTTGATATACCGCTATCTGAGCGAAGATCAATACTCGAGACGACTGTCCTTCCGAAAAAGCTACTTGCGATAACGCCGCAGATTGTTACCTCAAGCGCCGATGCGATACGTGCATACCATGATACGCAACTGAAACAGGGTCTTGAGGGAGCGATGGTCAAAAAGTGGGATAGTCCCTATGAGCCCGGACGAAGAGGCTTTTCTTGGGTAAAGTTTAAGGAAGAAGAAGGCAAAACGGGCAAGCTCACCGACACGATAGATGGCGTGGTGATGGGCTATTATGTGGGGGAGGGCAAACGAACAGCGTTGGGTATCGGGGCGTTCCTGGTCGGGGTCAAAGCGGGAGAACAATTCGTAACGGTTACCAAGGTGGGTACCGGGGTAAGCGATGCGTTATGGAAAGAGCTTAAAGAACGATTACATGCCTTAAAAGAAGCAACCATGCCAAGGGAATACCGCAATGTGCATAAAACGCTCATTCCTGATACGTGGGTGAGTCCCAAGGTGGTGGTGGAGCTTGCAGGAGACGACCTGACCAAATCACCCACGCACGGCGCGGGGTACGCAATACGATTTCCCCGACTCGTGAAGATTCGTACGGACAAAGGCGGTGAACAGATCACGACGACAAAGGAAATTAAAGAGATGTTTGCCAATCAAAAAACGAAAACAAAGAAATAGCGCGTGTATTCCCCGTACGTTTGCTCCAAAGCGCCAATCCACGTATAATAAGAGCGCGATAAACGCGTATGAAGCGACCGGTGTTTTCCATCATTATTCCTACATTAAACGAGGAAAAATTTCTTCCGCGGCTCCTTGACTCGCTCGTTGCTCAATCCGACAAAAATTTTGAAGTCATAGTCGTAGACGGTTCCTCTCGTGATAAAACGGTTACGGTTGCCAAGAAATATGCGACGAAGCTTCCGGGTTTTAAAATTGTAGAGGTGAAAAAACCGAGCCTGCCGCTGCAGAGGAATCTCGGGGCAAAGGCGGCAAAAGGGGATTGGTATGTCTTCGTGGATGCCGACAGCATTTTCCTTCCCTATTTTACAGAGCGTATTGCCGTCTTTATTGAACAGACGAAGTCACGTCTTTTTACCACCTGGTTCCGCTCTGATACCGATGATCCCAAAGACGGGGTATACACCTTGCTTGGTAATGCCTACCTGGAGGCAACTCTTATTTTTAAAAAACCTTTAACACCCGGTCCGTTAACGATCGTGACCCGAGAAGCGTTTGACACGGTAGGCGGGTATGATGAAGCGCACGCATTCAACGAAGATGTCGATTTCGGGCTACGACTGTATAAGGCCGGCATACATTTGGACATGCTGCGGGAAACGCTGTGTGTTCTATCGTTACGCCGATTTCGAAAAGAAGGAACACTTAAGGTCCTCAATCAGTACATCGTGAGTCTTTTTCCCATTCTTTTATTTAACCGCTCGATGAAACATATGCCCGGATACATTATGGGAGGGCACCTCTACGGCAAGAAAAAAAAGCTTCGGCGGCCGGTACTTAAAGGATACGAAAAAAAGTTAAAGGAATTCCTCAAGGAATTATTTGCCTAAGATCGTGAATTTGTATAGGCTTAGATCATGCGGATTCTTCTTGTTTCGGATGTCTATTTACCGACGGTAAGCGGGGTGGCCACCTCAACGGATTCTATTGCCCGCTATATGGTCGGTAGGGGGCATCACGTGACGTTGGTTTGCCCGAAACCGTTGATACCCTTTGTTCCCCAGAAGGCGAACGGATTATCTGTTCAATATGCTCCCGGAGTTGTTGATCCGCTGGTAGTTAATAAATCAATGACCGTATTTCCACTGGGGCTTTATGTGCTTTGGCGGGCGTTTCGGGAGCATCAGTTCGATATTGTTCACATTCAGGAGCCGGGCTCACTCGGCGTCACGGCGCTTTTTCTTGCAAAATGCTTCGGTGTGCCTACCGTGGGGGCGCAGCATTTTTCATGGTCACAGATTCAAAAGCTTGCGCCCATAGGCATACGTTTTATCAGCGTGCCGTTTATGAAACTCTACGTCCGTGTGCTCTATTCGCTCTACGATGCCATTATGGTTCCTACCCGTACGGCAAAAGCCGAACTCGCCGTAATTACCGGAGGAAATCGCCCGATATGTCCAGTATCAAACGGGGTAGATACGAAGGTCTATGCGCCGGGACAAGTATCCAAAGACGGTCTGCGAAAGCAATACCATCTCCCGCAAACCCTGCCGATATTTCTCTACATCGGCCGATTGGATAGGGATAAAAATATTGAAACAATCCTTCGTGCCGCAGCAAAAACAACCGTACCTCAGCATCTCGTCATTGCCGGAGTAGGGAAAGAGAAGGAGGCGTTAGTTGCGCTTGCCCAGGCGCTGAAGATTTCCCGTATCACCTGGATTGGCGAGGTACAACAACCCATGATCATTGATCTTTATCGGCTTGCGGATGTTTTTGTCATCATGTCACCGGTGGAAACACAAAGCATCGTGGCTCTCCAGGCAATCGCCTGCGGATTACCGCTAATTGCCGCAAAAGCCGGCGCGTTGCCGGAATTGGTGAACGACAAGAACGGGCAGTTAGTGGATACCTATGACGTAAGCGGGCTTGCTGCGGTTATGGACGATCTATCACAACACGTCGCCAAGAGAAATCGCATGGGGAAGGCAAGTCGTGCGCTCAGCATGCTTCATCATAAACCGCTGGTACTTCATGAGCTGGAGGAACTTTATCAAAAGGTAAGCGCACGGGAACGGGATATAGCATAGATCCGTGAGTAATTGACGTTGTCAAAAAAAACATGGTATGGTGGAAAAGACCTGCGACGAGACAAACGGTCTACGACGCTGGAAAGAGGGGAGGTGATACGAAATGGCAGATAAAGGAAATGAAAATTTGATGGGAGCAGTAAGTTACCTCTTAGGATTCGTTACCGGTATTATCATGTTGCTTTTGGAAAAGCAGAGTAAATTCGTGCGCTTTCATGCAATGCAATCCACCATTCTTTTCGGTGGAGTGTTTGTCGCAAATATCGCGCTCGGGTTTCTTCCGATAATCGGATGGCTCCTTGGGTTACTGTTAAGCTTTACGTCGTTTATCTTATGGATCGTGTGTATGTGGAAAGCGTTCCAGGGAGAAACGTACAAGGTTCCTTACGTTGGAGAACTTGCGGAAAAGCAACTTTCCAAGATGGGGAAGTAAGTGCTGTGTTGATCAACACATGATTGGCACCTGCGTTAACTGTTTCAGACGGGTGCCGGTCACGTGTTACTCAAAAACAGATGGGATGCCGGCGTTCTTCTAGCCGAACATATTAGGCCGCATATCCGCGCGCCATTTATCCTGTTGGGACTTGCAAGGGGAGGAGTTGTCGTCGCGGCGGGCGTTGCCCAGACAGTCGCCGCTCCTTTTGACGTTTTGGTGGTAAAAAAACTCGGTAGTCCGCATGACCCTGAATTTGCCATCGGTGCGGTCGGTCCCGACGGCGTGAACGTTATCCGTCGCAGAGACGCGGAGCGATCGGGAATGGATGAAGTGCATATCAGAAAAGAGGTCGCGGCACTGTCAGACGACATAAACATGCGCATACAGCGGTATCGCAAAGGGAAAAAACCCCTCGCTGTCTCGGGTAAAACAGTGGTGCTTATTGATGACGGGATCGCAACCGCCGCATCTATGGAAGCAGCCGTTGTCTGGGCGAGGAAAAAACGTGCAAAAACAATTATCGTTGCCGCACCAGTTGTTTCAGAAGCCGCTGCTGCACTCCTCCGGGTGAAAGCAGACGAGCTACTCACATTATCGGTCGAGTCATCCTTTCGTGCAGTTGGAGAGTGTTACGAAGCATTCCCTCAGGTTTCTGACGAAGAGGTGATACAATTATTGCGGGGGTAACCTTATGAAACTAATAGTCGGACTCGGCAATCCGGGAGAAAAGTATAAGGATACGCGTCACAATGTGGGCTTTATGGTGGTGGAGAAACTTGCCCATGAGTTGGGGGGTGCCGATGTTCTTTGGGAGGCATCCAAAAAGCATTCCGCGCTCATCGCAAAAACCGGTGAGATCGTGCTTGTGAAGCCGGAAACATTCATGAATGCCAGCGGCATTGCAGTGAAAAAAATCATGTCGTTTTACCGAATTCTCCCCGAGGATGTATGGGTGATCCACGATGATCTTGATTTGCCGCTTGGGAAAATTCGGATTCGGGTGGGGGGAGCATCTGCCGGTCACCACGGTATTGATTCCGTCATACGGGAAATCGGTAGTGACAAATTTGTACGCATCCGTTTGGGGATAGGCAGAGGAAAAAGCGGAAGCGGAATCGTTGCGGACAGACAGCTTCACCAGTCGTCGGTGATTGATTTCGTATTATCGAAGTTTGGTCGGAGTGAAGCAGGAGAATTCAAACATCTGGTCAAACACGGTGTCGAAGCGGTACGGGTGGGCTTATTTAAGGGCATCGATAAGGCGATGAACAGGTTTAACTGAACATGCAAAAAGTAGGTGCAATTCTTACCAAGTTTAATCCGTTGGAAGACAAATATATTTCCCGGGAGTTTCAGGCATACGGGATATATCTTTCGGAAACATTAGGGGACTATAAGCATAAGTCACTGTACATTCGTCTTGCAAAAACGGTTCCCCGGGCAATACTTGAAAAAGCACTTTCCTTTGTCAAAGATGCGCAGGCGACAAGCAAAGCACGGCTGTTTATGTGGAAAATGAAAGAACTTCGCAAAGAGGGGACGGTATAGCATGGAAACTATCAAGGCAATCATTCGCCAAAAACCGCGAATATTTATCTATTGCACTATCGGGTATCTAGTACTGGTAGGGTTGCTTCGCTGGCTTACGGCTCCCTCGCTTGATGCATTATGGTTTTTCATAGGTGGGGCTATCGGTTTGTTTTTTTTGGATGCTGCTGAGATATTTTTCGCCTTATCACCGTCGCCGTTTCGGTCAGTGGTGTTTGGCGCCTTATTTGCCGTTGTTGCGTTTTTTGTCGTGACGAGTTCGACGGGAACGATAGGAAGCGGTTTGGTGCTTTCCGTGTATTTGCAGATGTTGTTATGGCAGATAGGGGAGTTTCGGGTGCACGGCAACATGAATAGCTGGTTTCGTATGGTGGCGGATCCCGTGCCGCCCGCCACACAGCGGATAATGCTTGTGATTGCGGCAACCCTATTTGTTATTGAAAGTTATCTATTTATTCGTTAGCCATGTTGGCATCGTATCCATTACTGTCGCGGTATCTGAGTGAAACGCAAAAACAACTTGCCCTTGATGGGCAACTGCTCATTGAGGATCGTGACCGACACCCGAATGAGCATCTCAGTGATTATTCATATCTTGTTTTTCCGTTTGCCAAATTGTACGAAGGATTTTTAAAGCAGTTATTGTTGGACCTTCGCATTATTTCCGAACGTGAATATCAAAGCACCCATTTTCGCGTGGGTAAAGTATTAAGCCCCAATATCATGCGGCGGTTAGGGAACAGAAGCGCGTATGCGCATCTGTCCAAGCGCTATGGTAACGAGTTGGCCACTTCGGTGTGGGCAACATGGAAGCAGGGGAGAAATCTCGTCTTTCATTATTTCCCGCATAACGTCAGTCGCTTGAGTTTTATTCAAGCCAAAGAGTTGGTAGCGCGTATTCTTACCACAATGGAACGGGCGGTTGCCGTATCACAACCTGATGCCGCGCGGTGAAAGCGCCGCTTGCGAAAGACAGGGCACGCGGAGTATCGTAGAGTTAGCAATGAAAAAAATAACACAAGCGTTATCCCCCGCAGTTGACGTTGTTGAATCCATGTATCGTGTTTGGGGGTGGATAGTACTTGCCTGGGCATTTTACCGCTATTTTTTCCGGCTTCCCGAATGGGCTGATGAATTTATCGTAAAACCCTTGGTTTTTGTCCTACCGGTGCTGTGGTATGTCTTAAAAAAAGAAAAGCGGGGACTGGATTCGATAGGGATCAGTGCAACGAATTTGTTTACAAGCATTTATATCGGCTTGGGCTTCGGATTTGTTTTTGCGATCGAGGGGCTTGCGGCAAATGCCGTAAAGTACGGGAAGCTTGAAATCATGCCGATTGCGGCGTTCCGTGAGTATGGCCTCGGCATGCTTATTCTTCTTTCCGCCGCCACGGCTATTTCCGAAGAGTTATTAAGCCGGGGCTTTGTTTTTACCCGGCTTATGGAAGGAAAGAAAAATCTGTGGTACGCGGCGCTTATTTCTACCCTAATGTTTGTCGTGCTACATATCCCCATTCTCGCTTTTTCCCTGAAGCTTGAGGGAGCGGCGCTGGTGATGTTTTTTATCACGGATTTTGTTTTGGGATTTGCCAATAGCCTATTGCTGTTTAACACCGGCTCCCTTGTCGCTCCGATTCTTGTTCACATCTTCTGGAACATGACCGTGGCGTTATACCTCTAAACTCGTTGCGTCGCAACGCGATACAATAGGATTTTTTGATGGAACAACGATCAGTTTACGTGGTGAGCCATCCGCCGTCCACATAGAGAGTTGCCCCCGTGGTGTAGGCGGCTTCCTCAGAGACAAAATACACCACCGCCGCGGCGATTTCCTCGGCAGTACCCATGCGTTTTATGGGAAGTCGCGAAGTAGTCGCTTTAAGTTGTTCATCACTCATCCCGGTCGTCATCTCCGTGGTAACACCCCCCGGACCTATGGCATTTACGGTGATTCCCATCGGGCCCAATTCTTGTGCGAGTGCCTCTGTAAGACCGATAACACCCCCTTTGCTTGCGCAATAGTGGGATATTGCCGGAAAGCCGACGCCGACCCCTCCTGAGGCGATAGAGGCGATGTTCACGATGCGTCCCCACTTAGTTTTTGCCATTTCTCGTCCGGCAGCCTGCGCCGCATAAAAATATCCTTTGAGGTTGGTGTCAATTACTTTATCCCATGATTCTTCTTTAAGATCGAGGAAAGGGGAGTAGTCCAAAACACCCGCGTTGTTGACCAGAATATCCAGCTTGCCGAACTCTTTGACCGCCGTTGCCACCGCCGTATCAACATCCGCACGTTTCGTTACATCCATCTGCACGGCAACCGCGTCTTTACCACGGGATTTTATTTCTGCCACGAGTGCATGGAGTTTATCGAGGCGCCTTGCCGCAACAGCAACCTTTGCCCCCTGTGTTGCGAGGGCGATAGCGGTAGCTCTTCCCATGCCGCTTGATGCACCCGTTACCAAGGCAACTTTTTCGGTAAGATCAAACATAGGAACCTCCTTTTATTGGGAATGTTTTTCCAGCATGCGGCTTTTAATGAGAAGGGCGAAAATAACGACCATGTTCACTGCGGAAAGCGCACACCACGTGCAGATCCCCTTAATAACCGTAAGTTCTATATAGGTGAACCAGGTGACGAACCCCACCCCGAAGGCTGCCATACCAAGCATGGTGTTTGGCACCCACGCCTTCTTTATCGTGGTGCGTAAGAGGGCAAGAACGGTAAGCACGGTATAGCCGATGAGTCCCACCGCGGGAACGGGGATCGTGCCGAAAAGATAGCTTGCGGGGCTCTTGCGAACAAGTTCGCATCCGCTCGTCACACAAACAATCCCGGTTTTCCGAATAAAGCTTTGTAACACATAAATAGCCATCAAAACACCAATGATTGAGAGGATAAAAATCACGCGGTTTAGCACTACCATGCTGCTTGTTTGAGGCGATTTCTTCATAAAAATAGTATACATGATTTTACCTAAAAAAATGTTATATATATCACATACACAATGTGACATGAGGGTATATACTATGTGTACGATATGCTGAAAAACGATACGAAGGCAGCAAAGACCGTTGACGAATTTTTCTCCCATTATCAGGCGATAAGCTACAAAAAAGGAGAGTTTATCCTCCGGGCGGAGGACATGCCGTATGGCGTGTATTACCTAAAAAGCGGGTATGTCCGTCAGTATCTTTTGTCCCCTTCGGGAGAGACGTTTATCGTGCACATCTATAAACCAGGTTCTTTCTTCCCGCTCACCTGGATCATCAATGACACCCCTAACGTGTATCATTTTGAAGCGATAACCCCGGTGAGTGTCGTCCGCGGACCGAAGGACATATTTTTGAATTTCCTCAAAGAACACCCTGATGCGCTTTTTTATGCTACCCAACGACTAGCCTCGGGGTTGTCGGGGTTTATCAGCAGAGTGGCGCAGTTGGTGCTTGATGATGCTTACACAAAAACAATTTTATTGCTTCTCTATTACGGTGAAAATTTTGGTGAGGTAACGCCCGAGGGGATTACGCTCTCAATTCCGCTTACGCATCGGGAAATTGCCTCTTGGATCGGTACCACGCGGGAAACAGCAAGTTTGCAGGTGGAACACCTTATCAAAAAAGGATTGCTTGCGACCAAAGGGAGACAACTTAGTATCAAAGATCCCGATGCACTTCGCCGGGAACTGCACTAAATCCGTACCGTTTTAAGTCGCAGGGAATTTCCGACAACCGATATGCTGCTTGCCGCCATGGCAAATGCCGCCAGCCCCGGATTTAACAGGAGCCCAGTGAACGGGTATAGTCCTCCCGCCGCGACGGGAATAAGCACCACGTTGTAGGCAAACGCCCAAAAGAGATTCTGCTTGATGATTCGCATGGTTTTTTTGGCAAGACGCACCGCTTGAGGAAGTTTTGTGATATTACCGCCTAAGAGCGTAACGCCTGCCGATTCGATCGCAACATCGGTGCCGGTGCCCATGGCGATCCCGACATCCGCCTGGGCAAGAGCTGGTGCATCATTGATGCCGTCTCCGACCATAGCAACCCGTTTCCCTTGTTTTTGTAATCTGATAATTTCACTTGCCTTATCCTGGGGGAGCACTTCGGCTATGACCTCATCGATACCGATTTGTTCTGCGATATGGCGCGCCGTTTTTTCCGCATCACCCGTGAGCATGACGACCGAAAGCTTCATCCGGTGGAGGAGAGAAACCACCTCTTTTGCGGTATCCTTTACGGTATCGGCGATACCCAAGTAACCGAGAATCTCCTTTTTCGTCATAAGAATAATCGGCGTCTTTCCTTGAGCGGCAAAGCGTTCAATGACGGTATGGTTGGGGGTGAGGTCGAGTTCGGCTGCCAATTTTGTGTTCCCCGCATAGTAATCCGTTTTGCCGATAATCCCTGTCAGTCCTTTTCCCGGGAGGTTGCGGAATCCGGTCACGGCTTTTAAGGCAAGTTTTTGCAGCGCAGCCTTTTTTGTAATCGCATGAGCAAGCGGATGTTCGGAATGGTGTTCCAGCGATGCGAGTACTTGGAGAAGCTGTGTCGCGCTGAGGGTTCCCGATGGTTCGATATCGGTTACCTCGGGTTTGCCGTTCGTCAGCGTACCCGTTTTGTCGAGGACTACGGTGGTAATAGCACTCAGCTTTTCGAGTGATTCCGCATTCTTTATGAGCATGCCGTGTTGTGCCGCTTTTCCTACGCCGACGATCACGGCCGTCGGTGTGGCAAGACCCATGGCACAGGGACAGGCAATGACAAGAATGCCGACGAATGCCAGAAGCCCTATGGAAACCGTTGGGGCGGAGGGAAGAAAAAACGGTGCAATAAAGAGCCACGTGAGAAGGGTAACGCCCGAGATCACAAGCACCGCAGGGACAAACACAGATGAAACGGCATCCGCCAGCCGTTCAATCGGCGCTTTCGACCCTTGTGCATCCCGTACCATTTGTATGATTTGGGAAAGCATGGTTTCATTGCCCACTTTTGCTGCGCGCGCCTCGATTGCTCCGTAGGTATTCATGGTAGCCCCGACGATTGTGTCGCCCGGCTTTTTATCAACGGGAAGCGGCTCGCCGGTAATCATGGATTCATCGATTGCGGTAATCCCTTTGGTAATGACCGAATCGACGGGAATTTTTTGCCCGGGTTTTATGATGAGGATATCGTTGACAACGACTTCGGAGATAGGGATATCCATCTGTTTGCCGTTGCGCACGACGGTCGCATTTTTTGCCTGAAGACCGATAAGTTTTTCAATAGCTTCGCCGGTTTGGAGTTTGGAGCGTGTTTCCAGATACTTTCCGAGCGTAATAAAGCCGATAACCACAATCGTCACGTCAAAGTAGGTGCCTTCAGGTAATGAGAGTATTTCGGTAAGGTTGGGGAACAATAACACCGCACTGCTATACAAATATGCGGTGAGTGTGCCGATGCCGACCAGCGCATCCATATTGGCGACGCGAAACTTGATAAAGCGACCCACCGCCGCAATATATTGTTGTCCGATCCAAAAGAGAATAATGCTGGCAAAAATAAAAAGAATCGGGGTAAAAAACGACATGGGGATAGGGAACGGCGGGATTGGGATAGCCATTTTCACGATATCCCATACCATGACAAGAAATACCAGTAATGCAAGCGGCAAGGAAAATGCCGTTTTGTCGGCGAGAGCGGCAAGCTCGTCCATTTTTTTCTGCTTGTTGTCGGTAAGTCCGAAGTGTTCACGGTGGTCGCTCTGCGACGTATTCGTTGCTCCGTGGTCATGGGACACGTTGGGAGTTGATTCGCTATGGTGTTGGGTAACCGGGGCGCCGTCGGGAACAAGCGCGTAACCTAAAGGCTGAAGACTGGTGTTCATTTCGTCCACGGTGGTTGCCTGCGGGTTGTAGGTAATTTTGGCCGATTCGGCACCATAACTCACCTCCGCAGCACTGATACCCGCAATCTTGGTGAGTCGACGTTTAATCAATTGGCTACAACTGGCACAGTGCATGCCTTCAACCGAAAATTTTGTTGTTACGGTGTCTGATACCATGCTGTCCTCCAGTTCTTGAGCGTCGCCATACTGTCCGTCAAGAATAGTTCGACGGCATCGGCATTGTTTAATACATCGTTGTTTGAGGATTTCATGCGAATTTCCTTGGTCATGATAATACCTGCTTCATGATGAGCAATCAGGGCATTGAGCAGTCGCAGGTCAAATTTCTCATCATAGCTCGCAAGATTTGGAACAGCGGGATCTGCCACGCGACGAGTGTCCTTATACCATGCCTGCTTCCAGGAATATAGTTCAGCGATGAGCATTGGTTCATTGTCTAGTATGTCTATCGCAAGCCCGTGTATTTCAGGACGTTTGCTTTCTTTCTTGGCCACCTCCGCAAGCAACATCGCCCCACGGTGATGACGAATCATGGCGTTTATATACCGAAGATCCACCCATCGGTCGGGAGTACCAAGTCCCATTGTCTGCTCGCTCTCCATCGTTGCGGGGTAGGGGGGGGAAGATGCAAAACCTATTCCCATGCCAATAACCAGAGCAACAAGGATGAGTGCAACGCTTAGCGGGTACGAAAGTTTCATATACCTCCTTTGTTAACTTCTGCGTTTTTCCATAATTTTCATCACTTCATCGATGACTTCTTTGGTATTTCCCTTTTTTATTTCGTCGGCTACGCAGGTAACCATGTGGTTTTTGAGGATCTCCTGATCCGTGCTTCGGAGCGCAGCCTGTACGGCGAGTGATTGGTTAATGACATCGACGCAGTAATTTCCCGCTTCGACCATTGCTATTACTCGGTCAAGGTGCCCGCGGGCAATCTTCATGCGATGAATAATGCGCTGTTGTACGGATTGATTTCTCGGTATTCCTTTCGGCATATGTCCTCCTTCGGGAGCAGAACAGTATCTTGACTTTTATCCCCCCAGTGGGGATATAATCATCCTATCATGTTTTGACCAAGTGTCAAGATATACGAAGCCCTATGCCGAATCTTTGGATCATATTCACTACAGGGTTGTTTGCAGGAGGACTCACCTGTATGGCGGTACAGGGGGGGATTCTCACCACTGCCCTCACGAGAGAGGAAGAGGAGTATCCCCGTGTTTCGCGCGGCATGGGAGTCGCCGTATTTTTAATCGCCAAACTTATTTCTCATGCGCTTCTCGGCGCTCTATTGGGATACATGGGATCACTTATCGGATTAACGCCAAGGGTACAGGCAGTGGGTATCGCTTTGGCGTCACTTTTTATGGCGGGAACCGCACTTTCGTTTCTTGATATTCATCCTATTTTCCGCTACTTCGTCATCCAACCTCCGCGTTTTTTGACCCGGTTTATCAGGGGGAGGGCAAAGGCGGGCGGCTTATTTGCGCCGGCAGTCATCGGATTATTCTCCATATTTATACCCTGCGGTACCACCCAGGCCATGATGGCGCTTGCCGCCGGCACCGGGAGCCCCTGGTGGGGCCTGGCCACGCTTACGATCTTTGTGTTGGGTACGTCGCCGCTGTTCTTTTTACTCGGTCTTTCCATCGATGTGATAAAGGCGACATTGAAAGATAAATTTGGTGTGGTTGCGGCGACACTCGTCCTCATCCTAGCGGTGGTGAATTTCAACGCCGCGCTACGTTTATATGGATCGCCGATAACGATAACATCGGCACTCCGCAGCATGTTCTGTACGGTTACGTTTTGTACGACAAACCCCGCGACCCTGGAGCCAACGAAAACGCCCGTCATCACTTTTTGGCTCAACGGCTATAAAACCGATAACCCGGTTATCCCGAAAGGGGAAACCATCACGCTTACCCTGTCCAACAAAAGCGGCAGCGGTTGTGTACAGGCATTTACCATTCCCGCATTAGGGCTTTCGGAAATCGTGCCGGTGGGACAGGAAAAAACGCTTACGTTTCAGGCACCGACGGAAGGGGACGAATTGGCCTACAGTTGCAGTATGGGGATGTATGGTGGTACGTTTTATCTCAAATGAAAACAATAAAAACCTATCAGATAGCAGGAATGCATTGTGCAAGCTGTGCAATGCTTATCGAGGGCGAACTGGAAGATCGGGGGATTAGCGGGCGTTGCAGTTATGCGAAACAAATTCTTGAAGTCGATGCCGAGGACACGGCGACCGTAGATGCGATGGTGGAAAATGCCGTTACCGCGGCGGGATATCGTATAGAAAAATAAGGTGTCCTCCCGAACCCCTACGCAGGAAAGCACGTTGGAACGGGAAATAATCACCGGGGTTTACAGATATACTTTGGGTGCTATACTGAGAATCCGAAATATTGCTTTTTGTAAAGGAGGAATGTTATGGCAGACGTGACAGATCAAACATTTGACAGTGAAGTGTTACAATCTTCCGTTCCGGTGCTTGTTGATTTTTGGGCGGTATGGTGTGGCCCGTGTCAGGTGCAGGGACCTATCGTGGAAGAAGTGGCTGCGGCCATGGGGGATAAGGCAAAAGTCGTCAAACTCAATGTCGATGAAAATCCCGTGAATGCGCAAAAATACGGGATTATGAGTATCCCCACACTCCTGATTTATAAAAACGGAAATGTGGTGAAGCAGTTTATCGGCGTGACGAGTAAAGAAACGCTCGTGAATGAACTCACGCAGCAGGCCGGTTAATAACTAAAATACCGCTCATAATGGCAGACACACTCTACGATGTTGCTATAGTAGGATCGGGTCCTGCGGGGTATACCGCCGCGCTTTATACGTCCCGTGCATTCTTAAAAACGCTGGTGCTTTCCGGAATGCAGCCCGGCGGGCAACTTACCACGACGACGGAAGTTGATAATTTCCCGGGGTTTCCCGACGGTATTCTCGGTCCGACGCTAGTCGGAGATATGAAAAAACAGGCGGAGCGATTCGGCACGGAGATCCGTCAGGAAAAGGTAACCTCAATTACAAAAAGTGATGTCTTCACCCTTGAAACAGGGGAAAAACAGTATCGGGCAAAAACAGTCATTATCGCTACGGGGGCATCCGCGATGTATCTGGGGCTTCCGAGCGAAGAACGGCTCAAAGGGAAAGGGGTTTCCGGATGCGCAACATGCGACGGATTTTTCTTCCGGGGAAAAGTAGTTGTTGTTATCGGTGGGGGTGATACCGCGATGGAAGAGGCGACATTCCTCACAAAATTTTCTCCGAAAGTAACGATCATCCATCGACGCGATGAATTTCGGGCTTCCGCCATCATGCTTGACCGGGCAAAAAAAGATCCGCGCATCGCCTTTTTGACAAACAAGGTCGTAGAGGAAATAGTGGGAGATACGGAGGTGACGGGTATCCGACTCCGCGACACCAAAACAAACGAGGTCGTTGATTATCCGACCCAAGGAGTATTTTTGGCAATTGGTCACAAACCGAGCACCGCTTTTTTAACCGGACTCGTTGACCTTGATGCAAAAGGCTATGTCAAAGTGGTGAGATCGCTTTCCCCGCTAGATCCCCAAACTGCCACCAATGTTCCCGGCATATTTGCCGCGGGGGATTGTGTTGATCCCCGGTATCGGCAAGCAATCGTCGCCGCCGGACAGGGATGTATGGCCGCAATGGATGCGGAAAAATATCTTGAAGGGTTACATAGGTAATTCGTTACACCGTTACTTCGCAGGGTATGGCACAAAAAATCCAACTAGAGGTGATAAAAAAGGAACAGGTGACGGAGAAAGTGTATTTCGTCACGTTTCGCCTTGTTTCCCCGACATCGCTTTCATTCCGGGCAGGACAGAATATGATGCTTATGATTGCCCCCGGCGTCAATCGTACGATGTCTATCGCCAGCCCGCCATCGGCAAACGAACTGCTTATGGTGCATGACGTGAGCCCCATGGGGGCCGGATCGCAGTGGACCGTAGCGCTGAAGGTAGGGGATCCCGCGACGATTGTCGCGCCGACGGGAGGAATCTTATCATTCCTTGATACCCCAAGGCGCAAGGTGATGGTGGCAACGGGAACCGGCATTGCACCGTTTCATGCAATGATTGCCGATGCAGTCGAAAAGAAAAGCATCGTTCCCATGATGCTCTACTGGGGTCAGCGGTATGAGCATGATGTATATTGGAAAGAAGAATTTGATCGCATTGCCGGTGAAGTGCCCACCTTTGCCTGGCGACAAATACTTTCCCGTCCGACGCCGGCATGGCAGGGGCTAACCGGACACGTTACCGAACATATGCTTTTGCAGGAAAAAAACCTTATCGAATCCGAATTTTATATCTGCGGGAATAAAGCGATGACCGAAGCGGTGAAAGCAACGCTACTGGATCATAATGTACCGAAAGAGCAAATCAAAACGGAGCTTTTTTACTAATATAAATACAAATAGTGAGTACTTTTTATAGAGGAGGCAATATGCAACAAAATAACCCGTTTGACAACGCGATGCAACAACTTGCTAAAGCGCACGCCGTTCTTGCATCTTCAAAAAAGAAAATAAAACATATCGATCAGAAAGTAGCGGTATTAAAAGAGCCGCAACGCATTGTCAACGTGACCCTTCCCGTCACCATGGATAACGGGGAACAGAAAATATTTCAGGGGTATCGGGTGCAGTTTAATAATGCCAGAGGTCCCTACAAAGGGGGGATTCGGTATCACCATAACGTCAGCCTTGATGAAGTGAAAGCATTGTCTTTTTGGATGGCGATGAAATGTGCCGTGGCAGATCTTCCACTCGGAGGAGGAAAGGGAGGCATCATCGTGGATCCGAAAGCGCTGTCACAGGGTGAACTGGAACGGTTGAGTCGTGCCTACGGTAAGGCGATAGCTGATCTCATCGGTCCCGACATCGATGTGCCGGCGCCCGACGTCAACACCAACGGCGTGATTATGGGGTGGATGGTAGATGAGTATGTGCGTGCCCAAAAGAAGAAGGCAAAACTTTTCGGCACCACATTATCAGCCAAACATGCAAAACGATTGAAAGGAACATTTACCGGAAAGGCGATAGCAGACGGGGGGAGCGAAGGACGCGAAGAGGCAACGGGTCTCGGCGGCTTATTCGTTCTGCAGGCGATTATTAAAAAGCTTAAACTTACCGGCACGCTCACCGCCGCCGTTCAGGGATTCGGGAATGTCGGCTATAATGTGGCCAAGTTTTTAGATGAGGCAGGAATCAGGGTGGTTGCCGTATCGGATAGCAAGGGGGGCATTTATGTTCCCGAAGGGATAAATCCCGCGCTTACGTTGGATTGTAAAAAGAAAAACGGTTACTTGGCCGGGTGCTATTGCTCCGGCTCGGTTTGTGATCTCAAAAAAGGCAAGCAGGTAACCAATGATGCGTTACTTGAACTGCCGGTTGATATTCTGGTTCCCGCAGCATTAGAAAATGCGATAACTGCTAAGAATGCCGGCAAAATAAAGGCAAAAGTGATCCTTGAAATGGCAAACGGACCGACCACGCCTGAAGCGGACACCGTGCTCTACAAGAAAGGGATTCCGGTGATTCCCGATATATTGAGTAACAGCGGCGGAGTGACCGTTTCGGCATTCGAATGGGAGCAGAATCTCAAGGGGCAACATTGGACGAAAACCCAGGTAAATAAGAAGCTTGCAGGAAAAATGGCATCGGCCGCAGAGGCGGTGTGGCTGGCGTCCGTGGCGCATAAAACCGATCTGCGGACGGCGGCATTCGTGGTTGCCTTGGAACGTATTTTAGCCGCCATGGAATAACGCAATTTGATCCTATAGGCTATTTTGCGATACAATAGCGCAATAGAGTTGACAATAGGCGGTGGTGACCAATACTATGGGAATATTAGCACTGCCTAACGGAAAGGAAGAACTATGACTGAAGCTATGGAGCAACCAATGTCACCGGATGCAAAACCGGAGAGCGCAATCGGCAAAGCCGTACAAGGCGCGATCAGCGAGGTACAGCGGACAAAGGAAGATTTCTGGGATATCAAACAAAGTATTGATGCCAGAAAAGGTGCCTCCGGTCGGGGAGTGTATTCCCACTACGTTGAGAACATGGACAAAATTATTACGTTCATGTATGCAGGCAAGGAAATGGGATTGGTAGGAAAGGTGATGGAAGTGACGAAAAAAATCGGCGCACGAGTCGAGGCGGCAACCGTCGCCTTTGGCGCGGCAACGCTTGATATCCCCTACAATGTTCTTACCTGGCTGCCGAGGAAGATGAGCCCGTTTGGCCCCCCAAGGGATCTGTTTAAACGCATGGCACTCGGCCGTTTTGACGTCAAGCTGGGGCTTCAGGCCGTAAAGTCCGGATTTGCCCGCGGCGAAATGGCCTATGCCAAAACGGTACGTACCGGAGCCGAGGCTGTTGTACAGGCACCGGAGATTGCCGTTCGTATGGCAAAGCGAAAAGTCGATCGCGTGGTTGAATGGATCAAGCGCCCGTTTGAAGAAAAAAAACAAATGTCCGGCAAAGCGTAAGTCGAAAGGAGTACCGCTATGGAAGACAAGTTACGTGCACTGGTGGCTCGGGTTGAAGCCTCGCATCTTTCTCAGCAGGAAAAGGAAGAAATATATGCCGCGCTTGCCGAAGGGCTTCACAGCACTGTTTGGCCGATGCTCATTAAGCACATGCCCAAGGATAAACTGGACGCAGTAGCGGCAGAAGGAGCCAAGGTTACCATAGAATCATACGGCGAACTTATCGAAGCGTCCATTCAAGACGGCCAAGCGCTGAAAGAAATTGCGGAAATGATGGATGAAATACTCACCGCCGTCGATGACACGCTCACGCAGCAGGGAGTTGCAAAATCCGCATGAGGAAAAAATAGTGTATAGTGAAAGTAGGAGGAAGTATGGAAGAAAAACTGAAAGCACTCATTGCCCGCATTGAAAAAAGCAAACTCTCATCTGACGAGAAAGCAGCACTGTACGCGACAATTTCCGAAGGTTTGCAGGCAACCGTATGGCCCGTGCTTTTGCGATATATGCCGAAGGATCAGCTTGATTATCTGGCCGAAGATCCTAAAACCAGAGTAACCGTGGAAAGTTATGCGAAACTTATTGAGGATACCGTCAAAGACGGTGAGGCATTAAAAGAAATCGATCGGTTAATGAATGATGTGCTTTCCGAAGTAGATAACGCATTGCAAACAGAAGGAGTATAAAACTATGGCAGAAACAGGCAACCAGGTATTTGAGGGATCATCAGCGAGAGCGGAAAAGAAGCTGCCGCGCGTTGTTGAACGGGTGAAGCAAAAGATTGAGGCATTTCGTGCAGGAGTACAGCAGGAAGTGGATGCACGCAAAGCATTCGGGCAAGAAATTCAGGCGCGTACGATGGATCGCTATGCCCGTGTCGTCGGCTCCATGAACGAGTCAATGCTCAAATCGGCGTATAAGAAAATTGAACCCGTGGTAAAGCTGCAGGCAACGGCAAAGGGTGTTGCGGCGGGCGCATTGGACACGTCGCTTGGGATGGTATTTCGTACATTGCGTACGGGACTCGGCTTTTTCACCGGAGTAAAAATTATGGATGCCGCTTCGACATACAAATTGCCCGGATTCGGTAGGAAGGTCGGGGAGGCGGTAGGCGCAGGTGCGGCGACGTATGGCGCTGATGTCGCTTCCCGACGGTTTGCCAACACAAGGCCAGCGGAAGCACTATTGCGATTTCATGAAAACGCCAAAGACTATGTGGGTAAAAAGCAGGTAGAGGTGCTCAATAAAATCATCGGTAGGAAAAAAGCACCTGCACCGGCGTCAGTATAGTACGGCACGCGTGCTCCATTCTGTGCGGCTTGGGGATTCCCGTTTATTTCTTTGGTGAGTCTTTTGCCACCCCACGTTCTTCGGCTTGCTTGTTTGCTTTCCCCTTGGCATCTTCTTCGTTCTTTTTTGCCACATACTCCGCCTTGGAAGGGTAGGGGTGACCCGATTGCTCATAATATGCCTTATCGGGATGGTGGGAAATCCAGTCTTGGTATTCTTTTTCCAATGCAATATCGGCCGCTTTTTGCTGTGCCTCTTTGAGTTTTTGAGCACTTTCGACATTTTGGCGTTTTACCCGGTTAACGGTTTCAACTGTTTTTCGTATTTCATCGGGGTGTTCTGCTGCCCATTTGGCGGTTTCTGTGGCTGCTTTTCCAATAGCGTTGCCGACTTTTGCCGCGTGTTCGGCGGCTTTGCCGGAGTCAACATAATTATGGGTGCGCGCTTTCATTTTGCCGATTGCTTCAGCGCCGGAAGCAGCGATGTGAACAAGTGCGTGCCCCGGTCCAATGCCGAACGTAGAAATAGTAGAGAAAATTCCCGGCATGAGGGCTGTTTTTATTCCTATCCCACGTAGAGAAGTATCTTTTAGTTGTAAGTCGTTTATTAAACCGGCTGTTGTGGTGTTGTCTTGAATGATGGGAATGTCAAAGTGGTTTGCGTTAATCCGGTCGAGCACTGCCGCGGGTGTCATATTAGGATTGTCATTGAGTTTGAGTTCAAGGCTACGTTTAATAATATCTAAATATATTTGTGCACTTTTTTCCGGATGCGACATCCCGAAAAAAGAAAGACCAAAACCAAATATTGATAAACCCGAATCCACTACGGTTGCGGTAACTCCAAGTGCCTTTCCCCATTTACGCCACTTGTCTGCTTCTTTGGCAAACACTTCTTTTCGTTGTTCACTGTTAAGTGTTTCCAATACCTTTTCATGCGCTTTCACAAAGTGTTTTTCGACACTCTTAGGTCCTATTCGTTCAAGCCAGGAATCAACCGCTTTCCGCACCCCGCGTACGATTGCCGATTCTTGCTTGGGGGCCTTTGGCTGCTCTGCATTTGCGGAACCATAGAAGACGGCGGTAGGGGATGACTCGGTCATACGCATATGATTATAGCAAACCAGGTTCGTGAAAACGTCGCACTGCATCCTGCAACCCCGCTGTCGAAGCTGAAATATTTCCCCGTTTAGTGTTGGGAGACGGAAAAATGCGATACAATACGCACATGAGCGGTGAAATATCCCCGGTAAGAAAAGAAGCACTCGTGCCACCACCCGTCAAGCGCCCTGAAATACAGGCTCCCGCTTCGCTTATGCTTTCCGCTGATAGTGCAAAAGCCGCCGTCACCGTGGCGCGTGATATCGCATCGCAGGGTGTGCCGTCTTCCGATGCCATTGAAGAGCTTTCGCTGCAGGTGACCCGCGACGTTGCAAACTCCGGGGTAGCACTTCCTGCCGGCGAATCGGACCGATTGGCGGGAACTATGGCGCACGTGCTCAAGGAGAAGAAAAACCCGGGCGAGCCCGATGAGACCGTGCGGCTTCCAAGCCTTTCGGAGTATTTTGGAGCGCTCAAACATGTCGAAGATACCTATGGTGTCGGTGCGTACAAAAAGGAGCTCAATATTGCGGGTTCGACCTTTGTCGGTTTGGAGCTTGCCAATGCGGCAGCACAATACCTGTATTTCGGTCTCGTTGATCGGCTTACCGAAGGAAAAAACGATTTAGAGATCTTAAATGATGTATTGGGAACCGCATCAAAAGTTCCCGGCATGAAAAAACCGGAAAGGAATGCGTTTCTTACCGGGACATTGAAAAAAACCGCTCCCATATGGGCACCATTCCTCATCAACATTGCCGCCAATCAAACCGAAGTATTTGCCAAAAAAAAGTTTGACAGCTTTATTTCCAAAATAAGCGGGGTAGTGAATAAGCGGATTACCGAATCATTGTTTCTTGGGGAGTATGCTTTCCTGCAGGATAAATCTCCCGCGGAGGTACTTGGGATCATTGAGCGGGGGAAACTTGCAACAATAGATCTTATTCAGACAACCTACGGCGATCTGTTGCCGTCACTTGCCGCCATGGGAGCGTCTACCGTGCCTTCCTGGAAGATTAACCCGATTGCCACCGCACTCGGCGTGTTACGGCTGCCGTCACTGTACCAATTCTCCAAACGCCGCATCGAGACGGTGCTGAAGAAACGCGAGGATACGTTTGAACAGCAATCGGTATTGGAAACGAAGATAGCCAGCCTGTTGTCGAATTTGGAAATCGCGAAAACCAGCGGCAAACCCGATGAGGTTGCCCGTGAGCTGCAAAAAGCCATGGAAGATCGGGAAAAACTGTTTTCCGGGCAACGGGTGGGTACGGCGAAAAAAGAGGCAAAGGAAAAACTTATCAATACGTTGTTTGACCAGGTGTCTCCGTGGGTGGTTGCCGGTTTGGAAGTCTTCCAGGGCTGGAAAGATGCGAACGCGCCGCTTAAGCCTGTTCCCGCATCCAAGGGACAGGGCACATTTCAGGATGTTATGCCAACCTGGGATAGCGCCACTATCGGGGGAGGCGGGAAGTTCAAAGAAGACGTATTTGGTCGCTCTTTGGTCAACGCGTATGCAAAACAATGGGAATTTAAATATATCCAGCAATCAAACACGCAATTAGCCCACCACATTGCCCGGTTGTATGCCAACAATATTTTGCCCGATTTGCAGGATATTGCGGATATGGAGGCATTGCTCGGTTCCTGGGGACGTTTGGACAAACCGGACGGTCCGAAAGAACGCGGCAGACTCCCCGTAAGCAAGTTAAAAAATCTGGATATTTCGGTACGCAATCTGCACGTCAAAAATATTCTCCATGACGTATCGTTTGATATCAAACAAGGGGAATTCGTCGCCATCCGCGCACAAAAAGGTGAAGGAAAAACCACGCTGCTTCGTACGCTTCTGGGGTTGTATGAACCGGAACGGGGGAGTGTGGCAATCGGAGGGATTCCCGTGGACGGAATTAAAAAATACGGAAGCGAATCGCTCAACAGTAAATTCGGATATGCAAACCAAAACCCCGGATTTATCGAGACCATGACGTTAAAGGATAATCTGTTGTTGTGGAATAAGGAAAAAATTCCGGAGGAGCGCGTAATCACGGTCATGCGTGACCTCGGGATGGAAAAGCTTATCCCGAGACTCGAAGAAAAGGGAAAATACTTTTCCGGGGGTGAGCTTCGTCTTTTGGGAATAGCCAGGGCGTTACTTACCGATCCCAAGGTGCTGTTTCTTGATGAGCCGACGGCTAACCTTGATCCGGCTACGGTTGACAGGCTCGTAACCGTGTTGCAGGCCATTCGAAAAAAATTCCCCGGCACCACCATTATTACGGTCACCCATGATGATGATTTTGCCAAACACACCGATCGAACGATTCATTTATCCGAGCTCAACAAACGCGTACCCCAGCAGTTGGGGGATCACCAAGTATTGGAAGCGGTCGCAAAGGCGCGGTAATGCTGGCATATATCCGTATGGCGCACGATAGGTATTTGCTATACTAAACGTATGAGTGAAACAGGAGAAACACCGCCGGTTCCGCAAAAAGAGACGACTCCCTCGGTACACGAACAAATGCCGCCCCGGCTGGAGGATATGCCCGAGTTTCAAAAGTTAACACCCGAACAACAGGAAAAGCTCCTGGCACTTCGTGAGCGGCTTACGGCAGCCGCCATGGATCAAAAACAAGTGGCCTCCCGATCAATAGAAGAAATGGGGTTTTGGGAGGGCATGGTTCACACCATTCGTCCGCATCTGGAAGAAAAAAAGAAGCTCTGGGTGAAAGATCTCAAAGCAAAAGGATCGCTTGCCCTCAGTCTTATCCCGGTGCTGGGTGAGGGCTTGGCGTTCGGGAAAGGCATTTTCGGCTTTTATAAGGCGGAAAAGGGAATTAATAAATTCATGCCCGCCGCCCGCGTTGCAAAAGCGGGAAAAGAAGCGGTGACTGCGGCAAAAACGACCTGGGAAGCGGGGAGAGCCTACCAGGCGGGGGCGAAGCTGTCGAAAGACGCAAAGGGATTGGCAAACGTAGGAACGGGTATCGGAAAAGCCGCGGAATGGCTCACCCGGCCAATTCGAACCCTATTCCACACCACCATGACGCCGTTTCGGGTTTTGAATAGCGAATATGCGATGCATGCGGCGCACACCGCAAAGAAAATGGTCGGAGAAAATGCCGTATATACAGCGCGACAAGTGGGAATGGAAGCGGCACATGCCGCACGTCTTAAACACATCAGTGAGCAGATGGGTAAAGCGGCAAAATCGGGGAAAAATCTGGAAAACATTAAATGGTGGGAGCTTGGCAAACGCTGGCAGCTGAACGGTATTCGAAAGGCAGGCGATGCCGAGGCCGCCAGAGTCATGCGTCAGGTGAACCGTGGGATTGATAACATGGTAGAGGCCGGACTTGCCGGAAGCGGCAAAGGCGCGTTCCGCTCGGGAGTGGAGAAGACGTTGACGAAAGCAAAACCGACGGTTATCGAAGGACTCGGGCTGAAAAAGTATCTTGCTCTTTTTGACCAGTGGTTTAATCTCACGCCCGATGTTCCCCATTGGTTGAGTACGACGACTGCGGTGGGGGAGCTTTTGGGAGCGCACGGCATTGATGCGGTTCCTGCCGTTATACAAATAGGCGTCAATAAATGGCATGACGCAAAAGTTACCACGGCAATGGCAAAAGACGTATTTGCCTTTGTGAAAAAACGATTAAGCGAACCGCAAGCGGGCAGAAAGGAGGCTGCGACGGTGTTCGCAAGCGAAGCGCCTGTCTCCGCAGCAGCATAACTATGAGCAAACTTGTGGAAAAACAAAACGCAGTAATGACGCTTCTTGAAGAGAGCGTCTTACTCTCCTATGAACAGAAGCTTGATATCGTCGATATGTTCCCGAAACTTTCCGCGGAGCAGATTGATGCGTTAGGATCCTTCCTTTCTGCGGAAGAACGTATTCGCGAGGAATTCTCCGATGACATTGAAGAAGGAGTAAAAAACGTACTCGCAAAGATCGCCACCGATGAACTCGATGATGAAGACAACCGCGTGTACGTCGGGAGCGGGAAAGCCGGATAAAACGCACTATGGCTGAAAGTATCGTTAAGGATTTTAAAGGAAAAATGGATTGGGTGTACGTGGGGAAGTCCGAGGCGCCCAAGCCCAAGGATGCACGAGCTGACACGGCATTTCATGAGTATATGCGACGCGTTCTTGATGTCGCCACCCCTACCGCGGTAATGGAAGTCGGTGAATTTGCCGCCGCACAAGAGAAAATTGCCGATGTAACATCTCAGGAAATTATCCCCGCATCCTTGCAAAAAGACATGCAGGATAAGACGACGTGGCAAAAAAAATGGCTGGAGTGGGAGAAAAAATCAAGCACGCCCGATCATCAGAACCGATTGGGTAAATTGCTCACTTCCGCTACGTACATGCTCGGTTCGTTTGCGACAAACTACGGATCGGAAATGCTTGCGAACCTCTTATATCGGAATAGTACACATCCGTGGTTCCGTCCCGAAACGGGCAACAAGCGAATGCTTGATGCGGGGTGGGAATATATCACTGATTTCGGCATTGAAAAAACTGCGGATTGGACGGCAAAAAAGCTTGCGAATAGGGAAGACATCGGGTTTGTGTCTCCGCTCTCCCGAATGTTAGGAAAAATCGCCAATACCGTGATGACGATTTCCCCGACGTTTGACCGAACGCTTTCCAGCAACATCTTAAAAAAATCGGCGTGGAATCCCGGCTTTATCGAAGGAACGGCGCGCTTTTTCGGTGCGCTACCCGGTTTCGGATGGGTCAAAGAGCTTTACGGAGTAGCCAACAAACAAATTATGAAGGGAGAAGGAATTATTCCGTTAGGGACTGACCTTGCCTTCAATATGCTTTTTGCCAAAATGTATGCAACGGCTGGAGGTGGGGGAGCGCCTGCTGCAAAAGAATAATATGAGTAAATCGTTACATCTATTCATTGATGCCGTTACGGAGAGTCGTTTGCTTTCTCGCGAACAAAAGGAGTTGCTGCTAGAGCGACCTTCGGAATTTTCGGAAGCATACCGCACCAAGCTTACCGATATGTTGCTCGCATCGAACCGTCGATCCCTTGCCCGAGAGCGGGAGCTTCGCCTAAAACTGGAAGAAGAATACCAAACGCTCATGCGCAAACTCTATGCGGACGGCATTGACCCTTCCGCTCGCGACGCGATCCTTGAAAAAGCCCGAGCGCAGATAAACAGTTGCTTCCCGAGCACATAAGTAGCGGATTTCTTGACCTTACCTGCTGAAACAAGTACGCTATACACACCTATGCAAAAAGCCGAAGTGATCGGTCAAAGAGTGCCGGAAACTGCGCATGCAACGCCTCCTGCCTGGTTTGAGAAGACCAAAAAGTCTCTCGAAAGTTCGCTTGAAGATGCCGCGAAAAAGAAAGAAAAAAAGGACGGTACAATTTTTGCGCGAATGCACTCGGCGGTAGGAGACACTATCCGTGATGTGATCACCGCAAACAAAATGGCGACGGATCAATTTGAGGGTGACTCCGCGCTCATGCAGATTGCCAAGGGGGGTATGACCACACTTGTTGGCGTCGGGTTGGAGCGCGTGCTAGAAGATTCATTCCGCGAGGCAATCATGGTAGGCGGAAAAGGAAGATTTTTGGACAAACCGTTTGTGACTATCAGCGAAAAAACCCGCAAAGAGCTTGCCGCCATGCGGCTTAACAACACCAAGATGTACGACTTTGTCTATCACGCCGCAAAAGACCTTGCGACGGGCGTGATCTATAACGGATTGGCGTTCTTTTCCCGCCCCATGTTTAAATCCGCGGGCGGGGAGCACATGCTGACGGCGGTTTCATTGGATGCGATGGAAGCGTTTGGGACGGTGGGGTTGGATACCCACTACGCGCATGAAGAAGCGACCCATGCCGTCAATGCCATGCGGGAAAAACGCGACAGCCTTCGCACTGACATTAAGGAACGGGGGAAACCTGCTCCAGCATCCAGTCAGTATCACGAATTGCAGGATCTTCGTCAGAGGCGGGATCGATTGGATGACAAAATACGCCGAGAAAGTAAAAAAATCCCTGAAGATCAATCACTTCCATGGCAAATGACGGCGCGGAAGTACCTCAATTACTCAAACCCGGCAACTCTCTTGGGATTGGATATGATCGCAAAAGGTGCTACCACCCTGGTACGGAACTATACGGAGGTACGCAAAACGAGAAAAGAAAAGGGCGGACTCCCGGGAAAGTCAGTTTTTATGCCGAAAGGGGAGGGAAAGCCCCGATGGGAGCGAAAACCATGGACGGCAGGCAAAGATGTTCGACGTGATGAGCATAAAAATCCCGTCTATTTCGGGAAAGGCCAGGCGTCGGGGCGCGATATGAACGCGCAAGAGGAGGAAGACCGTGCAAAGCTTATGTAAAAAAATCCGCGATACGAAGCTGTTTAGCGACGCCCAGAAGGTGGAGCTCATGGCGGCGCTTGAGGATGCGAGTACCGTAGACAAAAAAAGGCTGGAAGCGGGTATCGATATCTTTGATCGCGAACACAAAAAAGCGGTGGAGAAGCATTCGGCACAGCTCCGATCGCTCCTGGGACACTTGGAAAAGACGATGAGTGAAGAAGACCGGAAAGCAAACAAGGATGCAATCGACGAAATGAAGCTCGGCCTTACCTTTTTGACCTCGTAGGCATCCTCACATGCACGGGACACCCTGCTATTTGCTATAGGACTAGTTTTGTGCTATACTATGCCTATCCAAACGAAGCATGTTTGGATTTTTCTTACTATGAATCACGAAACATCGCCGGCTTCTATAACACCCGAAACGTCTTCGTTCGCGAAGCGTGCTTCCCGGGCATTTGCCGTGGGAGGGGGAAAAGAACTTGCGGAGCAGTTTTCCGCCGCCTCAACTGTCCCTGAAGGGATATGGAAAACCGATGCGGCTATCCGGGGATATGCCATTGACGGATGGAAGGGGATGACCGAAGCCATAGCCGCCAATGCAATTGTCGGCGGGGGCGCACTTGCGCTTGATCAACTGGAAAAACGTATCGTGGGAGACATGCTTCTTCACGAAGCCAAGGAGTTTATCGAAGCACGACATCCTCGGCCTTCGGATATTCCGCAAAAAGCGCGGTGGGAATCACCGTGGATTTCCGTGGTTGATAATGTGGAAGAAACAGGTTCGGACATGGTAATTAACTTTGCGGCAAAAAAGGCAGTGAATGCGGTTATGAAGCCTGAAAACGAAGTTTCGTATGCCTCGCCCATGGCAGAAGTCATCGCTGATGGCGTCAACCTTGCCACCTTCATTTTCGGGAAGACTACTCCGGTACAACGGCTTGGATTGACCTACGCGAAGATCCGTAATTCGGTAAATGCCACCGATACGGAAAGCGTCATGCGCGCAATCAACGTGCTTCCCGTGGTAGGGGCGTTTATTGAAAAGAATATATACAGTCCGATAAATCATGCCCTTGAACACAATACGTTTGTGAAGGCGATGACCGGATGGACGATGAAGAGCTCGGTGTGGTATATCATCGGTATGTTGGCCAATGATGCCGGAGCAAAAACCGCCGCAAACTTTACAAAAGAAAAATAACATT